>NZ_JBIRPD010000025.1:0-147383 GCF_044332485.1 Streptomyces sp. NPDC017056 | reverse complement strand
CCGATGGTACTGCAGGGGGGACCCTGTGGGAGAGTAGGACGCCGCCGAACAAATTGTGAATGTGGGGAGCCCCGCACCGTATGGTGCGGGGCTTTCCACATTTCCGGACCCTGCCTCGCCGAAAGGCTAAGACAATACTGCGCGCGCAGAGGTCGCAGAGGTAGGGACACCAAACAGTGAGTCGTCGAAAGCCGGGAGTGCGGTCGCTACTGCACGGCTTCAGCCGGACGCAGGCATGTTCCGAACAACAGACATCGGCCGACGGACCGGGTGCCGTAACTATCCGGACGGGAAAGCAAGGCGGGAACAGAGCTGGTGTGATCGGTCCTTGGGGGCGCACCCTGGTAGTGGGCCGGTGACACTTAAGAGAATCATCCCTCAGCGTAGACGGCGTCTCGACCGAAACCTGCTCGACGGGATCACCTCGTGCAGAGATCATATGGAGGTGACGTCGATCGAAGCCGCAGCCGATGACCTGCAGGATCTTGCTGTTCTCTGGAGTAGTGGCGAGGTCCGTGCGCACGATGTCGTCGAGGCCGCCTGCGCAGCACTCGTTGCCGGACTCGACAGCCCCGCACTCCGCATGCTGGCCGGATGCACACGTGCCGAGGCGGAGTACGACGTACCGGACCTGCTGCCCGCCGTCCTCGGTGAGCTGGGCCTTGCGTTCTACCCGCGCGGCAGCGAGGCCGGCCAGGACGCTGCCGTGCGGGCGCTTGCGCACCAGCTGCTCGCGGGCAGGCTGACGCCGCGGGAGCTTGCCTTGCGTGCCCACCAGCGGTTCGGTCATGAACTGCCCCTGGCCGAGCGTCTCGCCGAGCTCGATGACGAGTACGACATCATCGGGTACGGGGACAGGACGTTGGCCCAGCTCGATGCCGAGGTTACGGCCGAAGCCCAGCGTCTGGCGTACGGCTGGCCCGACCCCGACCGGCCTTCGCAGCACCGCGCTTCCCACCGTTGACCGGCGGCACGGCCACCATCACCGCGGTCGCGGCCCACTCCGTCCCAGCCCGTGATGCCTGCTGTGCGAACGCCGCGCCCACCACTGCGCCGATCCGCTCCTCGGCTGAGCCCGGGCGGGCTGCCGTGAGGCCGCCTTCGCTCCGCTGCTGGACGCCGGGGAACTCCTTTGGCCCTGGCAGGTGGCGGGCGCCGGGCGCTTTGCGATCCTGAACGTTACGGGTGCCGGCCAATACGGTCGGCGGCGCTTCGGCCGATGGGTCTGCGGCGACGGGCGGCGGCACGGAATGCCGCGGCGGTGTGCGCCTACGGCGTTCCACGGAGCGAGGAGGCCGAGTGATCGGCGGATACGTTGCACCGCTGACGGGCAAGAAGGCGCTCGTCCTGGTCGACGGTGAGCATTACCCGGACGTGGTCCGGGAGGCGCTGCGCCTGTTGCCGTGCCAGGTCGTCGGTGCCCTGCTCGTAGGGGGAACGGAGAAGCTGCGTGGGGCACCCAACTTCGGTGTGCCGCTCGTGTCGGGAAACCTGGCGCACGCGGTGGCGGCCTGCGGAGCCGAGGTGCTGGTGGACCTGTTGGACGAGCCCGTGGTCGGCGGGCGGGAGCGCATGCAGTACGCGGCCTACGCGATGGCGTGCGGCATCGGGTATGCCGGGGCGGATTTCTATTTCGCGCCACCCCGTCCGGCGGCGTTCGACGTCCCGGCGATCAGCATTGCCGGCACGGGCAAGAGGATCGGCAAGACCGCGGTCAGCGGGCACACCGCACGGTTGCTGGCGGACAGGTGGAAGATTGTGATCGTCGCGATGGGACGGGGCGGCCCCGCCGAACCCGTGGTGATGACCACCTCTCCGGACCTGGCCCGCCTGCTGGAACTGTCCCGCTCAGGGCGGCACGCCGCGTCGGACTACATCGAAGACGCGGTGTTCGCCAAGGTGCCCACGGTAGGGGCGCGGCGCTGCGGCGGCGGTTTCGCGGCCACGCCGTTCACCTCGAACATCGAGGCGGCCGCCGCACTCGCCGCCCGGCTCTCGCCGGATCTGGTCCTGTTCGAGGGCAGCGGCACCGTGCTGCCCCCCGTGCAGGCGCGACGGCGGATTCTGGTGGTCGGAGGCAGTCAGTGCCCCGACCGTGTGCTCGGCTACCTCGGCACCTACCGGGTGCTCGTGTCCGACCTGGTGATCCTCACGCTGGCGGATCCACACCTCGATGTGCGGCCGCTGCGCAAGGCGATCGGGCAGGTCCGTGACGTGCCACTGATCGCAGCCACCCTCCGTCCGAGGCCGACCTCGGACATCTGCGGACGCCGCGTCGCGTTCTTCACCACCGCAGCCACCTCTGCCCTGCCCGGCATGGTCGAGTACCTGAGCACCACCTACGGCGCCCGTGTCGTCCACGCCAGCAGTGCCCTCGCCGACCGCAACCGGCTGCGTGCCGAACTCGATGCGATTGATCCGGAGGTCTACCTGGTAGAACTCAAGGCCGCCGCCGTCGACATGGTGGCCGAGCACGCCGAGAAACGGGGAGCCCCCGTCGTGTTGTGTGACACGCAAGTGTGCCCGCTGCCCGGCGACCCCAGCCTTGATCAGGCCCTCCTCACCCTGGGCAGCGAAGCCATCACAAACGTCGAAGACGGCCGCGATGGCAGAACCGGCCAGACCCATGATGCGCCGAGCCCGGCGGGCCTGGCGCCTCACATGCCTCCGCCGTCGGGGTGAGACGGTGCCGGACGCGGGCCGCTTTGAATGCCCAGGCGGTCGAGGCGCTCGTACAGTGCCCGCACGAGCCGGGTGGCGAGGTACTGCACACCGGCCATGGTGGCTCGCGGCCGTCCTGCCAGACACCGGTCGGCTTCACCGAGAACGGCTTCGGCCGAGTTCCGGATCCGCTGTCCTCAAGCAGCGCGGTATACCAACGCTGGAGGTCGCCAGTCACGGCCCGCGCGCACCCGGCCAACTGTAGACGTCGAACCGTCGAAACTAGGCCCGCTCATCCCACCGCCCCCTGACAAGTTGACTTGCTCTCAACCCGGGCGGAGCTGGCCGGCACGGCCGAGTCAGCGACCGGCCCGTCTTTCGCTGGCTGTCCGGAGAGACTCCGTGGCCTCAGGCACGCCAACGCAAAGCCCTGCAGATGGTGATCGGACGCTCGCCCGCCGCCTTAGGTTTCTTCCCCGTACCACCGGCGAAGAGGAGGACGCTCGCACGTCGATCACCCCAAACCTGACCTGGTCGAGGACGAACGGGCGGTGCGGGTGACGGCTTGCATACGCGGACGGCAGGCGGACCGGCACACCACCGCGTCAGTACGAGCGTGTTTCCCGCATGCGGGACGCGTCGTCTACAAGCAGACGACGACGCCGACGCTGGTGTCCGCGCACCCCGGCGAGTGGTCGATCGTGCCGGACGAAACCGGTGACACCGTCACCTCGCAGCACAGGAGGTACTCCGGGAGAAGGCCATCGCGCAAATGCCCGGGAAGACGCAGGCATCACGCAGGCCCGCACGTACGTGCGCCAGGCCCTGGGCCGTACCAGTACCGCGACCTTGAACCTGGCGAAGAAGCACGCGGAAAGCGCCGTCCACGCACGGTGATGGACCCGAGGGCGGAGCGCAGGCCGCCTGCGCTGCTCGGCGCCGCGCTCCGCCGACTGACAATGCCCGTCCGCCCCAGCCTGGCGGCCGTCACAGGCATCGAAGCCGCCCTGCACCGATGGGCCGGCGCGCCGTCGTCCTCACCTGGTTCGCGGGCACGGCACGGGCCTCGGGGTCAGTCGTGGCGTTCCCGGGGCCTGTGCCATGGTGGTGCTGTCGGCGGCCGCGCTGCCAGACTCAGCGGATGTTGACCGTCACCGGGTCAGAGGTTTGCAAGCGTTCGGGGTGACGGTCGGTCGGGTCGGACAGGCCGTAGACCACCGCGCGGTACTGCTGGGTGCCGCGGTGCGCGGCCTTGACGTGCGCCGTGGCCTTTGAGCCGGTGCCCGTCCAGACCACGTCACCGCAGGTCACCTGGTGCCACGCCTGTGCGCCGCTGCGGCTTTCGAGGCATGCCCGCACGTAGAGGGCGGCGTCGTGGTCCCCTAGTGCTGAGACCGTGAAGGTCTCGCCGACCTGCGCCGTGGACGGCGCCGTGACTTCGGTATCGCCCTTGGCGAACGCCGGCGCGGCGGCCAGAGCCACCGAGGCCAGACCCAGTGCACCGATGACGGCCACACGACCGCCCCGCGCCTTCAAACCGGTCGTCTTCGTTCTGGTCATAGCCTTCCCCCACTCATACGTACCTCTTGCTGATTCTTCGAGTTGCGAGCCGGTACCACCGCCGAGCTGGATCCGCTCAACAGCTTTGCCTGCCGTCGCCGACGCTACGTCAGAAGGTGGTTGCCCGCGAGGTTTTTAACGATCTACGTAGTGCATTGCGCCACCTCGCCTACAAAGATCGCGCCAGCTATCGAGTAGCGGGCGGCGTAGCACCCGCTGGTCTGGTGCCCACAGCCACTGTGGCGTACAGGTCGGCGTCGGTTTCGGCGGTGCTGGCCCGCACTGCCAGGGCGACATCAGGCGGGCCGTCCGGCTACCGCAGGAAGTTGTTCTGCCATTCCGACGAGGGCGTGGACAGTGCGGCTTCGGCGAGGGCCTTGACGATGGGCGTCTTCAGCGAGGCGAGGCTGGTGTTGATCCAGCAGGATGGGCCACCTCTTCCTTCCTGGCCCTGACCGGGCACAACCCAATGACCAGCCCTACGGCAGGGGACCCGACACAAGAACAACCGCCCCCGTGGAAATTCGACGACCTCTCATAACCCCACCACCCCAGCCTCCGGCGGACGGTCACACAGCGCTGCACGACACCGCAGAAGGCAAAGGGCGAGGGTGAGCGGGCCGCCACTGCGAGGTCGGGTGAACGATGCACACCCAACCCAGGGCGATGCCACCGCGCTCAGGGTGTCACGCGCCGATCACTGCCACAGCAGACGCCCGTCGCACGCTCGCTCCGATTTTGGCTGGCTGCTGTGCACTGAGGCCAGCCCAGGCAGTGTCAGAACCAGTCCGACCAGAGGACCGGGTGCGAGCCATTGGCCGGCCGACACGACCCGGCGGGCGCAGTGCCTCCCTGCCGCCTCTCCTGCCCTCGTGACTAGGGGTATTGCCCCGTAACGGTGTTCACGCGGTTGATGGGGCGGGTGGCCTTGAAGTGCGGTGTAGCAGCGGTGGTGGTTGTAGGTGCGGAGGGAGGCCATACTCGACTCGGTCGTCGAAGTCGGAGTAGCCGGCCCGGCGGTTGCTGTAGTCGCCGACCAGAAGCATTCCGAACGAGGGACTGATAGTTGTGTAGTTGGCAGCCTGCGCGAGGTAGCCGCGTTCCACGAGTTCGCGGTTGACATTGGTCTTGCGGCGTTTGACCTCGATGACGAACCGCCTGCCGGGCTGGGGTGTGTCAGGGTATGCATATGCTCGAAGTCGTGGTGGAGACGGAAACCGGGGAGCGGTACGTTCGCGTGGCCGCCGAAGAGCTGACCAGGCTGATCCGGCGAATTGGCGGCGACGGGGACCGCTTCCTGGTGGTGCAGCGGATACCCGACCTGCCTGATCTCTTCGTCCAGGTCTGGCACGAGGCCGGTGGCGACTACACGCTGGAACACCGCGACGGCAGCCCCGAACGCCACTTCCAAGCAACGGCCGACCGGCCGGGGGCCGTGATTGACGCGCTGTCCGGATGGGCCCGCCAACAGGCGGGTTGGGACGCTGGCCTGCCATGGTCACCGCTGGATGTGAATCCCACCCGAGAGGTGCCGCCGCTCGATCTTGCAGAGGGCGAGCGTGAGGAGCTGGAAAGGCGTGTCCGTGAGGTGCTGGTCGGCGGGTACGCCTCTCGCGCCTCCCTGGCCGAGTTCGCCGAGGATTGCCTGACCACCGAGGGCCGCCGGCCTGTCTCGCGCGAGCAGGCCCAGGCGCTGGCCGACAGGATGTGGCTGCAGCGGGTGGCGGAACAGGCCACCTGGCAGGGCGAGACCGACCCTGAGCGGCTCACGCGCGCCTTCGATGCCTTGCAGAAGGCTGGTATCACCACTCGCGAAAATTTCACCTGCTGCCTCAGCTGCGGCCAGTCCCAGATCGGTGGCGAGGCCAGCCCCGGGGCCCGTGGCTTCGTCTACTTCCACGCTCAGTGCACGGCCTCCGCCGCTGCCGGCCACGGACTGTCGCTCCTCTACGGGGGCTTCGACGGCTCCCCCGGGACCACCGCGGCCATCGGCCAGGAGGTCGTAGCCGCCCTCGAAACCGTCGGCCTGCGTGCCGAGTGGGACGGTGACCCGGGCCGTGCCGTGACCATCGCGCCGCTGGACTGGCGCCGACGCCTGATCGGTTAGAGAACGCCGGCCCAGGCCCGCGCACTGTGTCTCCCAGGCACCGGACCTCGTCGATCTGCTTGGTCAGAGGCCAGAGCCGGCTGGCAGGATTATCCGCATGAACGCAGAAGAGGTGGACGGTCTGCTGGATGATCCGGTACGGCTGTTGGGCGCCGATCGGGCAGCGGTGCGTGCGCATATCGCCGCCGGCGACGGTACGGACAGCGTGGGGCGAGAGGCGTTTCAGCAGGCCGAGGCGCTGTTCGGCGGGCAGGAGGTGCCGCGTGCCGAGTTCGCGTCCTGGTTGCACTTCGCGGCGAAGGTGCTCGGACACGACGTGTACGCCGAGCAGGTGGCGGCGGCCGAGCCGGGGATGCCGTGGCGGGCGATCTGGGCGTGGTGGCGCCCGGTGGGGCAGTGCATGGCGCACCCGAACCTCAGCGAAAGCGATGAGGTCCTGCTTCATGTACAAAATGGACGCGAGGCGCTGAGGGTGCAAGGGCCTTGGGAGAGCACCTGGCTTGACCTGGAGACAGGCCAGCCAATACCAGCCCCCGCCAAGGGCACCACAGAGCCGACCGACCGCTCGCAGCTGCGGGATGAGTCCGTGGAGTACCTGGACGCGTGGCAGCTGCACGCTCCGCACAGCTGGGGGACCGCGACCCCGATACCCGCCGAGAACGGCCGGACGCGCTACCTGGTGGAGGACGCACACGGCCTGGCCCTGCTCGCCACCGACCCGGCTGTCCTGCGCGACTGGCCGCGCGGACAGATGAACCATGCCTCGGCAGAGGGTGGCAGTCCGGGGAAGGCAGCACCGCTTGCCACGTCCGCGGAGGAGCCGCTCACTGCCCCGCGCGTCGACGAGGCGTTCGCGCCCTATATAGTCCAGCGCATACCGGTGAGCGAACTGCCCGCCGCGCTCGAACACGCCCCAAGCCGCGCTCACTTGACCGACATCGGCCTGCCGTCATGGTGGTCCTGCGGATCAATCACGTTCGAGCCGCGGCCCGCCGGGGAAGTGACAGCACTGAGCCACGGAGCGCTGCAGGCAATCCGACTGCCGGAAGGGCTGCAAGCCGCCGACCTGCTGGAGCTCGGTACATGCGAGAGCGGTGACATCTACCTGCACCGCCGCGAAGGCACCGTGCACATCTGCGCGTCAGCTGACGACCTGGGTGCCCCGGACGATGTCATGGTCGAACTCGCACCTGACCTCGACCTCTTCACCCGCTGTCTGGAGGCGGTACGCCGGTACATGAACGCCTGCTGGTACCCGTACCCTGACGAGCCCGATATGGGACAGATGCTCCTCATGGAGATGGACGACCTCGCTCCAGACCTGTTCGACCCCGACACCCACAGCGGCGCGCTCTGGGAACACCTCTTCGCAGGCGTGACCGAATTGGGTCCACACGGCTACTAGACATCCGCTCAGCGCTCGCGGCTGCTACGCCGGAGGGGACAGACAAAGATGCATGAGGCGTTCCTGGCCTAGCTGGGGCCGGGGACCTCCGGGCGGCTGCTTCGCGACCTACCTCATCGTCTGGCAGCACCAGGCCACCCCCATGATCGTCCTCGCAGCCGGCCGCACCACCTGAATCAGCACCGCATCCAGCCAAGACGAGAACAGTTCTGCCCCGCCTGCGAGGAGAGCCCAGGGGCTGACCTAGTGCTTCGCTATGCCGGTTTTTGCTCACTTCCACGAGAGCCGGCCTGTAGGGACATTCGACCTTATGAGGCTCACGCTGTTTCAGGCAGCTTCAGACTCCGCAGCCTGGTAATCGCCGGTCATAGCGACGTATGGGCAGGGGCGGCGCTGACCGTGACGGCTAAGGTCTGTCCGGCGGATCATGAGTGTTTCAGGTTCTGTGGCCGTGTAGTTGGTCATGGGGTGGAGTGATCTGACGAACGAGGAGTGGCGCCGTCTGGAGCCGCATCTGCCGGTGGGAGGGCGGCGGGGAGGACGGTGGTCCGGTCACCGGAAGGTGATCAACGGGATTCTCTTCCGGGAGCGGACGGGGATCCCCTGGCGTGACCTTCCGGATCGTGCCGGCAGGTGGAAGTCGGTCTACGAACGACACCGACGCTGGTGCGCCGACGGTAGGGGCCGGATCCTCCACGCCGTCCAGGCCGAGGCTGATGCCGCGGGCCGGATCGACTGGAGCATGGTGGGCGGCGACTCGACATCGTGCCGCGCCCACCAGCACGCCGCCGGAGCCCGCCGGAAGGCACCACGGACACCGAAAAAGGATCACCCCTCGCCGGAACCGCCCCGACGAGGGACTCGAAAGGTCGCGGGGCGGGCTGACGAGCAAGATCCACCTCGCGAGCGCTGCGACCAGCGGCGCCCCTTTGGGAACCAGCAGGCGGGCGATGAGATGAGAGAGCGCGATCCCCACCAACTCCGGGCCCAGGAAGCGCGGAAGAAGAAGTGGTGGACACGGTCGTGCGGCCACAGCCGGGCCAGGCCCGGCGCGCTCAGCATGCCGGTGACCGTGCGCCGCCCGGTCTGCGCGATCGCCCCGGCTACCAGTACGCATAACGAGCGGAACGAAGGAGTGGTAAAGCCGCCCTTCAGGCTCTCCGGCAAACCCGTGAGTGAGGCGGGTGACGTCGCATCGGGAAGCGTCTGTGGGCCCCTCCAGCAGGAGTGTGGATCAGCACCGCCGATGCTTCTCCCGACTCCCTGGCCTTGCAGGCACTTCAGCCACGCTGTCAGTGGCCAGTTGGTCGAGCACGCGTGCGGCCATCATCGAGTCGTACGGGTAGTCCCGCATTAGCAGGCCGATCTGCTTGGTGAACAGCGCGGCCGGTACCGCGGCGCGTACATCGCGCGACGCACCGGCCGCCGAGGCTGCGGATACCGTCTGGAGTTCGAGGACGGTTGCCATGTGGCCTCCCGTATCAGGCCCCGCTCGGTCGGGGCACCGCTGCGAGCACACCGCGCGGCCCTGGGCGCGTCGTCCATCCGTGCAAGAGATGCAAGCGGTTTGCAGGGTGTGCAAAAGTCGTCGCCGCCGGGCGATTCCATCCGTACCGTGGAAGGCCCCGTCCTGCGTGCGGTGGGAGGGCGCCAGGCCCCACGATCCGTTCTGGAGCAGTCACCAGGCCCGTGAGGTGGCCGTCCGGCACCGGCCCGGTGCCCTGGTGCGGATGGGGCGGCGTCACCGGCGCTGGACGCTCGCAAGCCTCGGGGATCGACTGGGCTGCTCGGTCGCAACCGTTTCCTGTCTGGAACGCGCCGTCCGCGTCGGCGACCTTGTCCTGACCCGCCGTGCCGCACAGATGGTCGGTGTGCCGTCCTCCTTGCTCGCGACTTCCCTTGGATTAGCCGCGGGTTCACCCACGGCTGCCACTACCGTGGCCGCCGGGCCGCGTGCTGCCGAGGAGGCCCATGCGCCGTCGCACCCTGCTCGCCACCGCGGCCGCCGGCCGCGCTGCCGGCCTTCGACGACGCCCTCGCCGTCCCGCCGCTGACGCCGAGTTCCTTGATCAGGTGCTGACCCGCGCCCGCGCCTCGGCATCGACCGTTCTCGCTTCACACCGACGAGTCCCCCAGAGTGTGGGTTTCCGGCACGCGGCTCTTGTGGGAGGCGCCTGAACGCCCGTGTACAGGTCGCCTGGGATCTCCAGCGGTGCTCTACCGACCCTGCCAGGGGGCCGCGGGCCCGCCCGGTGGACGGGCGTGGAGGGAGCGGACAGGGGGCCAGCGGTGGGGTTCTGTAAGGGACCGCGGTGGCCAGGGTCCCCGTGTGCTTCGACGTTCGCCGTTGATATGGACATGCTTAAACTGTCGGGCTAGCCTCGGACTTGGTCTAGACCGCATCGGACGTGTGTCCTCCGGTTGTTTCTGCACTGCCGCCTCGTCCTCGCCGTTCGCCCGGCAGTGCATCCGAGGTGCGCGTCCGCCCCCTCCGCACCCTCAGACCACGGGAGCACGCCATGCGCAGGAAACTCACCTCATTACTCCTCGGCCTCGGCCTCGCCGGAACGGCCCTGCTCGCCACCAGCGGCAGCGCGCAGGGTCACGGCTACACCGACTCGCCCGTCAGTCGCCAGCAGCTGTGCGGCAACGGCACCGTCCGAAACTGCGGGCAGATCCAGTGGGAGCCGCCGAGCGTGGAGGGGCCCAAGGGCTTCCCCGCGCGCGGGCCCGCCGACGGGCGCATCTGCGCGGGCGGCATCGGGCGCTTCTCCGAACTGGACGACCCGCGGGGCGGGAACTGGCCGGCCACCAAGCTGACCGCGGGCCAGAGCCACAACTTCACCTGGCGGATCACCGCCCGCCACGCCACCACCGACTTCCGCTACTACATCACCAAGGACGGCTGGGACCCCACCAAGCCCCTGACCAGGGCCGACCTGGACCCGCAGCCCTTCCTCACGGTGCCCTTCGGCGGCCGCCTGCCCGGCTCCACGGTCACCCACGCCGGCGTCCTGCCCCAGAAGACCGGCCGACACCTCATCCTCGGCGTCTGGACCATCGCCGACACCGGCAACGCCTTCTACGCCTGCTCCGACGTGCGCTTCTGACGCGCCCCCGGTTCGGGCCGCACATCCCGCCCTGCCTCTGCGCCCTCCACGGCCAGGCAGACGAACACCGGGACCTGTGCCCGGGCCGGCTACCGGCCCGGGCACAGCCCTTTGATCATGGGCAGCTCGCCCGTCGCAGCGATCTAGCGCCGGCCTCCCGAAGGCGGCCGGTGAGCACCGACCAGCGGGACGCGAACTTCGCCACAACCGAAACGATGCCCTGGTACAGCCGCTGACGAGTGACCCCCATCCGGGCCTGGCACGGGGGAGGGCCACGACGTCACCAGCCGCGCCGGCGTCCCGCGTGCAGGGGCCACGCTGGATGACAGAGCCGGCCGGTTGTGACAGGTCGGCCACGGCGGCGGTGATGGTGGCGTAGTAGGCGAAGTCGCCGTTGTCGGTGGCTTCGCGGAGCAGCCGGACAACGCATCCGCCGTCCGTACCCGCTGGCGAGGCCCGGTCACCGTCCGCCAACGCCACCTGCACGTCTGACCGGCTCACTGCGGCCGGGACCATGCCGATCGGGACTCGGCGACCTGCCGGTGGCGACCCTGCGCCCAGCAGTGATGCGGCCCCGGCGCGCGCCTGAACGCGCCGTATCCCGAGCTGGCCGTAGCGGGGCTCGTCGCGGCGGTCACGCCCCTTCCCCCCGCAGGGGGCACCGTACGCCGAGGCGTACGGCCCCTTACGGCGCGTATACGGCGTCGCTGCCGTACAGCTCCCTGGTGAACGCGGAGACGTCGGCGCTGCGGTCGGTGCCGTCGAGGTTGTACGTGAGGTACACGCCGTACCCTTCGCGGACGGTGCGGCGGGCGAGGCCGGCGGCCGTGCCCTGCGAGGTCCCGCCGATCTCGACAGCCGCCGGCGAGAGTTTCGACTTGGGCAGTGCGATGCCGGGGACCTGCCAGGTGCCGTAGTACGGGTTCCAGGCGTAGTCGAACTTGGAGGAGACGTCGATGCCGCCGTAGGAGAGACGCGAGGCGGACGGGCCGATGTTGTAGAGGCTGATGATCTTGCCCGGCATGTTCGCGCGCAGCGCCGTCACCAAGTGCACGAACGAGCTGCTGTTGGGCCGGCCGGTGCCGTTGGTGCCGTACTTGGCGTACTCGTCGTCGAAGTCGATGCCGTCCAGGCCGTACTTGGACACGGCGTCCGACAGCTGTTTCGCGAATGCCGAAGCCGCCTGCTGCGACGGGAAGTTGGCGAAGCCCGCGCCCTGGTGGTTGCCGAGCACCGAGAGGACGACCTTGATGCCCTTCCGCTGCAATGGCCGCACCTCGGTGGCAACGTTGTCAAGGACGCGTTGCACGTTCTCGTTGAAGTGCAGGTATGCCGTCTTCGTGTCCGTGTTGTAGTTGATGTTCGCTGCGAAGATCACGGCGACGTCGAAGGCATTGCCACCCCCATTGGCGAGGGTGTACTTGCCCACGTTGAGCATGCTGTGGTCGTTCACCTCGACGTAGGCCACCGAGGTCGGTCCCTGCTTCTTGGGGGCGGGACCGGGGGTTGCTGCCGCGCCGGCCGGGGCGGTCGCACCGAAGGCGAGGGCCGCGATGGCCGAGAGCGCGAGCGCGGCCGTCCGCGCTCTGTGCCGTACCAGATTCAACATGAGGGATCGGTCTCCCGTCGTAGGGGCCGGCGCCCGACCTGTTCGACAGCGCCGGGTGAGCCCTGCGAGTTCTACACCCCGTCCAGTTGTTCCGGAAGAGGCCCGTAGCCGTGTGAACGTCGACGAGGTCGCCGACGATGCGGAAGGTTGACGTGCCGGGGTCGCCGGGGCCGACGTGGCTTCGGCCGCGGGCGGAGCGTCGACGACTATGCCCAGCGCACCCGGTGTCCGGCTTCGGCGCGACCCTTGCGCGGTCATGTCGCAGAGGACGGGGAGCAGGCGCTTTTACGCTGCGCACCCGGTCCGGTAACCTTTACTTACCGGTCCTGGTAGGTAGAGGTTACCAAGGAGGTTTCCATGGTTCCTGAGCAGGCCCTCGAGACAGTCGGCCAGGCCCGCAACGCCGAACTGGCGGTGCGCATCGCCAACAAAGCTCGCGCCGCGCTCGCCCACGAGCGCACTGCTCTGGCGGCCCTGGCCGCGGCCGACGCCGGCGCCTCCCACCGCGACATCGGCGCGAAAATGGGCATCTCCCATGTCGCCGTCGGCGCCCTGATCGCCAAGGCCCGGGCGCTTGTGCCCCTTGTGGAAGGGCGCGCCGGCCGCAGCCCGCTGCACGTCGCCATGCGCTACGCGGCCGGCGAGATCGACCGGGCCACCATCGTCGAGGCGCTGGCCACCTGGCCCTACGTCCCGGCCGGCGCACTCACCGACGGACTGCCCGACGACGGAGCCGCACTGACGGTGCCGGGCGCCTTCGACGAGGTGCACGACGCGCTGGTCCATGGCTACATCGACGAAGACGTGTACGACGCGATCCTGCGCCGCCGCGCTCAGCAGCAGTAACGTGCAGAAAGCGGTCTCTGACGGACCCGGGTGAGGGCGAACTCCGCACCGCCGTCGATGGCGCGGTCCACCTGGGACTCGGCCGCGACATACACCACCTGGTCGTGGTGGCCTTCAGCCACACGACAAGCTCCGTGTCGCAGATATCGCCCCGCACGAAGCCGAATGCCTCATGCCCGCGCACCGCGTCCAGATTGGCGATGTTTCCCGGCATAGGTGGGCTGGTCCAGCACGGTCACCGAAACGTCCCGGGGCCCCTGCGGACCCAGTAGCGTACGGACGTAGTGGGACCCGATGAGACTGGCACCGCCGGTCACCGGGATGCGCGCTGTCATGACGGGACCCGTATCTCGCTGTGATCACCAAGCCAGCCGATAGCCGACGAACACCGACATCGAGGCCGCCCGCCAGCAGCCCCTCGCGCTGGCGGAGCCGAGCGAGCTGGAGGCAGATCCGGCGGCAGCGGCGTCCGCGCTCGCCTTCACCGCCCTTCATCTCGCAGTGCGGCTGAACAACTGCGCAACCAGCGTACGGCGCAGGGCGCACCCTGGACGGACCGGCTGCCCAAGCTCACCGCGCGCTCGCTGAACATTGACCCACCGGGGCGGTGATCGCGCGCGTGCTGTGCTCAGCGGTGTGGACCTCGCCAGATTCTGGCGGCAGCACAGAAAGTGGGAACAAGTTCAGGCGCTGTCTGTAGCGTCGAACAGCCGCATACGGTTCAGTACCCGGTCCCTTGTCGGCTCCTGCAGTTCGTCGACGATCCTGCCGTCGGCGAGGAACACCGCGCGGTCGGTGCGCGATGCAGCCACCGGGTCGTGCGTGACCATGACGATGGTCTGGCCGAGACGGCGGACCGCATGCTGAAGAAGCCGCAGCACCTCAGCCCCCGCCCGGGAATCGAGGTTTCCGATGGGTTCGTCCGCGAATATGATCTCCGGCTGGTTCAGCAGCGCGCGGGCACAGGCGACTCGCTGCTGCTGACCGCCGGACAGTTGCGGCGGCCGGTGGGTCAGACGGTCGCGCAAGCCCAGCGTGGCAATCACCTCGGTGAGCCACTGCGCGTCCGGACGCTTACCGGCGAGTGCCATCGGCAGGGTGATGTTCTCGAGGACGGTCAGAGCCGGCAACAGGTGGAACGCCTGGAAGATGAAGCCGATCCGGTCCTGGCGCATCAGGGTCAGCTTCCGGTCGGACAGTTCGGTGAGATTCACTTCACCGATCCAGGCCGCGCCGGAGGAGGGAGTGTCGAGTCCGGTCAGGCAGTGCATCAGGGTGGATTTGCCGGAGCCGGAGGGGCCCATGATGGCGGTGAAGTGTCCGCGGCGGATGTCCAGGGACACCCGGTGCACGGTGACGACGTTGCCGACGAGGGCGAGGAGGGGCACCAACAGTGCGGCCCCCAGGACGGTGGGAAAGAGGCCGAAGGCGTGGGTCGACACGGCGACGAGCGTCGGGGCCAGCGGGGAGGCTGCCTGGGCTAGGAAGCTGATCCCGCTGTGCACTCGGCCCTGAAGCCCGGCTGGGGTCATCCGCATCTGCGCGGTGGTCAGCAAGACGGTGACCACTGGTCTGAAAGCGGAAGCGGCAGCGAGCAGAAACGCCGCAGTCCGGCTGCCGTGGACGAGCGCGGAGCCCATCAGCGCCAGGGCGATCACGCTGGTGGACAGCGCGATACCTCGTGCCGCCGGCAGGCGTCGGACCACCGGAGGGGCGATCAGGGAGCCTCCCAGGACCCCGGCTCCGATCGCCGCGGTCTGCACCCCGATGCCCAGGCCGGCCCGCTCACCGCCGGCCGAAGTGATGATGACGATCAGCAGACCGTTGAAGAGCAGGTTGAGAACGGCGGCATTGATCGCCGCGCAGCGCAGAAATGGTGAGCGCCACAGGAAACGGACGCCTTCACAGGCGGCTTTCAGCGTGGACTGTCTTGGGCCGACGGCTCCCTCCCCCGACAGCAGGGCCGCCGTACAGGCAGCCGCGAGGAGATAGGTGGTTGCATCGAGGGTGAAGACCCACGCCGGCCGGGATGTACGAGATTCCGGACGGCAACGTTCTCGGCCGGCGTCAAGGTACTGCCGGCCATGCCCAAAAGGAGCGCGGCAGACGTCAGCACGGGCAGGCCAAGGGCGCTTCTTGTCTGGAGCACCGCCAGAGTTTCCAGGCTTTTTGCGCCGAGCAGATTGCCGTAGAGCAACAGCGTCCGGCGGTCGTATCGGCCCGCGAACACTCCGGCAGGCAGGCAGGCAGGCAGGCGGGCAGGCAGACAGACAGACAGGCAGGCGGGGCAGGAGAATGCCCGCGGACAACGCCGTGCCGGTCAGCCCGGCTTGCCGGACGTCCCCGGAGGCATGCATCGCGACGACCGGCAGCGCGGTGATCGAAGCGCTTGTCCCGAACGCCGATGCCGCCTCCCCACTGAACAGCAGCCAAAACGGTCTGCCCAGTGCCTGCCCCGGTGGCGCTGCCTTCACTGTCCTCTCCGGGCGAACTGCCGCTGGACGGCGAGTAGTGGATGGGCGGTCAGTACTGCGGGGACACCGAGCGCCAGTACGGCACCCACGAGCACACCCGCGGTCCAGGGGGCGTCGAAGGCTGGCAGCGGGCCGAGGCCGAGCGTCACGGACAGCGGGATCAGGCACACCACGGCGACGAGACCGGACAGCGCCACACCCACCACTCCTCCGCCCAGTGCCTCATACAGCACACAGCGCAGCATCTGGAAGCGGCTGAGACCCAGGGCCCGCAGGTGGGCGCGTTGTGCCACCCGGTCGCGCTGGGCCAGGGCACTGGTGTTGGCCGCCGCGAGCAGCGCGTATGCCGCGATCACCGCCACGATCAGACGGGTGGCCAGATCATCGGCGGGATTGCGGGTGAAGGTTCGTGCATAGTCCTCGCGCGAGGCGACGGTCTGGCCTTTCGCCGCGGGCCAGGCGCTGCTCGGTCCCGTCAAGAAGATTCGGTCGGCGGTGGCAGCGGCGGTGTGGGCGAGGGCGGTGGCGCGCGGGAGAATCATGCGGGGGAACGCCAGGTCGCGCTTGTAGATCGCGACGAGGGTGGACCGCTGTGTCGTTCCGTCCGCCAGCGTCAGGTCCACGGACTGGCCGATCTTCCACTTCGCCTCCTCCGCGAAGGTGGCGCCTGCGGCGAAGGTGCCTGCGGTTACCTTCGTCAGGTCCCCCTCGCGCGCGGAGAGGTCCAGTACTCGCGCCAGCACGTGTCCGTCCACGCCCCAGGCACGGATGGGCTTGGGCGCTGAGCGGCGTTTGCGGCCGGGCACGGTGACTTGGGTGGCCACCACGGGGGTGGCGGTGGCTCCGGGGAGCGTGCCGGGACTGGCCGGGAGCCGAACTCCCGGTTCCGCGCTGATCACCGCGTCGGCCCGTAGTGCCGATGTGACCTCCTGCTGGGTCGCGCGGCCCATGGTGGCGCCGGCGCCGAGCAGGCAGGCGGTTATCCCCACGGCCAGCAGGACGGGAACGGCCAGGGCCGTGGTGCGGCCGGGCGCGGCCCGCAGGCCGGCGGCGGCGATGGCACCGACGCGCCGGTCCAGTGCGCGCAGGACCGCGCACAACGGCCTGGTCAGCGGGGGGATGACCCACGGGGCGAACACGGCCAGGGTCGGAATGACGAAAAGGGCCAGTCCGGGGGCGACACCGGCGCGTTCCTTCGCGGAAAGCCCCGGCAGGGCCATGACGGGCAGCAGCGGCGCACAGAACGTCAACGCCATGAACAGACCAGCGATCAGTCGGGCCCGGCTGCGCTTGAGTCCCGGCGCGCTCTCGTGGTCCTTCAGGAGGTCGATGGCGTTGACCCGTCCGGCGGTCCGCACGCTCAACAGCGCGGCGAGCACGCTGACACCGCCGGTCGCCAGGCACACGACGGCACAGACACCCCACATCTCGGCGGACGGCGGCAGCGATGTGGCAGCGGGCCACATCTGCTGCTCGATGAGGAGGCGACGTCCGAGTTCTGCCAGCGGCAGGGCTCCGGCCGCGGCGCCGACGGCCGCCGAGGACAGGGCCAGGCGCGCCACGTCCGCAGCCACCATCAGCCGCAGCCGGGCGGCGGTGGTCCCCAGGGCCCTGAGGACGGCGAACTGGCGCAGCCGCTGTCCCGTCCACAGCGAGACGGTGGAGCCGACGACCAGGACCGCACACATCAGCAGCATGGACATCAGCAGTCCCATGATCTGCTGAGCGCCTTGGGCAGCAGCCGCTTCGGGCGAGTTCACCGGATGATCGGCAAGGCCCGCGCCCAACAGGAGCAACAGACAGGCCCCGACACCCGCCGCGGTGGCGCAGCACGCTGCCGCCACGCCGATGACCCGCCCGGCATGAGCCCGTATCTCCGCCCAGAAGAGACGGGTGGGGGTGAGGCGCGGGACGGCCAAAGGAGGCGGAGTAGGGGGCACCACAGACACGGTTACTGTCCTTCACAGAGTGATCTGCTGGAAACGGTGCGGGGAGGCCACACGCGACGTGGCGTCCCCGCACCTCCTCTCAGGGCTGAGAGCTATCAGGTGTCACAGGTGATCCAGCTGACGGAGCTCACCCCTGGGTGGGGTGGGCTCCGGGGAGCAGACGGGCGCCGGACGTCTTGGTCGCCTGCGCTGCCAGCAGGGCACCGGCGGACCCGGTGGCCAAGTCAGTCGACAGGCGCAGCAGTTGGTTTCCGTAGAGGACCTGTGCGCCGTCGTGGTCAGCCACATGCAGTGACAAGAGGCGCATCTGGTGCTCGGCCCATGAGGGGGCTTGCGGTACGTGCGCCGAGGCGTGGGAGAGGAAGTAGGCGAGTCCTGAGCGGCCGTTGAACAGGCCTGCCTGGACCACGGTGTGGACCGCTGCGGCGCGGGCAGCCCCTGAGACGATGCCGGTGACGTCGATCGCAGTGGCCTGGGCCTCGGGCAGGGCCATGGCCGCCAGGGCCACTCCGGCCGACCCTTCGGCGAGGTAGGGCAGCAGCCGCTGAGATGAACGCATCTGGAGTGTTCCGTCCAGCTCCCGTGCGTGCTTGAGGTCGGCGCGTACAGCGGTGGCAGCAGCCTTCGCCCACTCCTCGTCGCCGGTGAGCCGGGCGCAGCGGGCGAGCAGCACGGCCGGTCCGGACCAGCCGTACATCAGGCCGGGGCGGTCCAGTACGTCCCTTTCGCCCACGCGGTCGCGGACGGCCGCGGCGACCTTGAGCCCTGCGTCAGGCTCACCGGCGTCCAGCAGGAGATGGGCGATGCCGGTCAGTCCGCTGAACAGTCCCGGCGAGGAGGGCAGCCGGCTGGAGAGAATGCGGTCGATCAGCTCCCCGGCCAGCGGGTGGCCGAGTCGGTGGAGCAGCCACGCGGTGCCGGCCAGCCCGTCGTAGAGCCCGAGCGGAGTGCGAGCCGGGGCCTGCCGGGCCGCGCGTTCCAGCCACGCGAGGTGTCCTGGGTCCACGCAGGCGCCGGTGCTCAGCTGGGCGAGGAGGACACCGGGGGCGCCGTGGGCGAGGCCGAGCACCGCGCCGTCCTGGTGCCCGGCGATGTCGCCGGGGTAGAGGCGGTCGGTGCGGGTGGTGTCGGCGGACCTGCCGATGCCGCGCAGCAGGGCGTCGGTGCGCGGTGGGGTGAGCGCGGGCACGGCGTGGGTCCGGCGCCCAGGAACGTGGGGGCGCAGGTTCGGCGACAGAGCCAGGCGCTCCGCCATCCGCTCGACGTACGCGGCAGGCAGCGTCGGGAAGGCGCTGGTGGCCATCTCGAGCAGGTGACCGAGGACCGCCGGCGTGCGCTGTAGCAGGCCGGTGAGCGGCATGAGTGCGGCCAGCTGACAACAGCCCAGGGCGTAGAGATCGCAGTCGCGGGCGCTGGTGAGCGATGGGTCGATGAAGCCGGGGGCGCCGAGCACGGCGGTGCGTTCGGTGTCGACGGCCGTGGCGAGCTCGAAGTCGACCAGGGCGATGGTGTCGTCGTCACGGATGAGAACGTTGTACGGGTGGAGGTCGCCGAAGGCCAACCCCGCGTTGTGCAGGGCCTCGACGACGGCCTCCACCTGACGCAGGTAGTCCAGGACCAGCGTGGTGTACACGGCGCGCACCCGCTCGCCGGGGGCGTGCCGGGTGAGAGGGTAGTCACGGCCCATCCACGTGCCGAGGGATTCTCCCTGGATGTGCTCCATGACCAGGTAGTGATGCTCCCACGCGGTGAAGTACTCGATGGGGCGTGGGACGAACGGCAGGTGGCCGACGGCTGCCAGGGCCGACCATTCGTTGTACAGCCGGTCCACCGCGTCGGCGCCGGAGGCATCCAGGCCCGCATGAGGACGAGCCTCCTTCAGCACGACCTCGGTGCCGTCGGGAGCCTCGGCCAGGTACACGCCTCCGCCGTTGGAGAAGTGCAGGGCCTTGAGCACCGTGTAGCCGTTGAGCGTGTCGTCGGCCTCCGCGACTGCCGTGGCAAAGCCGGCGGCAAGGAAGTCCGGGACATCGGCCCACTCGGGAACGGTGAAGACTGGCCGGCGCCGGTCGGGGACGGCGTTGCCCAGCGGATCGCGCAGAGCCGGTACCCGGGAGCCGTCGGGCAGTTCACACCACATGAGCGTGAACGCCCCGTACCGGACCGACACCGGTCCCCTGTTCCAACGGCGGTCGGAGAGGACGTACGGGCCTGGGCGGCCGCCAAGTACCGCATCGAGGTCGGTGAGGGCAACGCGCAGCTCTTCCGCGTTACGCGGGTAGACGGTAATAACCTTGCCACTGGCGGCGCGGTTCGCATACTTGCTGTTGAATATGTGTGTAACGCGGCGGCTGCGCAGGAATTTCCAAGGAATATTCAGCCGCCGGCACACCTCCCAGGCCTGATCGATTGTTTCCTCGGCGATATCAATCGTGGCCGTAATGTGAATCTTCCAGCCCTGGTCGGGCAATCGCGGACCGCTGACAGGAGTGAGAACATCCCATACGCCGTGCTGGTTCCGCTCCCAGTCAACGGGCAACTCTCGTTCGGTCAAAGAGAATCGCGAGGCGGCATCGTCACAACGTTCCAGTGGCTCATACCAATCAGAATCCGCGACGATATAGGGACCGTAATCCGGATCCACTTTCCCCTCCATAGCCCCTTGCCGTAGGGATTCTTCGTCCGGTACGGCACCGAACACGGAGCAGAGCCGGATTCTCGCGCCCTTCGCCGATATGAATCATCCTCTGGGGTGGTCGAACACCCGTCAACCTTTTTAGTGTCAGCTTAATTGCCATCGAGAAGGGGACCTGCCCAGGGAAGGCTTGCGCCCGATGGTGTGCCGGGCGCCGTGCGAGGCCGGGCTTCCAGCCCTCTGTCGATGGAGGTCAGGCTCTGGGACGGTCGTGAAACCGACGACCTTTTCAGTGGCAGCTCAAAAGGACGGCGTATTGCTACGTACCGCTCACGATCCGGTGTTCGGTGGGCGCACACCACCGCACGCGGCAACGGACGGCTTGTCATGGTGGGCCGAAGCTCCGAGCTGTCCGGCAAGCAGGCTCGCGGAGTTAGTCAAAGTTCGGACCGACATGCAGAAGGCAGCGGCCAAGCGTGGTGAGAGTGTGCACGACCCGGCCACCGCTGCGACAGGTGAAGACCAGCCCGGCATTCCGCAGCGTGCCGGTGTGCTGGCTGATCGCTGCCGGGGTGACTCCCAGTTTCTCGGCGAGTTCGCCGTTGCTGCAGCCGTCACGCAGCCCATGGAGAACAGCTGCCCTGGTCTTCCCCAACAGGGCGGCCAGGCTGTCTTGCGGCAGGAAGTCGGCGGCAGGCGCGGGCGGCCGCCCCTCATCCAGGAGCGATCCATGGCGATCGCTGGGGCGGTCGGGAAAGACCAGGACAGGGCTGCTCTCCGCGGTCCAGGGAAACGACGGGAGCACCGCGGCGCCCCCCTGAAGAAAGAGCGACGGGGACAGTAGCAGTCCGCGCCCATTCGGCTCGACCCGGGCCATGCCTGCAGAGTCGATTTCCAGTACCGGCGCTCTCCAGCGTATGTAGGGGCTGAGGTTGTTCAGCAGTGCCTCGATTCCTTCACTGCACATGGTGTCCCGGCGAAAATCCCGAACGGAGGTCAAATGAGCGTGGACACGCTCCCAATGCGGCCGCACGGCCACGTGGCACATCTCGCCGATAGCAGCCGCTAAGTGCGACCTGCGTAGCCCCGGTTCGAGACCGGGGAGCGCACTCGGCACCCCGGTGTCGCCCGACCAGGCGGACAAGACCTCCCGAGATCCCCCGCTGAAACTTGCCAGCCGTCGGGCCCCGTCCAGTTCCTTTCCTGCTTGCGCTATTCTCGTGATCACTCTACGGCGCCAAGCCCGCAGGAACTCGCTCTGATCGTTGCGCAGGGCATCCACTGCGAAAATCGTCTCGACATGCCAGCCGAGTGGGCCGATGATTCTGGTCCGTGCCAAGTCGTCGACACAAAGAGTTATGCGTTGCACAAGTGTGACAGTTCCGTTTCTTGGTCGCGAAGGTTTTGCGTGGCCGTCGGAGGCGGGCAGGCCGTGACCTTGGCTTCGTCCCGCACAGCGATAGCCTGCTACGAAGAGGAGGGCCGTCGCCGAACGCTGCAGTCACGTGAAGGCAAGAGTTGCCGGAGGCGGGCCATGTGCCGGTCCGAGTGTCACGGATAGGTTAGGCTTCCGGCCCAGCAAGTGAACGCCAGCCAGGGGGTCACATTTCCGCCCGGCGGTGATATGAGGGATTCCACTGTGCCTAATGTGCCACACATCACACGCGACGAGGGTTCACTCGGAGCGCAAGCTCCGGAGGCTGAGCCGCCTTTCTTCCGGAGTGAGGACCGTGAAATCTACGGCTGGGTATCCGGGGTCACGCATTGCTCCGTCGAGGAAGTCGCCTCGGCCACTGGTTTGCAGCAGCACGAAATTGAGGAGTCGATCTGCAGGTTGATCCGGCTGGGTCTGATCCGTATTGACTCATCGCCCGCAAAATATTTCGCGGTGTCACCCGAGACGGCGCGGGCCGAGCTCATTGCGCCTCTGCAGCGCGACATCGAGCGTCGGCAGCACGAGGTCGACCGCATTCGCGCCGTGCTGTACGAACTCACCAGTGTCTATCAAGAAGGGGCGGCGCGCCGTGTGGGACCCGCGCCTGTGGAGGTCATCGCCTCGCCTTCCCAAGTCGCCGAGCTGGCGTTGCAGTTGGCTGCCTCCTGTCATTCGGAGATCCTGCTCTCCGAGCCGGACGCGGCCGCCGCTGCCGAGGCTATGCCGTTCTTCCAGTCGGACGGCAGTTCCGTGCTCGGTGAGGATGTCGAGGTCCGCGCCCTATTTCCGCACACGGCACGCTTTCGGCCGGATCTCGTCGAACGCATCAAGGTCCAGGGGCGGCGCAACACGTCGTACCGCACCCGTAGCGACAGTTTCATGCCGTTGATCGTTTTCGACGGGCAGGTGGCGTTTTTCTTCGATCGCACGCGTTCGGAGGGGGCCGTGCTGGTTCGGGACCCCACCGTCGTCTCGTTCGCAGTCGCCGCCTTCGAGCGGGCGTGGACCCGTGGCATCACATTCAGCGCCTCTTACGAGCGCCAAGTGGTGGCAGAACTGTCCGAAAACACTAAGCGCACCATCTTGCGTCTCATGGTGCAAGGCGTCGAAGACCGGTTGATCGCGCGGCGGTTGAACATGTCCTTGAGGTCTTGCCAACGCCACATAGAAGTCATCATGCGACGGCTGGGTGCCAAGACCCGCATGCACGCGGGCTTTCTCGTCGGCGAGAGTGGCCTACTGGACGACTGAACGAGCGGGTTGCAGTGCTCGAGAGCGGGCCGCAGGAGCACGTCCGGCCCGCAGCGTTCGCCGAGCTGCTGGTGAGTGCGCCGCCGACTTCACCGATACGCCGCTGACGGCCTGCCCGTACGGCTGCGAGCGGACCCTGGGCCCCGTGGGAAACGTCTGGCTCCGGCCGGCCGACCCTGCTGCCTGCGAGCGTGGCCGACCGCTCGGGATGCCGGTGGCGTTCTTCCATATCGCCGTTCCCGCGCGCCTCGTCGGCGTCGACGAGGGCGGCCAGGGCCTGGGTGGCGGCCGCCGTCCGCCGTACGGTAGCCCGTAGCCCGTAGCCCGTAGCCCGTAGCCCGCAGCCCGTAGCCCGCAGCCCGTGGCGCGGCTCGCACAAAGTTTCCGTACGGTCCTCGGGGGCGAGTAGGAACCGCGCAGAGAGTGCAGTTCACGGCAGGCCATCGCCCGCCGCCGCGCGTCACTGTCCAGCGGGAAGTGGCCGGCCAGATGCCCGTCGTCCGGTACGGCGGTGAGCGTGCCGAAGTTGCGGTGTTGAAGCCGCTTCGCGGCCCGCTCGGTCCCGGCCACCCAGGCGTCCTCGACCCTGGTGCGGTGCACATGTTTGGCAAGCCCGGCTTGGGGAGTTGCGCAATGCTCCCGTGTCCGCGGGGTCAGTGTTCCGTGGAACATGCATGGTCACAGCCATGCCGACGAGGCAGCTCAAGGCGCCGATGAATGTCGAAGCGGTCGACGGCGGCAGGCTCCTCACATAGCGCGCAGGCCCCGGTCGGCGAAGGCGATCAGCCACTTGAAGCTCTCGTCGATGCCGGCGCTCCACTGGAAGGCGTTCGCCACCTGCAAGGTGGCGAAGCCGTGGCAGAGGCTGCGGAGCGTGCGCAGGGCGTGGTCCACGTCGGGCTCTGCGATCTCGTAGCCGCGCAGGACCGCCGTGAACGCGGCGAGCAGCCGCTGACCCGCGGTGGCCAGCGGATCGTCCGGGCCGAGCGGTTCCACGCCGATCGTCGCGGCGTACCGGCCGGGGTGTTCCAGGACGAAGGCACGGAAGGCGCACGCCGCGGCCGCTAGGGCGTCGCGACCCGCGTACCCCTGGACCGCGCCGCCGACAGCGTCGGCAGCCTCGTTCAACGCCAGGGCCGCGATACGCCGGTTGAGGTCCTCCTGGCCGCCCACGTGCTTGTACAGGGACGGGGTACGCACGCCCACCCGCTCGGCCAGCAAACCCATCGTCAGGTTGGCGAGGCCCACCTCGTCGGCGAGGGCAGCACCGGCCGCGACCACGGCTGCCGGGTCCAGGCCGACTCTAGGCACGAGCGGCGTCCGACCGGAGGAAGGCGAGCATGAGCGAAACCACCTGGTCGGGGAACTGGTCATGCGGGTAGTGCCCAGCGCCCTCGATCATCTCAAGGCGACCGAGGCCGGTCGGCAGGGCATCAACGATCGCCGACCCCTCGGCGTGCGGGTCGGCCCAGTCGGGATCGAGCGTGCCCATCACGACCAGTACCGGGCAGCGGACGTTGCCGAGTTGCGCGCCGGCGTCGGTCGGGGCGCTGCGGCCCATGCTCTGCATGGCCTTCATCCGGCCCGGCTCCTGCAGCAGGGAGTCGATGCGGCCGAGCCGCTCGGCCCAGTCGGCCGGTTTCACGCCGGGGTAGGCCACGTCGAGGTACGAGCGCCAGAGCGGCAGGCTGCCGAACGCGCCCGTGCCGAGCAGCCGTAGCATGCCCTGCCGGAATCGCTTTACCCGCAGGTCGCCAAAGCGGATCGACTGCTTGCGGGTGAATGGCGCCAACTCGACAACCCCGGTGATCAGCGAGGGCTCTTGCGCCGCGGCGATGGTGGCGGCGCCGCCGGAGATCGAGTGGCCGACGAGCACGGCCGGGCCGCCCAGGTGGCGGATCACGGCGAGCAGGTCGCCGGCGATGGCGGTGCGGCTCCAGGCCGGCCAGTCGACGCTGGACTCGCCGCAGCCGCGCAGATCGACCGCGGCGACGCGATGGCCCGCAGCCACCAGAGGCGGGATCACGGCACGGTACGCGGCGTGGCTGTCGCCCATGCCGTGCGCGAGAACGATCAGCGGGCCGGATCCCTCCACCTCGTAGGCGATCATGCCGCCGTCGACCGCAAGGTACTCGCTCATGACATCCCTCGAATCTGGCTAACCCTGTTAGCTGGAAGCTAACGTCATTAACCAAGCCCGTCAACGACGAAGTCCCCGGCACGGCCAGGAGAAACGACGAAGCGCCGCGGAAGGGGGCAGGCCCGGGTCAGGATCGAGGAGCCCCCTCCGTGTGGCGTCGGCACCGGGAGGAGCGCAATAACACCCGGCACGTGGGGAACGGGACCGGCTTGTGAGCCGGTGGGCAGTGTCGTCCGGTCTTTCCAGGGTGACGCCGGTCGTCGGCAGGGCAATGTTCCGGCGGGGCGCGGTCACATAACAGGTGGGGGTTCGAGTGGGCGAGATACGGCATGAGATAGCAGAGGAGACCAGCAGGCTCCAGGCCGGCATCACCTCTGTGCTTCGAGAGCTGGACGGTCTGCCGCAGGACGACCCGCGGCACGAGGCGCTGTTCGCGCAGCTGGTCGAGGCCGGTTCCGCGCTGTTGGCGTACGAAGCCTCGCTGCCGACGAAGCTGGAGGCGCCGCAGCGCAACGTCAGCAAGAGCGCCCTGGCGTGGGCGTCCAGCGTGCATGTGGCCGGGGCCGTGCTGCTTGCCCTGGCCCCGCTGACCGGCTGGATCAGCTGGTGGTGGCTGCTGGCCGGCTTCCAGGCGCTGGGCGGCGTCCTGATCGGCGCCAGCCATTGCAAACCGGGTGACTCGGAGAACACATACACCCGCCTCAACGGGAAGCCGAACGCGCAGGCGTGGGGCCAGCTGCACCCGCGACTCACCCGCCGGGCGGCCTGGTTTGACCACGAAGGTCCGCTGCCGATCAACGAAGGCACCGTCGTCCGCCTGTTCGTGGAGAAGCTGCCCAGCGGCGGGGTGAACAATCCCGTTTGGCTGTGGTGGTCAGGCACCGGCGCCACCGAGATGGACGTCGACCGCTGCCGGCAGTCCTTCCTCCGCCGCTTCGGCATCGAGCACACGTTTCGCTTGTTCAAGCAGACGCTCGGGTGGACCAAACCTCGGTCCGGCTTGAAGAACCGCTGCCCGGTACCCCGTCATGTCGTGGGCCGGATCCTCGCCACTGGTGAGGCATACAGCCGTCCAACCCACCACCAAAAGGGAACGAGGCCCAGACACGTCAGTCAGGACTGACGCGGCAATGCAGCAGACGGATCTCGACCGTCCAGCACATCGACCCACGTGACTACAGACCGAGACGGATCAACACCCAGCAGGAACACCGTTTCCTGTTCACGCTCCAGCTCGATGACCCACGGCGATGGCGTCCCCTCTGGAGCGGTCAGCACGTAGTCGCGGCAGATCCCGTGAAAGGGAAGGCTCGAGATCGAGTCCGCGATCGGGTCTCCCGGGTGTGAGTCCCGCAGCAGGGCGCCTATCTCGCCAACAAGATCAGGGCAGACATCAGCCAGGCGCAACGGGCTCTTCTCGGAACTCTTGCGGGACGTCACGCCCCGAAGCATGTCAGGTCCCCCCAGCCCACCGGCTCGACCGAAGCGGCAGCGCGCACGTTAAACGACAAGCTGAGTGCCTGTTTGCGGTCCTCGGAGCGTGCGTGAGCGGTGCTTCCAGCGTTGGTGTCGGACCGCGGTGGTGGCTCTGGCCGCGTCAGCATGATGCCGGTGGCCGTGACGCGTACACGCGTAGCAAAGAGCGCGTAGCGCGTCACGGCCACCGGCATGCTGTGTCGCCGGAAAGGCGCGGCCCGGCTATGCGGCTTGGGTGAGTTCGGCGCGGCCGAACAGCAGCGCGTAGCCGGAGGGGAGCTGGCGCAGGATGCGGGTCAGCAGGTCGGGGCCGACGTAGGCCGCGACGGCGGAGAAGACGGATCCGGTGTCCCAGCGGGTGGTGGCCAGGGAGGCGCCGGTGCGGGCGGCGAGGTCCTTGACGAAGGCCCAGCCGCCCAGCGGCTGGGTGTCGGGGATCTGGGCGGTGAGGATGCACGCGGCTTCGACGGGGAGGCGGGCGGCCAGTTCGACGCGTTCGTCGCCGGTCAGCTGGCGTCCCAGTCCCGAAAGGACGAGGCGGACGGCTTCCTCGGCCTTCTCCCGGGTGGGGTAGGCGCCGTCGTAGCGGACCTTTTCCAGCATGTGCTCGTATGCCCTGCTGTAAGGCTGCTGGAGCGGTGCGCTGTGGTCGGACATCACTGCGGTGGTTGCCTTTCTGTCACCAGGTCGTGGTGGCCGGTGTGCGGTCACCGGGGGTGGGTGGTCAGGTGGGCTGGGGGCGGCCGAAGAGGAGGTCGTAGCCTGCGGGGAGCTGGAGCAGGATCTGTTTGAGAAGGTCGTCGCCGGTGGCGTCGGCGACCGTGGAAAGGACGGCGCTGACATCCCAGGTCGCGGTCTGTTCGGTCGCGCCCTCGATCCAGGCAGCAGTCGCGCGCACGAAACGCTCCGGGGACAGCGGCTCGGCGCTCTGCAACGGGTTGAGCAGGATCAGGGCGAAGTCCTCCGGCAGACGCGCCGCCAACTGGGCGCGTACCTCGCCGACCAGGTGTGCGCCCAGCAGGGCGAGCACCACGCGGGCCGCGCGTTCGGCTTCCTGCGGGGTTTTGTACTCGCCGCGTTCCTTCACATGGTCGAGGAACGCTTCCCGTCGCACCGTCATGTCGGCCGTCACCTCTTCCTCGGTCCACGGAGGCGCGGAGGACAGGCCCCGGGGGAGATCAGGTACCCGTCCTCCGTCGCTGTTCAGCCCTCATCGGGTCCGGCTCAGCCGGAGATCTCCTTGCGGCCCGATCCGACCCCGATGTCGATCTTGCGGGGCTTGGCGCGCTCGGCGATCGGGATGCGCAGGGTGAGCACGCCCGCGTCGTAGTCGGCCTGGATGTGCTCGGTGTCCAGCGTGTCGGCCAGCACGATCTGGCGGGAGAAGACGCCCAGTGGCCGCTCCGACAGGTCCATCTGCACGTCGTCGGCCTTCGTCGCGGGCCGGCGCTCGGCCTTGACGGTAAGCATGTTGCGTTCGACGTCGATGTCGATCGCGTCCGTGCTGACGCCGGGAATGTCGAAGGCCACCACGTACTGATCGCCCTCGCGGTAGGCGTCCATCGGCACCGGGGACGGCCTGGACCAGGTGCCCGGTCCCATCAGCTGCTGGGCGAGCCGGTCCAGCTCACGGAAGGGGTCGGTGCGCATCAACATGGTGAAACACCTCCAGGAAGGTCCGGGCAGTTGCTGCCAATGCGCTTCGCTGAAACCGTTGTAACATGTCATCCGATGGATGACAAACACGTGGCGTCATCCAGAGGATGACAACTCGAGGGAGGTGCCTATGACCCCGGCCGACCAGCCGTCATCGTCCAGCGCCCAACCACACAGCCCGGCGTCGTTCCTCGCCGCCGCGGCGGCCCTGCACGCCATAGACGACGCGCTGCATGCTGCCCGGCACGAGGACCCCGGGACTGCCGAGACCCACGACGTCGGCCCGGAGCAGGCCCTGGCCTCGCTTCTGCTGCTACGGCAGGTCCGCGAGCGGCTCGCCGGATGGGAGACCGGCCTGATCGAAACCGCCCGTGACGCAGGCGCCAGCTGGGCCGACCTCGCCCACCCCCTCGGCGTCGCCAGCCGCCAGGCCGCCGAGCGCCGCTACCTGCGCGGCCGTCCCGGGCCCGCAGGAACCACCGGTGAACAGCGCGTCCAGGCCACCCGTGAACGCCGCGCCGCCGAACGCACCACCGCCGCCTGGGCCCGCCGCAACGCAGCCGACCTGCGCCGCATCGCCGGTCAGATCACCGCCCTCACCGACCTGCCCGCCGCGGCCCGCACCCCGCTCAGCCAACTCCACGCGGCCCTCGCCCACGACGACCCCGCCGACCTTATCCACCCCCTCAACACCACCCGCCCCCACCTCACCCCCAACCATCCCGACCTCGCTGCCCGGCTCGATGCTCTGACGGACCCCGACACGAACCCCGCGGCCGACGGGTGAGCCGACGGGGCACCAGGGTGACGGCGGCCCAGGTGATCGACGCTTCGCTCATCTCGGGCCGGCGTTCGTGGTCACGGCAGGGCCGGCGGGCCCTCATGATCCATGCCCAGTCCCGTTCAACCACCCATCAACTTCCCGGACATGTGCGAGGTGCTCTTCGGCGGGGGCACGGTGACCGGTCTGCTCGTCGAAGGGATCGCCTCGGCGCCGCCGGCGGCCGGGCCGCTGGACGCGGTGCCGGACGCCCTCGATGCGCTCGACGAGACGTTCCTCACCGCCGACCGCCGACCGCCGACCGCCGACCGCCGACCGCCGACCGCCGACCGCCGTGAGTTCAGCCGTCGACGCCAGGCCGTGCTGGAAGCCCGTACGGAACTGCGTGAACGCGAAGCCCTGAAAGTGGGCACGCTCGCCTGTGAGATCGCCTTCGACCAGTGGATCGGCACCGACAACAAGGAGGGCTCCGTCCCGCCGGCACGGCAAGCGCTCGCCGAAGTACGCGCGGCCGGGGCCGTGTGCTGAGGCGCCAGCGGACAGGCCGCGGCACCGAAAGCGGGCTCTGGCTGCCGACTGTCCGCAGCAGATTCTCAGCGGCCTCAAGGGGGCTGGCGGGGC
The DNA here is from genome assembly GCF_044332485.1 of Streptomyces sp. NPDC017056. Classification (NCBI taxonomy): domain Bacteria; kingdom Bacillati; phylum Actinomycetota; class Actinomycetes; order Kitasatosporales; family Streptomycetaceae; genus Streptomyces; species Streptomyces sp. NPDC017056. The sequence continues at coordinate 117,667 of NZ_JBIRPD010000025.1, read as the reverse complement.
AGCCCGCGGTGGCGCTACCGGGGGAGGAGGGCGCTGACCTTCTTGCCGCCGGACGGCCCGGGGGTGACCGTGGTGGTACGGGCGAGGCGGTTGACCAGGGGCCAGCCGAAGCCTCCGGTGCCGCCGTTCAGGTCGGGGGTGCGCAGGAGCGGCGCCTGCGGGCTGGGGTCGTGCACGGCCACCTCGATGCCGTCCGGGTGCGCGGTCAGCTCCAGGGTCCAGGTGCCGCCCGCGTGGCGCAGGGCGTTGGTGACGAGTTCGGAGACGACCAGGAGCACGGCGCCGGCGGCCTCGGACGTGGCCGGAGGCAGGAGGCCGTCCAGGAAGGCCCGGGCGTCCCGGCGGGCGTCGGCGGCGGAGTTCCCCGAGCGGGCTGGGGCGGCATCGATGCTCACCGTGTCCATCAGCTCACCTGGTCTCTGGATCGACAGGGTCTGGATCCTGCCTGTCCGGTGCGTGTGCCCGGTTTGCGGCCCGGTACTCCGGTGGTGCGGGCGGTGCGTCTGCCCCATCACTATTCGAAGCCGATTACCTCACCGTCGAACACGTAAAAATCTGTGTCGGCCGCAGTAGACATCGGGCTGTGGCGTGGCTATGGTTTCTTTCGTAACCCAGAGAGACCGCAGGGCCCTGGCAGAGACGAACTGCCGGGCAGCAAGACCCGCACATGCAGCATGCAGGACGGTGCGGCGGTGGAGTCCCGGAGCCACGGTTGCAGGATGGCGACGGGGCTGACGGCCGCACCGGGTGGCCCGCAGTGATCAGGGGCCGCCGTGAGCAAGACCCCGGTGAAGGCGTCGGCTGCAGGCGCGCGCACCGGAACGTAAGGCAGTGAGCCTCACGCCGCAGGACGGGCGACGGGGCCGGCTGCCGGAATGCGGCGCTGTCCCAGGCCGCTGAGCAGTTCGCAACACCAGCAGTTCGCAGTAGAGCAGTTGATCACGAGGGAAGGACGGAGGAGCGATCGCCATCAGGATCGCCCGGGCGCACGTGTGAGGCCCGGGTACCGCAGGACATCGATAGTGAGGTGGTCTCCGGTCAAGCAACCGCGATCCCCGCAGCCCCGGCAGTCTTTCGGCCGGGCCGGCGGACACAGAAGGCCGGCGCGTTATCAAGGCCGGCAGATGGTGTAGCAGTTCCTTCGGGGCCCGGGTGCCAGTACGGCATCCGGGCCCCTCGACGCGTTTCATGAGAGAGGTTCAATGACAGCAGACGACTCGTACGACCGGATCGACGACGAGGACTACCCCGCGTACACCATAGGGCGGGCCGCCGAGATGCTCGGCACCACTCAGGGATTCCTCCGCGCCATCGGCGAAGCGCGCCTGGTCACCCCGCTGCGCTCCACCGGCGGCCACCGCCGCTACTCCCGTTACCAGCTGCGCATCGCCGCTCGCGCCCGCGAGCTCGTGGACCAGGGCACTCCCATCGAGGCCGCCTGCCGCATCATCATCCTCGAAGACCAGCTCGAAGAAGCCCAGCGGATCAACGCCGAATACCGCCGCGCCGCCGAACGGCCGAACCCGCCGACCGAGCCCTGAGACGGGCGGGGCCGGGCGGTCTTCCGAAACTTCGTGACCGCCGCCCGCGCAGGCTGCCCGCAGCGCTGCATGTCATAAGCGCTTTCGCCCCGGCCGGGAGCCGCCTCACGCCACGGAGGATATACCCCGCCGTTCTCGTTCTCCCAAGGGTTCGTCCACGTCCCGCGAGCGCCGGGAACCCGTCGCAAGCCGTGGTCGCAAGCCGTGTGGGCCCGGCCGGAACGTTCCGGCCGGGCCCACACGCTGTCCTGGTACCGGCTCGTACCTGATTCCCCCGGTCAGGCAGGCAGGGGAGTGCCGAGCATCGCGGAAGCGTGCTGGAGCGGGCTGAGGACGGGTACGGGTGCGGCCTCGGAGAGCGTGTGGCAGGTGAAACCGAGCCGCGTCATGGCCCGGACGACTTCGCCGGCGGTGAAATCACGGCGGTCCTGGCCGGTGATGACCTGGCCGACTTGCTTGACGGGATAGCGGCGGCGGCCGATGGTCACGGATTCACCGGTGCCGGCTTCGGGCTTGACGCCCTTCATCGACTCCAGCACGCCGCTCTTGGTGAGCTCGAAGGGGAAACGGGCGATGACACAGCGCATGTGACCTCATAGGGAGAGGGGAGAACGGCCTGGCCGGGGCGAGACCGTTCGGCGGGAGGGGGCGAGGACGCCCGGAGCTTCGCCTTGCTCATCGATCACCGGCAGGCTACCGAGCCGACGGGTGCACATCGCGTGCTCGGCTTCGGCGGCCATCGCGGTCACGGTGCGGCGAACGGCGCGTGGACACCGAGGACGTCGCGCAGGCGGACGCGGTCCGTGTATGCGGAGCTGTTACGGACGGCAGTCAGTTCCCTCTGGGTGACCCGAGCGGTGCACTGGCTGTCCTGATCGCAGACGACCAGCCGGCCTGTGCGCGCGGCGGCCATGACGGACAGCGCCACCTCGACGCTCATGTCGTCCCAGACCTGCGGGCTCATGTCGTCCCAGACCTGCGGTCCGGCCGCATCCATGGCCTCAACCGCCTTCCTGTGAACGGGGTGGGCGTCCGCCGGGCGGGTCTGCATCTGAACCAGCTGAACCAGCGTCAAAAGGTGCCTCCTGCAGAGATGGGTCAGCTTCCTGACCGTGAAGGATTCAGGCCGCCGCATCGACGACAGACTTGCGTACGGGTGCACGCCGGGTCGCCGAAGCGGAGCGGCGCCGGCCCCGTGAGGAAGCGCCGCGCTGCGGGCGATCGGCCACCGGTGCGGTGATGACGACCGGGATGCCGGACGGGGCCTGAGCGCCGGTGATCCGGCTCAACGCCTCTTCGCCCGAGCGGATCTGGGTGGTCTGCGGCCGGATTCCTGCTTCCGACATCAGACGAACCATGCCGCGGCGCTGGCTCGGTGTGACGAGGGTGACGACGCTGCCGGACTCGCCGGCGCGGGCGGTCCGGCCACCGCGGTGGAGGTAGTCCTTGTGATCGGTCGGCGGGTCGACATTGACGACGAGGTCGAGGTTGTCGACGTGAATGCCGCGCGCCGCGACATTGGTCGCCACCAGCACGTTGACGTGCCCCGTCTTGAACTGCGCCAGCGTGCGGGTGCGCTGCGGCTGCGACTTGCCGCCGTGCAGCGCGGCGGCCCGTACCCCGCTGTTGAGCAGGTCCCGGGTGAGCCGGTCGACGGCGTGCTTGGTGTCCAGGAACATGATCACGCGGCCTTCGCGGGCGGCGATCTCCGTGGTGGCGGCGTGCTTGTCGGCGCCGTGAACGTGCAGGACGTGATGCTCCATCGTCGTGACCGCACCGGCCGACGGGTCGACCGAATGCACGACCGGGTCGGTGAGATAGCGGCGCACCAGCAGATCGACGTTGCGGTCCAAGGTGGCGGAGAACAGCATCCGCTGCCCCTCCGGACGCACCTGGTCGAGCAGCGCGGTGACCTGCGGCATGAACCCCATGTCAGCCATCTGGTCGGCCTCGTCCAGCACCGTGATGCCCACGTGGTCCAGCCGGCAGTTGCCACGGTCGATGAGGTCCTTGAGCCGGCCCGGGGTCGCGACGACGATCTCGGCCCCGTCCCGCAACACGCCGGCCTGCCTGCCGATCGACATGCCGCCCACCACCGTGGCCATCCGCAGCTGGACGCAGCGGGCGTACGGCGTGAGCGCATCCGTCACCTGCTGCGCCAGCTCGCGGGTCGGTACGAGGATCAGCCCCAGCGGCTGTCGGGACTCGGCACGCTGGCCGGCGGTGCGGGCGAGCAGCGCGAGGCCGAAGGCGAGGGTCTTGCCGGAACCGGTGCGCCCGCGGCCCAGTACGTCACGGCCCGCCAGGGAGTTCGGCAGCGTCGCGCCCTGGATGGGGAAGGGGGTGCGCACGCCCTGCCTGCCGAGTTCGGTCAGGAGCTGCTCGGGCATGCCGAGATCGGCGAAGCTGTCAACGGCGGGCAGCGCGGCAGTGATCGTCTTGGGCGGTGCGAACTCGCCCTGCACTGCGGCCGGGCGGCGGCCGTGACCGCCGGAACGGTTCGGCCCGCCGGAACGGCGCGGCGTCGAGTCGGAGCGGCCGGAGCTCTTTCCAGCGGCGGTACCGGCCCTGCGGGTGCGGTTAAAACGGTCGTTCGTGCGGGTGCGGTTCATGCGGAACCTTCCTCGATACGGCGCATATCAAGGAATCCCCGCAGCGATGGGCGCCATGGAATTTCAAGTATGGACCGATAGTAAAAACGCATCTGGCCGATGGGAAGACGCGCGGGCGCAGGTGCTGAAATAGGTGACGCGCCGGAATGCGTAAAAATCGGGCGCCGACTTCGGTAGCCTCCTTCAGGGCGCCTCTGCACCTCTGAACGGGGATCCATGCGTGGCGGGGCTACGGATACCTCCGCGTCGCCTCGCCGGTGATGCCGCTGTGAGAATTAAGTGCGACTGGGGCCCGCACCCCGAAGGATGCGGGCCCCAGCTGCAAAGTGTGCGTCAGTGTCAGGCCGGAACGATGTTCTCGGCCGTCGGGCCCTTCTGGCCCTGCGCGATGTCGAAGTTCACCTTCTGGCCTTCGAGCAGCTCACGGAAGCCCTGGGCGGCGATGTTCGAGTAGTGGGCGAACACGTCGGGGCCGCCACCGTCCTGCTCGATGAAGCCGAATCCCTTTTCCGAGTTGAACCACTTCACGGTGCCAGTAGCCATGCCATATCTCCTTCGGGGCAGTACATCGGCATCCGCACTGTGCGGACGCCGTGTCGCCGCAATGATTACCCCGCCCGGAAAATGACCGGCAATACAAAAATGCTCCCGCCGACTGGAGCCGAGCGGGGGCACTTGAAGTTCGGGAACCACAACTGCAACTGAGATCGACAGTAGCACGCCGCAACGGCCCCCGCCGCTTGAATAATCCCACTCCGCTCGCTACGGCAAGAACTCTCACTACACGGCCCGTCAAACTCTCACTTCGCGGGCGCAGATATTGGCCAACCCGGAGTACAACCTCCAGAAAAAGCGAAGATTGCAGCCGCGAGCGGGACTTGTAGGCTGCGCTGCCACCCGGCCCTCCGCTGGACCTCCACCAATCTGCGCTGCGTAAGCTCGTCGCCAGCTGTCCGGGAACGAAACCAGCGCCGATTCCAGGGGCCCGAGCCGGCTGCTGCACCGGTGACACAGGGCGCCTTCTGCGAACTACGTGTTCAGCCTGCTTGGGTTGCGCGAGGGGCGAGCGAAACCGCCTTTCGCGTCGGGCCGCTGACGGCTAGGGTTCCGGCGTAGCAGCGAGTCACCCACGAGGAGCGAAGACATGCCCGGCTTCCCGAGCGCGCGTTGACGTTGTAGGCCGTCACCGGTCTGTCATCGCGTGCTGCCCTTGATGTTGCGGCATAGCGAGCCTTTCCCCTGCCTGAACCGTCGGCGCACCTGCATGCGCTCGGTGGCGGGCCTCGTTGTCGGCAATCCAAGGGGTCTCCGTGCCGTCCGCTTCCTCCGCTGTATCCGATTCCGGTCGACCTGTTCCGTCAAGCCTGTGGCGGGACGCCGACTTCCGCAGACTCTGGGTGGGGCAGACAGCCTCCCAGTTTGGTGAACAAGCAAGCCTGGTGGTTCTGCCGCTCTTCGCCGTCCTGGCGCTCAACGCCAGTGCCGGGCAGTTGGGCGTCCTCCGTGCGGTGGGGCAAGCGCCGATCCTGGTGCTCTCGCTCTTCGTCGGCGCGTGGGTGGACAGGTGGCGGACCCGCACGACGATGGTGCTCACGGACGTCGGTCGGGCCCTGGTCCTGGGCGCTGCCGCCATGGCTGGCTTCCTCGGCTGGCTCGGCTTGCCCGGCCTGCTTGCGCTTGCCTTCGCCGCCGGGTCCCTGTCCGTGTTCTTCGACGTGGCATACCAGACGTCTCTCGTGCGGCTGGTGGAACGCGACCAACTGGTGCCAGGCAACAGCGCGCTCGAAGGCAGCCGGTCCGCGGCGCAGATCGGCGGTCCAGCTCTCGGCGGTGCGCTGGTGTCCCTGCTGTCGGCGCCGATCGCTGCCGCCTCCAGCGCGATGCTTTTCGCGCTGTCGTTCCTGTCGATCCGGCGGATCCGCCAGATCGAATCGATCCCGAAACGCCTGGAACACCACCCTCGGGTGAGGCGGCGGATTCATCAGGGCCTGCGTTTCGTCGCTGGCGATACCTCGCTTCGGACCGTGTGCCTGGCCTCAGCCGCCTTCCAGTTCTTCTTCGCGGCCGTGATGACCGTCTATCTGCTCTTTCTGCCTCGGGAACTGCACCTGTCGGGCACCGTCGTAGGGCTGACGCTTGCGGCGACGGGGCCGGGCGCGCTCCTGGGCTCGGTGCTGGCCGCCCGGCTGCCGAGCCGGTTCGGCTATGGCGCAGTGCTCGTGTGCGCGGCGGCACTCGGCGACGGCGTGTTCCTGGGCGTGCCCACGCTGAGTGACTCCTCTGTGGTGACGGTTCCCGCGCTCCTTGCGGTCAGCTTCGTGTTCGGGCTCGGCGGCCAGTTGGTGAATGTCACGGTCATGGCAGTCCGGCAGGCCGTCACTCCGGACGGGATGCAGGGCCGCGCGGCCGCGACGATCACGTTTGTCGGCATGGGGCTGACCCCGCTCGGTTCTCTGCTCGGCGGATTCCTCGCGGAAGAGTGGGGGCTGCGCCCCAGCCTGCTGGTGACGGCCGCAGGCATGATGCTGTCCCCGGTAGTGATGGCTTTCTCCCCGCTCGCACGCCTGGGACGAGAGCTTCCGGCCTCCCCTGACGCGCCGCCGGCGGCCGCCCACTCCCGGCCAAGCTGATCTCAGGGCCCTCGACCTCGCCGAGCCGGCCCTCGCGCTGAGCTTCGGCGCTCCGATCGGTCAGGTTGTCGCGAATCTCGATCAGCCGGTCTCGCTGGGAGGGCTCGGGCTGGAGGAGCGAGCATCGGACGCAAGCGTGCTCGTGGATGCACGAGGTCCCGAACGCCCTCGCGCAGGTCTCCAGGGAGAGCCTGCGCTTCTCGAAGAGGTAGATAGCGTTGTAGCCATCGTGGTGTTGATGTCGGAGTGCGAAGGATCTTCATCACCGACGCGGTCCGCAGCGGCCTACCTCCCGGCGGCTCGCCGCCCCGCTGCGCGAGGTATCCGCCCCACGCAGTGCGGCGCAAGCATGGCCACGGCCGGGTACGCACAGGACACTGGTGCCATGCCCCGCGAGGACGCCGGCCAGGACGGCGAGGTCACCGAGGCCGAACGGGCCGATATGAGTGACCTGTCCACCATGGACGTCGACGAGCCGGGGAACGAGGGCGGCCAGGAGGACGACGATGAGTGACCGGCGCGCGGAGATCAACCTCAGGTGGGGGCAGCGTCTGCTGGCCCGCACCTACCAGCCTGGCAGGATGCGCGCCGTCACCCTCCGCGAAGGGCCGCCCCGGGCCGCGCACCTGGATCCCGAGCTGCCGCGCGCGGTACTGCGCTGGACCGGCACGAAGTGGCAGCTGGTCAAGGTGGTCGACGATCTGAAGGCGGCGAGGGACCTCATGCGGCCGCAGAAGCCCGGCCCGGAGCCGTGGTGACGCGGTCTCGCCCGGCGTGACCGCAGCGGCCGGGCTGCTGAAAAGGAACGAGATTAACCCCGTGTCTTGCCCCACCCGCCGTCCCGTGATCCTGATCGACGCGCAGGGGCCTCACCTGGCTGTGTCGCTTTCCGGGGGGCTCTGGTCCAGTTCGTGTGGTCGCGTATGCAGCGTGACTGTCGATCTTCTCGTGATGGTGACTGGGATAGCCGAAAATCGCCTGACCGGTGGGTGATCTGGCCGACAGCGCTGTGCCGTGAACGATGTACGGCTGCGACTCGAAGGGGTGCTGTTCTCCTCGCTGGAGAACGTGTTGGTGGAGTCGGTGGAGGTGACCGACATGGTCGTCCGGGTAGAGGCCCTGAGCACTGCCCGGCAGGCGACCTGTCCGGGCTGCGGGTGCCTTTCGGAGCGAATACATGGCTCGCTCCTATCTTCGGTTTTCCCGTGATCCGCTGACGGCGGGACTACGACGAACCCCGGGCACTCGTCGTGCCCGCGTTCCACCGCCTCGCCGGCAAGGAGTCGGTCACCCCGGACGACTTCACCGACGAACCTCTCGTGGCCTGTGCTGGTATGGCCGCGCTGTGGACCGGGTTCTGGCGGCTCGACCCCCGTCCGGACGGCAGCCCGGCTCCACCCGGTCCCATGCTCGTCGATACCTTCGAGGACAAGCTCGAAGTCGTCGTCGACGGCCGGGCCATCGCCCTCGAGCCGGCCGACGACCGGCGCTGCGCACTCCGCCACGACCTCGTCACCATCCCCGTCGAGGGAGTCGAACCCTGCCAGGTGGCGCTCGCCACGCGCATCGCAGACGCCAACCCGCTCGTCGCCCACTTCCGTGAATCCGCGAAGCACCTCCTCGTCCGCGAAGCCTGACGCGCCTGGTCCGGAAGGACATGGCGAGAGCCTCTGTGGCGTCTGACGAAGACGGGCCGGCGGACGTACTGCCATCAGGACACTTCACCTGGCCGTGGACGGCGACACCGTCCCGCTGCCAGCGCCAGCAGGCGAAGTAGTGATAGGTCGTGGGCCAGGGCGGGAAGTTGTGCGGCAGACAGCGCCACGGGATGCCGGTGCGGTCCACGTACAGGACGGCGTTCATGAGCGAGCGCAGATCGTGCTCGGGAGGTCGGCTGATGTCCAGCCGCGCCGACGACGCTCGTCGCGCCAGGCGGTGGGGGCTGGTTCGGTCAACTCCCAGCGGTCGTCGGACAGGTCGCCGGAGTAGCCGCGATGAGTGGCCACGTTCCCGATGTACGGCGCGGTGGTCGGCCCGGCCAGCGAGCGAAACCGTCTGGGGCGGGGCGGGGCGGCTGGGGATGAAATGGGAGGTGCCGGAACGGAACAGCGCTCTCCTGCCACAGCCCAGGCCGACCTGCTCCTCAGGCACCCCCGTCACGGAGCGCCAGGGGTGATGAATGCCTACGTTTCGCCGTGAGACATGGCGAATCGCTCAGTCAGAAGGCGGGGCGGCGGCCGCGGACAGGGCTGATCTCCTCCAGGCTTTCCGCGAGGACGAGGAGGAGGGTCTCGGCCCACCATCGGCTGACCAACTGGACGCCGAGCGGCAGGCCGTCGTCCGTGGCGCCGAAAGAGAGCGCGGCGGCGGGCAGGCCGGTCAGGTTGAACGGTACGGTCGCGCGCATCACCGCGTGTGCCGACAGGGGGACACCGTCCACGTCGAGGCGGCTGCGGCCATGAGGCGGCGCGGGAAGCGGCGTTACTGGGCACAGCAGGACGTCGTGGTCGGCGAACCATGCGGCAAATCGCGTGCGCAGCTGCTCCACCTCGTGTTCGGCGGCGATGCAGTCGGCCAGCAGAACCTCGGCGGACTCCAGCGTGGCCGCGATGACCGGGATGACCGGGTGCAACTCCGTCTCGCGGCCGGAGGTGACGGCGCGCAGGGCTGGCCCTACCTCCGGGGGAAACAGCGTCGCCGACAGCAGGGTGCAGTCCCGCTCGGCGAGCCATGAAAGCTCGCTCTCCCGGACGTCGTGCCCGAACCCGCCAGCGCCGTGGCCGCCGCGGCGACCGTAGCGGCGACCTGTTGATCGACCCGACCGCGCCGAACGCCGCAGCGGTCCAGCCGATGCGCAGCCAGCCCCTGCCGCGGGGGCGGCCCGGGGCGGGCAGCGCCACGGCGTAGGGGACGCTGCCGTCGGGCCCTTCCATGAGGGCGAGAGCCAGGCGCAGATCGCGCACGCTGCGAGCCATGGGGCCAACGTGCCACCAGCGGCGCGGCACGGCGGGAAAGTGGCCGGTCATCGGCAACCTGCCGTGGGGGTTTGATCGAGGCGATCCCCGCGTCGGCGGCGGGCCCGCGCACGGAGATGGCGACATCGCTCCCGATGCCGAGCGGCGAGAGCCCGCTCGCGATGGCCGCCGGCTCACCGCCACTGGAGCCTCCGGGGCCTCCGGGGGTGCGCTGCGGATCGTAGGGGTTCAGGGACTTGCCGGTCAGGCGACTGTCCGTCTCGATCCAGTAGGACATCTCCGGCAGGTTTGTCTTGGCCAGCAGGATGCCGCCGGCCTGCCGAAGGAGTCCTTGACCGTGAAGGGAACTCCGCTGAGCGGGCCGCCGGCCAGTCGTGCTGCGGCGTGCAGGGCCTGCTCACAGAGCACGGTCACGAAGGCGTTCACTCGGTCTGCGATCGCCTCGATCCGGTCGAGATGGGCGGCCACCACCTCGACGGCGTTCACCGTGCCCGCTGAGGCCAGACTCGCGAGGCCGACCGCGTCATGCCATACGAGACCGATCGGCTCCGGGGCCCCTTCCATCGCAACCAATTTCCCGAGCCTGTCTGTTCCATTCACCCTACGGCGAGCAGCTCTGCCATTGCTGGAGCGGCGCATCGCCTGATGACGTTGATGAAACGGACGGACGTCAGGCGGCGTGGGGGCCAGGGGCGGCGCTGCCTTCGTATTGGTTGAGGTTGGAGACGAGTTCGGTGAGGCCGGGATCGGCGTCATAGCGGCGCTGGTGCAGTTCGGCGATCTTTGTGCCGGTCCCGGGGGCCGGGTCGTCGGTGATGTCGAACGACATGAACCTGTCGACCAGCGGCAATCCGATCTCGTCAGTGCGGCGGTGGGCGGGGTGGATGAGGTATTCCCAGTAGCCGTCGAGGTCGTCGATCTGGAAGGTGGCGCCCCACTCGTACACACCGCCGTGGTCGCGGCCGACAAGGAAGGACCGTACGGAGGGGATGACCTCGCCCTGGTTGCGCAGGCTGGCGAGGGCGTCTTCGAGCTGCTCGGGAGTGGTGCCGGGCTTGAAGGTGAAGCGGACGCAGTGGTGGATCATCAAAGGGCTCTCTTTCGGAGTGGATGTGGGTGTGGATGTGGTGATAGGTCCTGTAGCCCGCACGTGCTACTGGCGGTTCAGGCCGGGCCGGAGGCCAGTCAGGGGCGTCCCCCCCCGGCTGTCATTGACGCTCCCGTCCACGTGAATGTGCCCGCGAGGCCGGCCGCATGGATGAGGCTCCACGTCGGTGTACCCGGCGACATGCACGAAGCCGGGCGGAACGTGGAGGGGCACGTCCTGGTGGGCGACTTCGGCGTGAGGGAGGCCGACCTGATGACGTGCGTCGTCGACCAGCATGTCCCGGTCCCACAGAGGCTCCGAACTCCGGGAGGCGCCCTGCCGGAGGAGTTGGCGACGGCCCACGCGGGGAGCGGGCCACTGAAGCTGTGCAGCACCTCTGCTGCACCGGACACATGGGGCACGAGGCCGCCAGACACGGGACGAACACCCGTGTCAGTCGTGCGCTTGGGCCGTTCCGGCCCGGGGCGTTCCGGTGCCGGTGAGGGGCCACATGGCCAGGAGATCGAGTGCTTGTCTGGACGACGATCCGGGTTCCGCGGTGTAGACGAAGACAGTTTTGTCGGGATCTCCCGGCAGCGTCAGCGTCTCGTACTCCACTGTCAGTTCACCGACCAGCGCATGATGGAGACGCTTGGAACCGTGGGTGCGCTGATGGACCCGGTGCTCTTCCCACCAGTGGTCGAATTCCGTGCTCTTTCCGCGCAGCTCCGCGATGAGATCGTTCGTGGCCTGGTCGTCCGCGTCCCGTCCCGCCTCCAGACGCAGGCTTTCCACGGCGGCCCGTGCTTGGTCCTCCCAGTCGACGAACAAGGACCGGGGCTCCTCGCTGAGGAACATCCAGCGTGCGTAGTTGCGGTGCCGGACGGGCATCTGGTCGAAGTCGGTGAACAGCGCCTTGGCCATCCGGTTGGCCGCCAGGACGTCGCTGCGGCGGCCGAGAACCAGGACCGGTTCGCCATCGAGGGCGTCGATGAGCTGGTGAAGGCCAGGGCGGAGCCTCTGGGCGCTTCGGCCGTGCCGCCGTGACGGCGCGGCCGTCACCCCGAGGAGGGTGTGCAGGTACGTGCGTCCCGCCTCGTCAAGGCCCAAAGCGCGGCAGAGTGCGGCTACGACACCGGGCGACGGAGCGATCGGGCGCCCTTGTTCGAGCCGGGCGTAGTAGTCGGCCGACACGCCGGCCAGGCGGGCGACCTCTTCACGGCGCAGGCCCGGCACGCGCCGCACACGGCTGTCCGGCGGTAGACCGGCCTGCTCGGGATCCACTTGGCTGCGCGCCTTCCGCAGGAAGTCGCCCAGCTCACGACTGTTGTTGGCCATGCCACGCAGTATCGCGGGTGCGGGTGTTTCCCGCGTGGGTCTGTGAGTCCTAGTCTGCCGGGTCCGCTGTCTCGCAGGGCCTGATATGGGCGCCTGTGGGGGCTGGTGGCAGGCCATGCTGGATGCACGTCCTCCGGGTGAGTGACAGAGGACGGAATGCGGCATGCGCACGGCAGAAGGGCTGGTCAAGACGTTCCTCGGGGGAGCGGTCGACGAGTGGAACCACGGTCGGCGCTTTTTTGCTCCCCCTCGCCGTTGCGTCGCGCCTGACCGCTGATCTTCCCGGAGCAGGTTGCCGCCTGCTCCGGACGTCTCTTCACATCTCTGCACGGAAAAGGAACTCGTTCATGAACAAGGGCAAGGTTCTCATCGTCATGTCGGCCGCCAGCGTCTGGGAACGCACCGACGGATCGAAGTACCCGACGGGTTACTGGGCGGAGGAACTGGCTGCTCCGCACGAGAAGTTCGTCGAGGCCGGTTACGCGGTCGACTTCGCTTCTCCGGGCGGGGTGTTGCAGTCGCTGGACGAGCACAGCGCCGACCCGGCGGTCGCGGGGGAGGAATGCGGCCGCTACGTGGCACACGCCCGCAAGGCGCTGGAGGAGTTCGGCTCGCTGCTGAAGCTCGACGAGGTCAGCATCGACGACTACGTCGCGGTGGTACTGCCCGGTGGCCACGGCCCGGTCGTCGACCTCTTCCAGGACGCCGACCTGGGCCGTCTACTGGCCGAGGCGGACGAGGAAGGGAAGCTCATCGGTGCGGTCTGCCACGGTCCGGCCGCGCTGCTGAGTGCCAAGGACGCGTACGGCAACTGGCTCTTCGCCGGCCGCAGGATGACGGCGTTCACCGATGAGGAGGAGCAGCTGTTCGGCACCGCCGAGGGGGCGCCGTGGCTGCTTGCTTCCCGTCTGCGGGAGCTGGGCGCGGACCACGTCGGAGGGGCGGCTTACCAGCAGCACAACATCATCGACGGCAACCTCTTCACCGGTCAGAACCCCGCCTCCAGCACCAGGCTGGCCGAGGACATGATTTCCGCGCTGCGCTGACACACCACTATCCACAGATGGGCTGGTTTACGTTCGCTGTTCGCTTCCGGGGGCGAGATACCGGAAGCGAACAGCGAAAGGCAAAAAGCGCGTACGCGCGATGCCCGAGGCCCGGGCGGCGCCCCGGCCTTTTCGTGATCGACCTCGACGTAGCGATGACCCGTGCGATCCCGCCCGATCGGCGCGGCGCGGAGCGTCCCGGTCACAGCAGTGCGAATGTCGAGGAAGCCGGGCCCGGCTTCATGTTGCCCGACACCCCACCTGCCTAATGAACACCGGGCAGTTCCCACCTGCCGCCGGGCAGCTTTCGCCTGTCGCGGGTGGAGCGGCCCAGCGGTTCCCGACCTCAGGTGTTGGTGACCACTGCCGCGACCCCGAACACGGTCTGCGGCTCTGGCCGGTCCTTCTCCTCGGTGCTGAACGCTCCCGGTTCACGCAGGATCAGCACAGCCAGCCCTTCGACGTCGAACCGTTCGGCGCTGTGGAACCCGTCGGCCAGGGCCTCCAGCTCGTCCTCGTCCAGCGCGATGTGCCGCCGCTCGGCGGGCGTATTCGCCACGAGGGGAGTGATGAGGACCAGCGCCCCGCCCTGGCGCAGCCGCGCGGCCAGGTGGCGCAGGACCCGGGCGCGGTCATGGATGAAGGCGATGGACAGCCGCAGTGTGATGAGGTCGTAGCCGTCCTCGGCCAGGTCGGCCAGGTCGTCGTGCTCGATGTCCAGGCAAAGCCAGCGCACCGCCTGCGCCTCGGCACGCTCCGTGCTCGCCCGCGTCAGGGCGCCGTCGGCGAAGTCGGTGCCGTCGACGGCGTACCCGAGCGAGGGCAGAAAGGCGGCCAGTTCCCCGGTGCCGCAGCAGGCGTCCAGCGCCCGGCCCCGTGCGGGCGGCGTGGCGTGCTCGATCAGCAGCGTCTTCTCCTCGTCCCCCAGTGGCCGGAACCCGTGGCCGTCGGTGTAGTGCCGGGACCAGCCCTTGCGGGTGAATCCCACAGAGTGCTCCTCGTCGGTGAAGGCGGGCGCCACGGCGCGGTTACGGCCGCGGGGCGCTTGCGGCCTGGTTCGGGAAGGTGGGCGCTTCGCGTCGTGTCATCCGCATCAGCGCGGGGCTGCCCTCGAAGCCCAGCTCGCGGTAGAGCGGCGCGGCTTCGTCGCTGGCATGGAGGTCGAACAGTGTGACGTGGTCGGCGTGCAGGCGATCGAGCAGTGCGGACACCACGGCCCTGGCGTAGCCGCGGCGCCTGAAGTCCGGATGTGTGGCGACGACGTGCAGGCGGGCGGCCAGGCCCCGGGGGTAGGACGGTGCCGGGAGCACGGGGTGGACGAGGCCGAGAGCGCAGGCCGCGAGCGAGCCGTCCGGGGCATCGATCACGCAGGCCCGCGCGTCCCCCGCCGGTGTCAGCCGCGGGGCGAGTTCGTCGGCGCACCGCCGGATCCACTCCTCGCTCAGAGGCTCGGACAGGACGTAGGCGGAGCGCAGGCGGGTGATGCCTTCGGCGTCGCCGGGCCCGGCCGCACGGACCGTCGCATGTCCGAGGGCGGTCGGCACGAGGCGTAGACGGTCGGCGCCCGGGTCGTAGGCGATCGTGTCGCCGGGCCGTTGGAAGTGGACCGCGAACCGGGCGCCGGCTGCGTAGGCGTCCAGGCCGGCACGGCAATAGGCCACCATCCGTGCGGGCAGAGCATCCAGGGGTGCCCAGTCCATCGCGTCACACAGGTCCGGTTCCGCGATCCGGGGCGTGCCCTTCCACCGCCGCACCTCGAAGAAGAAGCCGGTACGGCATTCCCCGCCGGGGCTGCGATGGTGCACGGTGACGGCAACCCGCACATCCGCCGGGTCGATGACGACGCTGGTCTCCTCCCGGGCCTCACGCACCAGGGCCGTGACGATGTCCTCGTGCGGGCCGTCCAGGTGCCCGGACGGCACATGCCACAGCCCACTGGCGTATACGTTTCCGGCGCGCCGCGACAGCAGGGCCTGCGGACCGTCCTCGGACTGCCGGAGCAGAATCAGGTGGACGTCCAGCGGCTCGGTGTGCCGCTCTACCGCTGCGCGCCGTCGCGGGCGCACTCGGCCGGTCGCTCCGTCGGCCGGAGGGTGCTGGGTCGCGTGCCGGCGGATCAGATCGGCGGTGCCCGGGCTCATGCGCAGCCGGTCCAGCATCTCGGGGGCGAACCAGCGCAGCAGCACGCCTTCCTGCAAACCCACTGCGTCCGGATCGCCGCTCCAGAGGGCGGTGAAGACCTGGACCGGTACCGTCAGCCCCTCGACGCTCGTCGCCTGCTCCAGGACGTACGGCGCCAGGCCCACAGGTTCCAGACCCGGGGTCTCCTCGGCGAGCTCCCTTCGCAGGGTCGCCTCCAAGGACCCGTCGCCCACTTCGCGTTGACCGCCGAGAAGCGAGAAAACGCCTGGCTGCCAGATGCCGTCGAGCTGATCCCGCAGATGCAGCAGATAGCGGCCGTGGCCGTCGTGGAGCACCACGCAGGCGCTGACGGGCTCCGGCCGTCCGTCGAGCCCCTGGGCTTCGGCCGCCAAGAGCTTGGCGCGCAGGGCCGGCGACCCGACGTCTGCGAACGCCAGCCACTGGGCACCGCATACCGCGTCGTCCTGCAGAGCCAGAGGCGGTGGCTGCTCGCCGCTGAGACAGAAGGCGAAACGGAAGTCGAAGTGCCGGTGGGCGCGTTCCCCCTCGGCCGGGCTGGTGCCGAGGTCGTCGATGCCGATGCCGACGTCGATTGGATCACCGAGGAACTGCGGGGTCAGGCACAGGTCGCCGGGACGGATCCCGGTTTTCTCGCACACTTGCCGCAGGGCAGCGGTCAGCAGGGTCGGGCCCTTCTCGACGTGGCCGGGCGCGAGCAGCTTCCCCGATGCCTGGTGCCCGACGTGCAGTACGCGCCGCTCACGGTCGATGACCACCGCACTGCACGTGATGCGGCCGGGCGGCATGGCACGGTGACACGGATCGCCACTGCCGTCGATGACGAACAGCAGGCTGGCCAGAGCGTCTCGCTCACCGGGATGCCGGGCCAGATACGCCTCCACGGCCGCACGGATGGGGGAGTGGGTGGGCCGCACGTGATCACCTCGGGCGGAGTGCTCGCAGAGGGGCGTGGCTGACGACGCGACTGTCTCGGCCGGGCGATGTGCAGCGCCACCGGGACAGCTCATGAGCACCCTCCCCGGCTTGCGTCGTCCGAGCCCGCGGTGACCTGATAGGACAGCAGTTGCTGGAAGAGCCCTCCATCTTGTCGGGCAAGTTCTTGGTAGGTGCCCTCCTGCACGATGCTGCCCTCGTCGAGGACCACGATGCGGTCGGCAACCGCCACGTTGGTGATGCGGTGGGTCACCAACAGCACCACCCGGTCACGGGCCAGGTCCCGCAGCCGCTGGAAGATTCGGTACTCGGCGCGCGGATCGAGGTTCGCGGTCGGCTCGTCGAGCACCAGCAGCCCGGCTTCGCGGAAGAACGCCCGCGCGAGAGCCACACGCTGCCACTGGCCGCCGCTCAACTCCTCCCCGTTGAGCCACTCACGGGCAAGAAGCGTGTCCAGGCCGGCGCCGAGCCGGTCGACGACCTCGTCGGCGCCGGCGGCCTGACACGCCTCACGCACCGCCGCGTCCCCGCGCGCCGTAGGCTGCCCCTGGGTGACGTTCTCGCGCACGGTCAGCGGCCAGTGCGCGTAGTCCTGCGGAACCAGGGCGACCTGCTGCCACAGCTGGTACGGGTCGGCGTCGCAGGTGGGTACGCCATCCCACAGCACCTGCCCGTCCGTGGGCAGGTACAGGCCGCTGACCAGCTTCGACAACGTCGACTTCCCCGAGCCGTTGAAGCCGACCAGGGCAGTGACCTCGCCCCGGCGCAAGGTCAGCGACACCTCGGACAGCGCGTCGCGGTCCTTGCCCGCATAGCGGTGGGTGACCGCCTTGATCTCGATCGACTTCGGCGGCTCGGGCCGGTGTGCGCCCCGGCGCATACGGAACCCGCCCGCCTTGTCGAGAAAGCTTTGCCAGTCGTCCATGTACAGCCCGGTACGTACGGCGCGCGCCCCGATGGCCACCAGCCCACGGACCGACTGGCCCACCGTCTGCAGGGCGAAAACCGCCGTCCCCGCGTGCCCGACGCTGATCCGGTCGGTGGCCAGCAGCCACACGACCGCCGCCCACACCACGGCCGACAGCAGCCCGCCACCCAGCGAGCCGCCCAGGGACATCCGCGCGCCCTTGTCGGCGGCGACCCGGTCCTCGCGGTTGATGCGGGCCACCGTCTGGCGGTAGCGGCCGGACAGGAAGTCGGCCATGGTGCCGGCACGGATCTGGTCGGCCGCCTCACGCGTGAAGATGTGCCACCGCAGCACCGACAGCATCCGATGGTCGCCGTTGCTGCGGGCGTTCGCCAGGTAACGCACCCGAGCGGCGCTGACCTGGGCCAGGGCCTGCGGCAGACTGGCCACCACCAGAAGCGGAAGAAGGACCCAGTGCACTCCGGCCAGCACGATCGCTCCGGCCAGGAAGCTGGCACTGGAGGCGATCAGGTCCTGTCCCTCGTCGATCAGGTCCCCGGTGACCTGCGCCCCGCGCTCGGCGGCCTCGCGGTCCCGGTTGAAGTCGGGCTCGTCGTAGGCGCACAGTTCCACCTCGGCGCAGCCGGTGAGCAGCATCTGCTCGGCTTCGCGGGACATCAGCGGGCCGAGCCGCGAGGACAGCCAGCCGACGGTGATCCCCAGGAGGGCCCGTACGCCGGCGGCACCGGCCAGCAACGCCACGGACGGCCACGCGTGCAGGAGCCGGTCGTAGACCTCGCCGGAAGCGAGCAGGGCGCTGAGCGTGCCGCTGATGGCGACCAGGCCGAGGGCCTGCATCACCCCGGCGGCGGTTTGGCACAGCAGCAGGCCGACGGTTGCTCGGCGGTCGACCCGCCAGGCCAGGGCCAGCGAGCGCCGCACCAGCTGCGGCAGCCGCCGGGCCATGTCGCGCATCCGGATCGAGCGGCCAACTGCCTCCCGGCGGCCGGTCAGGTCGACGTACCGTAGCTGCGGCTCGGTGTCCGGCTGCGTCGCGGCTTGTTGCTTGACATCCGGCCGGTCTTCCTGGGCCTGTGCGTCGGACAGCGCAGTTGGCGGCTGCGGGGCGGTGCGCGGCTCGGGGACGCGGTCGGCTGACGCATCGGTGGGCTCGCTCACGCCACCCACCTCGTATCCGGGCGACCGTTCCGGACGGCGTCGGCAGCGCAGCGGGCGCGCACGGTGGAAGCGGCCCGGGCTCTGGCGGGAGCGACCAGGACGGCAAGGGCAGGAACGGATGCGGCGGTACGGACGGGAAGAGAGTGCATGGCGGTCTCCAGGAAGGGGGCCAGGGATGTCATGGCGTTCAACGAGAGCCCTCGGGCTTCGAACACACGTGTTTCGGACGCAGCGCGCTCCTTGGAAACGCACGGAAGCGCTCCTTTGCCGCATACACGGACCCTTGCCACGGGCGGGTCGTCCTCCGGCACGACCATGGCCGAAACGCCGACCCGCTGTGTTTGGCCTGGAGCCAGGCCAGTTCCTGCACCGCTTCGGTCACGGTGGGATCGCCCTCGACGGACGTGCCCTCGACGTGCGTCGCGCCGAGCGTGGCCTCGTACCGGCGCAGGGTCCCGTCGTGGTGGCAGCGCCACACCCACCGGTGTTCAGATGCAGGACCGTGGCGTGCTTCCTGAGCGCCTTCCGTGCGTACATGGCCGCGCCGTGGGCCGAGTGGAACGACCGGCTGGACGACGTGCCGGTCGACCGGCACGTACTCGAACAGGTCGGCACGTCGGCGCGTCGGCAGGGCGTCCGCCTCGTCCACGGCATCGAGCCCGCTACCGCCCAACGCGCCCTCGACGCGGGAGTGCGGCGGTTCGGCCGTATCGTCACCCTGGTCGACAGCGCGGGGCTCTTCCTCGCCAGGCCCTTCACCGACTACACCCGGGCGGATTTCGACTCGGTGGTCGGTGTGAACGTGACCGGTTTCTTCCACATCACCCGACTGGCTGTCCCGCACATGCTTGCTGTGGGCGGCGGCCACATCATCACCATCACCTCCCGTCTGGTCGGCAACGCCGATGCGCGTGTGCCATCCGTACTGACCCCGCTGACCCAAGGCGGCCTGCAATCCGCTACCAAGTCCCTGGCCATCGAGTACGCCACGCGGGGCATCCGCGTCGACGCCGGTCTCGCCGGGCTTCGTCAAGACGCCCATGCACTCCGAGGAGGATCACGCGGCCCTCAGCGGTCTGCTCCCGGTCGGCCGGATGGGCGAGCCGGCCGACATCGCCGACGCAGTGATCTACCTGGAGAACGCGCCGTTCGTCACGGGCGAGATCCTCCATGCCAATGGCGGCCAGAGCCCGGACAGATAGCCGCCCATCTTGTCGAGAAGGAATATCCCTGGAACGAGGATGTCGATATGTTCCGTCATCGCAGCAAGGACGTCGTCACGCACCGCGTCCGTGTCGCGCATCAGACGCTCAGAATTGGCCACTCGTCGCTTTTCTCTTCTGTCACTGCGTATTCAGCGACACCGCACGTGTCATGGCGTGTTCCTGCCGTACTCGACACCGGTCTGCAACTATGGGATAGTCGCTCGTTGAACAGAAGCAGACGTTATCGCGTGCTCGTGGGTTCACAAACGTGTACGTCCAGGAACTTGAACACGCCCTGGCGTTGAGGAGCACGAGTTGCCCATATTCAGGCG
The DNA here is from genome assembly GCF_044332485.1 of Streptomyces sp. NPDC017056. Taxonomy (NCBI): domain Bacteria; kingdom Bacillati; phylum Actinomycetota; class Actinomycetes; order Kitasatosporales; family Streptomycetaceae; genus Streptomyces; species Streptomyces sp. NPDC017056. The sequence goes on along the minus strand of NZ_JBIRPD010000025.1, from coordinate 97,719 downwards.
CTTGATATCGCCCGAGGGGCGTATCTGGGAGACGGATGACATCGCGGCCCGATTATCCGGTGCCGTTGAAATTCTCGCACGCCGCGGCATCGAACCCGGTTCGCGGGTGATGCTGAGCCGGGCCAATTCCCCGGAATGGGTCGTTGATCTGCTCGCGCTCATTCACCTCGACGCTTCGGTGGTTCTGGTTGATCATCGAGCTGTCCCGTCACAGCGGGCGCGGATTCGCGTTCACGCGCGCGTCGTGCAGGAGATCAGCGACCGTACGGGCGGCGTCGCGGCGACAGGGCCCGTTTCGAACACGGCGGCCGTGCCTGATGTCGCGGCCTGGTCGCGGCGCCAGGACGCTGCCATCTCGTGGTCGTCGGGCACGACAGGCAGTCCCAAGGGCATTGTCCGCTCCGGCCGTTCGATTCTGGACAACCTCGCACTCAGTGCGGAACGCATGGGGTACCGGCCCGACGACGTCTTCCTGCCCGTGCTGCCCTACTCCCACCAATATGGTCTGTCGCTGGTCCTCTGCTGGTGGCTGGGCGGAGGCACGCTGGTCGTCTACGGGCCCACCACGCGCCTGGACCGCGCCCTCGCGGTCGGCGTGGACCACGGTCTCTCCATCGTGGACGCGGCCCCGTCGACCTATCACAGCCTGCTCAACCTGTTCGACCGCCGTCCCGCCCTCGCCGACGCGCTGGAGTCGGTACGGGCCTGGTGCGTGGGTGGCGCGCCGTTGGGCCGCAACCTGGCGGCCCGGTTTCACGCCCGCACCGGCCGGTACCTGCTCGACGGCTACGGAGCGACCGAGGTGGGCAATATCGCGCTGGCGCCCCCTGCCGATCCGGTCGGGTGCGGCACACCGCTGCCGGGCGTGGTCGTCGAGGTCCACGACGGCCTCGGCAGGCCGCTTCCGCACGGCCGGCTCGGCGAGCTTGTCGTACGCAGTAGCGGCCTGATGATCGGTCACCTGGGCGATGACGGGGAGATTGTTCCGGTTTCCGGTCCCGTGCACCGCACCGGCGACATCGGCCTGCTCGACGACGCCGGCCGCGTCTTCGCCCTCGGGCGCAAGCACGCCGTGCACCGTGACGGCCACACGCTCTACCCCGACCACCTCGCCGAGCGGGCCGAGTCGGCCGGCGCGCAGACGGAGGTCGTCGCCGTCCCCGACGAGCGTCTGGGGTGCCGTCTGGTGTTCGTGATCGCGGACCCGGACGGTCACGAGCCCGCCCATTGGAGGCGGGCGCTGCGCCCGGTGTTCGCCCGGTACGAGCAGCCCGACCACATCGTCGTGCTTCCCGCGTTGCCTCTCACAAGTACCGGAAAGCCCGACCTGGCCGTTCTGGAGAAGATCGCCATGACCTCGTTACCCGCGTCGCACACCACGGCCACCGACGTCTTCGCGTCCGGCTCGGCCGTCGGTGCGACCGATTACCGCATCCCCTTCGGCGACCGTGTCGACGCGCTGCGCGCAGTGCGCCGGTACGTGGCCGCCAACGAAGACGCGGTGCTGGGAATTCTCACCGAAATCTCACCCCACCACACGGCCGGCGCGGAGATTCGTTCGTTCCTCGCCACCCTCGACGGGGCGGAGGAGGAGATCCGCCGGGCCCGTCCCGGCTGCGTGCCCCGGGCCGCGGTCTTCACGCCCTCCAACATCCCACTCTATTCCTACGCGTTATACATGCTCGTGGCGTCCCTTTACACCGACCGGATCACCTTTCGACCGTCCTCTGAGATCAAGAGCCAGATGCAACGCCTGCATGAGCTGCTGGCGCAGGTTCACGGATTGCCCATCGAGATTTTCGAACTCAGTCAACGCAAGTTCGTGACGGGGCCGGTGCGCGAGGCGGACCTCATCGCCTTCACCGGAAACTACTCCCATGCCGAGACTGTCCGAGAAGGGCTGGCGGAAGACCAGCTCTTCCTCTTCTTCGGCCGCGGCATCAATCCCTTCGTGATCGCACCCGACGCCGATCTTACGCGCGCCGTACACGACGTCACGAAGATCCGGCTCTACAATTCCGGCCAGGACTGCTTCGGCCCCGACGTCGTATTCGCGCCGCAGGGCCGCACCGAGGAATTCGTCGACCTCCTGTCCACGCACCTGACGTCGTTGCGTTTTGGGCACAACAGCGACCCTGCCGCCGACTACGGACCGATCCACTACGACTCGGCGCTGGTGAACTGCTCGGACTACCTGGTGCGTCAGGTGAGCCGCATCCGGCACGGCGGACGCATCGATCTGCTGTCCCGCAGGGTCGAACCGACCGTGCTGCTGTGGGAGTTCGACGACAAGATCCCTCTTGACGAGATGTTTGCCCCGGTCTTCAACGTCGTTGCTTACCCCAGTGCGCGGCGATTGCGCGAACGGTTGGCAAGCCCCTATTTCAGTGAACGCGCGCTGGGAGCGATGGTCTACGGAAACGATCCGGAGACGGTGGCGGTACTGTCCAAGCGTCACCACACCTGTGTCGACCACACGCTGCTCGAAGCCGAGGACGGCAACCGCCCGTTCGGCGGATTCGGGATGAGGGCGAACTACCTCTCCTACGGCGGCGAGCGACACGCCGAACCCCTGCTCATGTCGCAGGCCGTGGCGCAGCACCTACCGACTGCCGCCCCTGTCGCGGTGCGTGGGAAGTGACCGGGGTGAGGAAACGATACGCCGACGCGTGGTCCGCGATCGTCGGCCTGCTGGTGGCGAACGGGGTGGACAGCTGCTTCGGGCTGCCCGGTGATGATCTGGAGCTGCTGCGCGCCCTCGACGCGGCCGGCGTGGACCTGGTGCCGTGCCGTGACCAGCGCAACGCGATGTACATGGCGACCGGCTACGCGCTCCAGTCAGGCCGGCTCGCCGTATGCGCACTGGGCAAAGGGCCGGCCGTCACGCACGCGGCCACCGGACTGCTGGAGGCGCGGGAGTCCGGTGCGCCGGTCCTCGTGCTCGCCGCCGGCGCGCCCGAACGGCGCCGGGGCAGCGCCGGATTCCAGGAACTCGACCAGGTCGCCGTGACAGCGCCCCTCGTGCGGTGGGCGCACCGGGTGGGGCACCCGAACCGGGTCGTCCCCGCGACGGTGACCGCGCTGACCCGGGCCCTGGGACCGCCGGCCGGACCCGTGTACCTGGAGGTACCCGATGACGTCCGCACGGCCGAGGTCCGCGTCGCCGGTCCTCCTCCAACACTGCCCGAAACATTGGCCGTTGAGCCCGTTCCCGTGACATCGGGACCGGCCTGGGCGGCGATCCGCGCGAGCCGGCGCCCGGCAGTGCTGGTGGGCGGCGGAATGCGGCACCACAACGACGACGGGGCGGTCGAACGTTTCGCCGAACGCCTCGCCGCGGCACTGTTCACCACCGCCTCCGGCCGCGGTGCCGTCGACGAGCGCCACCCGCTGTTCTGCGGCGTGGCGGGCCTCTACGCCGCGGCCCCCGCCCGTGAGCTGTGGTCCTCCTGTGACCTGGTGATATCGCTCGCCGGGCGACTTGAGGAGACCGTCGTCGAAGGCGGAACGCCGTGGCCCCCGGTCGCGGTCGTGCAGGTCAACGTCGATCCGGGCGGACTGTCGGCCGAGTTCCCCGGCCCGCGCGTGCTCGGCGACGCCCGGCACGCCGTGCTCGGCTGGACACGGGCGCTGGACGAGGCCCGCAAGGCCGAGCATGCAGACGCGACGGGCTCGACGGACGCGACCGAGGCGTGGGCGCACGAGATCGCCTCCGCCCGTGACGCCATGTCCCGCGAGGCGGAAGCGGAATTGGCCCGCGCGGCGGCCCTCCCGGGCATCCGCATCGCCGAACTGCTCGCCGCACTCGACTCCACCGCGGGCGAGCCTCGCGTACTGGTCCAGGAGAACGGACTGCAGGACATGTGGTCCTACTGCTTCCCCTTCCACAGCGGTGGCGGATCCGTCGTGCCGTCGGAGCAGACCCCCTTGGGGTTCGGAGCGGCCGCGGCCATCGGGGTCAAGCGGGCCGCCCCGGATCACGAGGTCACCGCGTTCATCGGGGACGGAGCGTTCCTCGCGGCCCGCGCGGACATCGCCGTCACCGCTCGGGCCCACGGCGGCGTGCTGTACGTGGTGCTGTGCAACGGCGGTTACGGCTGGCTGGACGCCCAACGCGCCCGCCTCGGCCTCGACGCCGAACGCCACCCCTTCACCCGCCCGGACGCCCCGCCGCCTGTGGTGGACGGGGCGGACATCCATTACCGGGTGCTGCGCGACAAGGCCGCACCGGCCAAGGAGATCCTTGCCGCGCGGCAGTTCTGCGCACAGGGAGGCACCGCCGTGCTCATGGTGCCGGTGGCCCCCGACGACATACCCCCGCCCCTCCGCGACGACGCCGGGGTGATTCCCCAGTGACCGACGCGGGAGAGCGAGGTGACGCAAGGCGCGACCGGGCCCGACGCCGGGTGATGGTCACCGGGTACGGGGCAGTGACCCCGCTGGGCCACAGTGTCGACGAGACGTGGACGGCGATGCTGGCCGGGCGCAGCGGCATCGACACCGTGGACGCGTTCGACGTGACCGATCTCGGAGTCCGGATCGGCGGCCAGGTCCGCGGATTCACCCCCGGCCGCTACATGCCCACGATGGTCAGCCGCCGCGCCGACCCGTACGCGCAGTTCGCCCTCGCCGCGGCGCTGGAGGCCGGCGAACACGCCGGACTCGTCGTGGACGACCGCCTGGCGCCGCGGACCGCCGTGATCATCGGCAGTGGCTACGGCCCGGTCGGGTCGATCTACCGCGCGGCGAACATCCTGCGTGACAAAGGCCCCCGGGCCATCGTCCCCACCACCCAGGTCACGACCGCCATGGACAGTGCCGCCGGAGAGATCAGCCTGCGCCTCGGCACCCAAGGGCCCAGCCGTGCCCAGAGCACGGCGTGCGCCAGCGGCGCGGACGCGGTGGGCGCGGGCATGCGCATGATCAGCCATGGGGAGGCCGACATCGTCCTCGCCGGCGGCGCCGACGCCTGCGTCACCGCCGTCGACCTGGCGGGCAGCGGCAACGCCCGCGCGCTGTCCCGACGCAACGACGACCCGGCTGCGGCGTGCCGGCCGTTCGACGCGCAGCGCGACGGGTTCGTGATGAGTGAGGGAGCCGCCGTGGTGGTGCTGGAGGCCGCCGAGGTGGCCGAGAGGCGAGGGGCGACGGCCTTGGCCGAACTCATCGGTTACGGAGCGACTTCCGACGCGCATCACTGGACCGCCCCGCATCCGGACGGGCGGGGCGCGTGCCTGGCTGTCGAGGCGGCGCTGCGCGACGCGGGGATCACTGAGGCGGACGTGGACTACATCAACGCGCACGGCACAGGAACTCTGCTGAACGACGCGGTCGAGACGGCTGTCCTGCGCAAGGTGCTGGGCGATCGTGTCACCCGCATCCCGGTCAGCTCCACCAAGTCGATGACCGGGCACATGATCGGCGCCGCCGGAGCCGTCGAGCTCATGGCGTCGGCCCAGGCCCTGCGTACGGGTGACGTCCCGCCGACGATCAACTGCGACGAGCCGATCGACCCGGACATCAACTTCGTACCGCACCGGGCCCAGCATCACGAGGGCATGCGGATCGCGCTCAGCAACTCGTTCGGCTTCGGCGGCCACAACGCCGCCCTCGTGGTCCGGGCAGTATGAGGTCCCGGGCCGTGCACCACCTTCCGGAACCCACCCCGAGCCCCGCCACCGTCACCCGCAGCGGACCGCTGAACTGGGTCCAGCAGTGGCACTGGTTCGAACGCACCATTCCCGCACCACGGCGAGTGAACCCCACCCCGCTCGCCGACCACTGCCACGTCCCGCCCCCGGCAACCGTCGCCGACGTCCACGCGGCGCTCGCGTCCCTCACCGCCCGCCACGAGGCGCTGCGCAGCACCGTCGACCCGCTCCGTCCCGTACAGCACGTCCACAGCGCGGACTGGGCCCCGCTGCCGGTCGATCACATCGACGTCCCGGCCGCCGATCCCACCACCCTGGAGGCTGCCACGGCGGCGCTGGCTGCCCGCCCGATCGATCCCGAACGAGAACCGCCCTGGCTCGCCAGGGTGCTGCTGGAAGCAGGAAAGCCGCGTGCGGTCCTGGTGGCCGCCCACCACGTTCTCATCGACGGGTGGGGGCTGGCAGTACTGATCAACCAGCTGCACGAACAACTGAGCGGCCACGAAACGCCGTTGGAGACCTATCTGCACCCACTCGACACAGTCGCCGCCCAGCCCTCGGAACGCGCCCGCGCGGCGGAGCGTGAGTGGCTGACGCGTTTGGCCGACAACCCCACCGGCGTACTGGCCCCGTTCGGTGGGAGCGAGAACGGCGAGGGCCGTCACCGCCTCCAGCACCGCTCGGTGGGCGCGTACGACGACCTCGAACGCGTCGCCCGGCGGTATCGGGCCAGCCCGGAGACCGTGATGCTCGCGGTGCTGGCCCACGACGTCGCCAGCCGCACCGGCGAACACCGGTTCCTCGCCTCGGTGGTGGTCTCCAACCGGACCCGGGCCGCCCTGCGCAACAGCGTCGGCGTCCAGGCCCTGACGGTTCCGGTACAGATCGATCTCCGTCCGGGCGCGGCGTTCGGCGAGGTGGTCGCCTCGGTCGCGGCCGCCTCCGCCGCGGCTTACCGGCACGGTCAGTGGCGCCCCGCGGAGCTGGTCGCCGCCCAGGCGCGCATGGACCGTCGCCGCGGCGTCGTGACCGTACCCACCATCGAGTACAACTGCTACTCGTGGCCACGCGACTACCTGGTCCCCGCGTACGGCACTCCGCCGAACGGGCCCGCCACCTGGATCGACAGCGCGCCCGACGAGCCTTGCGAAACCCTCTACGTCGACCTCGGCCGCGACGGGGGCGTCGTCACCCTCGATGTCACCGTCGGGGACCACCTGCTCGACGCCGGGCAGGCCCTGGCATTACCCGTCCGGTTGTGCGGTTTCCTGCGGGCGCTCGCCGACGGTGCCGAGTGCCCGGTGCCGGCCCGCCCGCTCACACCGGCCGCCGCCGGATGGTGGCGCGCCCCACAGGGATGGGTGTGCCTGACCACGGTCGAAGAGGTGCTGCGCGGCCACCCCGGAGTGCTCGATGTGACGGTGGCGCCCAGCGGGGACGCCGTGGTGGAGAACGAGGACGTCGCGGAGGCAGGCGACGGACCGTACCTCGTCGCACACGTCCGCACCACTCCCGGCGTCACCCCCGACGACTTGCACCGCCACGTCCTGGACCACCTCGGCGAAGTGCCCGGCATCGCGGCCCCGGGACGCTACGTCCTGTCCCCGGCCGGCCTCGCATCCGGCCGTCCGTCCGTCCAGTCCAGTACTGCCACCGACAGCACAGGGCCTCTGCAACTCCCGTCGCGCCCGCCTGCGCCGGGCGCCGAACGGGCGCTGGCCGCCGCCGTGGTCGCTGTGGCACCGGACGGTCCGCCGGCCGGCTCCTTGGCCGGCCCTGACGCCGTGGACATGAACCGTTGCCTCGCCGACCACGGAGTCACCCTGGTCGCCGTCCCACGCCTCCTGGCGCTGCTCGACCAGTCCGGCTTCACCGGGATCGCGCCCGACGAGCTGGCCGGAACGGCTTCGCTCGGTCACCTCGCCGCAGCCCTGGAGCCCACGCCGCCCCGCGCCCACCGTGGAGGGGAAACCTTGCCATGACCGCGTCCCGCACCACCCCCGCACCGCCCGTGGACCGCCTTGCCCCATGGGGTTTCGCCGCTTTCGTCGAGGCCAACACGCACGACACGGCATACCGTCCGCCGGTGGTGGACGGTCCCGTCGGGCCGACCATCGTCCGTGGCGGCCGCGAGCTGGTGAACTTCGCGAGCATCAGCTTCCTCGACCTGGAGCGCCACCTCCCGGTCCGGCGCTATTTCGCCGAGGGGGCGCTCGCCCACGGCTTGAGCACCAGCGGGTCCAGGATGACCCAGGGCATCTGCCGTCCGCACCACGTGCTGGAGCAGACGATCGCCCGCCACACCGGCAAGGAGCGGGCCATCAGCTTCGCCACGGGGCTCCTGGCCAACATCGGTTTCGTCCACGCCATGAGCAGCGCCGCACACTTCGACGCCGGGATCGAGGTGCGCAACCGCGACACCGTCTTCGTCGTCGACCGGGACGTCCACTGGAGCATCTGGAAGGGCCTCGAAGGGCTCGGCTACGGCCGCAACGTCCACGCGTTCCGTCATAACGACGTCTCCGACCTGGCACGCGTCCTGGGCCGGGTCCGGGCCCGCAAGACCGTGGTGATCGCCGAGAGCCTCTACTCGGCGGACGGCACCATGGGACCGATCGTGGAGATCCTCGACGCGTGCGACCGGCACGGCGCCATCAGCATGATCGACGATGCGAACGGCTTCATGGTGTACGGGCCCGGGAACCGCCCGTACGCACGGGAGGCGGCCGCCATCCGGGAGCGGGCCGACTTCGTGATGGTGTCCCTGTCGAAAGCCATCGGCCTGGAAGGCGGCGCGATCGCCGGACCGGCGGCGGCCGTCGACGCCTTCGAACTGCTCTCCGGCACCTCCATGTTCACGGCCGCCATCCAGCCGCCCACCGCGTACGCCGCCGAGCGCACGATCAATGTCCTCGCCGGCACACCGGAGATCGTCGACGACTACCTGGCGCACGCCGCACGCCTGCGTCGGCAGATGCACGAGGCCGGTACGCCGACGCTGCCCACCGAGTCGTACATGCTCTCGGTGCCCATCGGGAACGACGCCGTCGCCCTGCAGATGCGGGAGTGGTTCGTCGAGGACGGCTACCTCGTACCCGTCTTCTCCTACCCGGCCGTCGCACGCAACCAAGCGCTCCTGCGCCTGTTCCCGCACGCGGGCCACACCGAGGAGCAACTGGACGGCTTCCTGCGCACCCTCGCCACCTACCGACAGCGCCTCGGGCTCTGACACCCCACCGAGGCGCCCCACCGACCCCATACAAGACGGAGGAACCCGTGGCGAACAACACCGACATTCTCCCCGCCATCGCCAAGATCGTCGAAGAGGTCGCCGGCGTCGACTCCGCCGAGGTGACCACCGAGAAGTCCTTCACCGACGATCTCGACATCGACTCCCTGTCGATGGTGGAGATCACCGTGGTAGCCGAGGACCGGTTCGCGGTGAAGATCCCCGACGACCTGGTCACGGAGTTGCGAACGGTCGGCGACGTGGTGAGCTACATCGCCGACCACCGGTGACCGGGAGACCTGCCGTGCACCGGACGATTCGCCCCAGGGGCAGGCGGCCATGACCGTCCTCGACCGCTTCCGGCTCGACGGCCGCGTCGCCGTGATCACCGGCGCCTCCTCCGGGCTGGGCGTCGCCTTCGCCACCGCGCTGGCCGAGGCCGGCGCCGATGTCGCGCTCGGGGCGCGCCGCGCCGAGAGGCTGGCGGCGGTGCGCACGGCCGTCGAGAAGCTCGGCCGCCGGGCCGTCACCGTACGTACCGATGTCGCCGAGCCGGCGGACTGCCGCGCGCTGGTCGACGCGGCCGTGCACGCATTCGGACGGGTGGACATCCTCGTCAACAACGCCGGGATCAGCAGTGAACACCCCGCGACGGAAGAGACGCCGGAGCAGTTCCGCGAGGTCGTCGACATCAACCTCAACGGCTCCTACTGGATGGCCCAGGCCGCGGGCGCGGTGATGCTCCCCGGCAGTGCCATCGTCAACGTCTCCAGCATCCTCGCGCTGGTCACCGGCGGTCTGCCGCAGGCCGCCTACTCGGCGTCGAAGGCCGGCCTCCTCGGACTCACCCGCGACCTCGCCCAGCAGTGGACCCCCGGCAAGGGCATCCGCGTGAACGCCCTCGCGCCGGGCCTCTTCACCTCCGAGATGACCGACGGCTACGCCGAGGGCTACGTCGAGGCGATGATGCCGCGGGTGCTGTCGGGCCGCATCGGGCAGCCCGAGGAGCTCGCTGCGGCCCTGGTCTTCCTCGTCTCCGACGCCGCGTCCTACATCACCGGCACCACCCTGACGGTCGACGGGGGCACGCACATCGCATAGTGCCACGTGGCGTGGGCTCCATCGGCCATGCTGGTGTGCCGGGCAACGGCCGTGCCGGTGGTCCGACACCAGGCAACGGCCGTGACACGCCCGCGCCCCCGTCGAGCGGCACCACAGTTCCTGTGAGGTACGCAGCGATCTCTGACGAGGAAGGCCCTCGCGGCTGCGATCTCATCTCCTCCGTCCGTGCAGCGCGTCCCCCGAATCCACGAACGGGTGTGTCGATGTTGTCGATCAGCGAGCGATGCGGTCATCTCCGTCTCAGTGCCACCGAGCACACCCAGCGCTGCTTCCGGAGAGACGCGGACCGGGCGGCGCCCCCACCGGACGCGCAACGCCGACGTGGACGCGCACCTCGCCGCGCAGTGGACCCGCGTCCGCCAACGGGTCAGACCGGAAAATCAGGCCCGTCACATGGTTCGCAGCCGAACCGGGGGAGACTTTCACGCGGGCCCGCTTCACCGGGTGCTCCGGGGAGCCGGCCATGACGACGGAGCCGAGCGCCCCCTCCCTTCCCCGCGAGCCGCTCGGCGATCCGCACCTGCGCCGCCTGATCGTGGGCCAAGGGCTGGCCGCCGTGGTCGATGCGCTGTTCCTCATCTGGCTCACGCTCTTCGTACTGGAACTGTCGGAACCGGGAATCGCCACCGGGCTGGTCCTCGTGGCCGTGGCGCTGCCGCGAGCGGCACTCCTGCTTCCTGCCGGCGTACTGGTCGACCGCATCGGTCCCGCCCGTGTCACGGCCGGCGCCTCCTGGCTCCGGGTCGCCGTCCTGCTGGCCCTCGGCGCACTGGTCACCTTCACCCCGCCCTCGGTGACGACGGTCGCCCTGCTCGCCGGGATGCTCGGCGCCGCCGACGCCGCGTACTTCCCGGCGGCCCTGGCGATGCTGCCCGCCGTCGTGCCGACCGAGAAGCTCTCCCGGGCCAACGCGCTGGTGCAGGGCGCGGAGTCGGGGGGCGACCTGGTCGGCCCGGCGGTGGCCGCCGGAGCCATCGCCGCAGTCGGCTTCGAAGCGACACTCGGCGGGATCACGGCGATGGCCGCGGTGGCCGCCGTCGCCCTCAGCACGCTCGTCCGCGTGGTCCGGCGTGGCGAAGGTGCCAGGGACGCCGCCGGAGCGGACACCGTCGACGGTGAGCGGCCCAGCAGCGCACGTGCCCTCGGCGCGGGCTTGAGGTACGCCTGGCGCGAACCGGTGGTGCGCGGGATGCTGGCAGCCGTCGCCCTGATCAACATCGCGGTCGTGGGTCCCGTGCTCGTGGGCGGCGCGGTACTCGCCGATCAACACCTCGGCGGCGCGGGATCTCTGGGCGTCGTGCTCTCCGGATTCGGTGTCGGCTCACTGGCCGGCTCACTGATGGCAGGGTGGCGGCCGCCCGCCCGGCGCGGCTGGACCGTGGTCGGCGGGGTCGCGGCGATCGGCGCCGGCACGGCCGGCCTCGCCGCCGTCACCCAGGTCGTCACCGCGACGGCGGTCGCCTCACTCGTCGGCCTCGGGTCCGCGTTCCTCGGGGTGGTCATCGTGGCCACTTTGCAGGAGCGCGTGCCCGGGCAACTGCTGGGCCGAGTGCTCAGCCTCGTCGTGCTGGCCACGGTCGCGTTCGACCCGTTCTCCTACGTGATCGCCGGCCTCCTGCTCCCGTACGGCACGACGACGCTGTTCCTGGTCTGCGGCAGCGCCGTCCTGGCATGCGCCGTCCTGGTCGCCGCGAGCCCGGCGATCCGTTCCCTGCGCTGACCGCGCCGATCGCCGGTGACTTGCCGGCCACCGGGTCGACCACGCAGGCGGTCCTTGCGGCGGGCGGGATCGAGGGCGGGACGCGCGGCCGCGAGGACATCGTGCGGGAACGCGCCAACGACGTCACCACCGAACCGAAGGCGCTGCGTCGCCTGGCTGGGGGCTGCGGCCACACCTCTGTGGAGTACACCGTCGCGTAGCTGACACCAGTCGTCCGCGCGACCGACCGGTGAATCAGCCGCTACGGCCAGCTGCCGCAGCGGGACTTGGCTGATGCAGCACGCGTACTGGCACGAGACAGGGAACACGGGTTCGATGTCCAGGGCGGTGGCGACGGTGTGGCCGCCGGATGGTTGGATGCCGGTGTCCGGTGGTGCGCAGGTCCGTTGGGGAGAAAGACGGGCCGCAGCCGCACCGTCGGGGACGAGGTTCGGTTCGAGGGGATGGAGGGCCGGCCGGTGAGCGACCGCAGTGCGATCGAGTGGACCGAGGCGACGTGGAACCCGACCACGGGATGCGACCGCGTCTCGGCGGGGTGCGACAACTGCTACGCGCTGACGCTGGCGAAACGGCTGAAGGCGATGGGCTCGCCGAAGTACCAGACGGACGGTGATCCGCGGACCTCCGGGCCCGGGTTCGGGCTGACACTGCACCCGCACGCTCTGCGCGTGCCGTATGGGTGGAAAAGCCCGCGCACCGTATTCGTGAATTCCATGAGCGACTTGTTCCACGCGCGGGTGCCGCTCGACTACGTGCGCCGCGTCTTCGACGTGATCGCCGACACGCCGCAGCACACCTACCAGGTGCTCACCAAGCGGGCGCGGCGCCTACGGCAGGTCGCCGACCGGCTGGAGTGGCCGGCGAACCTGTGGATGGGCGTCTCGGTGGAGAGCGCGAAGGAACTGCCGCGCGTCGACGACCTGCGGCAGGTGCCCGCGGCGGTGAAGTTCCTTTCGTGCGAGCCGCTGCTGGGACCCCTGGACGGGCTGGAGCTGACGGCGATCGACTGGGTCATCGCCGGCGGCGAGTCGGGGCCGATGCACCGACTGCTGGACGAGGCGTGGGTGACACAGATCCGGGACATCTGCCAGGAAGCCGGCGTGGCCTTCTTCTTCAAGCAATGGGGCGGCCGCACGCCGAAGGCCGGCGGCCGCGAGCTGGAAGGCCGCACCTGGGATCAGATGCCGCTGCCCGCGGCGGTCTGACCGGCCGGATCCGCGGGCGGGCCGGGCCGGCGTCCGCCCGGCCGGCCCGTGAGGCATGGGGGGTGGATCGTGATCTCGCGGATCTTCGGCACGCCCACTCCGTCGCTGGGTGTTTTGCCCGCAGCGGCCAGCAGCCGTACCGCCTTGCGCACCGCCGGTTCGGTCACCCGCCCGTAGTGATCGCCGAAGACCTCCAGGGTGCGGTCGACCAGCTTGAAAGGGCGACGGGTGCGCAGCAGCAGTTCCTCCAGGTTCTCTGCGATCTCCGGAGCTGCTCTTTCGGCCACCTCTTCGGGGTCGGGACGCAGGGAGAACAGCGTCAGTTTCCCGCTCTCCTCTTCCCGCGCATCCAGCGTCTTCCACCACTGATCCCGCGCCCGGGCTACGGTGTCACCGAACACCCAGAGCCCGTAGGGGCTGCGGGTGGCGAACACCAGCCGGTAGACGGCGCGTTTGCGCTCATCGTGCGAGACCGGCACCGACTGCACGAGCATGTCGGTACGCCGGGCCAGACGGCGGGCGTATTCGGCGGCCACGGCCTCGATCGCATCTTCGGCCGCGCCCTCCCGGGCCGAGGCGGCTGACGCGTCGGCGAAGTACTCGCGCCACCACGTGCCGCCGCACACGTCGTCGAAGCGCTGCAGCGACCGCTCGTTGCCCTTGGGGGAGCGGACATGCCCGCCCAGGCGCCAGACGGCCATCATGCTGAAGTTCATCAGCAGCTCGGTCGCCGGGTACTTCTGCGGACGCTGCCGCTTCAGCACGTCCACGAGCCGGTCTTGAGGCAGGACCAGCCCGCACGGGTCCAGGAAGAGGAACAAGGGCTGGCGCGCGGCCCGCTGGACCACACTGTCCAGGACGCCGTCGACTTCGCCGCGGTGGGCGTGCGCGCGTACGCCGCCTGCCCGGTAGTGCTCGACCACCTGGGCCAGCCGTTCGAACGACTTATGCTGCGCCTCAGTGAAGAAGCACTCCACCGTGACCCCGTACCGGGCGCGGAAATGAGAGGCGACTCGCAGCGCGATCTCCGCCGACGCCGGCTCACCGCTCTCGTAGCGGCCTTCACCGGCGTACCCGTCCAGGTAGACCACTCGGTTGTCGTGCGACTGGCGCCCCGTCATGCCGCCGAACTGCGGCAAGTAGCGCTTGAGCAGCTCGTGCTTGAAAACACTGGGCAGTGCTTTGTCCGCCCAGTACTTCCCACCCGTTCCCCTGGACATGGCCCCCCACCTCCGCCGCGGTTCAACAAACCGCCTGTAACGCATGGTCGGCCACGGGCCAGGACCCGACAAGAGGCCCGTTGCGCCGCCCACTTGGCTCGGGGACCGGGACCTTCGGATCACACGGGTCACTGAGCCTGACGGCCGCGGATCCCGCGCTGCTGAAAGGTTGTGGCTGAACCTTTGATCCGTTCGCCGCGTGAAGACTAGGCGCGGGCGTGGACCGGCCCGCGGAACCGGAAGCTCGGTGGCGACCGCCTGGACGTGTTCGGCACTTGTTTCTGGCGGTATTTGATCGGGCTGGCAGACTTGACCGGGCTCGATGCGGCCATGCACGCCTACTACTGCGCACCACCCAGCACACCCTCGACGCCCGCCTGGCCCTGAGTTCATGGCTGCCGCGGCGGAGACGCCGAGCCCGGCTGGGCCTTGCTCCACTTGACCGAAACAGTGCCTGGAGCTTCGACAGCGAGCTACCAACAGAACGCGCAGGCCCGGCACCCACCGTGGCCACGGGGCCCTTGCCGCCCGGGCCGGCCTGCGTCATGTCACTGCTTCAGCCACTTCTCGGCAGCCCACCTGCCCCTGAGGTTTCCGGCGCGCGGGGCGGTATCCGGCCAGGGTGGCTTTTAGATCTCTTGACGATCAGGTGAACGAGCTTATACGTTAGCGCGGCACTGGTTCGCCCCTCCTGACGGAGAGCGGCGAGGCAAGAGGGAACCTGGTGAGAATCCAGGACTGCCCCGCAGCGGTAAACGGGAACGACCACCGTCATTGAGCACTCGGCTACGCACGCCGGGTAAGCGACGGCCAGTAGGCCACTCCACCTTCCAGCGTCTGGAAGGTGGACCGCCCGTAAGTCCGAAGACCTGCCAGCGCCTGCGCGGATACGGCGCAGTTGCCTCGCGGCCTCGAGGGGAGGGCGTAGAGAATGAGCACGATTGTGCTCAGTCTTCTGCTCCCCCCATCTCGATGGAAGCATGATCTCGGGGGAAGGTTTTCAGCGTGAGCAGGAAGAAGCGCCGATTACTTCAGCATGTTCGTGTGTCGCGAGGGCGACCGTGCGCAGATCTGGTAGCTCTTTCATCGCCGCAGTAGGCGTGCGCATCGGCGGCACACAGCACCGTGAACCGTTCATTCGTCACCCAAGTCGCATCGAGCGAATTGGGTAATCCCGCATGCCCGAAAATCCTGCCCGCGACAAGTTGGCCGGTGGAAGTCATTCCGCTTCCTTTGCTGAAGTAATCTCTTGTTGTCGGGCGAGGTATCTGCTAAAAAATGATCACACGGTCACCGGAACTCCGATAAATTTCGGATCGGCCTCGGCGTGGACGCAGTCGTCAACTCGGCCGCGGTGACCGGACGTCAATGCGAAACAAAGGGGGTGGAGCATGAAGATCATTCGTAAGCCCAAGCAGCAGAACACGGCGCACCACTGCTGATGACGAATCCTGTGTGGCGACCTCGGGGACATGCAAGACGAGGTCGCCACGCAGCATCTCTTATACTCGCCGGGGGAAGAGCGTGCGCAGTATCGTTCCTGGGGGAGTGGCGACCTGCTCCTGCCGGACTAATGTCCTAGCCATCTCGACAACGAACAATATGCTGGCGCGGCTCGGGGAAGCCGAAGCAGAGGCGTTACGGAATCCCGAAAATGCCCGAGGGGTGGTGCGGGAAGCGCTTCACAGTGTGGGTTTTCTCGTAGAAGAATCCAGGATCCCGCACGGTGAACTCCAAGCAGTTTACGTCCACAAGTTCCTCGCTCGCGGCCTGTCGGTGCAGGTTCAAGGAGCCGCCCTGCAAGGGGCGACCTGTCAAACGGTGTTCGACCGCCTGGCAGACCTGGGGGACAGCGCTCCGGGCGGTCCGGCTCTCTCCTGCGTGACCCTGGCCCTTACAGATGGGCCGTGGGATACAAATCTCCAGCAGGCAGTTGAGCGATTTGCCTGCAGGGCGAACAGCGTACGCCTGCGTGCCTCCGTCAAGGTTTCTGGCGAGATATCGGCCGGGCCGGCGCTTCGTCCGGTAGATGTCGTCACGCTGGATCTAGCCGACCCGGGCAGCGGTGTTTGCGCCCGTGACCGGTTCAGCCGTATCGCTTCCCTGTTCAACGGTGCTGCCCGCTTCAACCTGCGCCCTCATGTCCCGTTCACTCCCGAATGGGGCGAGTTCATTGAGGCCGCTGCTGCCGAATATGAACTGCGGTTGCTGCACCACTACGGGCCGGGGGCGCTCAGCAGCGCCGAACGGCTCCACTGGAGAGTCGCCGCAGAGCGTTCAGGTATGCCCACCGAAAACGTCATCACGAGCGATCAGGAACGGCCGTTCGCTTGCCCGGCTTCTGACCCGTATGCCTTCGTGATCAGTCACGGAGACATCCTGAGCAAGTGCGCTTCGGACCCGCTCGGAAGCGTCGTCGGCCGTTTGGCGGAGGCCGGAATCGACCTTGACGAGCCCGAGCAAGCACGGTGGTCCACCGCGGGGTGGTTCGCCGCCGGCGACTCCCGTTGTGGGGCCTGCGCACTGACACCCAAGTGCTTCGGCGAAGTGTGCCCGAAGGCAAGCCTCGACCAGGAGCCGCCTCTGTGCCCGGTGGAGGACCAGGCGTCGGTGCCCCTGGAGCTCGAGCCCTGTCAGGCGGCCGGCCTCGACGACGACGGCCGCCAACCTGCCTGGTTTCCCGCGTGCGGTTCCTGAACTGCCCGATCTCTCCAGCCAAACGACAACGGAAAAGAGACACCATGCAACCGCCGGTGAACACTCCGGCCGCAAGCGACGAAGGGCTGCACGTCAGCACCGCCGGGAACACGCTGCACGTCGACGTCGTACGCAAAGATCACACCGAGCTGACCGCTCACCCCGGCAGCTTGGAAACCCTGGTGCCTTTGCTGGCTGGCCCCGACACGTTCTTCCTCGTCGATGAGGGGCTCTTGGACAGCCGTCCTGACCTGCAGCAAGCCTTGCCACGGGGCAGGTACCTCTCCATGCCCTCGGGTGAGGAGAACAAGACCCTCACCCGAGCCGAAGAGACTATCGACGCCCTTCATCGGCGACGAGTGCACCGCAGATCGACCTTGATCGGTATGGGTGGCGGCGTTCTCACCGATACGGCCGGGCTGATCGCCAACCTCTACTTCCGAGGGGTACGCCTTGCCTACGTCCCCACCACTCTGCTCGCCATGATTGATTCATCGGTCGGCGGCAAGGTAGCCGTGAACCACCCACGGCAGAAGAACCTCATCGGGTCCTTTTACCACCCTGCAGCGATCCATCTGTGCATGGAGTCGCTGCGCACACTTCCGGAACGAGAGATCAGCTCGGCAGTCGGCGAAGCCATGAAGGTTGCCATTGTCGGGTCCCCAGAGCTGTTCACCGAACTGGAACAACTGCCGAGCCTTTCCTGGAAAGACCCTCAGCTCGAGAACATCGTGCTGCAGTGCATGGAGCTCAAGCTCCGCCTGCTGGGAGCGAACTGCTTCGAGCGTTCATTGGAACGTTCCCTCAACTTCGGACACTCCATCGCTCACCCCCTGGAAGATATAACGAACTTCCGGCTCCGCCACGGTGAGGCCGTGGGCATTGGCATTGCCGTCGCCAGCCACATCTCATGGCAGAGGAAGATACTCAGTACCACCGATCTGCGACGCATCATTGCCCTGGCGGTTCGCCTCGGCCTGCCCCTGGCCGACCGCGATTTCGACGTGCATGTCCTGCTCCACCATGTCGACCGTCTGGTGATGCAGCGCGGCGGCCGGTCTCTGCACTACGTCATCCCCGAAAGCATCGGGCGGGTGCGCATCATCGACGCCGTCTCCCGTACAGAGATCCGTACGGCCCTCGACGCCGTGGCACAGATCTCGAAGGAATACCACGATGCTTGCTGACACTGTTATCACCTGCCTCAGCAAGACGCCGCCGGTTGAGGCGGCTGCTCTGTGCGGTTCGTTCCGCCAGGGAACGGAAGACCAGTTCTCGGACATGGATGTCTGGATGTTCCTCGAAGTCGGCACCGACATCAGCGCCCGCTTCTGCATTGAGGACCTGCTGCCGGCAGAAGCCCAGGAACTGGTGATCGAGGAAGGGCGCGACGACTCTGAGGTCGACTATGTCGTGCTGAACCTCAGATGCGCGGACAGGATCCTCAACCTGAAGTTCCTCAGGATCGAGCAAGTGGCGGACTTCTCGGCCCGCAAACCCAGCCTGGACGTCGGATACCTCGACGACCTCGAGAACTACTGGACCATGCGTATCCTGCACGACCGCGAGGGCCGCCTGGAGCAGCTCAAGGGACACCTTGAACTGCACGCCATCCGCATCATCGGCGATGATCTCTATCCCGAGATGCTGCTTCGCTACGCCTCCTTCTACTGGCGCTCAGTATTCCAAGGGGTCCTGCGCAACGAGACCAACGCCTGGCGCTCGCTCATGCTTTACATGATTGAGCTCCTCGTCGGTGTGGCCCACCTTCGCAATGACCGGTTGCCGCCCCCCAAGAAGTGGCTGTTGTCGAACGCTTCCCTCCGGTCAACCGGTGCCGCAGAGCCGCATCTGGCGGCCGCGCTGCAACAGGTCTGGCAGGCCGAAGAAGGAAACGCGCACTCGCTTCTGCAGGGGTACCGACATCTGTCATACGCAGAGGCAGAGATCCTCGACCCCGAATACCTGCCCCAGGGCTTCTGGTGGCGCCGGGTATTCACCGAGCGACTTCACAACATCCCCACCGACCCAGATGTCCAACATGCCGTCGACGACGTTCTGCGCGGCTTCCTGATGGAGAGGATGCGTTGAACGCCTACCGGAAATTCGTCAACTACTGCCTGCTGTACGCCAACACCTCCGTCTCGGCCGGCATGGCAGGCATCGCCCTCTCCTACTGCATCTTTGGCGCCAGCCAGTCCACCTTGCTCCTGTCGCTGCAGCTCGGGCTCTACACCATCCCAGTGCTCCTGATGCCGCTGGCCGGCTCGCTGGTCGACCGCTACTCCACCGCCAGAGTCCTGACGGCCTCGCTCCTGAGCCGCACCGTGCTGCTTGCCGTCTTCGCCTTGCTCGCGACCCACGACGATCCGCCGATCCCCCTGCTCCTGGCCATCTCCTTCCTGGTCGGAGTCATCCGTCAGCCGCATCCGGGCGCTCTGCGCAAGGTGTTCTCGGCCACCATCCCCGACGGCGAGTACGTCAAGGCCAACGGGTACATCAACGTCGTCGGCCCTGTCGGCGGTGCCGTGGGCGCCTTGCTGGCAGGCTTCCTCATCTCTCAGATCGGTGCTCCCAACACCGTCCTGATCGCTGCGGCCATGTTCACGACGCAGGTCCTCACCTTGCCGTTCGTACCGAACGTGCAACCCGCCCAGCACAGCGTGAAGATCAGTTTCGACTGGTCGGGCATCAGGCTCATCCGCCGCGCCAGCATCGACACAGGACTGGCCGTCGCGCTCGCCGTCATGGCGATAGCCACCGCCCCGTTCCAGATCCTGCTGCCCGGCCGCATGGCCGAGTGGGGGCACGGCTCCGGTGGCTACGGCATCGCCATGGCTTCTTCGACCGTCGGCATCACCGTCGGCGGCCTGTTCGTCGCCTGGGCAGGACGCCGGCTCTCCCTGGGACAAGGTGTGGTGCCCGGTGTCATCGCCGTGGGAGCATCCGTTGCCTTCATCCCCCAGGTCGGCGGCTCACTGCCGATTGTCGCCGGGCTGATCGTGGTCTCCGGCATCGGTGGTGCCATAGCCGAAAGCTTCATCTTCGCGCGCTTCCACGCCACCGTGGCCCCCGACCTCCAAGGACGCGTCTTCTCGGCCCTCTCCGGCCTGGAATCGCTGGCTGCCACCATCGGCTTCCTCGCCGCCGGCGCCCTGGCCGTTGTCACCGGACCGAACGCCGTCTTCTGGGTCGCCGGCGCCATCACGGTCCTGGCTGCCTGGTTCACACTCAGAGCCTCACTCAAAGCACCCGCCACCGAGCAGCAGGAAGCACATGCGACCGCCGCTTCGTAACGTCCTTCTCGCCATCACCGGTTCCAGCGGCGCCCGCGAAGCGGACCGACTCATCGGTGCCTTCACCGACGAAAACATCAACGTCACGGCGGTCCTCACACCGCGGGCACAGGCATTCGTTCCACCCCTGGAAGTCGAGACCTTCACCGATAGCCGCTGGACCACCGAACCCTGGCACATCACCCTCCCAGAGCGATCCGATGCCTTCGTCGTAGCACCCGCCACCTGCAACACGCTCGCCAAGGCCAGCCACGGATTCACCGACAATCTCGCCTTGGCCTGCATGGCATCGTGGGAGGGCGAGATCCTCTTCTTCCCCGGTATGAATCGCCGCATGTGGCAGTACCAGGCCACAGCCCACAACGTCAGCAAGCTCGAAAAGCTAGGACACTTCGTTGCCCCACCACTGAGCGCGGTAGCCGAAAGCAGCCAGATGGACGGAGATGCAGTGGGGTGGTCCCCCGAATATGTCGTAGGAACCGTATTGCACAGACGACACCTACAGATGTCTCACCCCAGATGAAAGGCCCGGCCGACGATGACCCCTCCGCGGCGGCTGTAACGAGCTTGACTCGCGGGTGGGTCCCGGGCTGGCTATGTAGGGGTCTGCGGGAGGCGTTTGTCGCCGACTTCGGGAGGCGGCTGGCGGGGCGTGAGGTGCTGAATGTCGGCGAGTTTTGAAGTCGCTCGTGTGTGCGTGAGGGGATTGGCGAGGCCCGATCCTTGATCTCGGTTCTCTCACTCCTCCGGCTCGGGAAGGAGGAGTTGGCGTGGTCCCGTCTTCACGCAGCGGCAGTGTGGTGGCACGCTCAGTGCCGATCGCCGTTGTTGGCCTTGCGAGGCTGCGCGGGCAGGTTTCTGGAAGACCGTCCGGCGAAGGGATGTGTCATGGCGGAGTTGAAGGAAGGCTCGAAGGTCAAGGCGAAGCGGGATCTGGTTCGGGGCGACCACAAAATCCTCAAAGGGGACCAGGGCACGGTCAAGCACGTGGTGGGCACCCCGCCGGTGCCGATCGAGGTCAAACAGGACACCACACACGAGGAGCCCTTGGGCAAGGGCGCCGTGGAGGTCGTGCACGACACCAAGCCGGGCGTGATCCCGGCCGGGGTCAAGTACGACGTGACCTTCCCGGCGGCCGGCGGCGACTGGGAGTTCGTCGGTCTGTCCTCGGAGGACATCGAAGCCGTCTGACACGACGGCGAGAGGCGCACTGCTGGGTGGCGGTCGGCATACCGCGCTGAATGTTCCGCTGCCCGGCAGGACAGCGGAGGCCAGACGCCGCAGCGGCACCGGCTACGCCCCGCCCCTGGGACAGGCGTCCTCAAGGGAACGGACACCCTCTTCACCGACCTGCCCGAACACACCCGCCATGCCTGACAGGGGGCGGTCTTTGCCCGGGCAGAGCGAGGGGATCACTCACGTGTCCGCTGCTGCCCGGCCAGACGAGCACGCTGGCGTCGGAGCCGGTAGTTCTCGTCGAGCAGCCGCCAGTTCTCCTCCACCAGCACATGTTTTCTTCCCCGCAGTTCGCGGGCACACTCGCGCGCATCGTCCAGCCGCTCCCGCAGGATGCTCCACCGCGATTCCACCGCCATGAACACCGGCTTCCCCGTTTCGGCGCTGTCAGCCCTGGGGCCAGGCGGTCAGGTGTGCCCGGGCTCATCCTGTGTCGGTGCGTTCGGCCTGGGCCTTGGTCTGGGCGAGCCGGTAGGAGTCGGTGCCGGTTTCGATGATGTTGCCGCCGAAGGTCAGGCGGTCGACGATGGCCGCGCAGAGGCGGGGGTCGGTGAAGGTCTTGGTCCAGCCGCCGAACGACTCGTTCGAGGCGATCGCCACCGAGTTCTTCTCCTCCCGCTCGGTCAGCACCTGGAACAGCAGCTCGGCGCCGCGTCGGTCGAGTTCCATGTAGCCGAGTTCGTCGATTGCCAGGAGGTCGACGCGTCCGTAGCGGGCGATGGTCTTGGCCAGCTGCTCGTCGTCGGCGGCTTCGACGAGTTCGTTGACGAGCTTGGTGGCCAGGACGTACGTGACCCGGTAGCCCTTCATCGCGGCTTCGGTGCCCAGGGCGATCAGCAGATGGGACTTGCCGGTGCCGGAGTCGCCGATCAGGCAGAGCCGATGGCCTTTGCGGACCCATTCGCAGGAGGCGAGGGTGTTGATGACCGCGGCGTCGATGCTGGGGTTCGCGTCGTAGTCGAACGCGCGCAGCGACTTCTCCCGGGGAAAGCCGGCGGCCTTGATGCGGCGCTCGGAGCGGCGCCGGGCCCGGTCGTCGCACTCGGCCAGCAGCAGCTCGGCGAGGAAGCCCCGGTAGGACATCTGTTCACGGGTCGCGGCCTGGGCCAGGTCGGGGAACTGGTTGCGGATGGTGGGCAGCCGCAGCAGGCGGCACGCCTGGTCGATGGCGGTGGTCGCGGCTTCCTCGGTCATCCCGCGGTTGCGTTTGGCGCTCATGTTGCTTCTCCCTCGCCCGGGGCGCATGGGGGCCGGTGGCGCAGGGGCGGGGGTGGGGTGGCCGGGGATGTCGCCGTCGGCGGCCTTGCGGGCCTCCAGGGCGACCGCGTCCGCGGTCAGGGCGCCGGCCCGCAGGGCGACCGCGAGGCCGGTCATCAGGTGTTCGTGGCGGATGTGCCGGGCCAGCAGCAGCACCTGGATCAGGGCCTGGGTGACTTCCATGTCGCCATGGGCCGCGCGGGCCGCGTCCCACCACGCGTCATGGACAGAGGTGAACCGGCCGGCCGCGCGGGCCTGTTCCAGCGCGGTCGAGCCGGGGAAGGCGCCGGGCTTGCGGACCAGGGCCTCCAGATAGTGGTCCAGGACCAGGCGGGAGCCGCCCTGCGTGCTCAGCCGCTCGTGCCGGGCCACCTCCCGGCCCTCGTCGAAGACCACCAGCTCGGAGGCGTGCAGCAGCACCCGCACCGTCTTGCCGATCAGGCGCACCGGCACCGAGTACCGGTTGGTGCGGACCGTGACCTGCGCATAGCGGTCGACCCGCGGGGTGAACCAGCGCCCCGTCTCGAACGGCTCGACGGGCAGCGGCTTGAGCAGAGGCTGTTCGACGGCGAAGTACTCGCCGACCGTCCCGGGGCGGGCGCGGATGCGCCGGGCGTCGTCCTCCCGGTCCCACCGGTCGACCATCTCGTTGAGCTCGGCCAGCGTTTTGACCTCGGGGACCGGCACGAAGTGGTTGCGCCGGAAGTAGCCGATCTACCCCTCCACCCCGCCCTTCTTGTGGGCACCCTCGATGCCCGGGCGGCAGTAAAAGCTCTCGATCCCCCAGTGCGAACGGAAGGCGACCCAGCGTTCGGTCTCCTGGCGCTGCCGGGAAAAGCCCAGCACCTGGGCGACCGCCGCCTTCAGGTTGTCGTAGCGGATCTTGCCGCGTGGCACCCCGCCCAGCACGGACAGAGCGTGCACATGCCCTTCAAAGAATGCCTCCTGTCCGCAGGAGGCGGAGACCCGGTGCACCGCCTTGCCGGAGTACGACAGCCGCAGCGAGAACAGGTAACAGCGGGTGGGCACCCCCGCCAGCACGATGTGCACGTCCCCGAAGTCGACCTCCGCCTCACTCCCCGGCATGTGGGACTGCGGGACGAACACCTCCGCGGGCCCGCGGCCGGCCTCCCACCGGATCTCCTTGCGCCGCACCGCCACATAGGCACGGACCATCTGGTACGAGATGCTGGCTGCCGCGTGCTCGTCCAGCAGCCGCTCGAAGATCCGCTTGACGGTGTGCTTCTGCTTCGGCGGCGCATCCAGGTCCGCCTCCAGCAGGCCGTCGATCACCGGCTTGTACGGATCCAGCCTCGACGCCCGCGGCGCCTGCTTCTTGCGCGGCTCCGGCCAGCGCGAATCCAGCGCCTTGCGGACCGTGCGCCAGGTCACCCCGTACTTGCGCTCCAGCGCACGCCCCGACAGGCCGTCACGGTGGTCACGGCGGATCGCCGCGTACAGATCGACCTTGACCAGCGAGATGCGCATCCGGACCCCCAACGGGAGAAGCACACCAAGCCTCCCACCGCAAGCCTTCAACTGCCGTCAAAACTGGGGAACATCGCCCCTCACGGCACGAAGCCGCCTCCCGCACCTAGCGACAAACGCCTCCCCGACTCACCAACAAAGCCACCCGGCCGGACGACTGGCCTGTCCTGGCAAACTGCGCAAGCGCCGGCAGCACCAGGCTGCCGCCACGGGCGCGATCACGGTGGAGACCAGGGCGCGGTTCGGCTACACCGTGCCGGTCGGCACGACCGACGACGGACGGTTTCGGCGACTGATCGTGCACCTCCCGCCGGAGTACGCCCGCCGCCTCTTCGACACCCGCGACGCGGGAGCCAGCGACCAGCAGATGCGCGGAATCATCGCCGAAGGGCTCAAAGGAGTGTGTTTCCAGGACGGCGACGGCCGCGCCACGGGACTGCCGGACGTGGAAATCAACGACGTTGATTACCTTGACCTGGATTACTGACTAGAGGTTGTCCCGTATGGGGTGTGAGTTATCCCGTGAGGGCCAGTTTGTGCAACCGGGCGATGCCGAGCATGGCCTGGTGAACTCCGTCGCCCTTGAGTCGGCAGTCCCGAAGGATCTTCCGGTTCTTCAGCCGCGACAGGGCGTGTTCGACCCGTGCTCGGGCCTGGCGATGGACGGCGTTCTCTGCTTCCTGCTGTGGGCTGAGGTGGCTTTGGCCTCGTCGTTTGCGGTGTGGGATGAGGAGGCCGGTGCCTTGGTAGCCGCCGTCGGCGGGGGTCGGGGCTCCGCGGCAGGCCCGGTCGACGCCGGTCTCGGTGAAGGCCCGGCAGTCGTTGCGGCTGCCGGGCAGCGGCAGGCCGACCGTCACCACCAGGCGGCTGTTGGCGTCGATGACGACCTGTAGGTTGGTCGAGTACCGGTAGTTCTTGCTCGGGGACGCGAGGGTGCGGTCGCGGGTGGGTACCAGGGTTTTGTCGACGATGGAGACGGTGTCCTTGTGTGGCCGGCGGGCCGGGGAGATGGCCAGCAGCGGGGCGAGGTGGTCGAGGATCCTGTCGGCCGCGGATTTCGAGACCCGAACAACGGCGCCACCTGTCGCAACGTGAGGTTCGTGCGCCAGTACGTCGCCACCAGCAGCACCCGGTCCTCGAGCGGCAGCCGCCACGGGCGGCCACGCTGAACCTCACCACCGCGACGCCGCACCAGTGCCACCAGCCTGGCGAACTGCACCTCGGTCAGACCAGCAAACGGCTCGATCCGCTTCGGATCACCTGCCGAGATCACCCCACCCATGCCCAACCAACGCGCCAACCGCACCACTGGTTACGGGACAACCTTTAGGAACGCAAAGCGTGACCACCGAAGCTCCGCCTTTCGACGGAGTCCGGCGGCGGAAGCGATCCGGACGTGGCTCGCCCGGACGGGGAACCGACCGCGGCTCCGGGCCCCGGCCCCTGCAGCTGACGGCCGGTCAGTGGCGGGTCTCGATCCGCAGGCCGCCCGTGGTTACCTGGCGGATGTGGTCGCTCGCCAGCACGTCGTGCGGCTGGCCGAGCTCGATCGCGCTCGCCGCGTCCAGGCGGGCCAGCTGGGCGGCCGTGAACTCGACCTCCAGGGCACCCAGGTTCTCCTCCAACTGGGCGGAGGTGCGTGCCCCGATCAGTGTGGTCGCCACGCCCGGGTTGCGCAGGGTCCAGGCCAGCGCGACCTGGGCCGGGGCGCGGCCCAGGTCGGCGGCGAGATCCCGGGCGACCTCGGCCACGGCCAGGTTGCGTTCGGTGAGCGTGCCCAGGGCGAGGTTGTGGCTCCTGCGGGTGCCGTCGCCGGTGCCGTCGCCCGTCGCGGTCACGTCGTGCTGGCCGTACTTGCCGCTGAGCACCCCGCCGCCCAGCGGTGAGTACGGGACCACACCCAAGCCCAGTTCCCGGGCCATCGGGATCAGGTCGCGCTCCGCGGTGCGTTCGATCAGGCTGTACTCGATTTGCAGCGCGACCAGCGGCGACCAGCCGCGCAGGTCGGCGATCGCCTGCATCCGGGACACCTGCCAGGCCGGGGTGTTGGAGATCGCCACGTACAGCACCTTGCCCTGCCGGACCAGGTCGTCCAGGCCGCGCAGGACCTCCTCGACCGGCGTGCGGAAGTCCCAGACGTGCAGGTACAGCAGGTCGATGTAGTCGGTGGCCAGCCGCCGCAGGCTTCCCTCCACCGAACCGAACAGGGCCTTGCGGTGACCGCCCCCGGAATTGGGGTCACCGTGGCGGCGCAGCGTCGAGTACTTGGTCGCCAGCACCAGGCGTTCGCGCTCCTCGCGGGCGAACTCGCCCAGCAGGCGCTCGGAGCTGCCGTCGGTGTAGGTGTCGGCGGTGTCCAGGAGGTTGCCGCCGAGCCCGACGTAGTGGTCGAACAGCTTGCGGGCCTCGGCCCGGTCGGCGCCCCAGCCCCACTCGGTGCCGAAGGTCGCCGTCCCCAGGGCCAGCGGTGAGACCCGCAGGCCCGAGCGGCCCAGCAGCCGGTAGGTGTCGAGGGTCAGTGCCATCAGGTTCTCCTGTGCTCGTGGTCCGTTGCCGGAACCGAGTCTGTGGCGGTGGCGGACCGGGGGTAAGGGATGGCGCTTCCTGGGAAGACCGGTCCCACCCTGGCGGTTGGACCGGTCATGACGACCCGGACCATGGACACCGCCCAGGAGTTGGCCGCCTTCCTGCGGAGCAGGCGCGAAGGCCTCGACCCCGACCGGCTGGGCCTGCCGTCACGTCGGCGGCCCCGGCGGACGCCGGGGCTGCGCCGAGAGGAGGTCGCCGAACTGGCCGGGGTCAGCACCGACTACGTGGTCCGGCTGGAGCAGGGCCGCGGGCTGCGGCCCTCGGCAGAGGTGCTGGCGGCGCTGGCCCGGGCCCTGTGCCTGGATTCGAGCGAACGCGACTACCTGTTCGACCTGGCCGGACGCCGCCGCCCCGGCACCACCGGTGGGCCGGCCGCCGGTGCGGCGCCATCGCTGGCCCGCCTGGTCGACGACCTCTCGCCGCTGCCGGCCATGCTGCTGGACCACCGCTACGACATCCTCGCCTGGAACCCCGAGATGGCACGGCTGCTACCGGATTTCGAGGCCGTACCGCCGTCACGGCGCAACGCGATGTGGCTGTGCCTGCTG
This sequence comes from Streptomyces sp. NPDC017056, assembly GCF_044332485.1. Lineage (NCBI taxonomy): Bacteria > Bacillati > Actinomycetota > Actinomycetes > Kitasatosporales > Streptomycetaceae > Streptomyces > Streptomyces sp. NPDC017056. The sequence goes on along the minus strand of NZ_JBIRPD010000025.1, from coordinate 70,461 downwards.
CACCCGGCGATGCGCGGCTTCTACGCCGACCGGGAGCAGACGCTGCGGGACGGGATCGCCCACCTGCGCGCGGCGTGGGCCGCGCACCCGCAAGACCGGGAACTGTCCAACCTCATCGCCGAATTCGCCACGCAGGACGAGGACTTCGCCCGCCTGTGGTCGGAACGGGAGGTCGGCGTCAACGGGCGCGGCCGGAAGGCGCTGCGGCATCCGGTCGCCGGTGCGATCACCGTCGACTTCGAAGTCCTGCTGCCGCTCCAGGACCCGCAACTGCGCCTGCTGGTCTACCGCCCCGCCGACGAGGAGAGCCGAGCGTCCCTGGACCGGCTGTGCGCGCGGTGACTGGGCCAAGAGAACTGACAACTCACGGTTGGTCGCAAAAAGCGTGACCCATTGGTGCCGACAAGCATGTCCCGTGGACCAGGGGACACATAGCTCACCGACCCGCACTGGTTTCCAACTGGTTCCCACTAATCAGCTGTTAGCGGTTCCGGTCAGGACCTCGTCCCGGACCGGAACCGCTAACAGCTGATTAGGAACGGGAGATGGCGCCGGGCGGCCCGGACGCGGCCTCCCTGCGGGTGGCCTCCCTCGCCGTGCCGGACCTGGCCGAGCGGGTCCGGCGCGAGGACCTGAAAACCGGTGGCGCTGGGCGAGGTCGGTGACGATCTGGCGGATGGCGGGTCGGTCGCGGACTTCGCCGCGCGAGGATCGTACGGCGTGCAGCAGTGCGTCGGCGGTCGGTTCCGGCCTGGATGCTTGCCACCAGACGCGCGCCATAGCCGTGTGCATCCGGGCCTTGCGCTCAGGCGTCGGGAACTGGCCCTCGTGCAGGCCGGCACCGGCTTCCAGGGCAGTACCGGCGTCGCCGAGACCCCAGTGGATGCCGACGGCGTATAGGGCGGCGGCCGCCGGGGTTGGCGGGACAGGCGCTCGCGCGGGGCCTGCTCGGGCAGGAGACGGGCGGTGCGCCGGGCTTCGCCGATCGTGGCCGGGGCCGCACTGGATCAGCCCGCCTCTGTCCCGGCCGGGGCGACACGGGGCGAGACGGCGAAATGGGCTCGGGTGACGGGGGCTACCGAGTCCGGGTGCGGCAGAAGTAGGGAGATCCGCTCGCGACACGAGCGCTAGTGGAACGTTGTCCGCTTCCTGGCTGAAAGCGTGCTGCACGATTATTGGACAGGTTTTGCTCGACGGGTTCCGTATGTGGGCGGTCTCGGCAAGATGTCTGTTGTCTCCGCTGGGCGTGGCCCGGCCGTCCGCGCACCTGTCACCCACCGAGGAGCGAGCCGATGGCGAACGAGCTCAAGTACGGCGATCAGGTCCACCTGCAGAACGGCTACAGCGGCTGGCAGGGCGGCTACCTGGACACCAATGGCCACAGCAGTGCGTCGGGTGGCAAGTACCAGGTCTCGACCGCCGATACTCCCTCGCGCGGCAAAGGCACCGGCACGTGGGAGATCCTCTCCGCCTCCGGCAAGGCAACCGGACAGCCCGTGGTGAGCGGCGACGTGGTCTACCTGCGTAATCTCTATGGTGGCGACGGTGGTTACCTGGACACCAACGGCCATGCTTCCGACGTACAGAAGACGGCGGGAGCCAAGTTCGACGTCGCGACCTCGGAGACCAGGGACCGCGCGCAGGGCACCGGGCGGTGGCGCATCTTCGCCCAGACCTCCTCGCCCGCCGACCAGAACGTCAGGGTGGGCGACGTGGTCCACCTGTGGAACCTCTACGGAGACAACGGCGGCTTCCTGGAAACCAACAACCACAGCACGGCCTCCGGCGGCAAATACGACCTGTGCACCAACGCCTACTTCAACCGCAGCTCCAACGTCGCGGACTGGAAGATCCACCGCGCCCAAAGCTGATCTCTGGCCGACCGCGGGCCCTGTCGGCCACTGGCCCTCGGGGCCCGACGGCTTGACCGGAACATTGAGATGCCCCACCAACCTGACGGGCTGGTGGGGCCTTTACGTCTGCTCTCGTCGCGGGTCTTCCATACCTTCCTGCGCGCCACGGTGCTCGGCGACGGGCCCTCCGCTTCTGCGGGGGCGGGGACATTACGCCGATCGCTCCTGTCACTACGGGCGCGTAGGGTTCAGCGCGTTGCGGAGGGCCTCCGTGAGCAGTCCATGCATCTGGCGCGAACCTGCCTGCCTCGGCGTGCTGCCGTCCTGGCCAGGGCTGCGGGACGCTATGGTTGCACGGCCCGCCTTGCCCGGCCGGCCGCCTGACGAAGCTGACAGTCAACGCCTCCCGCATACGGGCCCTCGTCCACTCCTTGTGCAGCCGAGCGACATCGCGGTCGCCCCACGAGGGCGTGCAGGGTACGGCGCAGGTCAGGACGGGGAAGGCGGCGACGGGACTGGTCGAGGACCAGCCGTAGATGGTGTGGGGAACCAGGGCTGGGCCGCCGTCGGCGTGTGCGGCGCTGTGGTGCGTCTTCTCGCCACCTGAGCGAGGCATGGAAGAGGCCGCGAGCCGAGTCCCGAGGAAGTGCAGCGCCGCGTGCGATGGGTGATGCGGAGCAAACACCGCAACGTCTACGGTGCGTCCGTGAGCCGAGGGCCGGGAAAGACGCAGCGCGCCGTCCACGACCTGCTCGCCGTCGCGTGGACCGTCGAGTCGTGGCCGGTATGCAGGTCCGCGGTCGGGCTCGCACGGCTGGTCTGCCGCACCCAGTCGCCGAGCGCCGCTCAGGTGGAATCCGTCCGCCGGGCTTGCCGGACGTCTCCCGCCGTGGAGCGGGACGTCAGCTTGGTAGCCCGCTCGCCCCGACCACGTAGGGCTGGGCCCGTACTTCGTCGCCCCGGACACGGTGCCCGGCACATGCCCCTGCTGCCGCCGGCCGGTCGTCCCCGCCGAATGGGGCATCGTCCGTTCCCCGGACGATGACGAGGGCCAGGACGGCCAGGCCGCCCAGTGCGATGCCGCCGACGGCCGCCATGTTCAGGTTGCCCCACCCCGTCTTCTTCTTGGCTGGCGGCGGTGGGCTGGTGTTCGTGTTCTCGTAGGGGGCATCGGGCACCTGCAGCGCGCCGTTCTTGGGTCCGGCCGGGATGTCGTTCCGCAAGGCCCATAGCGGGCGGATGAAGCCATGGCCGTTGTACGGGTCGGGGAGTTGGGCGCCCTCCGTGCCTGGGGGGAGGCCGGCGGTCTTCACCAGCCGGTTGGCGATCTGCCCGGCGGTCAGGTCGGGGGCGGGGTACTTCGACGCAGCAGGGGGGCGGCGCCGGAGACGTAGGCGGTGGCATCGGAGGTTCCCGGCGCCTGCCTGTAGGGGTCGTGCGCGCCGGCCGTTCTGATGTGTACTCCCGGCGCGGTGAGCAGGGTTCGGGGCCCGTAGTTGGACTTGTCCTAGACTTTCCCGTCCTGCCCCACGGCTCCCACCGCGACGATGCCCGGGGAGGTGGCCAGGCCGGCCAGCGGCGCACCGTCGTCGCCGGTGCCCGCCACCACCAGGACGTCCTTCTCGTACGCGTAGGCGCTCTGCGCCCGGTCGAAGGTGGGCATCTCCTCGACGCCGAGCGAGAGGTTGATGACCTTGGCGCCCGCGCCGACGGCGTAGCGGATCGCCTCGCCGAGCCGGGCGGTGCCGAAGCCGCCGATCTCTTCCTTGTCGTACGAGGGGTACTTGACGGGGATGTTTTTGGCGTCGGGTGCCAGTCCCTTGATGCCGCCCCTGCCCCGGGGCCGTCCCCATGCCCCGCGATCAGTGACGCCATCGCCGTACTGTGGTCACTGGCTTGGCCGGGGTTGACCTCGACGAAGCTCTTGCCTGGCGCGATGTTGCCCTCCAGGGCCGGGTGATCGGCCTTGACGGCGCCGTCGATGACTGCGACTTTGACACCTTTGCCGGTGGACTTCTGTCACGCGCTCTCGGCTTCGAAGGACGTCAGCGGCTGTTGCACCTCCCGGTGTTCATCGGCCGCCGCAACGGGCGCCGTGCCCAAGAGCACCGCCCCGCCACCGCGGTACCGCCTATGGCCTGCCCGATGCATCTGACGCTCACCCCCTGGCGCCCTCCCCGTTCTATGGGACCGGGCCGCGATGGGTTCGGTCCCCACCTACGCTCGCTGCTACCTCGGCCGCGGATGCTGCTCGCGACCATGGTCGTCAAACCCGGCCCTGCCAGCCCCCCCGCGGCCTCTCCGTGTTCTCGGAAGCGGTGCCGGAAGGCGCCTGCGAGACGGGGGGACTCCTCCATGACCCCCGACAGGCTCCTCGGCCGGGTGAGACGCCGGACCATCAGAATGAGTATCTCGCCGTGTGAGTCTGCACGTGTAGGGGCGTGCAGGCCAGAGCGGTTCTCGATCGCCCCCCGCAGGTTCGGGGATGAAGTATGCGCCCCACCGGGTCTTACCGGTTCCTGAGCGCGTTCGGTGAGGGTGAAGGCGACGGTGAGGCCGGCCTCTCCGCCGAGGCGCGGCCGCGCGGGGATGCCGAGGGTGGTCAGGCGGCGGGCGTCGTCCGGCTCGCAGCGCAAGGTGACCATGTCCTCGGGGTGTCCGGCCCACAGCGCGCCGGGGTGGATTTTCAGCCGGCGGCCGAAGGTGAGCAGCAGCCTCCGGCTCGCTGCCTGGCGGCCAGTCCCCGGTGCGGTGCCGCATGCAGTCGCTGTGCGAGGTGAGCACCGGCTTCGAGGTGTAGGAGTGGCAGCGTTCCGCGGCGCCCGTCGCCCAACCGATGAGCTTGACTCGCCTTGACTTGGTGTTGGACAAAAACACCCCGAGTTTGACCTCGGTGCCGTCCTCCAGCCGCCCTACGTGGGCTCTGGGAGCCGTCACGGAGCTGGTGCGGGCTGTGTCCGCGCCAGGCTGCGATGCCCCGCTCGAATGCCCCTGAGACTTTCTCGGGGGCGTCGCGGATGTGTTGCTGCTCCACTGCGTGATCCTGGACCGGGCTACCCCCGCACCTGAAATCAGCTCGTCCCGCTTAGAGCTCCTAACGCAACGTTAGTAGCCGTGTCCTTCGGATGGCTGCGTCGGTTGCTGGGGTGTGAGTAAGCGAAGTGCTCGACCATGGCTGGTGGACGATGAGTTGTGGTCCAGAATCGAGCCGCTGCTGCCGTCGCCGCCAGCGGGGCGCCGGCGGCCCGGCCGCAAGCCGGTGCTGGAGGACCGCAAGGTGCTGTGCGGCATCCTGTTCGTCCTCTACACCGGCATCCAGTGGGAATGGCTGCCCCAGGAACTCGGGTTCGGATCGGGCATGACCTGCTGGCGGCGGCTGCGGGACTGGAACAACGCCGGGGTGTGGCAGCGGCTGCACGAGGTGCTGCTGGACGAACTGCGGGCCGCCGACCGCCTGGACTTGTCGCGGGCGGTGATCGACAGCTCCCACGTCCGGGCGCTCAAGGGCGGCCCAAAACCGGGCGGAGCCCGGTCGACCGGGGCCGGTCGGGCTCCAAACACCACGTGATCTGCGATGCCACCGGCATCCCGCCGGCCGTCACCCTGACCGGCGGCAACCGCAACGACGTCACCCAGCTGATGCCGCTGCTGGCGGCGGTGCCGCGCATCCGCGGCAAACGCGGCCGGCCCCGCCAGCGGCCGCAAGAGGTCTACGCCGACCGCGGCTACGACCACGACTGCTACCGCCGCCAGGTCTGGACCAAGGGCATCAAGCCGCTCATCGCCCGCCGGGGCACCGCCCACGGCTCCGGGCTGGGAACCAAGTGGTGGGTCGTCGAGCAGACCATCGCCCTGCTGCACTGGTTCAGCCGCCTGCGCATCCGCTGGGAAACCCGCGACGACATCCACGAAGCATTCCTGAAACTCGCCTGCTCACTCATCTGCTGGCGACGCCTGCGTCCCACATTGCGTTAGGAGCTCTTATCGCCCCGGCCCCGACGAGCAGCGTGACCTGGGCTGCGTCCACTGCGGCCACGTCGTCCAGGACGGAACGGCGCCTCCCGCGAGACGCAGGTGCTACTGCGCTTCAGCCAGAGGCTTCGGGGAGGCGGGCGTCCAGCGCGGGAGAACACGAGACGGACTGGCGGGCGGGGACTGGCCGACGCAGGCGCGTTACTACACCGGTCTCGCCAGCCTTGGCGGCGCGGCGCTGACCAAGCACCAGGAGGAGCTTGCGGCGGCGGTCCTCGAAGTCGTGCTGAAGGCGGGATTGCGGCCGTACAGTATTCGAGCTGGTCGTCGGCGGGACGGCGCAGGGCCCAGCCGGGGACAGTCCGCCGGTCGGCGAAGCTCGCGGAAAACGCTGCAGGCATCAGAACAGGGCCCCTCCGCTTGGAGTACGGTCGGGCCGCCTGGAGTTCGGTCGGGTTGCTGCCCGGAAGTCTGGCGACGGGCGTCTTCCGCTGTTCGGACAGCGCCTGGCAGGTAGTTCGTCGGGTAGTCCGTGGGGCGGGCATTCGCGGCCTTCCTATGATTTGAGGATGAATCTCCTCCAATGGTGTGGCCGAGGCGACGCACAGCGGCAGAAGAAACGCTCTCGCGCGGCCTTGGCCCCGGCCCGGGCTTTGGATCGGGACGGGCGCCATGCCGAGGCGGAGGCCGAGGCGCGGTCCGTCGCCGTGGCTCGCTCCCGGCGGCGTGACAAGGCGGGTGCGGCGCTGGCGTTGGGCCTGGCCGCGAGAGCGGTGAACTCCCAAGGCCGTCACGCTGAGGCTCTCACGGAGTTCGACGCGGTACTGCCGGTCTTCGTTGAGGTGTTCGGTGCCGACGACTTCGATACCTTGAACCTGCGTGTGCAGCGCGCTCATGCGCTGGCCTTGGTCACCCGGTACGCCGAATCCGAGGCGGAATGCGCAGCCGTCGCCCGCATCGCGGACCGCGGCCGCAGCGTGGATCCGGCGATGACAATACTGGCCGGTACTGCCCGGCACGGCCTGATCTACGCTCTGTGCGGGCAGGAACGCTACGCGGAAGCCGAGGTTCTCGCCTGCGAGACGCTCGCGTTCCGCGCATTCAGATACGGGGCCCTGGCCGACCTCGGCGTCATGGAAGAGCTCCAGGAGATGCTGCGGCTCGGACTTGCGCGCAGCCTCAATGGCCAAGGACGCCACGAACAGGCTCTCACTGAGGTGGTGCGTGCCGAAGCAGCGCGCCGGGGCCTGCCTGGCGGTCCGGGCAATACCGGGAGCGGCGCGGGTGCGCTGATCGAGGCCACCGCCCTTCTGGCCCTGGGCCGTCGGAACGAGGCCCGTGCCCGGGCCACGGCTGCTCACGACGCGGCTCTGGCCGCCTTCGGCTCGCATTACTTCCGCGTCGCGGAGGCCCGCGTGCTGCTCGCCCGTATAGACGGTGAGCCGCCGCGTTGATCACGGCTCGGGCGGTTCGGTGCGGGCGGGCGCGCGCTGTGCGTGCTCCGTCCTGGTGATGGGGCCGCTGGGACGGTCGCGGGGACCGCGCCTGACTCGACATCGGCGGTCAGCCGAGGTCGGGTTCGTAGCCGCCGGCCGCGCCGTCGTGCGGGTCGTCGGGTGACTCCGGAACGGTCCTGGTGCCGGCGCCGGTGCCGCCGCAGCGCTGGCACAGCACGGTGGTCTCGGTGCCGTCGGCGGCCCGTACGGTGATCTGTCCGCCCTGGTACGAGCCGCAGGTGGACACGGTGTCCCCGCGGCCCTCGTGCTGCCGTTCACGCTCGCGAAGGAGATGGAGTGGCACGTTGATCATGCGGCCGTAGGGGCTGTCCTCGCGCAGCAGGTGCGCGTATTGCGGATCCACCCAGCCCATGGCGGCCTCCTGGTGGTGCGCTGCGGGTAGGTGGCGAGCGCGATCCGGCTCACCACTCCCGTGTGGCGATCAGCTCTTCCACGTCCGCCTCGGTGAAACCGTAGGCGCGGGCGATGAACCAGAAGTCCTCGGCTATCTCGTCGCGGGCCATGGACTCGATCTCGCTGTCGGCGGCTTCGAACTCGGCTTCCAGGTCGTTGAACTCCTCGGTGGCGGCCTGGGCCAGGGCGTAGAGCGCGGTCAGGCCGACGGGCGGGTGCGCCTCAATGTTCTCGCACAGCCGGAGCAAGATCGCTTTTCCCCGGTCCACCACGTGATCGGGGTAGTAGTCGTCTTCGTACAGCCCTCGGAGAAAGGAGTGCGCGGTCACTTGCTGGTTGTTGATGGGCATGCTGCTTCCCACTTTTGCTCGGGTGAATGATGTGGCACCTTGATCGTGCACCATGCCACTGACAGTGGCGCCGGGGCGGCAAGGGAGGGGCTGAGCTGAGAGGACGTCGGCCGGAGCTGTGTGCGGGGCTGCTCACCTTTACTGTGGCGGTGGAGGAGGGGTGGCGGATGGGCTCGTTGTTCGAGGAGCTGGAGGCCCGGGAAGCCGTTCGCCCGGGGGTGGGTGGGGGGTAACTGGAGTCCGGTCTAGCCGAGTTGAGTGGCCGACTTGAGGAGGCCCGGGGAAGTCTGGAACGGTTGCGGCTCGCGCGCGAAACGGTCGCCGAGGTGCTGTCCGAGATGGGTGCCGTTCCTCTGGAGTGATGCTCAAGGTCGGCATCCGCGACCGCGAGAGTTGCCTGCTGGCCAGACTCGGTGGCTGTTCGGCCCGGCTCTGCATACGTGCAGCTGCATGGCTGACGACTGCTTCGCGCATTCACGGCTCGTCACGACCTACGATCCGCTCGTCTCCGAACGCAGCGACCTCGAACGCAGCGGTCCTCGATGCGTACCTGCGTCGTACGTCGTTCGTGGACCAGTGCTGCACCGCCACGCACTCAGGCCGAGGTGAGTAGCCGGTCTCAGGCGGGGGCCGCGTCGCGCCTCTACGCTCCCCACCATGCCCCTTCCCCACCACTGCGGCCAGCGTGTTCACCATGCCGCCTGTGCCGCCGCATTCGAGCAGAACAGCGGATGACGGCCAGACGACGTTTCCTGCCTCCGGTGCTGGTCCTTGCTGGCGCGCTCCTTGTTGCCGCCGCGTCCGGGGCCGCACTGTGGCTGTGGAACGGGACACCGCGACCCGTACCGCAACGTCAGCCTCGACAGCCGCCAGCCCAGCACGGAGAAGGCCGAAGGCAAGCAGAACATACGGATCGTGCGACCCCACCCGGACTGGCACTGATGACTACGAACCAGGAAACACCGACCCATTCGGAGCGTGCCGCAATTTGGGTTCCGGCCCTGGTGCTCCTCGGCGTGCTCGCGAGCTGTGTGTGCCCAGTACTCCGCCAGGAAAGCCCACGAGAAAGCCGAATGGGCCCACTGCGGGGATCTGCCCCTGACCTGGCAGATGTACGTCTTCGCCTACGGAGCGCTGCTGTGCAGACTGGGCGCTGTCGCCGCCTATGTCCAACTGTCGAGGCGTGCTCACCGCACGCCGGCCATTCTCAGGCGCTGGCGCGGCACGCTGGCGTTGGTGTCCATGCTGCTGGGCATCTTCCCGCTGCTGGGAGAAGCCTTCATCGTGTGGACCCTGTACCAGCCTGCCCCAGGCGGCTCCATCACCTGCGTCTGAATCCGCTGATCACGTGCGCAGGGCACGCAGGCACCACCTCGGCTAAAGAGCTTGTGACGGATCTCCGCGGCATTGCGTCGCCGGCACGCATCCTCGCCGCACGGTGTGAAGCGACAGGCGGTAGCTCCGCCACACGACCCTTCACACCGCGCCCCCGAAGCTCTCGAGCAGAGAGAGCCCATGCGCAGCAACCGAACGCCACTCCGTCCTCCGCCAGGACTCATCAGAAATGCCCTTGGAGGACACAGCGCAAGCAGTTGCGGCCGACCCGAAGCTCGACGGCCGGGTCCGCTCACGGAGCTGGGCGTCGGGGCGGAGCCAGTTGCTGACGTCGACCGCCAGGACCAGGCGACCATCGGCGGCCTGCGGCATGGGCAGGCCAGCCAACACCTGCCGCAACCGGGGCACGTCCACGCTCCCGTTGTTCAGCGCGTCGTACATGGCGCCGTGCCCGCGCCGGTGCTCGGCCAGCAGTGTCACGTCCACCGGGGCCCTCACCGGCCCGCGCGCACACAGCACGCATCCACCAGCTCGAACAGCTCGTCCCCGCGCGTAGTCAGGCAGTCGAACAGGACATCTCTGAAGCGTGACGCCTTCGCGAACGCATGCCGCGATTGGGGTCAGGAGATGTCCATTCGAACCGTTGGATGGGGCCGGGCTGGCGGGCTGCACTCGTGGCCCTCAGCTGATGCCTGGACGCCGGTTGGGCCGTAACCACCCCCGCGCAGACCAGGGAGGCTGCCGTTCTTCGGTGCTGGTGGCCCCGGTACCGGCCCCATCGCCAGCACTCTAGACGGTGGCTCTGACATCCCAGCCGAACCTCAAAGAACGCGCTCAGCGCAGACGCCCGAGGTGGATGACGCTGACGCGGACCTGCCGGCCGCTGATCTCGTACAGCACTCGGTAGGCCCCACGCGGATGCGCAGTACGTCGGTGCTGCCGAACGCGCCCTCGGGCCTCGGATGGTTGGCGAAGCGGTTAACGGCGATGGATGCCTGCCGTACGCCCTGCGGGTCGTCCTGGGCGAACCGCTCGGCCTGGGCGAGGCCTCAGGCCCCCAGAGGACCTCGTAGCTCACGCGGCGGTGCTGCCGAAGGCGCGGCGTCACGCCTCGTCGTACGGCACGACGGCGTTCTCGCTGCGGGCCTGGCGGGCGCGATGGGCGGCCAGGACCCGCATATCCTGCACTGCACGAGCAGGTCGCCGCCCAGCCCGAGCCCGCAGCGGCCTCACTGTGGAAGGACCGGCTGCTAACGAACCGGCAGCTCAGCGCTTCCCCTTGCTGCAGAGCAGCTGAACCTTAATCAGTTGACTGTGTGAGCTGGTACTGAATAGATGCTGCTCATGCGAAACGATGAAGATGAGGACGAGGACCTGACCGCGGAAGCGGAAGTCAGCCCTCCGACACCGGAAGAGTTGGCAGAGATGCAGGAGCTGATGCACGACCTGTTCGGGATGATGGTGTCGGTGACCATCGAGAACGACAGGCCCGTCCCTGGCATGGCCGAGCAACTGGCCCAGCAGATCCGCGTCGGAATCGGTGAACCGGAATGTCGCATTCAGATCGATGACGGCAGCCAGACTGCGGTCGTCGGGCCGACCGGACTCAACGCCGACGATCCGCAGAGCGCTCTGGACCTCGCCATGAGGGCACTCGGCGGCACGTGGGAAGGCCCCGTCATTACCGACACCTTTATGGGGCCGGTACTGCACACCAGCCGACCAGGCGATGGGAGCACCGACAAGATGCGGGCCACGCGAGTCCATCTGTGGACCGGGAAAGCTTTCGCGCTGATCAAATATGCCGAGAAGCACGCCTGACAGTTTTGACTGCGGACGCTGCCGTCGGTGCCTGACGGCGAGCCCGCCGTGGCTGCCCGAGCCAGTCGGTGAGGTTCTGGGCTTGGCCGCTGCCGACGCGCCCGGATGCGATGCCGGTCGCGAGGACGGACACACCGACTGAACCACCCCAAAGCGCCCCGGGGCCCGAGCCTGCAGACCGTGCTGGCCACCCTGGAGTGGCTGTGGGACACGGTCGCTGCCCCCGTTTTGAACTCCCCACAGTTGACCATCCCGCCGGACCGGCGCCTCTGGTGGTGCCCCACCGGACCGCTGGCGCTGCTCCCGGTGCACTGTCCGACCTGGCCCGCCTCGACCTGCCGTCGGCCGAACTGGCCGTACTGTCCGCCTGCCAGACCGCCCTGGGCGGTAAGGAACTGCCCAACGAGGCCATCCATCTGGCAGGGGCGCTGCTCCTGAGCAATGTCCGGCATGTCGTCTTCACCATATGGAAAGTGGAAGACAACAACGCCCACCAGATTACCGACGAGGTCTACACGAACTTGGCCGACCCGGACCTCGGCATCAATGCGTCGCGGGTGGCATACGCACTGCACGAGACAGACGACCGTGCTCGCCGCCAGTACCCGTACCACCCCCTTTACTGGGCGCCATACGTGCACTTCGGCCCCTGACGCGACCGTTTCCACACCCGCCCTACCACCCGTGCGATGCGCCGAAAGCAACTCAACCCCCGCGCCACTCTTATGAGCGCAACCAGCTCCTCAAGCACGCGCTTGCTTCGCACCCGTGCAACCTCGCCCAAGACGAAACCGCGACGGCCGCGGTGTTCACCTGGCCCAGTCGAGCCCAAGATCGGCCAGGACTTCGCGCCGTTCGCTCCCCAGCTTGGCGCGCCTGCGCCTGGTGTTGTGCAGCCATGCACCCAAGAGCACAGTCACCTCCTCACCATCCCCGCCGACCGCAGGATTTCGAGGTGCTTGCGGGACACCGTGACGGTGATCTCACGAGTCCGGTACTGCGTCAGCGCCGCGATACCACGTTCGAAGGCGTTCATGCCGGCCACAAGCGTCAACGCATGGCCAGACCCACAGCAACCACTGGCCAGGCCACCCGTGTAGGGGTCTTCCACATCAGGTTCTGACTTCACCCCCATTCCGCATTCCGCGGTAGGCGAGCGGCAGTCGTGCTTTCCCGGCACGCCTGCATGCGCGGCATGCTCACCGCTTCGGTTTCTGCTTGCGCGGTGTGTACACGGCGCCGACCGACGCGGCGACCACACAGCCGATGGCCAGCCACTGCACCCCGGTGAGGATCTCGCCCAGCACCACCATGGCGGCCAGGCCCGCGACCGCCGGCTCCAGGCTCTCCAGCACGGCCACGGTCCGCGGTGGCAGACGGCGCAGGGCCGCCATGTCCAGGGTGTAGGGAATGGCGGCCGACAGCAGCGCGACACCGAGCCCCGCCGCCAGCACCCATGGTTCGAGCAGCGCCGTACCGCCCTCCCAGACACCGGTCGGCAACGAAAGAACCGCCGCCCACGCGACGGCGTACGCCAGATAGCTGCCGTCGGACGTCTTCGCCCCGGCCCGCTTGTTCAGCACGACATAGGTCGCCATGGAAGCGCCGGACACCAGGGCGAAGACCGTCCCGGCCAGGGTGAGCCCGCCTCCGCCGCCGGGGTTCGCGAACAGGAACACCCCGACCCAGGCCAGCACGGCCCACAGGAAGTCCAGTAGCCGCCGGGAGCCGATCAGGGCCAAGACCAACGGCCCCAGGAACTGCAACGTGACGGCCACGCCCACGTCGAGCCGCTCGAGCGCCAGGTAGATGACGTTCATGCCGGCGATCGCGGTGCCCAGCGCCAGGATCAGCCCCCTGTCCCGCCAGCTCTTGGGCAAGGCTGGCCGCCACACCAGGCCCAGCACCACCGCGGTCAGGGCCAGTCTGAGGAAGACGACCCCCAAGGCCCCCACGGCCCCGAACAGGTGCTTGCCGAATGCCTGCCCGACCTGGACGCTCACCACACTGCCCACCACGAGGAGCGGGGCGGGAACCCGTGCGGTGATGGCCTGTTTCTGCCGTGCTGCCTGCGCCGGGTGTTCGCGATGTTGGTCGAGTGCTGTGTGTGTGCCCATACCGGGCGCTTCCCCGTCGGGCGGTCTAAGCAATCTCTGACGTCTATGCATGGAATCATTTAGTTCTTGCCGCATGATCCTGCTGGAACGGTCTCCGTTCGGCTGTACGGAGCTGGAGCCGGAGTTGCCGGATGCACGGGGCCGCCCTGCTGGGCACTGGGCCGAGAGGGGAGGGGGCCGGGTACGTGCGCACGGAGCGACGGGAAAATCCCCGGCCAGGGTGGTCGTGGTGACGGGAAGTTCGGGCCGGGTCGGATCGGCCCCGGTCGCGGCCGGCCGACGGGTTCGCGGCGTGGACCGGGTGCCTGGACGTTGGAAGGGTGTCGTGGGGGGCCTGCGTGACCGGCCCGTGCGGCTGCTGCCGCACTGCCGTCGGCCGATGCTCTGGGCCGATGCCCTGATCCATGCCGCCGCACTGCACGCCCCGCACGTCGGGCGCCTGGCCGAGGAGATGCACCGCGCCGCGAACGTCGACGCGACGGCGGCCCTGCTCGCCGACGCCGTCCGCCTCGGCGTCCGGCGGTCGTCCACATCAGCAGTAAGCGTGTCTATGGGCACGCTCTGGGCCCCACGGACCGCGCGGTGTTTCGGTGGTCGCCTGCCCGGCTTCGGCGGCGGCACCAGCGGTCGACGGGCCGCCCCCTGACCAGGCCCTGCTGGTGCAGCAGCCCCAGATGCTTGGCCTCCTGGTAGACGTCCACGACATCGGGGTCGTCGGTGTGGTGCAGGCGCGGCATGACGGGCGTGTACTTCCAGGTGCCGTGGTCGTGGACGTATGGGGCCGGCCGATCGCCGGACGGCCAGCACCTTCCCTGCGGTTGGGGTCGGTTCTCGGGCCGCCACCGCGGGGCCTGTACGAGGTCCTCGTTCTGCTCGCTCACGTCGGCCATGGTGCGAGTGAGCAGTGACCGGCCGTGCGCGCGCCTTAGGACGAATGCGCGCGCCGGTTTCCGTTGGCCGTGCACCGGATCTCCGTGTGCGGCGCGCACTGCGTTCGGCAGGGGTGTGCGTGCGGCGAGGGTGTGCGCGCTGCTCCTGCCCGGTTCGGCATGGGGGTACGAAGGAGCGCTGCATGTTCGGCAGGGGGTGGTTGCCGGTCGGGCCGTGGGCTGCCCGGTTTGGCAAGGGTGTCGGTAAGGGGGCTGTGGTGCGAGCCGGTACTGCGCCGCACCGGAGTTCGTGATCCGGGTTGGTGCGCGCTTGGCAGCGGGGAAGCGCGCCTCGGGAAGCGGCGCGTGCCACCGGCCAGCACTGTGCGCTGCGTTGTGTCCGGGCGCGCAACGCGACGGAGGGCTGCGGCGCGCAGGCGCGAGTCGCCGGTCGGCGACCCGCGCGGGCGGGAGGAGATTTCTCGGCTCCGAAGGGCACCTAAACAACGGACTTGCTGGCCCTTCGGCCGGGTGTACTCGCGGATTTCTTTGCTCTGCCTTCCGTCCCAGGTTCTGCGGACAGCGCGGGCTGCGCGCCGCCTGGGTCGTCCGGCAAGGGGCTGTCGCCCTCTTCACCAACTCCTCCACCAGCCCCTGCGCGGCCCCCTCCGCGCCTCTTTCGTGCGGCCGGGCTGTTGTGCTTGGTCAGTCCGCGCGGCGCGGGGCAGCCGCCGCCTCGGCGACGCTTCTGTGGCTACGTCTTCGCGCTGCCGGTACGGCTCGAGGGGGCCGTGCAGGGCAGAGGTCCTGGTGGCGTTCGGGGTCTTCCGGCGGGTCACCGCCAACCGGGTGTGCAAGCGCGGTGCCTGGTCCGTCGGTGGCTGCCCCCTGGCAGGACGTAACGTTCAGTCGGGTGCCGGGCTTGCTTCTGGTTGTGGGCGGGCCGCTGCTCAGGGCGAAGCGGTGACGGGGTTGCGGAGGGTGCCGACACCGTCGATGTCGACGGTGACGGTGTCTCCGTCCTTGAGGGCGGCGCTGCCTTCGGGGGTCCCGGTCAGCAGGACGTCGCCGGGGAGCAGGGTCATCAGCCGGCTCACCGCGGACACCAGTGTGGCGGTGCTGCGCGTCAGGTGGGCGGTGCTGCCTTTCTGGCGTACTTCGTCGTTGACGCGGGTGGTGATGGCGGCGGCTTCCGGGTCTACGTCCGTGCTGATCCAAGGACCGAGCGGGCAGAACGTGTCCATGCCTTTGGCTTTCGTCCACTGCCCGCCGTCGGATCCGATGTCCCAGGCGGTCACATCGTTGGCGCAGGTGTAGCCGAGTACGTGGGATGCGGCGTCCTCGGGGGGTACCGAGCGGCAGGTACGGCCGATGATGACGGCCAGCTCGCCTTCGTAGCGTATGTCGTGGGCGAATGCGGGCAGCACGATCGGCTCGTGCGGCCCGATGACCGCGGTGGCGGGTTTGAGGTGGATCAGCAGGTCCCCGGGGGCGTCGGGCCGGCCGGCGTAGTTGCGGCCGACGACGACGATCTTGCCGGGGAGCACCGGTGCCAGGAGCCTGGTTTCGGTCAGCGGCAGGCTCTCACCGGCGAGCTTGGGGGGTGATTTTGTCAGGCGCGCCAGTTCTTCGACGTTCGTTGCGCCGTGCAAAGGCCTGACCGTGTTCCGCTCGCGGTCCACCGCTGCGTACCTCGGCCCGTGCGCTGTCATGAGTCGTGCGAGGTGCATGGCGCTCCTTTTGTGCCTGGTTGTTGTGCTGTCTGTCGTTTCCGGCCCCGGTCCGGCCCCGATCCGGCCCCTGCCCGGTCATACGGCTTTCGGTGTCGAGCCGGCGGGATCGCCGGCCGGGTGGTCGCTCAGGCGGCCGGGTGGTCGCTCAGGTGGGGGAGCAGGGCGTGGGAGGGGCGCAGGCCGTGGCCGGGGCCCGGTGGTGGGGGAGCGGTGTGCTGCTCCCGGTCGACCGTGTAGGGCGGATCGGTGAGCGGGGTGGGGAACCACTCGTCCTGGCGGCCGCATTCGACGGCCACGACGTCGGCCAGTCGCGCCGCCAGGGTGCGGCCGACCGACCACAGGGGGCCGATTTCGCCGACCTGTACGCCCAGTTGTACGCGCAGGCCGAGGTCGTGGGCGCGTACGGCCGTCCGCAGGGAGGGCAGCAGACCTCCGCACTTGGAGATGCGGAGGTTGACGAGCGAGGCGGCGCCGGTGGCGGCCGCCCATTCCACGTCCGTGGTATCCATCGCCGACTCGTCGAGCATTACCGGCATCCCGCCGTCCTGGATGCGGCGCAGGGCGGACCAGTTCCGCGGGGTGGTGGGTTCCTCGATCCAGTCGACGCCGGCACGCTCGCGCAGCAGCCGGGCGCCCCGCTCGGCGTCCTCCGGTGCCCAGCCGCCGTTGGCGTCCACGGACATCTGCACCGAGGGGCTGAGCAGACCGCGTGCCTGGACCGCCAGCTCGGCGGTCTCCTCGGGGCTGCGCAGCGCTTTGAGCTTCACGTGGGTCAGGCGGGCACGTACGGCGGGTGCCAGCGCCGCCAACTGCTCGGCGGGGGAGCGGCTGAGGTCCACCACCTCACTGACCGTACGGGGGCGGCCGGTGGCCGCGAGCACGTTGGCCGCCCAGGGGCAGGCGTCTAGGACGGCGGTCATCGGCTGGTCGTACCGCCGACAGAGCGCATCGAGGAGCGCGGTCTCCAGTGCCGCGGCGGCGGCCGGCATCGGCCGCAGGCCGCCCAGCATCCGGGGGAGGTCGAGCGAGGCCAGCACGGGCACCGCGCGGTTGAAGCCCTCCACGGCGAGTAGCGGAGCGAGTACGGACAGGTCGAGGCCGCGCAGGGCCTGGACCGCGCTGTCGGCCGTCTCACCGGTCACGTACGGGCGGGGAGCGCCCTCGCCCCAGCCTGTGGTCCCCTCCAGGCGCAAGGTGAGCAGGACCGACTGGGTTTGCGCATGGGCGTGTCGGGCGTGGGCGAAGGGCCGCTTGAGGGGGACCTGTGCTGTCCGGATGCCGACGAGGTCGAGCGTACGGTTCACCGCGGGCCTCCCCGTCGGGTGGCGTACGCCGCGCCGGGCTGTGCAGGGACCGCGGCGTCCGTTACGGACAGGGGCTTTGTACCTGCTGCCAGAGGCTTTGTACCTGCTGCGACAGCGGCGAGCCAGGTCCAAAACCGGGTTCGCGCGGCAGAGAACTCAAGGTAGTGGCGGTCGGCGTCGAAGTGGGCGTCGACGGCGTGCGGGCACATCCGGCGGAGAACCGACCGTGCGGTGTCCAGATCGATGACCAAGTCGTGCGCGGGCCGTGCGAAGTGCACCGGGGCCGGCGGTCTGCCGAGGCCCCAGGGGGCGCCCTCGGCGTACAGGAGTTCCAGCTCGGCCATGACGGCACGGAAGCCGTCGGTGACCTGGCGCAGCATGGCGTGGTCGTTCGCCATGAAGGCGAGGTAGCGCTGCTCGCCGGTGTAGTCCTCGTCTTTGAGGGCGATCGGGGAGCGGTGGTGGCCGCGCAGCGTGCGAAGGCGTTGTAGTCCGTCTCGTCCGTGGCGGGCTTGCTGCTGGCCGAGGGCCGGGGCGCAGAAGACCACGCCGTCCGGGGCGAGGCGGCCGGTGCTGAGCAATGCGGCCAGCAGGCTGCCGCCGAAGCTCTGGCCGACGGTGGTCATCGCGAGGTTGCCGGGCAGCCGGGCCCGGGCCGCCCGGAAGAGGGCGGCGTAGTCGTCCAGTACGGCGTCGGCCGAGGGCAGATGGCCGCGGGGGCCGCCGCTGGCTCCGGAGCCGCGCCGGTCCGGGGCGTACACGGCGATCTGCCGGCGGGCCAGTTCGGGCCCGGACTCGAAGAGCCAGCCGGCGTGGCTCTGCAGGCCGTGTACGTAGAAGACGGCCGCCTTCGGGGTCTGGGGTGTCCACTGGTGCAGGGCGAGCGGGGTGCCGTCCGTCGCGGTGACCGTCTCGACGCGGTGCGCCACGGCCGGGTGTGCTTCGCTGGTCACGGTGGAGGTCATCGTTTGCTTTCCTCGTGGGGGAGGGAGGGCGTTTCAGGCGTGCAGCGGCAGGCCCAGGTCGTCGATCACGCTCAGCAGGGTGTCGTCCCGCTGGATCCAGTGGTGTTTGATCTGCATGGCCGCCGCGCCCTGGCGGCGCTGCGCCTCCGCGATGGCGAGGAAGCTCTTCGGGGCCAGCGGGAGCAGCCGCAGCGGACGCAGCCGGCCGCTGCGCCGCTTCTCGGCGTACTCCGGGTTGCAGCTCTGGAGCGCGGTCTCGGCAGCGGCGGTGAAGGCCTCGCGTTCGGCGGCGCTCAGATGCGGGCCGCATTCCATGGCCAGGACGTAGCCGGGCGGGGTGCCCCAGGAGGGGATGCAGGTGAACAGGGGCAGCATCCCCAGGGCGTTGGCGCAGGCGGTCCGTACGGCCTCGTACACATGGATCTCGGTGAGCTTCTCGCCGGTGAAGGAACTGCCGAACCCGGCGCGCCCGGCGAACTCCAGGCGCGGCAGGGCGCCGACCCGGCCGAGGACGGTGTAGACGTCTCCGACGTCGTAGCGGTAGAGCCCGTTGGCCTGGCTCATGACGAGCCGGTAGGAGTGTCCGGTCTCCACCTCGTGCGGGTCCAGGGTCTCGGCGGCGGGGTCCAGCGGCCCGCCGTCGTCGTCCTCACGGCACGGTACGAATTCGAAGACGCCCTGGTCGGCTGCGAGCGGGCCGGCCGAGGGGTGGTCGTCGACGGGGATGGTGACGATGCCCTCGGTGCCGGTCGTGCTGAACGGGAGTTTGCGGATGCCGGGCGTGACGTCGTCCAGCCAGTCGCGGTAGAGGCCGGCGGAGGCGGAGTTCCAGCAGACGACGACGGACAGCCGGGGCCACAGGTCGGTCAGGCGCAGCCCTCCCGAGCGGCGCACGAGCGTCCGGTCCAGCTGCCGGGCGAGGCCGGGGTCGGCGACGACGCCGTTGGCCGGGCGCCCGCAGACGGTGCCACGGGCCACCTCGTCGACCAGCTCGGGCCCGCGCAGCGCAAGCTGCTCGGCGAGGCCCACGATCTTCGACGGGTTGAGGGTGACGGCCAGCCGGATGTCGGCCCCGGCCAGCAGCCGCAGTTTGCGGTAGAGGCTGTCGGCGTACTCCTCCTCGTCGTCCCCGCGCAGCCAGGGCGCGTCGTACCAGGGTGGTACCCAGTCCTCCGGGCCGACCGCGGCCGGCCGGCGGGAGATGCTGTAGACGGGGAAGCCGTGCAGGCTCCGGGTGGCGGGGGTGCGTTCCCAGGAGAGGTCGAGGATGTGCTCGGCAGTCAGGCGCCCGGCGCCGATCTGCTCGAAGTACAGGCCCCACTGGGCGTACAGGCCCCGGCCCCGGTACCGTTCACGCCAGTGCCGGGTGGTGGGGACGTACTTGGGGTCCCCGCTGGAACCCGACGTCTTCAGGAAGGCGTACGGCGCGCTGCGCGTGAGGACCTTCGCCTCGCCTGCCAGTTGCCGTTCCACATACGGGCGGAAATCCTCGTAGGCGCGGATGGGCAGTGCGCTCTTCCAGTCGGCGAGCGTGGCGGCGAAACCGAGACCGTGCGCACGTCCGAACGAGGTGCTGCGGGCCTGGTCGAGAAGGTCCTGGAGGACCAGTTCGCTCGTCGGCGCGGGGTCGTGGCACAGCTTTCGCTGCCGGCGCAGGGCGCTCAGGGTGAGGCTGGTGAAGTCCTCGGTGCGGGTGTGGCGCGGTGACGCGGTCGAAGTGGCGGGAAAGAGCATCCGGAAAACCCCCATTTCCTCCGGTGCGGCCGGCCGGTCGGCCGTTGGCCGCAGCGCAGTGACGGACGTGCGATTCCAGTGATGGACGTGCGGTTGCAGTGACGGATGTGCGGTTGCAGCGGCGGACGTACGGTTCCAGTGACGGCCGTGCGATTGCAGTGATGGACGTGCGGTTGCAGTGGCGGACGTGCGGTCGGGCAGGCGTGCGGTGACGGCGCGGCAGGGCACGCCAGGATGGCTCGCGCGCGGTGCCCCGCGAGCGAGCCGAAGGCGGTGTCAGACGACCCGCCGGACCAAGCCGGGTCCGGTGTCCTTCGACACGGCGAAGGCGACGGCAGCGGCCAGGAAGCGGCCGACGGCGTCATCGGTCATCCACGCCATGTGCGGGGTCGCCAGCGAGTTCGGGTGCTGGCGCAAAAGATCGTCGGCGGGCAGCGGTTCGATGTCGAAGACGTCCAGCGCCACCCCGCCGAGCAGTCCGTCGGCCAGCCGCCGGCGCAGTTCGCTCATGTCGACCAGCGCGGCGCGGGCGGTGTTGACCAGCAGGGTCCGGGGGCCGAGCAGGGCGAGCCGGCGCGCGTCGATGATCTCCTGGTTCCCCGGTACGGCCCGCAGGTGCACACTCACCGCGTCCGCCGTGCCCAGCAGGGCGTCGAGAGGCATACGGGTGACCTTGGCCGCGCGGGCCGTACCCTCGTCCAGGGACGGCGACCAGGCCGCGACCCGCATCCCGATGCCCTGCGCCAGGCGGGCCACCCTGGCACCGACCCGGCCCCACCCGATGATCCCCAGCAGCGCCCCGGACAGCTCACGGCCCGCGGCCGGCTGCCAGCCCGGTGCGGAGCCGACGGCCGTCGGCACCCGGTGGGCCAGCATCAGCAACAGGGTCAGCGTGAACTCGGCCACCGAGTCGGCGGCCAGCCCCGGCGTGTCGTGGACCGCGATGCCGGCGGACCGGGCGGCGTCGAGGTCGACCGCCCGGCCGGCCGGGCCCGCCACCACGACCTCCCGCGGCCGTTCCGCCAGCAGGGCACCGGTGTCCAGCGGCCGGCCGTGGAAGAAGTGCAGCACGGTACGGGCGCCGCGGATGCGCTCGGCGAGCCGGGCCGGTGTGACGTAAGGACCGGTGAAGACTTCGATCGCGTCGCCGCCGGGGCAGCGGCGGACGAGTTCGGCCAGCCGCGGGTAGCCTTGGCAATCGGGCAGGACGAGGCGTCCCACGTTGTTTCCTCCCCCGCGAACAGGTGTGGTGGGACCGGTCAGCGCACGGCGAGGCGGACCCGGCAGGTCCACCACCATGTCCGGCCGCCGGCCATCCGGCGCTCAGCGACTTCCCGCAGCCGGGTCAGGCCGAGCACGTCCTCGCTGACGCCCTGTTCGAGCAGCGCGACCACCCCGCCCTGGCTCGCCGCGAAGTCGACGAAGCGGGCGGCGCCGCCGGTCTCCTTCATGTGCAGGCACACCTCGTTCACGTGGCGGAACAGGCCGCTTTGACGCAGGCGTGCCACGTGCTCGCTCTTGGGGGCGAAACCGGGGCGCAGCCCGCGCTCGACTTCCAGCGTCGTGTGCGCCGCCTCGAAGGCCCGGTAGGCGGCGTCGACTTCGGGATCGACGGCAGGCGGCCAGTCGAAGTCGAAGGCGGCCAGCACCGCGCCCGGCCGCATGATGCGGGCGATCTCCGGAAAGGCCAGGGCGGCGTCGAACCAGTGCAGGGCGTGGCTCACCGTCACGATGTCCGCGCAGCCGTCCGGCAGCCCGGTCTTCTCGGCCGTACCGTCCATGACGTGGATGCCGCGCCGGGCCGCAACGGCACGCATCTCGGGTGAGGGCTCCACGCCGGTCACCTCGGGCCAGATCGTGGCGGAAAGCCCGGTGCCGCACCCGATGTCGACCACGTCCGGGTCGGCGGCCCCGGACCACTGGCGCAGCAGGTCCGCGAGTTCCTCGGGAGGACCGGGCCGGACGCGGTCGTAGAATTCCGCGAACTTGCTGAAGCGCTCGGCAGAGTCAGGAATTAAATTCGGCATGAGCGTGACGCTAACACAGCCGTCGGACGGGTGCTCGGGTGACAAACGGCATACTTAAATCTTCGTCAACCGACGGTCGAGTAAGGGTATTGGCGGGGGGATGTAGTTACCTGTTCAAGTGTGATTTCGGCAGGTCGGAGCGTCGACAGGGTGAATGCGGGTGAGCATGCGGGTGAGCATGGAGAAGTACCCCGAGGGGAATCTGCCAATTACCTGAACGATTACCTGAACGAGGTGTTTACGCGCATATTCGCGCAACTCGCGCGGGAACGGAGATAAAGGCTTGGCAGCGTGGCGTGGCAGCGCGGCATGGCGGCGCGAATTACGGGAGAGAATTGCGGGTCGGTGTTTTGCGCTTTAGGCAACCAGGTCGGCCGAGGCGGCGGGAGGGACGGGCCGGGCCGGATCGTTGTGACCTGACCGGCATCTGCCGCACCGTCTGGCCGGTCCACCGGTCCACCGGTCCACCGGTCCGCCAAATCGCCGGTCCGCCGGTCCGCCGGTTCAGGCTCCCGGCTCCCGCCTCCCGGCCAGACGGTCAGGCCGACAGGCGTAGCAACGCTTCGTGATCCGGTGTCCCCGGCGGTGCCTGGTAGACCACCAGCCGCTGCCCGTCGCTGCGGGCCACGTCGAAAGCCTCGTACGCCAGCGTCAGCCGACCCACCTCCGGATGGCGGTACACTTTGCGCCCGTTGGTGCGCGCCCGGACGTCGTAGCGCTGCCACAGCGAGGCGAACACGGTGCTGAGGCGGGAGAGTTCATCGACGATCGCGCGGATGTCCGGCGCACCCGGGTACACCACCACGGCGGCCCGCAGGTGGGCGACCACGCCGTGGGCCACGTCCTCCCAGTCGGCATACAGCTCCCGGGCGAAGGGGTGGGCGAAGGCGTAACGCGCGGTGTTGCGCTCGTGTTCGGGCCAGTCCTCGATGCCGGGGAAGAGGCGCAGCGCGCCCCGGTTGGCGGCCAGCAGGTCGCTGGACCGGCTCAGCACACAGGCCGGATACGGGTGCGCGATGGAGAGCATGCGGCGGACCTCTTCCCGGACCGCGCGCGAGGTCTGGCTTGTTCGCGCGCCGGCGGCCGGTGCCGATACCCGGCCGCGGCCCAGCTCCGCGAGATGGCGGCGCTCGTCGTCGGTCAGCTTGAGCACCCGCCCGATCGCCTCCAGGACCGCGGGGCTCGGCCGCTGCTGCTTGCCCTGCTCCAGGCGCCGGTAGTACTCGATGCTGACTCCGGCCAAGATCGCGACTTCCTCGCGCCGCAGCCCGGCCGTACGCCTGCGCCCCGCCGACGGCGGCAGACCCGCCGCCTGTGGTGCGACGCGGCCCCTTCGGCTGCGCAGGAAGTCGCCCAGCTCCGTTCTGTTCCCCACCGGCACGTTGCTCACAGATGCAGTATGCATTCACCGGGTCGGCCGAGGGGGGCCCTGCCAGGGCCCCCTCGGCAGGGCCTCCCTGCGGCCGGGCTCCCGAGGCACGCTGGATCCACCGCAGCGATCTGCGCGCGGCGGGCACGGAAGGCGAACAGGGCGGCGCGGAGGCCCACGAAGAAAGGACGGTGGGCCCGGCTGTGTCCACTCAGGCCGAACTCACCCGCCGGGAACGCAACCTCGTCCTGGCGGTCTGTTGCACGAGCGTGTTCCTCGGCAACCTCAACAACACGGTGCTCAACGTTGCGCTGCCGGCGATGCAGCGCGACCTGCACAGTCCGCTCTCCGGACTGCAATGGACCACCGACGCCTACCTGATCGTGCTGGCCGCGCTGCTGATGCTGGCCGGATCCGCAGGCGACCGGCTCGGCCGCCGCCGCGTCTTCCAGACCGGCCTGGCCCTGTTCACCCTCGGCTCGCTGCTGTGCGGACTGGCCCCCGGCCTGGGCTTTCTCATCGCCTGCCGCATCATCCAGGCCGTCGGCGCCTCGATGCTCAACCCGGTGGCCATGTCCATCATCACCAACACCTTCGCCGAACCCCGCGAACGCGCCCGGGCGATCGGCGTCTGGGGTGCGGTCATGGGCGTGGCGATGGCGGTCGGCCCGATGGTGGGCGGGGTACTCGTCCAAGGCCTGGGCTGGCGGTCGATCTTCTGGCTCAACCTGCCGATCGGCCTGGCCGCGTTCGCCTGCGCCGCACGCTTCGTACCGGAGTCCCGTGCCCACCGGCCGCGCCGGATGGACCCCGTCGGGCAAATCCTGGTCACCGTGCTGCTGGGCTGCCTGACGTACGCGATCATCGAGGGGCCCGGCACCGGATGGACCGCCCCACGCACCCTCGCCTGCGCCCTGGCCGCGCCGGCCGCGCTCCTCGCGCTCGCCCTTTACGAGCGGCGGCGCACCGAACCCCTGGTGGATCTGCGGGTCTTCCGCAGCGCCGGGTTCAGCGGAGCCAGCGCCATGGCGGTCTGCTCATTCTTCGTACTCGGCGGGTTTCTCTTCCTCAACACGCTCTACCTGCAAAACGTACGCGGCCTGTCGGCCCTGGCCGCCGGCCTGTACCTGCTGCCCATGGCCGTCATGAACATCGTCACCTCGCCGCTCTCCGGGCGGCTGACCGCCACCCGAGGCCCCCGGCTGCCGCTGGTTCTGGCCGGCGCCGCCACCACCGCGGGCGGCGCCCTGCTCGCCACCGGCGGCGCCTTCGGGACGGATGCGCTGCTCTTCACCGCGTACGTCCTGATCGGCGTCGGCGTCGGGCTGGCCAATACGCCCGTCACCAACGCGGCCATGTCCGGCATGCCGAAGGAACAGGCGGGCGTGGCCGCGGCAATCGTCTCCACCAGCCGCCAGTTCGGGCAGGCGCTGGGGGTCGCCGTGCTCGGCGCGGTCCTCACCGCCGGCCTGCACCGTTCCGGTACGCCGTTCACGCAGGCAGTGCTCTCGGGGTACTGGATCGTCACTGCCTGCGGAGTGGCCATCGTCGCGCTCACCCTGGCCACCACACGCCATACCGCGCCCGCCGCCGAGACCGCCGCACCCGCACGGCAGCCGGCGGCACCCGAGGTGGCCGGGCCGCGGGCCTCCGGCTGACCCGGCAACCGTACGCCGCCGGGCCGCCGAGCAGGCGCCGGGCTGCCGAGCAGGTCGGTCGCGGACCTGCTGCCGTATGCCGTGAACGATGAGGCCACACCAGAGCTGCTCGACCGGCTTTCGACGGAACGGGACCACACAGCCACATGTCCTGGTCGCACATGCCCTCGTCGCTGATCCCGACCTCCGCCGCGTGACCGTCCTCGTGGCCCGGTTCCAGCGCGCACACCAGAGTGGAGCGCACCCGCGGGGTCAGCCTCTCGTCGTAGCAGGCCGCGAGTTGGTCGTCGCGTCCCCAAGGACACCACTCGGCAGGGCGCGGCGCGTCGATGGACATCTCTTCCCAGAACAGAGACATGCCCTTCCCAGAACAGAGACATGCCCGGCGTCTCCTGCACGTACGCGGTCTCCCGGGGCCAAGCGCAGGCGCGCCGCACGGAACCTGTGGTCGGGGACCCCTCTAAGAGCTCCTAACGCAACGTAAGTAGCCGTGTCCTTCGGATGGCTGCGTCAGTTGCTGGGGTGTGAGTAAGCGAAGTGCTCGACCATGGCTGGTGGACGATGAGTTGTGGTCCAGAATCGAGCCGCTGCTGCCGTCGCCGCCAGCGGGGCGCCGGCGGCCCGGCCGCAAGCCGGTGCTGGAGGACCGCAAGGTGCTGTGCGGCATCCTGTTCGTCCTCTACACCGGCATCCAGTGGGAATGGCTGCCCCAGGAACTCGGGTTCGGATCGGGCATGACCTGCTGGCGGCGGCTGCGGGACTGGAACAACGCCGGGGTGTGGCAGCGGCTGCACGAGGTGCTGCTGGACGAACTGCGGGCCGCCGACCGCCTGGACTTGTCGCGGGCGGTGAACGACAGCTCCCACGTCCGGGCGCTCAAGGGCGGCCCAAAACCGGGCGGAGCCCGGTCGACCGGGGCCGGTCGGGCTCCAAACACCACGTGATCTGCGATGCCACCGGCATCCCGCCGGCCGTCACCCTGACCGGCGGCAACCGCAACGACGTCACCCAGCTGATGCCGCTGCTGGCGGCGGTGCCGCGCATCCGCGGCAAACGCGGCCGGCCCCGCCAGCGGCCGCAAGAGGTCTACGCCGACCGCGGCTACGACCACGACTGCTACCGCCGCCAGGTCTGGACCAAGGGCATCAAGCCGCTCATCGCCCGCCGGGGCACCGCCCACGGCTCCGGGCTGGGAACCAAGTGGTGGGTCGTCGAGCAGACCATCGCCCTGCTGCACTGGTTCAGCCGCCTGCGCATCCGCTGGGAAACCCGCGACGACATCCACGAAGCATTCCTGAAACTCGCCTGCTCACTCATCTGCTGGCGACGCCTGCCTCCCACAATGCGTTAGGAGCTCTAAGCGGAGCTGGTGAAGTTGGTTGCGTCGGGTAGGCGCCCCTGGGGAGGGACGCCATACCGCACATCCTCCGAGTCGCGCGGACCGGGATCACGTCGGCTGTCCCAGCCCTGAGCGAGTGGCTGCGGGACGAGCGCGGGGGGGGGGGGGGGGGAGAGAGATCTCCTCGGACTGGCTGGCGAGCCGCTGCGGCGCGAGGGCTCGCGCAGATCCTGCTCAGCTCCAGCGTCGGGGCGTGACGCTCGGCTTGGGCGTCTCCCTCTTTCTGCTTCACACCAAGCACAGTCGCGCCCGTCTCTGACCTCAGGTCGACTGACTGTCTACCTGCCTGTCGACAAGGCGGAAGACCGCCTCGACTTCTGTCGTCGAGGCGGCCTTCCACCTTGCTGCGATCCCGCCCTGAACACCAAGCGGGGTCACACCTGCCATCGGCGCCCGGAGCCGAACGCCACCGAAGGTTTCGTCAGAAGTGGGAGCCCAGCGCGACCGCCAAGCCGAGGGCCGGCACATGACGGCCGTTCCCGAGCTCGATGTCGGTGCTGTTGCGGTACACCCGGCCGTCGATCGTGATGGGTGTAGCGGCACGGTTTCGGAGGTTGGCCGCCAGCATCGCGGAGAGCCTGCTCCACCTGGTTTCGAGCTCCAGGCCAAAACGACCGAGGGTGTCCTGCCGGCCGTTTTCATCCATGTCGTAGCCGGTCCGGATCGTGTTGCCGATGCGGTTTTGAATCCACCGGAAGCGAGTTGCCTCGGAAACCGCCGCGACAACCGAGGTGAGTGCCCGACCGGCTGCCAGGGCCGGCGGAGTGTTCTGCCCCGGAGCGCGTTGGGGCATGTTGGCAAGGTGGTTGATGTCGCCGCGAAGCCCCAGGAAGGAGTCGTTCATCCGCCACTCGTCCCTGGAGAAACTGTTGTAGTTCTCCCCGAACGGAAGCGACTGGAAGTCGCGCTGCTCCAGACGGTTGTTGGGGAACACGGAGTTGTAGGCAGCGCGGACCGGAGCCGAGTCCAGCTCGCGGAACATGTACCTGCCCTGCGGGGTGAAGAAACCCACTGTGTACAGGTCGTTTGCCCCGACGATCAGGGAGAGGCGGTGGGGGCGGTCGGTCACTGTGTGGTCGATCAGCGCGACCTCGACGTAGTAGCCCGTCTGCTGTGTGGTGGCACTGTGGGGGAAGTTGGGGTACACCGCATGGCTGACGGTACGACGCAAGCTTTCGAGCATGGCGTCGTAGGCGGTGCCGGCCGAGAAGCTGCTGGTGCCCGGCTGCAGATTGGTGATGTCCCAGTCGATGCGGGTCCAACGCCTTTCCGGGTCGGCGTGGGCCTTCGGGGACAACCCTTGGGTCAAGCCGACAGCGGCCAGCAGCGCCAGGGTGAGGATCAGGACGCGGCTCATGAGCCGGCGAGCGGACAGGGAAAGCCTCATGCGGAAGGTACTCCTGGGGAAAACGAGCGGTGAGTCGTGCGACGGAGATCTCCTGCAAGTGCGAGGACTCCGTGCGCGGCGCGGCGCGACGGACCGGGGCCGGGTGGGGCCCGCCCTCCGTCCGAAGCACCTTCAGTCAACCGGAGGGGAACGGGGCGACCCAGGCAGTTTCACCAGCAGGAGTAATGTCTTGCCATAATTCTGCCGGATGGTTCCGGTGTTCTGCCGGTCCACACGGATCAGGGAATGTTTCGAGGATGAGCACCGGTACACCGGCCACTGGCGGGTTCGGCGAGCGCCTGCACGGTCTACGGACGAGAGCCGGCCTCAGCCAGGAGGATCTGGCACACGCGGCGGGAGTGAGCGTTCGGGCGCTGTCGGACCTGGAACGCGGGCGCGCCCGGGGACCACAGCGCCGTACCGTGGAGGCTCTGGCCGCCGCGCTGAAGCTCGACGCCGCCGGTGCCCGGGAGCTGGAACAGGCCGCGAGCCTGGGCCGTCCCCGCCGGGCCCGCCAGACGGACGCCAAGCCGCCTGCCGCCGCACCGGACGCCGCGGCACGCAGGAGCACGCCCGACCTGCTGCCGCGCGCCCCGCGCGGCTTTCACGGCCGGACGGCGGAACTCGCCGCCCTGTCCCGGGCCACCGCGGGCGAGGCGCCCGTCTGTCTGGTCATCGGGCCTGCCGGGGTCGGGAAGACAGCCCTCGTGCTGCACTGGGCCCACCACGACCCTGCCGGACTCACCGACGGACGCCTCTACGCCGACCTGCGCGGCTTCAGCGACACCGGCGTACTGGCCGCCATCGAGGTGCTGCGCGAGTTCCTGCTGGCCCTGGGCGTGCCCCCCGACCGGATACCGGAGTCCGAGAACGGCGCGGCCGCACTGTTCCGGTCGCTGGCCGCCGACCGCCAGCTCCTCGTCGTACTCGACAACGCACGCGACTCCGAACAGGTCCGGCCCCTCCTGCCCGGCGGAGACCGCTGCGTCACCGTCGTCACCAGCAGGCACCGGCTGTCCGGGCTGATCGTCAGTGACACCGCCCGCCCCGTTGCCGTGGACGTCCTCGCGCCCCAGGACGGCACCATGCTCCTGGCCCGGATCCTCGGCACCGAGCGGGTGCACGCCGAGCCGGCCGCCGCGCTCCGGCTCGGCGAGCTGTGCGGCGGGCTGCCGCTGGCCCTGCGGGTGGCAGCCGCCCGCCTGGCCGGGCGGCCCGACTGGACCCTGGCCTCGATGGCCGCCGAACTGTCCGACGAGACACGCCGACTGAGCCTGCTGGACCTGGAGGACACCGGCGTCAGGGCCGCACTGCGCCTGACCTTGCGACAGCTCCCCGAGCACGTCTCCCACCTGTTCGCCGCCCTCGGCCGCCACCCCGGCACGCACGTCGACCGCTACGCGGCAGCCGCCCTGGCGGGCACGGGCCCCGCGGCCGCCGATGCCGCCCTGGAGCGCCTGGCCGTCGCGCACCTGCTCACCGAGACCACACCCGGCCGGTGGACGATGCACGACCTCGTGCGGCTCTACGCCCGCGGCCTGGACGCCCACCCCGACACGCTCAAGCGCGTGCTCGACTACTACATCACCGCCGCCACCGGTGCCGTTGCGGCGGCCGAACCCGGCTCGGAGTACTGCTTCCCGCTGCCGACGGACTTCCTGCCGCCCGCCGCCGTACGCGAGCTCGCCGACCGGTCCGCCGCCGTGGCCTGGTACACCGCCGAACGCAACAACCTCGCACTGGCAGTCGCCGCAGCGCACGCCAACGCGCTGCACGGCAGGACGTGGCGGATCGTCATGACGATGTGGCCGCTGATCGTGTGGCGCGTGCGGGACGGCTGGGTACCGCTCCTGGAGACCGCCCTCGCGGCGGCACGGGCCGACGCCGACCCGCACGGCGAAGCGCGGGTACTCAACGTCCTCGGCTGGGTCCTGACCGAGGAAGGACGCATTTCGGAAGCACTGATCCACCTGGAAGCGGCCGTCGCGCTCGCCGTCGAAGCCGCTGACGCGTTCGCCGAGGCCAACGCCCTGATCGTGCTGGCCATGACCCAAGCCGCCCTCGGCGGCCCGGACGACGCCGCGAAGAGTTGCGAACGCGCGGCCGCACTGGCACGTGAGAGCAACGACCGGAGGATCGAACGCCTTGCCATGCAGCACCTCGCCCGCCACCAAACCGACGCCGGACACTGGCACCAGGCCCTCACCACCGCGACCCACGCCCTGGCCCTCAACTACCGACCGGACACCACCGACATCCCTCACATCCTGCTGCTCATCATCAAGGGGGAAGCGCTGCTGGGACTCGGCAACCGCACGGAGGGCATCGCCCAACTCGACCTCGCAGCCCGCGAAGCGGAATCCGCCGGCTACGACGACGGCGCGGTACGAGCCCTCGGCGCCCTCCTGCGGGCAACACCAAACGCGAAAGTCCAAGCACGCTACGACACGGCACTCGCACGACTCACCACACGAACCTGAACCCTGTCCGATCCTGACCCGGCACGCCCACACCCCCGCCAACGCGCCTACACCACACACACCAGCCTTCCCGGCCTCTTCGGGGATGCGGCCCGGTGGGGTGGTACGGGCCTGTGGGGCGTGCAGTTGGCAGGGCTGGCGAAGTGTGATCGGCGCGGTTTGCCGGTCGTGTGAGATCCGCAAGGCGGGGGCCGGCGCCCGGACGGCAGGTGTGTGGCGGGCGGATCCGGCGGGAGGCCGCCGAGCGATGCGTTGCCCGTGCCTCCGCCCCGTACGCTGGCCACTCGCCTGGTCCTGCTGCGGGCCGGGTTCCTGACGAGGCTGACACGTCCATGCGGTTCTCCCTCTCCGACCAGCCGTCCCGTACTGCGTACAGCACAGCTCCGACCTCGCCGCTGCCGCCTTGGGCACCGCGCCCGTGCGGCGCCCGTGCGCGGGCTGTTATGCCTGGATGGCCTGGTTCATGCCTGGAGGGTGGCGAGCCAGTCGGTCAGCAGGCGGTTGACCTCGTCGGGGCGCTCCTGCTGGATCCAGTGGCCGCAGCCGTCCAGGAGGTGGGAGGCCGACAGGCCGGGGAGGGTGGTGGGATAGGCGTCGATGGCGTCGGACATCCAGGTGGTGGAGGCGTCCAGGGCACCGCCGACGAACAGGGACGGCTGCTTGATCGGGGCTCCGCTGTGCGAGGCAAGGTCTTCCCAGTCTCGGTCCATGTTGCGGTAACGGTTGAGTGCGCCGGTCAGGCCGGTGTGCTCGAACTCCCCGGCGTAGACGTCGAGGTTCTCCTCGCTCAACCAGGCCGGGAGCGGGCCCACGGGGAAGCGGTCGCGCAGCCGGCCGCTGCCGCGGGTGACGAAGTGCGGGTCGAGCTCGCCCTGGGCGGGCATGGTGTCAGCGGACAGGGCCGCGTAGAAGCCCGCGAGCCAGCCCCGGACGTCGGGCTCGATCTCCGTCTCGGCGCGGCCGGGCTCCTGGAAGTAGGCGACGTAGAACTCCTGCTCGTGGCCGCCGATCTGGCCGAAGACGTCGCTGGGGCGGGGGCCGCCGGGCGGCGCGTAGGGGACGCTCAGCAGGCCGACGGCGCAAAAGATCTCGGGGTGGAGCAGGGCGGAGACGGCAGCGATGTTGGAGCCCCAGTCGTGGCCGACGACCACCGCGCTTTCCTCGCCGAGCGCACGCACGACCGCGACGTTGTCCTCCACCAGATCGAGCATCCGGTAGGCGGCGGTCGCCTTCGGCTTTGAGGAGCGGCCGTAACCGCGCACGTCGATCGCCACCGCGCGGTAGCCGGCCGCGGCGAGGGCCGGGAGCTGGTGGCGCCAGGAATACCAGGACTCGGGGAAGCCGTGCACGAGCAGGACCAGCGGACCGGTTCCCTGCTCGACCAGGTGCAGGCGCCCGGCCGGGGCCTTGACGGTGCGGTGGCGGAGCTCGGCGGTCGGCTCGGGCTGCATGGGCTTCTCCTCGGTTCGCGGCGACGCGGTTACCCGTCGATCATGCGGCGCAGCCCCCGCCCGACGCGATCAACCTTGCCATTCTGGCAACCTTGCAGCACAGAGCGGCGAAGCGGAACGGCAAGAAGGAGAGGGAAAGATGGCAGTCGATGACGTGGACGCCACGCTGGCCGCGATGGGGCCCCGGTTGCGGGC
Organism: Streptomyces sp. NPDC017056; assembly: GCF_044332485.1. Classification (NCBI taxonomy): domain Bacteria; kingdom Bacillati; phylum Actinomycetota; class Actinomycetes; order Kitasatosporales; family Streptomycetaceae; genus Streptomyces; species Streptomyces sp. NPDC017056. The sequence continues at coordinate 38,532 of NZ_JBIRPD010000025.1, read as the reverse complement.
CGCGCGCGAGCACCACGGCGCGTCGCTCGCCGGTGTCAGCTGCGCCACCGGCATCTCGCCCAGCACGCTGTCCCGGATCGAGACCGGCCGACGCAAGCCCACCCTGGAGGTGCTACTGCAGCTGTCGAAGGAGTACGGCGTCTTCCTGGACGAAGTGGCCGGCACGGCGCCCGCCCTCGCGGCCAAGCCACGCGCCACGGCGCCGCTGAGCTTCGGCGACGACAAGGCAGTGCTGCCCTTGACCCGGTACGTCGGCGGCCTGCACGCCCACAAGCACGTCCTGCCCGCCCTCGAGGACCCGCCCGCGCGGCCCCGGCAGGTCTCCCACGACGGCTACGAGTGGCTGTGCGTTTTGTACGGACGCCTGTGGCTCGCACTCGGCGACCAAGACCTCATCCTGACCCCGGGGGACGTCGCCGAGTTCGACACCCGCACCCCGCACGGGGTAACAAACCCCAGCCCCAGCGGTCCGGTCGAGTACCTGGTCATGTTCGGACCGCAGGGCGAGCGCCAACGGCCGCGCACCCCTGCAGCCACTGCTCGCGGGACTGGTGGCAGAAAGGCTGCTGAGTGAGCAGATGTGATAAGCGGGGTGCCTTGGTGGTGCCCACCGCGCTGCTTCGTGCGGTCGCATCCGCCGCCTGACCGCCGAAGCCCTCGAGGAGGTGTCTTTCCAAGACGGCGGCCGCCGCGTCGGCTCCCTGCGGGAAGTGCAGATCAACGACGTGTCCATCTGAACTTCGAGCTGAAGAAGCCGTGCCTCGAACAGCGAGCGGGCTGCTCGTGCCCGGCCTGCGCCGGCGTCTGTCGTCCTGACCTTCCCCGCCAGCCGGGCCCGCCTGGTACGGGCCCGGCATCCGGGCACAGGAAGGGAGACACTGTGGCCCGTCCCATGAGCCCCCTGCCTCCCGGCCCGAGCGCGCTGCGGGACTTCGCCGCAGAGATGCGGCTGCTGCGCCGCCGGGCCGGCACCCCCTCACTGACGCTGATGCGGCAGCGGTGCGGCATCGCGGAACCCACGTTGCACAAGGTGCACAGCGGGCTGCACCGCCCGACCTGGGAGGCGGTCCGCGGCTACGTCGAAGCCTGCGGCGGGGACCCGGAAGAGTGGCGGGCGAGCTGGATCCGGCTGTGTGCCGAGCAGGCCGGGACGGACCCACGCTTCTGCGCCCAGACGCTCGCCCGGTGGACCCGTACCGGGCGCTACACCCCGTCGGAGTCCGTCGCCGACGCAGCAGAGCTGCGCCGTCTGCTGCGGACCCTGCTGATGTTTCACGGCCGGAGCCTGCGCACGCTGGCGCTGCGGGCCCCGGCTACTCCCACGACACCTTCGGCGCGGTCTTGCGCGGCGACCGGCGGCTGACGGCCCCGCATCTCAAGGCCCTCCTGCTGGGCTGCGGGGTGCATTCGCTGACCAGCCTCGACGCCTGGTTCGACGTCCTGGGGCAGGTGGACGCCAGCCAGACCATGCCAGGGGCGCGCATCATGCACGACCTGCGGCAAAAGCAGGAGACCCAGTGGGCCCACGACCGCGACGTACGGAAGGTGGACCAGACGGTCGAGGAACTGGAGAAGGAGGTCATCACCTTCCAGACACGGCAGCAGGCCGCCGCGACCCGTGGCTGTGCCCGGGACATCGACGCGCTGCGCACCGCGGTCCTGGCGACGTTCGACACCTTGAAGGCGTGCATCGAGCCGACCGTGACGGACACGACCGCGCCACAGCTGGTGCAGCGCCACCTTGACGTCCTAAGCACCTTCGAGACGCGGGGCCTGCTGCCCGGCCGGCGGTTCCTGGACGCATTCGTGCCTCTGGCGCTGCCCCACCAGCAGGCGCTCCAGTCACGGGCCCACGAGGCACTTCTCACGGCCCTGACCTTCCTGCACTACGCGGACCGCGGGGACCTCTCTCCGCATGAGCAGTTGTCCCTGCTGCCCCCATCCCAGCCCAAGCACTCACCGGCGCCCCGCGGCCGACGGCCGCGGGGCGGTACGCCGATGGGCAACACCGCCCCGAAAAGCGCCGGGTGATCCGCCTCAGCCACACCCACACGTCGGACAACCCGCTCGACCGTCACGCAACGGCCCTACAGATCAACAGACTTGATGCCCGTCAGGGTGTCAGTGGCTGGCTGTAGCGTCGGTATACGCCCTGATTAGGGCCTGATCTTCACCTCTCATCCCACTCCTCCCGAGGGACCCTGATGGCACACGTTCGTGGGCACTACCGCCGTAACGGCTCCTACGTCCGGCCGCACTACCGCCGTACCAAGGGGTCGTCCCGCATCGCACCGTCATCCCGTTCATCAACCCCCCGTCAGATCCGTACGACCTCCCCCACCCCGCCGGGGCGACGACACACGTGCGCAGCCACTACCGCAACGGCTCCCACGTCCGGGCGCACCGTCGGCGCCTCGGACCAGGGACCACCGCAGCAGCGGGCGGCGGCATCGGTCTGCTGCTGATCCTCCTGATCGCCGTCCTGGGCGGCGGAGGAACAGGCACCGAAGAAACACCGGGCCAGCACCCGACGCCGTCCGCCAGCGCTCACGTCGGGAAACCCGCCCGGTAGGGCCCTGGCGACCGGACCGGTCCCAAACTCGTACGTTTAAAGCGGGAGTCCGCTGCCGGCTCCAATGGCAGCGGACTCCCGCTGGCGTAGCGAGGCGGCACCCCCATGCAGGCCGGATTCCCCGGGCGGGTGACGGAAAAGAACGCACAGGATAATCACGGTTAACCAGTGCATTTCGGGCCCAGTGTGACAGCGGATCCGGCCTGCGGTCGGTTCTGCGCTTCCGCCCTCAAATTCGGCCTTCCGGTGGTGACGGCGGTCGAGACGGCAGTGGAGTCGATACTCGCCGACCCGCCGTTCACTGCCTCCATGCATCAGGCATGGCCAGGGGGCGTGTAGGTGATGCCAATGTCTCCGGCGGAGGTCGCAGCGAGGGCCACGACCTTCCAGATCGCGGCAGGAAGGCCGCCCCGGGGGCCGTCCCAGGTGTCGTTGAGGAGATCCACCCTTAGACGTTGCCCTATGTGGTGAGGCGGAGAAGTCGCTTGTAGCAGCACAGGGCGGCTGCCAGCCCGAGGAAGGCCAGGTAGTTGGAGGGGTGGCGTTCGTAAGCGGGGGCTGAGGCGGCGGTAGCTGGTCAGCCATGACAAGGTCCGCTCGATCACCAACCTGCGCCGCCCCAGTCGTTCGCTGGATTCGATGCCCTTGCGTGCGACACGGACGCCGATGTGTTTGCCCCACAGCCATCGCCGCAGGATGGGGACGTCGTATGCCTTGTTCGCAGGGAGGCGTTGGGGCTTGAAGTAGCGGCCGCGGTGCGGGTCGTGTTGCGTGTGGAGTCCCGCCACCATCGGCTTCAGTCCGTCGCTGTCGTGGACGTTCGCCGCACAGATCCCGACGACCAGGGGCAGTTTGTTCGCGTCCGACAGGACGTGCACCTTGGTACCCGGCTTGCGCCGGTCCACAGGGCTCGGACCTGTGGGTTCGCCCCCTTTTAGCGCGGACGTGGGCGGTGTCGAGCACAACGCGGGTGACGTCGATAAGGCCGACGTCATCGAGTGGGTGGAGCACGGCCTTGTGCAGCCGGCCCCGGACGCCGGCTCTGGACCAGGTCAGGAACCGCCGATGAGCGGTCGGCTTCGAGATTGCGAAGCAGGGTGGCAGATGCCGCCAGGCGCATCCGGTGACCAGCACATGGATGATGGCGGCGAACAGCGTCTCATCAGGTGTATCCGAGGTCCCGCCGCCCTGCGGTCGCACTCTCGGCGGCGGGAGCAACGGCTTCGCGACCTCCCACAGCCCGTCCGGAACGATCCAACTCCACGTTCGCTGCCCCATGCTGAAGTACTACTCCGCCTCACCACATAGGACACCGTCTTAGCTCGATCTGCTAAGCAGTCTCGGGAGCAGGGAGCAGGGAGCAGGGAGCAGGGAGCAGGGAGCAGGGAGCAGGGAGCAGGGAGAGGGGGCGGAGGCCCAAGGCATCACTCAGTAGAGTTCTCCGAGTAGGCACGGGCCAGGACACCGGTGCTGCCGTCAGAAGATTTCACAGGCCGTGATCCGGGCCGTCGGGACGGCTTCCTCGGCTTCCTATATGTCAGCCTGCGGTGCCAGTGGCCGCCGATTCAGGGGTTGCCCGGTCAGGGGAGCCTTCCGCGAGCCCTTTTCGATGTGCGCCTCTCCATTTTCCTGATCCCCAGGCTGGCCAGGACGGCAAGCAACGCGGCCAGCAATGCCGGGAGCCACGGGTGGTGTACCCGCAATCCGGGGGTGAAGTATGCGGTGAACAGGACGGCGAGGAATGTCGTCGCCACGGAAAGCGCGGCCTCCGTCGCCTTCTTGGTCCGCGGTGCGAGGCTGGTGAGCCGAAGTCCCATGCGCATCGGGTAGATGAACAGCGCTGCCAGGGCGTTGCACGGCAGGAACAGCGCCAGGCCCCAAAACAGGGTTCCGATTCCGTCGGCTTCAACTAGGTGGAGGGACGCGGCGGTGACGGCAAGGAGACCGAGCAGCACAGCCGCGGTGACAGCAGTGATGATCCCAAGGATCAGACCGGTCATGCCGAAAGCTGCGAGGGCCTTCTCTCCCCGGGAGAGGGACGCCCAGGTGGTTGCATCGTCGGGCTGGTGGCTGTCGTCCACGCGTACTCCTTCCAGCGCCCAAAGAGTGCGGGCGGCACCCCGCCCCCGAACGGGGTGCCGCCGGAGAGTGTCTCCTGATCACATGGCGATCAGCATGATGGCCCTGGCGAGTTCGGCGGCGATGTCGGTCGGCACGCCGGCGTGGACCAAGGCCACGGAGAGCGCGGTCTCGCTCCAGCCTTCGATGTCTTCGATCGCGTCGGCGATCTTTGCGCCGTTGCGGGCGATGAAGTCACCGGCCTTCTTGCTGACCTTGCCGATGATCTTTCCGGCCCAGACGCCGCCGTGCCGCAGCCTGGCGACGATCAGCTTGCGGATGACCGTTCCCGAGCCGAGGATGCGCCCTTGGGCCTTCGGGTCCTCGAGCTGCTTGGCGTACTGCTCGAACTCCCGGATCTGGTTCTTGTCCGCGCCGTCAGCCCGCATGCGGGAGACGAGGTCACGTACGTCGTCAGCGGTCGGGCGCAGCGATTCGGCGGTCTGCGAGGCGGTCTTCGCCTCCCGGTGCGCTTCGACGGCACTGGCAGCCGGCGCGGCGACGCCCAGGGCCACGGCGGTCACGGCAGTGGCAGCGGCTATGCGGATGTGGTTCTTGTTCACGTACGCTTTCCCTTTGCAGGCGAGGGGAAGAGGGCATACGGGACTGCCGGAAGGTGTGGAAACTCAACGGCCCTGAGTCTTCTTCCCTTCAATCATTTCAAAGCCCACAACGTAGACATCGCCACGCGGGCTGAAACTGACGTTAACTCAGTTTTTAGGCGAGCTTCCAGGTACCCTGGGTACAAAGCGCTAAGAAGCGGACCCAAGATCATTACCCATCCGGCCATGTATCGCGTGGGGTGTTGGACCCAACAGGCCCTACCCCTCTTGATCAGGTATTTTCCCAGCCGCCGGAATCTCCTCGCGGTGCGCCAGCCGCCAGCGGCCCCAGCGCTCGCGAGCCGCTCCGGCAGTGATCCAGAACGGTTCGGTGATCTGCTCCCAGCCCGTCCCGGCGCGCTGCCGATCCCTCACCTCCTCTACGCAGCAGGAGGGGCAGAACGCACGTCAGGCTCGGCGGGGCGGACGGCCCGCAGGAGAAGGGTGTCCGCCCAGCGAGGACTGGACGCGGCCGCGCTGAGCCGTTCTGCGGCGCTGGCTGCCGATGCCGTGGCCGAGATGCGGGCCCGCGTCCAGCGTGCCTTCGGCCAGATCCGCGCCGGAGGCGGGACGGAAGTGACTGCTGCGGTCACGGGCCGGCTGGCCGCCGAGTCCCTCCTGCGCGAGTGCCGTCAGTCGGCTCTGTGGATGCTCGGCCGCGGGCCGCAGGCCGAGAGGGAAGCCGAGCAGGCCCGGGCCGCGCAGTGGCGCCGCCGTCACCTGCACCCCACGGCCCAGGCCGCCGAGCAGGCCGCCGAGGCTGCCGTACGGGAGGCGCGCCAGCGCACCGCCGAGCACCTGCTCGGCACGCGCAGCACCGCCTGGCTCGCCGCACAGACCCCAGTCCCGGCGGAGGAGCCAGTGCTGCAGGGCCGGGCGGCGGTGTACGCGGCGGGAGCGGCGAAGGTCCGGGCTGCCGTGGTCGCTGCGCCGGCCGACGCCACAGAGCGGGCCGTGGGTGCCGGGGCTGTCCGTCCGCGTGACCGGACGGCCGCCGATGACTGGTCGCGAACGTCGTGACATGACCGATGCTGCATGGCCTCTTGAAAGGGAATGCGTATAGATGTTCCATTTAGGGGTATCGGGAGCGCCCGTGGGGCGGGCGGTGGTTGGATGCCGGTGTCCGCTGGGGCCAGGGCTCGTTGGGTAGGCTGCTTGGCGTGCCTGTGGCCGGTGCGTGGCGCGGGGAGGGGTGTCCGGTGAGTGACCGGAGCACGATTGAGTGGACCGAGGCGACGTGGAACCCGACGACCGGGTGTGACCGGGTCTCCGAGGGCTGTACCAACTGCTATGCGCTGACGCTGGCGAAGCGGCTGAAGGCGATGGGGTCGGCGAAGTACCAGAACGACGGTGATCCCCGGACGTCCGGGCCGGGGTTCGGGCTGACGGTGCATCCGGACGCGTTGCGGGTGCCGTACGGGTGGAGGAGCCCGCGGACGGTGTTCGTGAACTCCATGAGCGACCTCTTCCACGCCCGGGTACCGCTCGATTTCGTCCGGCAGGTCTTCACGGTGATGGCGGACACGCCGCAGCACACCTACCAGGTGCTGACCAAGCGGGCCCGCCGGCTGCGGCAAGTGGCCGGGAAGCTGGAGTGGCCGCCCAACGTGTGGATGGGCGTGTCGGTGGAGACGGCCAGGGAGCTGCCGCGCGTCGACGACCTGCGGCAGGTGCCGGCCGCGGTGCGGTTCTTGTCCTGCGAGCCGCTGCTCGGCCCGCTGGACGGTCTGAACCTCTCGGGCATCCACTGGGTGATCGCCGGCGGCGAATCCGGCCCGCACTTCCGCCCCGTGGCAGAGGAGTGGGTCATCGGGGTCCGGGATGTTTGCCTGGACGCGGAGGTGGCGTTCTTCTTCAAACAGTGGGGAGGGCGGACACCGAAGGCGTCCGGCCGCCGTCTGCAGGGCCGTACCTGGGACCAGATGCCCCTGCCCACAGCAGTGCTTACAGGCTGACCAGGCTTTTCGTGGTGAGTTTCCCTGTGCCCGGGACGGTGATCAGGCCGTCCCGGCGCATCTGCCGAACCGCCTGGAGCGCGTGCTTGGGCATCCAGCGGGCGGTCTCCGTCAGCAGCCACTGGCCGACTTCCTCCACCGTTGCCGGGCCGGTGCGCAGGCGCTGGGTGACCAGTTCGACGAGTTCGTCGTTGACCAGGCCGGCCGCCTGGAACAGGTCGAGCTGGCCCTCGACCGTGGCGCCGCGGGCACGCGGGTCGCGGAAGCTTTGGCCGTCCACGCCGTCGACCTTCCACATGGCGTCCTTCATCGCCAGCAGGCCCTTGGGGCTGCCGGTGCCGAAGACGAGGTAGAGCGGCTGGCCGGTGCGGGGCACGAGTTCGAACTGCAGCTGGTAGCCGAAGCCGGCGCGCCGCAGCGCGTCACGGTAGGTGCGCAGCCACTCGCGCCAGCGCTCGTCGGGGCGCGATTCGTCGGCGGCCGGCGCCCAGAAGCCACGGCCGCCGAAGACCGCGTCGAGGATGTCGGGGTTGAGGTCTTCGCGGCGGCTGAACCAGTTGGGGCCGAAGGTGGTGATGACCTCGCTGGCCGGGTTGCGGGCGATGCGCCGCATGACGTCCAGGGGCACGTTGACGCTGCCCCAGCTGTCGAAGATGCCCAGAATGGGCTGGCCCCAGGCGCCGAGCTCGCTGAGGATCGCCAAGCTGTCGCGGCCGGCTTCACCACGGCGGACCTCCACTCGCACAGGTAGTCCCGCCAGCGGGCCGAACTTCGTGGTCAGTTCTGCCACCAGGTGTTCGTGGCGGGCCCGGTCCTTCTCGATGAACACCAGGTGCACGCGCTCCGGACTCAGGTCCATGCGGTCGACCGCCTTGTGGCGCAGCAGGCGATCGAGGATGAACACCGGGGAGCCGGGCTCGTCGTCCTCGTAGCGGCCGGGGCCGGCGAAGGCGTCCAGCAGGGTGGCCCGGGGGCGGGCGTAACCCGTGCGCTGGGACGTCTGCAGAAGGATGGGCCACCAGGCATCCACAGCTCCCGCCCGTCGACGAGGACCTGCTGCGCAACGAGAAGATCATGAACGAGCACCAGCTCATCCCCGAGCTGGTGATGACAACGCTGTTCCAATACTTTGCGAACTGCACCGACACGCCGGTCAAGCATCTGCTGCGCGAGCAGTACCGGATGACGCCGGCGATCGGCAACATGATCAGCGCCTGCTTCTACGGCGGGGAGCTGCTGTCGCCCAGCGACCACGCCCTGCCCGGTTACAGCCAGATCAACAAGCCGGTCCTCTGGCTGGACACAAGCACCCAGCCCACCCGGCGGGAGTCCGAACTCACTGCCACCGAGACCAGCATCTCCAACCCCCTGAAGAGCAAGCTGGCCATGCACCGCCTCAACGTGATCGACCAGGCCATCGGCAAAAAGGTCATCGCTGTCCCCGGAGACAAGCCCCTCGATGTCCTTGTGATCGCCCCCTACGGCCGCCAGGTCGAAGAACTCAAGCGGCGCCTGGCCTCGATCAAGTTCAAGCACTTTACTCCGCAGGTCCTGTCCGTTGACGCAGTGCAGGGCCGCGAATGCGACCTCGCCGTGTTCTCCGTGACCCGCAGCAACACCCGCGGTCGCTTCGGCTTCCTGGGCCAGCCCTACTGGCGCCGCATCAACGTCGCCCTCAGCCGCGCCCGCTACGGCCTGATCATCGTCGGTGACGCCGGCTTCTGCCGCGGCAAACCCGGGGCCCTGCGCGATGTCCTCGACTACATGAGCGGCCACCCGGAGGAATGCGAGATCCGCGATGCCTACCTTTAGCCCCAACAGCCTCTTGGCAGCCCGCTTCCGAAACGCCCGCCCCGTCCACGAGCTGATCACCATCATCGATGCCGCCCTGCCCGTCGCCCTGCTCACCGCCGAAGTCCTCGCCCAGGACAGCAAACGCCTGCCGCTGATGAACGAGTTCGTGCTGCGGTTGGTCGACCACAACATGACCAGCGTCAACCGCATCTCCGGCACCCTCGGCCTGCCCAAAACCATGGTGGACCAGACCGTCGCCAGCCTCTTCCGCACGGACGACCTCATGTGGGGGCCGCCGACCGACGACGAGACCCGAACCCCGGGCCTGCGCCTGACCGCTAAGGGCCGCATCACCGCCCGGGAGGCAGCCGACATCGTCCCTGTACGCGTCAGCCAGCCCCTGGTCCTCGACCAGATGCTGTGGAAGGCCGTCCCTTACGACCGACGCATCACCCTGCAGCGCGGCCAGGCCGAAGAAGACGGCATGATCATGCTGCCCGCCGCGCGGTCCGGGCGGGTCGACGACGGCGACATCACCGCACTACTCCGTGAGAACGGCACCACCGACCGCGAAGTACTCCAGGTCAAGAGCATCCACCAGACCAAGGCCCGCCGTGTCCTGCCGGTCAAGCTCCTCGTCTACGCCGACCAGGACCGCGCCGACATCCAGCTCGGTGTCGCTGTGGACGGCGAACTCAGCCAGACCCACGAGCTCGCCCTGATCGGGCACGGCGGCGCCCAGGCACTCGGCATCACCGTCGCGCCGCCCCCCGAGCGTCCCGCCCTGGACCCTGAACTGGAGAGGACCGTGTCCCCCTGCAGGAGGTCACCGAGCACCGCGCCGAGCAGGCAGCCTCGCAGCTCGCCTCCGCGGCCCCCAAGCCGGCCCTGCCGGCAGACGAAGCCGACCGGCCGCTGGCGGACGAGATCCGTGCCATCGGCGTCTTCGAGCACCCGGAGGTCCTCGACGAGGCCCTCACCCATGCCCGGCGCCGTATCCTGATCATCTCTCCCTGGATCAAGAACGCGATCATCACGACTCCGTTCATCAGCAAGCTCGAAAACCGCCTCACCCGCGGGGTGCAGGTGCACATCGCCTATGGCTACGAAGACAACGACACCAAGACCGACCCGGCCGCGGTCCGCAAGCTCACCAACCTCGCCGACCGCTACCGCGACAAGTTCACCTTCACCCGCCTCAAGAGCAGCCACGCCAAAGTCCTCGTGTACGACGACGTCTGGGCGACCACCTCCTTCAACTGGCTCTCCTTCCGAGGCGACCCCGAGCGTACCTACCGGATGGAAGAAGGAAGCCTCGTCCGCAACCGCCAGATCACCGACACCCAGTACGCCCGCTACCTCCAGCTGATCAACGAACAACGCCGGTAACTGCCTCGGCGAACCCACCCCCTGGAGCGTGGGCGGTAGCCCGACAGCAGGTGGACCAAGGGCGAAGGTGCTGACCGTCACCTTCAGATGGATCAAGCCGTCGGGCTCTTCGGGAGGCTCTGGGTAGCGGTGGTTCGGGTTGACGCCACGGTTTTCAGTAAAGGCATCTTCCATCGCTTCGGCGACACGGCTGGCCAGGTCCTCCCACGGGCGTGGAGCGACGACCGGCACGTCGGTCGCCCGCGCCTGCGCGGCGAGCCACCGGCCGTACAGCACGCTGACGCGTGCGCGATGGCGCTGCGGTCCGGCCTCCGGCTCCAGGCGCAGGTAGTTGGCCGTCACCTGCCCCTCGTCTTCCTCGTGGAGGAAGACGGACCGGACCGGACCTTCGGGAGTCTCAGCTCTGGGCAGGACGTAGTCCCCCTCCAGGATCACCGGGGTGCCGGTGCCCACATGGTTGGCCACCACCGCCTCGATCGCCGGCGCCAGCGCCTCGGCGATCGCGATCTGCCGCTCGACCACCGACTCGGGCGCCTGGCGGGCGGTCTGCGGGTGAGTGCGCCAGAAGTGGACCTCCGGCAGGTGCTCGGGCCGTGTCACCGCAAGGAGGGCCTCCACGATGTCGTCGACCTCCACGACGGGGACGCCGTACCGTCGTGCCAGTGCCCGCCCAACACCGGTCTTGCCCATCCCCAACGCGCCCCCGACGACGAGCGCCCGCCAGTCGGGAAGACTCCTCGACTCACCCGTACCGTCCACGCGGGCAGCGTACGTGAGGCCATGCAGGACCTGCGCGGCAGCCGCAGGACCGTCAATGACGCAGCCGGGCGGCAGCGGCCAGTACCGGGGTGACCACGGTGGTGGCGGCGCCGAACGTGGTGTCAGTGGCCAGGATCATACGGACCGTTCGCATGGCCAGGGTGAGTACCTCGCTGCCGCGCAGGCGCGTACCTGCCTCGAATCGGTTCACCGCGTTGATCAGCGTGTTGCCGCCGTCAGCGACGTCGCCCAGAACGTGGAGCAGAGCTGCAGCGTCGCGGATGGCCGCGCCGGCTCCCTTCCCGGCGGTGGGCGGCGTCGCCCAGCGCGGTGATACGGCCCGCAGGCCACGGCGCCAGTTCGGTGGCACGGGTCGAGGCGGCGTTGAAACGGAACGCGGCTACGCTGCACGGGTCGGCGCGGGCGATGACCTCCAGCGTGTGCCCGGCCCAGCCCCGGTTGCGAAACCCTCGCAGCAGCGCGTCCTGCAGCTCGCCTCCGTGCAGGTCGCGCAGGGAGTCAGTCGCGGCGGATTCGGGGAACATGGCGCCCCAGATGTAGGTCGGGCCGGTGGTGACGGACATCCGCAGCCCGGGGGCGTCGAGCGCGGCGTTGCCCACGGGGTCGAGGAAACCGACATACAGTGCCGCGCCCCGCGGGCCGATCGCCGTCCCTGACCGCGGTCCGAGCCGCCGCTGTTCGCCGGGGCTCAGGTCCCTGCGGAGGGTACGGCCGGAGAACCCGATGATGCCCGCCGGGCGGTTCGTCGGGCCTCCCGCCAGGTGCCGGGCGACCAGGGAGTGGGCGCCGTCCGCGCCCACCACCAGATCCGCGGGGACCGGGTCCGCGTCGGTGAACAGCACGTGGGGTGTGCCGTCGTCGCCGTGGCCGACGCCGGACACGGTTCGCCCCAGATGCAAGTCGTCGCCGACCGCCTCCGCCAGGAGCAGGCGCAGCGTGATGCGGTCGACATCGATGCTTGCGTCACCGGTGAGGTCCGGGCCGCGGCCGAGCAGACGGCCGCGACGGTCCCAGAACGCGTCACGGTCACGCAGCCGCAGCGCCGAGGCGGACGCCAGCAGCCGCCGTACGGTCTCCGGCGCCACCAGTTCGCGCAATGCGGCCTGGGCCGGCGCGTCCAGGGTGATGTGGTAGCCGCCGGTCGCCGCCACATCGACGTCGCGATCGAACACCGCCACCTCGATTCCTCGGCGGCGCAGCCCCGCCCCCAGCGCTTCGCGTCCGGAGATCCGAGAAACAGCCCCTAGTCCACCTATTCCGCTGCCAACCACCACAACACGCATGTCCTCGGTCCTTCCGCCACTGTCGGCTTGTTCCGGCGTCCGACCATGGCAGCAGTAGTGGACACGCAGTGGCCACTACCGGTCAGGATGGGACGATGGCGAACACTTCACGACGGGCCTTGCGGCTCCTGTTCCTGCTCGGAACACGCCGTCAGTGGCCACTGCGTGAGCTTGCCGACGGGCTGGGGGTCAGCGAGCGCACCGTCCGCCGCGACATCGAGACCCTGCGCGAGCTCGGATACCCGATCACCACCGCCCACGGGCCCGACGGCGGATGCCGGCTCGGCACGGGGAACACGCTGCCGCCGCTGGTGTTCGACCGCGATCAGGCCCTTGCCGTCGCGGTGGCTCTGCAGACCGCGCCCAGCACGGTGTTCGGCCTCGAAGACGACGCGGCACGGGCACTGGCCACTCTGGAACAGGCTCTGCCCGCCGCGCTGCGGGCCTCCATGACGTCCCTTCGCCTGACCAGGCTGCGCAACTACTGGGAGTTCCCGGCACCCCCGACCTGCCGCGGCCACTGCTCCGACCGGGACACCCGACGCCCTGGCGGTGCTGGGCCGTACGCAGGAGGCCGAAGCCGAGGCCCGGCGCGCGTTCCGCTCCGAGCAGGGGCGCCCCTGGTTCCGGCACCAGCCGACCGGCGCGGACGCCGTCGCCGCCGCGACGAAGGCCGCCGGCACGGCGAGAGAGCGCGTAGCCGAGTACCTGCTGGCGGAGCGGATGGAGCAGCTGCACGAGCGGTCCGCCGCCCGGCCCGAGAGGCCCGCGTCGTGAACGGAGCGGCTGCCCGGCCTCGCCGCGCGCCCGCTGAACGGCGACGCCGGCGGGGCGGTGATCGAATGACCGGCGAGCTGAGCGGCGTCGACCTCGCCCGCCAGGCCCTGGTCGCGGCCCTGGAAGCGGCGAAGAAGAACAGCGCTATCCAGACGAAGAAGCCGAAGCGGCGCACCGGCACCGCCGTACGCCGTGACGGCCGCGAGCCGCTCGGGCTCGGTGCGGCGATCGGCATGATGATGACCGAGCGCGGCATGGTCGCCCCGGCCGCCGGCGGGTCTGTCCTCGCCGCCTTCGACGCCATTCTCGCCGCGTCCGTGCCCGAACTCGCCGGGGGAGCAGGACGTTGGACCGGTTGGCCTGCCGCGTCGCGCGGGTCCGGTGCTACTTGAGCATGCGGGCCGCCTGCACCCGGTGGAGGTGGATGACGACGTCGTGCGAGTCCGCGAGCCGGATCTGCGGGGCGTCCGCGATCCCGGGGTAGGTGGCGCCGATGTTCTTGAGGGTGTGCGGCGTGGCGAGCCAGGCGCGGGCCGGTGCCGGAGCGTTGCGCAGGTCCACCATGTAGTCGCGGTGCCGTACCCGGTCGAGGGTGTGTTCGGTGGTGCCGGGCGCGGCCGGGCCGACGGTGAAGCGGTGGGCGGCGCCGTCGTGGCCGAAGGCGTTGAATGAGCCCTGGTCGAAGGTGAGGCCGACGCTCAGGTAGCCGCTGCCCAACTGTTCGCGGAGGAATTCGCCCTGGACCTTCGGGTAGTGGCCGGGGGCGTAGGTTTTCAGGGCGAGGTGGCTGTTGTGGGCGGCGAGCACGATCTTGTCGCTGGTCTGCTGCTGCCACCAGGCGACGTTCTGCGCCATGATGCGGTCGCGGTGGAGCATGGCATCGGGGATGTCCTTCGGGTCGTCCCAGTCGAAGGCGTACAGCGTGGTCATCTGGTGGATGGCGGTGGCGTGCTGGAGGGCCCAGGCGTGCGCGTCGGCGTCGGCGCCCGTGCTGGGCCGCTGCTTGAGCAGGTCGACCGCCCGGCCGGTCCGTTTGGCGAGCTCCTTGCGTTCGGCCAATGGCTTCGACAGGTAGGCGTTGACGTACGTCTCGGCGTCGGTGGTGGGCCGCAGGCCCCGGTACAGCTCGGTGAGGCGCGGGGCGAGGTCGGGGCGGGCCTCGGTCGCGTAGGCGCTCACCTTGTCGTACAGCTCGGCGCCGGCGAACCCGCCGTCGTCGCCGACGAAGCGGACCGGGTCCTTCGGGTGCTTGACGTTGTACGCGCGTATCCACTGGAGCAGATCGCGGTACTCGGCGTTGTTCCACCACCGGTAGTCGCCCCGGAACTCCTCGTCCATGATCTGCTTCAAGTCGCCCTCGCCGCGCGTGAGGTAGGCGTCGAGCCGCAGTCCGGTGCTCCACGGGGCTTCGAGGGCGAAGGCCCGAAAGCCCTTTTTCTCGACCAGGTACCGCATGACCCGGTGCTTGACGGTGAGGAACTCGTGCGAGCTGTGGGTGGCCTCGCCCAGGCCCACCACCCGGGCGTCGCCGACCATCCGGCCGAACGGGCGGAGGTCGGCCAGACCGCCGCCAGGCTCGGTGGTGTGCAGCGGGTGGGCTGCCCGGCCCAGGGCCGCCTCGGGGGTACGGAACGCGGCGGCCGCCGCCTCCGCCGGGCCGGCGGGCGCGGCGGCACTGGCGGAGACCGGGGCGGGCGGGGTGGTGGCGGAGGCGGCCGGGGCGACGGCCAGGGTGGCACCGAGCGGGACGAGCAGGGCGGCGAGCAGGGCCTTGTGCGTGTTCATGGGCCCAACTCTCGCCGCACGGGGGCACCCGGACCATCCACTTAGCCCCCCGATCGGCCGGGGGGCTAGCTACACCCGTCGATGGGGCGGGGGACTGGGCCCTGGTCCCGGTCGCGAACACAGCTCAACCGTAGGCACTGCGCAGTGCTGCACGTCTGTTCGCCGCATACGAGAACAGGGCCAAGCCCTGCCGGCCCTGTCGCCGACACTCCGGCCGGACAAGCCGCGGCCGCTCTCGCCGCCCTGCGTATCGGGCCCGTCCAGGCCGAGGGCTGCAGGCTGCGTCGCGCTTTGGGACGGCCTCCGCCACCGAGGCCCTGGCGACCGCGGCCGCCACCGGCAAGCCGCTAAGTCTGACGCACAAGAGGCAGCGGCAGTTGCCCGAGACTGATCGAGAGCTACGGCGCGATGCCTCACAGCGCGGTCCTGGCCAACCACGGTCTCGGATGGGCAGAGCAGGGGAAGGGGCTGGGTTATCGAATGTGCTGTCCCTGGGCTGGACCGAACAAGAGAAAACCTGCATCGCCTGGCAGGAATCCTGGCCAATGGTTTCTTCGCTGTACAGAGGCGGTCCGGGGAGGAGTTCCCCGGACCGCCTCTATACAACGGTGCGGCTCGCTGGTGAAGTTCGTCCGGCGACCGCTTACTCATGGCCTACGCGCCGGATCATTCAGACATGTGAACCGTGCCGGTGGTGGCGTCAACAATCCCGGCAGACGTCTCACGGCCTTTCTTGGCGCTGAGGCGCCAGTGAACACGCCATGCACCGTCCCGCCGTTCGGCCAGCAGCACCGCCTCGACATGCTCACTGACGCCACCTTGATGGCCGATATGCTTTTCGAAAGCCTTCCACGCCTGGTCTTCGGTGACGCTAACAGCGGGAAGTCCAGGAGCATCGATATTTCGGGCAATAAGATCGCTCAACCGCCCACTGGGCTGGATCACCACGTCCAGGCGCATCGGCAGCAGAACCTTCCCCCGCCATTGGCGCCAGCTGACCAGCCATCCGAGATTTGCTTTTTCATCGATGCGCCGCACCGATACCTTGGAACCCTTAAGTCCCCACGGAGCAAACTGACGGGCGTAGGCTATAGCGATACGCTCAGCGCTCTGGTTATCAGCGACAGGACCGGCAGCGCTGGGCACCGGAAATGATTTACCTGGCTCGACCTTTTCGGGTATGAGGTTGACAGTCAGTTGTTCCCTGCTGGGCCAGGCCAGTTCGGCGGCGCCCTCCGGGAAGGTCGCCATCAGGGTTCCCCTGCCATCCTCGCCGGGCGTGTACGTCACGGACTCCGGTGTGTAGCGGCCGCCGAAGGCGTCATGAAGAGCGCCGGCGATGGCCTTCTCCTGGTTGTTCCCAGCAACAACATCGGACTGCGTCCGCGTGGCCACAACAGGTGTGATGAAACCAGCGGCCATTCCGGCCACAGCCAGCGCTCCCGCTGCGCACGCCACGTAATGCTTCACCGCCGTGGCTGTCGGCGGGGTGCGGGTGAGTCGATTGGCCACATAGCCCACTGCGGTTCCGGCCATGGCGCCCGCAGCATTGGCTACCAGGTCGCTGGTGTCACAAAGCCGGCCGACGAGGGGCGCTACGGCCTGCACGGTCTCGATCAGCGCGGGAAACAGGACGCTGAGAGCTGCCATGAGCGGCAGGCGGCGGGTGGCCAGCACACCAAGCAGGCCGAAGGGGAAAAGCATGGTCACATTGAGCTGCCCCTGCTCTGTGGTGAATGGCTCCAGGACGTCTTTGTTGACCGTGCATGTGGCCAGGGACTCGCCTCCATCGGTCCAGAGAGTCAAGCACCCGATCGCCACAATGGATGCCGCCCACAGCGAGGCGATCAACGGGCGGCGCGCCCGGCGGCGAGCGACAGTGTAGGTAACGGCAGCCGCGAGGAAGCTGATGACTATCGCGGCAACGATGAAGCCTTCGTGGCCGCGGAAGACAGCGGTGAGCATCGTAGTGTTTTCTGTGGGAAATGGATGAGGGCCCACCTGCCAGGCGGGCCCTCACGCCGTCAGTAGTCGGCTGGGGTTAGCACGTAGGAAGCGGCGGCGTGGCGAAGACGTCCTCGCCCGCGTGCAGATTGCCGATGGCGGGGCTGCAGCTCGCGGATGCGGACCACTGGTCGCTGTAGAAGAGGGGCGCGTTGCTCATATTCTGGTACCTGCCCCACGTGAGGCCGCCGTTACGTTCCCACCCGAGGCGGCCTTTGAGGGAACCTCCACGCTTCCGGTAGTAGTCGACCAGTACGGACTTGCCTCTATCAGTAGCGGAAACGGTCAGCACCCCATTGCTGAGCGTACTGCAACGCTGCCCCCCTCCAGGGTTTCCATTATGAGGACAAGACGAGACACCGGCTGCCGCAGGCGCAATTCCGGCGATAAGCGTGCCGACCATAGTCGCGGCTAAGACAGCAGCACGCGTTCGGGTTTGCATAATTCCCCCACCCAGGTTTGTTTTATTGTGACTTTCACGTCGCCAGGCCATTTTCATGCGTTTTGGCCGACGTGCGAAGTGAAGTTAACACCTGCTAGTGGAACAGTTCAATCGATCATCCCGTGATCAAGCCCGCGGCGGCGCAGAGCAGAGTGTCGCAATCCCTTCTTGTCCCAACTCGTATGGTCGCCTACAGATTGGAAGGAAAAGTTGAAGTTGCCAAAGAGTGGACCAATAAGGGGCGCAGGCGCGACGGACACGGTACCCAGCTGCTAGGGCTGACCGGACCATGGACGCCATCCGGGGCAGCCGGCAGAGCGCCCGGCAGCGCACTCACTTCGAGCAGCCGTGGAGGCCGAGTTGCTGCAGGCCATGGGGCCCGTCGCCCCGCCCGGCCCCTATCAGGGCCACGGCCCCCTGCCCGGCGGTTCGGCGGCGGGCAGGGGGCCATGGCCCTGCGGTGGGCGCCCGGCGACGACGACGAGACCGCGTTCGCCAAGCTCCGCCCCAGCCCCACCCGAAGACCGCCGCCACGTACGCGGCGGCGATGCGCCAGGTGGTGGCGGACCTCCACGCCCTCGACCGCGTCCCGGGCGCCAGCCCCGTGATCTATCGGGGCGCGTACGGCTGGTTCATGTCCCCAGGGCGTACACCCGCCTGACCACTGTCCCCGCCGGTGACCTGCCCCTGACCACCGCCTCCGAGGTGTGCTCCCTGTCCGCGGCGATCTATGCCTGCTGGACCGGCACCTACCCGATCAGCTCGGCGTCCTGGATGCGGCGGGACGCGTCGTCGTCGAAGCTGCGTGTCACGGGCTTGCTGAGCGTTTGGTCCTGTGGTGGGTGTCTGGTTTCGGGAGTCAGGTTCCGCGCCAGTTGGGGGTGGTTTCGCCGGTGAGGCGGCGGGTCATGAGGTCGATCATCGCGAGCTGGATCAGGGCTTCGCTGCGGTGCGGGTGGGTTTCGTAGTCGCGGGCGAGTCTGCGATGGTGCATGAGCCAGCCGATGCTGCGCTCGATGGTCCAGCGCCGCGGAATGATCACGAAGCCGCGGCGGCCTGGCGGGCGGGCGACGGGCTGGACGTCGATGCCGAGCCGGGCATCGTGGTCGATGGCGCGGGTGCGGTAGCCGGCGTCCACCCAGGCCTTGGTCACGCGCGGGTGGGCCGCGGCGATCCGGGACGGCAGGGTGGCGCCGGCCGCGCGGTGTCGGACACGCTGGCGGCGGTGACCAGGACGGTCAGCAGCAGGCCGAGGGTGTCGCAGCCGAGGTGGCGTTTGCGGCCGGTGATCCGTTTGCCGGCGTCGGTGCCCTGGCCGCAGCGGTGGATGTCGGCGGAGGTTTTGACGGTCTGGGAGTCCAGCACGCACGCGGACGGCTCGGCGCCGCGGTCCTCGGCCGTGCGGACCAGGCGCCGCAGCAGGCCGGTGAGCCGGGTGAAGACGCCGTCCTGTTGCCACTTGGCGAAGGAGTCCGTAGACGGTCTGGTGGGGCGGGAAGTCGTGCGGCAGGTAGCGCCAGGGGATGCCGGTGTGGTCGACGTAAAGGATGGCGTCCATGAGGCGGCGCAGGTCGTGCTCGGGCGGGCGGCCGAAGCCCAGGGCGCCTTGGCGGCGCCGGGCCTGTCAGGCGGTGAGCACGGGTTCGATCAGTGCCCAGCGGTCGTCGGACAGGTCGCTGGGATACCCGTCGCGCGGGGTCATATCTGGGATGTACCGCGCGGCGGTCGGCTTGGCCAGGGGCGCAAGCCCACCGATCGCCCCGTCCTGGGAGGAGACAGGAGGTGCCGGGCCGAAACACGCCTCTGCTGTCACGCCTTCGGCCGACCGGCTCACCGGTCCCTTGTGTCTTCAGCCAACGGACTGCCAAACCCCAATAAGAAGCGGTGAGACAGGGCCAAACGCTCAGTTAGAACCTGTTTGCGATCCAGGCGCCAGCAGTGGGCGACGCGCCGATCCGCGAAGGGACCGCTCAGTGCCGTGCCATGGTGTCTGCGCAAGGCATGCCGGTCGTGGGCGCCCGACCACTCGCTGTTGGGTCAGCCCGCAGATTGCAGGTCGGCCGGGAGGAGTTGCTCAGTGAGCAGGCGGCGGACCCTTGCGCTGCGGTCGGGAGCGGTGAGCCAGGAGTCCAGGAGTTGCCAGCCGTGAAAGTAGCTGAGGACGTACAGGGCCATACCTGTGGCCCGTAGTGAGGCCAGTGCCGCGCCGGTCTCGGCGTCGGAGAGCAGGGCCCAGCGGGAGAGGTAGGCGGCTAGTTCGGTGTCCGGGCGGCCCTCGGCTGCCAGGAGCGCGGTGTTGGCCCAGACGCCAAACAGGATGTTCTGCGCGCGATGGATGGCGGCGAAGTCGCTGCCGTCGGGGGCCATGCCGTATTCGGCGAGGACATTGTCGGTCAGCCACGCCTGAGCCTCGTCGTCGGGGAAGACGATGTCCTGGGCGTGCAGGCCGAGCCCTTCACTGATGACGAAGCTGGGGCCGAGCATGAACCGGACCTGCTGATCAAGGCGGCCCTGATCCTCGACGAGCAGGCGTTCCTTGAGCAGGGACTCGGCTATGTGCCCGGGGTGACCCTCGTGCGCGACGACGTACAGAAGATCGGCGAGGTTGAACGGCAGGTCCCTGTTGATGTGCAGAGTTGACTGCACCCCGCCTTCATACTCCCCGGCCGCCCGGAAATGCGCACCGGATACCAGTCGACATCGCACCACCTCGTCCGTCGGCAAGGGCACGATGGTGCTGGTGCGCCGTCGCGTCTCGCCGACGGCTCTGCCGACCAGCGCAGGCAGCCGGTTCAGCCGCTCGGGCGGCAATGTGTGGGCCGCCTGCCAGGCGTGTTGCCGCTCCGCCAGGGATCCGACACCCCGTGGTAGCGCAGTGTGCAGCCGATCATGAGCATCCTCGAACAGCTCTTCCGGCAGCCATTGTGCTGAGATCCCCAAGCACTCGCGAGCGTACTCCGGCAGCGGCAATATCTGGCCCGACAGCCGCCGGGCGGCCGCCCGCAGAGCCCGGACATGGGCAGCCAAATACGCGGCGCGACCGGGTGGGAACGACACCTGCTCCAGCAGCGCATCGGCGTCGTCGGCCAGTTGCCCCGCCGCGGGCGGATCTTCACTCTCCGCCTGTACACGCCACTCCTGCGGCCCTCGATAGATGAGCACCGTCCCCGTGGCGCTCCCCGCCATCTGCCGGTTGACGCGCAGCGCCAACAACGCATAATCGCGCAGCCACTCCTGTGACGTTACGGCCATGCTTCCTCCCTGTCCGAAGCCGAGTTCCGCTACGAAGCTAGCTGTACGATTCTCCGTACGCCGTACGGAAGGAGCGCGAAGAGTGCCTCAGCCACGCCCCCCGACGATTTGGCTCGCCGACGAGCCCGACCGCAAGCCTCGCCTCTCCAGACAACGGATCACCCGCGCCGCGGTGGCGTTGCTGGACGCCGAGGGAGTGGAAGGCCTGTCCATGCGGCGTCTCGCGGCCCGCCTGGAAGCCGGCACCATGTCGCTGTACGAATACGTCGGCAACAGGGAGAACCTGCTCGACCTCGCCGTGGACGAGGTCATCGCCGAGATTGAATTGGACGGCGTCGACGACGCGCCCTGGCGAGAAGCCCTCACCCGGCAGCTGACCCGGAGCAGACACGTCATGGGGCGTCACCCCTGGCTGCCCGCCCTGATGTCCACCCGCCCGCTGCTCGGCCCGAACGCCCTCGCACGATCCGAACTCATCTATGCCGTGCTCAACCGGGCCGGACTTGAAGGCCCCCGGCTCACTGCCGCCGTCGCAGCCCTGACCTACTACGTGCAGGGGTACACCGCCACGCAGAACCTCTGGCGCAGCAGCCAGCGCGACCCCGCGGCAGAGGCCGAACTGCGCCGCCAGGCTCAGCAGTACCTCGATCGCCGAGAAGAACTCCACCCCACCTTGGCCCGGCACGCCGACCTCGGCAACGATGACTTCGACGGCTCGTTCCAACTCGGCCTGGAGACTGTCCTCGACGGGATTGCCGCCCGCATCGACCCGTAGTAAATGATCGTGACGCGGCAAAGGTCCCGTCTGCTCATTGGCCTGGTCCTGCCCTGGCCGCTCATCAGCGCCCTGTCCACGGTCCAGAAGGAGACACCGGGCGAACTGCTCGGCCGGAGGGCGGCCGGCCACCACGAACACGCTGGTATTCACACCGACAGGGCTCGCCCTCCTCGCGAGCACAGCCCTGGTGGCCACCTCCTCGTGGCCGGTGTGCTCGGCCTGACGACGGCCGTGCTGCTCGCGGTCACCGGCCGTCCCCGCGCCGTACCGTCCGCCGGGCCGAGCGCGGCTCACCAGCCGCGTGAAGTCGACGCCGCGAAGAAGGGATGAACCATGCAGGACAACCCCAGGGACGAGGAGACTCACACGCTCCTCCCCTCCCCGCAGGTGGTGGCTCTCCAGGAGTAGACGCCCGCCGACCTGCGCGATATCGCCGGGGACGACCGCGATCCGTTTGAGGTCTCCGCTCCGGGGCTGACCTGGCGCCCCAAGGAACAGCACTTCGGCATCAGGGCGAAGAACCGCCTGGTGGCCCATGCTGGCTGGGTCGCCGTACCCGTCTACGTCGGTGGCACCACGTTGCGGGTGGCTGGCCTGGGGGGCGTAATCGTTGCGCCGGAACTGCAAGGCCGCGGCTTGGCGAGGCTTGTTGTGTCCGCAGCCATGGCCCAGGCTTCGGTACAGGGCCTGGAGCTCGGTCTCCTGTTCTGCCGCCCGGATCGTATGCCTGACAGCTTCTGAGGAGCGGATGGACTCCGGTGATCATCAGCTCGCGTTGCTACTGGCGCTGAAGTCGTATCAGGGATGGGGCGCTTCCCGAAGTCGGAGACGTACCCGGAGGTGGTGGTCGACTTCGTCCGCCGCGCGGTCGAATTGCCCGGTGGCACCTGCGGTCGCCCGCGATCACCTCCGCGAGCACCAGGTCACGGAAATGTCGTCCCCGTCGGCGGGCCCCGTACCGCCCGTACGTCAGGTGCCGGGCGAGGGCGTCGACGAGGTGTTCGCGTACGCGCGGATCCGGCCACCCCACTCCATCGCGGCGGCCAGAAGTCCCACCGGCGGGTACGCGAGCAGGTACCACAGCGGCCGATCGCCCCATTCATGGTCGCTGTAGTGGGTAAGCGTGGCGCGCATCGCGGCCGCGGTCGCCGGACACTCGGGACGGAGAACTGAACCAAGTCCCGGACGGGATCGCAATAACGCGAGTAGTTGCACATATGGAAACTAGCTTCCATTATTGGATCACTGGACACGGTGAACAGGGGGTGATTCTGTTGGAACGCGACATGAACCCGGCAGAGCAGCTGCAAGTCATCATGGATGCCCCGACGCTCACACGACCCGCTAGCATGTGTGAACGGATCCTCGGCGTAGCGTCAGTAGCCGCGCTCTTCGCGGGCCTTGCCGTTGCCCTCGCTCATAGCGTGCCCACCGTGATCGGTGTCGTGATCCTGGTGGCGTTGCTGTTCATACTGCTGCGATGGGACTGGTTTCACGGTCGCGCCACCTGCCGTAGGCCCCACACCAAAGTGGAGAACACCGCACGGTTTTTGGCATGGGTGTTGTCAGGCGTGCCGGTGCTGGACATTCTGCGGGGCACCTCGGTGTCAGCCGGCGTCTCGTTGATGGAAGCGGCTTTGCCGGCCGTGCCTTTGATGGTGCATCTCGCCCTGCGGTGGAGGCGCTAGCAAGATGACCGGCGAGCACCCCCGCACCCGCCTGCTGACAGCGATCCACTCTCCCACCCGCCTGGCGATCCTGGGAACGCTCCGGCACGTCGAGCAGATCAACTTTGCCGACCTGCAGCAGGCCCTCGACCTGTCAACCGCCGAGCTGTCTCGACAATTGAGCATCCTGGAGAAGGAAAGCTTGATCGAGATCGGCAAGTTCCGTGAGCGACGGCACCCGGTGACCCGCATCTGGTTCTCAGAGTCAGGACGCCAACGGTTCGACGATTACCTCAACCAGCTACGCCGAGTGGTCCAGGCCGACATCTGACGCCGAAGCGGGCCAGCTCCGGGTAGGAACAGGCCCGCGTAGCATCCGTCCTTGCCATCAGCCCCACAAGGCACACTTGACAGCATAGGCGCCAAGGGCCACCGCCAGCCCGGCTACACCTCCCTTAACAGCTATTTTGATGCCCCGCTTGGCAGCTTCTTTGGTGAGCAGCTTGGCTGCCTCTTTCCAGTGCTTCTTCTTGAGGTGGTTCACGATGTCAGCAGAAGCGCCAGCGAGCCCGCCGAGACCGACACCGTCCAGAAGGCAAGACACGTAACTGCGCCGCTCGTGAGGACCGGAGCCGGCCTTGTTGAACTCCGCGGCGAGCGCGTTGGCGAACTCGGCACCGAACTGAGCACGCGTCTTCGCGTAATCGGGCCTTCCGTCGGAGCCGAGGGTCTCACCCTCGACGATTGCCTGGAGATACCGCGCCAGCTCGTCGATCTGCTCAGGAGTGGCATCGCCCGCCTCGGACATGCCGCCACCGTGGGCGGAGGCGAAGGCCGCTACGGGGCGAGCGTCCCCGGTAGCAGCAGCGTAGGCACTGCCGATGCCGGTGAGCCCGACGGCTGCGGCACAGACAGCGGATATGACGGAGAGGCGCAGGCTTTTCTGTTTTATGGACCATTTTCCTCTTGCGCGGGGAGGCATCAGACGCGAAGCCCGCAGCGGCATGGGCTTTCCGTCTGCTGCTGGAATCCTCGTTGGTCCCAAAGCCCAGGTGATCATTGGGTGGGTCGTCCGCCCCAGGGCCGTACAGTCCAGCGTCAACGGGACCAAAGCCCAATGCTTTCGGCCCCTCCATGCGGTGCGCAGCGTTTATCCGTAGCCCGATCCTTACGAACCTGGGGAACAATGGGTGGGGCCGAGAGAAGGCCACCGGTATCCGGTCTGGTCACCCGGCCCTGCATATGCTTCCGGTATGACAGACATGCTGGAATGGGAAGACCGCAAGATCGCCATGCGGGCCTGCTCCGCCCGGGCCCGCAGTACCGGTCTCGATGGCACGCTGCGCGCCGTGCTGTGGGCGGGGTGAGCTGTATGGCCGCGAAGAAGGGGCTGTCCTGGGGCTTCGCCGTCGCGATGGGCGTCATGGCGGTGAGCGTCGTCGTTGACTGGAGCCGAGGTGAGGGTCTGGACTGGGCCGTTGTGGCTTACCTGCTGGTGGTGGGGCCTTACGCGGTGGGCGAGGTGCTGCGGACGTATGGGAGAGACCGCGCGGCGGCCCGGGCTGCCGCCGCCTCGAACTGGCTGGTGCTCCCCGCCGGCGTCGTTCTGTGGGCGGGTTTGATCGTCGGCTGGTCCCGAGGCGAGGGCACACCGTGGCTTCCGTTCGCGGCGGCGGTGCTGATACCGCTCGGCGCGGCGGTGACGGGCGTGGCGGCCCTGCGAAGGCGCCGCGCGGCGGCTTGAGCGGCCCGCGAGCGGAAGTCTTGGGGCCCATCCTTCAACCGGGGGGCAATGTTGACGAGGCTGGCGGCCGGGCCGTGGCATGAGGGTGGCCGTGATCCAACTCACGTACCCCGCCCCGTACACCGGGGGCACCCGCCTCACCACATAGGACACCGTCTTGATGGACAGCACTTCCCTGTACGGAGGTCAGCGGTGAGGCCGCAGGGTCGCTCTCGAAGGGCCGTTCCAGAAGGGCGCGGGCGGCCTTCGCATAGCGGATCGCGGTCTTGTCGTCCACACCGAAGACTTCGGTGAGGTGGAGCTCGTCGGGGGCGTGGGCGAGCGCCTCTTCGAGTTGCCGGTCGGCGCGCAGCTGCGCAAGGGTGACCGGGCTTCCCCGAAGGACCGCGGCGAGCCAGGACTCGCCGACCGGTGTGGTGTCCATGGCAGTCTGCTGGTTGATGAGTAGGTGGGGGTTGGCGGTGTCCGGCCACCTGCGTCGGCGGTGCTCAAGCCAGGCGAGGATCACCTGGCGTGTGAGCTCGTCGAGCGGGTGGGCCCGTCTGACGAGCGTCAGGCGCCTGCCGTTCAGGTCGACGTGGTCGAGTCGCACCGCGGGGATGTCCGACGGCCGCACTGCGTGGACGGCGGCCAGGGCGAGGGCGACGCGAGCGGCCGGGGTGGCCGCCGACTGCACGGCATTTCGGACCTCATGGGGCACCAGCGGCTGCAGGGGGCGGACCAGGGGCTGCGCGCCCACCCGGATCCTGGCGGTGGGATTGTGAAAGACCGTGCCGTTCTTCTTGCAGTAGGCGAACAGGGAGCGCAGGGCGCTGAGGGTGTGGTTGCGTTTCGGTCCGGACAGCTGGTCGTGGGCGGCCAGGATGTCCTGCCGGGTTACCTCGCGCAGGTGGTCGTAGCGCTGGGACCACTGCTGGAGGAGGGCGTGGAGGACCAGGAGGTAGCCCATGGCGGCGGTGTCCGGGTCGCGGAGGCGGCTGTGGGGCCCGCCGTCGTGGAGGGCGCGGCACCAGGCCGCGACGTCGGCGCGGATGCCGTCGCTCAGGCCGACGGTTCTGTCGGTGAGCCAGGTCTGGAAGGCGGGGGCCCGGTCGTCGTCCAGGAGGTTGAGGTCGTCGAGGATCTCGGCGGTCCGCTTGATGTTCATACCGCGGGGCCGTAGCCCGCGGTGGAGTTCGGAGTAGCGGGTCTGCTCGTCCTCCAGGGCGCCGGAGAGCACGATGACCAGCGCCTGGTCGACGTCCTTGGCGACCCAGCGGGACCAGCCGGCCGCCTCGGCCATGGCGCGGGCCCGCATTAGGACGGGGTTGGCCAGGTTCCTGTGCTCGGGGAGGAACCGCGTCAGGTCCCGGGGAGCCTGGACGGCCGGGCGTAGCTGGGTCCACCGCGGGACCGGCTGGGCGGGCTCGCAGGGCGGCTGGGGCCTGATGGGTCGGCGGCCCTGTTTTCCCACCGGCGGCCTGCCGCTGCGCGGCCGCAGGAGGGTGGCGAAGTACAGCTGCTGGTGAGTCACCTGCAGCAGATACGGCTGCAGCGGCTGGAAAGTGCCCGTCGCTTTGATCGCCCAGGTGGCCTGGGCTCGCCACAGCCGACAGTAGCCGTGCTTGTCGACCGGAACCTCGCGCCGGCAAGCGGGACACCGCCCGAGGGGGTTGCGCTGATGGTCACCGCAGCAGGCGCCGCACAACCCTCCGGAAAGCTGGCCCCCGGCAAAGCATCCGGCGCAGGAGCGTGCGGGCTGGTTTTCACGAATGCGTGGCATACCGGCGTGCTCCGTACTCAGGCTGGGGGCTTATGGCCCAGCTCAACCGCCACACCGACTCGTCCAGCAGCCCGTGACCAACTGAGACGCACCCGTGCCCGGGGCGGTGACGGCGGCACCGGAGAGGCGGCGGCACTGGGAGGTGCCGCCGCCTTGGGGGAGCCGGCTCAGCCGGCCCGGTTCTTCGTGCGCTTGGGCAGGAAGAACATCAGGGCCCACATCAGGGTGAGGAGGCTGCCGACCCACCACAGCACGGTGACGAACGCGTCGCGGTTGAGTCCGGCGTCGGGTGAACCGTCGGTGGTGGTGAAGAACACCAGGGCGGTCAGCGCGGTGCCGAGGGCGATGCCCAGGTGGATGGCGGTGTTGAACAGGCCGGAGGCTGCTCCGGCGTCCTCGTGGGGGACCTTGGCGAGGGACAGGTCGGCGAGCGGGCCGCTGACCATTCCGAGGCCGAAGCCGATCAGTACCACCGGAGCGGTCATCGCCAGCAGGGTCAGGTCCCCTTCGGCTGTGGCTGCCTGGAGTCCGTAGGCGGCCATCGAAGCGGCCGCGATGAGGGCTCCAGCCTGGGGAAGGCGCCGGGCGAAGCGCCCGCCGCTCTTCGCCGCGATCGTCGCGCCGGCCAGCTCTCCCAGGGAGAGCAATACGAAGGCCAGGGCCGCGTGGAAGGGGCTCATGCCCAGTCCGCGCTGGAGGTAGAGGGTCCAGGTCATGAAGAACAGCCCACACAACAGGCCATGCACCAGCTGCGCGGCCGTGCCGCCGGCAAACTGCCTGCCCCGGAAGAGGGACAAGGGCACGAGCGGGGCGCTGTTCTGCTTGCGCCGCTGGTGGCGCAGGAAGACGCCGAGGACGAGCAGTCCGGTGGCGAGCATGGCGAAGCACCACAGCGGCCAGTGATGAAGGTGCCCCTCGCTGAGCGGGAAGACGATCAGGACGACGGCCAGCGCGGACAGCAGCATGCCGGTCAGGTCAGGCCGATCGGCCTTCTTGACGGTCGACTCGGGGATGAATCGGCGTCCCAAAAGGAGAACGGCGAGGCCGACGGGCACGTTGACCAGGAAGATCGGCCGCCAGGACAGCCCGAACAGGTCGGCCTCGGTGAGCAGGCCGCCCATCACCGGACCCAGGACATTGGCGAGCGACATGATGGCCCCGTACAGACCGAACACCTTGCTGCGGTTCTGCCCGTCGAAGGTGACGTGGAGGGTGGCCAGGATTTGCGGGATCATGACGGCCACGCCCACGCCCTGGAGGGCGCGGGCGCCGATCAGCACGCCCGGCCCGGCAGCCAGGCCGCACAGCAGCGAGGCCGTGGTGAACACGACGGTGCCGATGAGAAGGATCTTTCGCCGGCCGTAGAGGTCGCCGAGGCGTCCGCCGGTTATCAGACCGACGGCGATGGGCAGGGAATAGCCGGTGGTCAGCCACTGCACCATGTCCGGTCCGGCGCCGGTCGACTCCTGGATCGCGGGCAGGGCGGTCAGGACGACCGACTGGTCGATCATGTCCATCAGCTCGGCGCCCAGCAGCACCAGGAGGGCAACCCAGGCAGCCAGGCCCATCTTCGACAGTCCGGGTGCGGGGTGGGCTGAGGGTGGGGTGGTGCGCTGCGGCTCGTTGTCGAGCGCGGGGGAAGGCACTGTGAGGGCTCCTGACCCAAGGAGTCGGGGAGCCCTGCCGTCAGCCGCACCGGGGCCGGAAAACACGAAACCCGGGGCAGACGGCAGAGCTGCACCCGGAAAATGACAGGGAAATGCGGGGGTGGGTGACGCAACTCAGGCCAGCGCGACGTCCGCCCCCGGACACGTTCAAACGATCAGAACGTGGGGAACTGCGGACGGCTACTTGGCCTGGGAGATAAGTCGTCACCTCGAAACACAGCGCCAGGCCCCGGAGTGGGCACAGGCGGAACTCAAACAGGGTAAACGCCGCTCCGGCGTCCATGCAACGCGATAACTCACCCATGGCCCGCCGCGGCCTGCCGGGCCCGCAAGGTAACTCTTCGGCCCACAAGATCCTCCGCAAAGTGAAGCTTCAATCCGCAGACTGCGACGTCATGAACAGCCCCGACCCGGGCGTTCACTGGAGGTATGGCGAGTTACGACGCTAGCTCCGTAAAACGGCCTCGTCGGACATAACGCAGGTGGAGTCCCTGCGGGAGGCGATGATCTCCGTCGCGCGAGGGGCGCGGCCGTGCAGCGTCCGCCACGTCTACTACCTGGGCATCGGGCACCTGTGGGCCAAGGACACCGGGCAGTCGCGCCGGAATTACTCGGTCGTCGTCCGGGAGCTCGGCTACCTGCGGGAGACCGGGAGGATCCCGTGGGACTGGATCACCGACGGCACCCGCATGATCCGGCAGGAACTCCAGTACGACTCCCTGGAGGACGCCATGGAGCGCGCGGCGGAGGGCTACCGGCGCAACCTGTGGGCCTCGCAGAGCCGCCGTGTCGAGGTACGGGTGGAGAGTGACAGCGTCGGCGGCGTGCTTTTGCCGGTGACCTCCGCCTGGGGCGTGGGTCTGTACTCGTGCCGCGGCCAGTCCTCCAAGACCTTCGTTTATGAAGCAGTACAGGAGTACGCGAGACAGGGCAAACCCGTCACTGTGATCTTCGCAGGGGACTGGGACCCTACCGGCAGATGCGTGCCCCGGTCGGTGGTCGAGCGCATGCACCGCTACGGCAACGGCAAGCTCGACCTGGAGTTCCAGCAGATCGCCGTCACCGCCCACGACGTCCGCTCGGGCCAGTTCACCACCCACGACGTCAACACCCGCGACGTCAACTACAAGCGCTACCACGAGGAGTGCCTGGAAGAAGATCGTTCGCCGCACCACAGGCGAGCTGGCTGCCGAAGGCGACGAGGACGAGTAGGTCCCGTGCACCACACATGTCGCATCGGCTACAGTGCTCCAGACCGCTCCTGAGCTGCGGAAACTCCATCCGCACACTCGGGTCGCCCCGGAGAAACCTCGGCGACTGCGATGCGTCGGGGGAGGACATCGAGCGCGACTTCGTCGCCCGCACCGGCTGCTGGACCACGGCCGAACGCGTCGCCCTCACCTACGAGCAGGTCCTCGCCTACGGCCTGCCCCCGGCGGAGGGCAACCGCGGCGACCCGCGCTGGCCGGCCTTCGCCCGCCGCCACGGCCTCGCCCCCGCCCACCCGGTGCAGTGGGAGGTCGAAGCCCTGGACCCGGACGAACTGCAGCGCCTGGTCCTCGCCGCCGTCGCACCCCACATCGATCGCACGGTCCTGGCCCGCCGGATCGCGCACGAAGCCGAACAGCGGCGCGCCCTGCGGCGCTTCGCCCGCAGCTGGCCGGACGGCTCCCGCGCCTCCGGCACGCGGACGGAGGGCGCTGCGGCCGACGAGCCCACGGTGACCTCTCCGGTGGTGCAGGATCCCGCTGCGGTGGAGCGGTTCTGGGCGGCGGAGTTGATGCGGGAGGCCGAGCCCTTGCCGATGCCGGAGTTCGATGAGGACGACGATGCGAGCGGTCCGGAGGCGTAGGCGGGCCGGGCTGGTGTCGTCACCGGTATCTGGCCGCCGCCGGCCCGGGCCCGCCGTGCCAGTCCTGGCCGCCGTCCCAGCGCTGCGCGAAGTCCGCGACCCGGTGCGCGAGGACATCACGGCGTTCGGTGACGCTCAGCCAGCCGGCGAGGCGGACCACCTCCGCCGGCTCCTGCGGCGCGGAACGGCTGAGTGAGGCGGGCACCGCACCGAGGACCAGGTGGGCGCCGTCGCCGCCCTCAGCCGCGTTGGATTGCCCCAGCTGCGAAGATTCGTGATGTCCGGAGCCGGCCTGCTCCGCTGGCGCCGCAAACGCAAGCAGTGGATGCGGATCGCCGAACGGCGCCACCGCGGGCTACCTGCACCAGGTCTTCGAGACTTCTACCGCATGTGGTCCACCACCTTCCGCACTTCCGCCCTCGCCGAGGTTGGCGAAGGCCGGTCCCCGACACTTCGCTGCCTGTCCTGTTGACGGACGCGCGTCCACCTTCGGTACTGCGGACCGCCGCCTGAACGGCCCCGCCCCGCCACCTCTGCGGCCTCGTCAGAAGCGGACCGGCCAGACCAGTTCGCAAGGCCGGGATCAAAGTCCCGGCTAGCACGGCAAAATTGGGGCCTCATCGACAGCCGGCCCGGCTATCCGGCTCACCAGCTCTGGGACCAAAGCCCCGATTCTCGAGGTACTCACCTGTTCAGCCTTTGCGCGCTCCTCCGCATATGCCATGGTCGAAATCTCCCGCCCCGGCATCAGCCCCCTGGTACCGGGGGCTTGCGAATCTGCCTACAAAGAGTCGTCATGAACCACCGCCAGCGCATGTCCAGCACCATCGTCGCCACCATCAGTGCAGCCGCATTCACGCTCAGGGCGGCCCCGCCGCCTTCGCCGGCGTCACCCCCTCCCCGGCCGAGCGGACTGCGGCCGTGATCGAGAAGGCCATCGGCACCACCGACGTCGCCCCGGCCTCGGCCTCAGGCACCACGATTCCCCAGTGTTCCACCGGGGGCGCCAAGGCCGGCGCCGCGACTGGTGACGCCATATCCACCGTTGCTGACGGCTCATCACCGCCAGCCGTCGGGCGGCACCCGATTTGGGGAGGCCACCCTTTGCCCGTCACCGGAGGGCGGACGTGAGCGATTCCCAGGCGCTGAGAGATTCCTTCGCCATCGTCGGCGAGGCGGGAGACGAGGTGCCGCGGTACTTCTACTCCTACCTGTTCCTCATCGCGCCGGAGGTCCGACCGATGTTTCCGGTGGCCATGGGGGCCCAGCGCGACCGGTTCGTCACCGCACTCGGGCGGATCGTCGCGGAGGTGGACGACCCGGACCAGCTCATTCCCTTCCTGGAGCAGCTGGGCCGAGACCACCGCAAGTTCCAGGTGGTCGCCCAGCACTACGAGGCGGTGGGACAGGCCCTGCTGGCCACGCTGGCCTACTTCCTGGGCAACGGCTGGACCCCGGAACTCCAGCGTGGCTGGACCGAGGCGTACGCCCTGGTGGCCCGCACCATGACCCAGGCCGCCGAAGCGGACGGTGCGGTGAATCCGGCCTGGTGGAACGCCCAGGTGGTGCGGCACGAGCAACACGGGCCCGACCTTGCGGTAGTGACGCTACGTCCGGACAAGCCGATGGCATACCAGGCCGGGCAGTCCGTGATGGTGGAAGCCCCGATGCTGCCCAGCACCTGGCGGCCCTACACCCCGGCCAACGCGCAGCGCGCCGACGGGACCATCGAGTTCCATGTGCGTGCCGTCGACGGCGGCCTGCTCAGCCCCGCCCTGGTGTACGGGCTGCGCAAGGGTGACGTGCTGCGCCTGGGCGCTCCTGTCGGAAACCGGCTCACACTGCGGGCGTCCCAAGGCCGGGACCTGGTGCTGATCGCCGGCGGCACCGGCCTGGCCCCACTGCGGGCGCTGGTCGAGGAGATCGCGCAGCACGGACCGTACCGCCGTGTGGACCTGTTCGTCGCGGCACGCGACAAACACGGTCTGTACGACCTGGCCGCGCTCAGGCAACTGGCCCAAGTTCATCCGTGGCTTCGTGTCACTCCGTTGGTCGGTGCCAATGCCGGCACCTTCGACAACCGAAGCCTCGCCGGCCCGGTCCTGCGCTCCGGCGCGGGGGGCGGACGCTCCTTCTACATCTGCGGTTCACCGGCCATGGTCTCCGCCACCGTGCGTGATCTGGCGGGCGCAGCAATCCCCGACGACCTGCTGCACTTCGAAGACACTCGGTGATCGGAGACAAGTGAACGAGACAGGAGCCGACCAGCCGCAGGTGTCCCGGGAGCGCTGGGTGACGCCCGAGACTCTGCGATCGATGACCTTCCCCCGCGCGCCCCTGGTCCGTCGTGGCTACAGCGAAGAGGCGGTACACGACGCGCTTCGGCGCTGCGCCCAGGCACTGACCGCGCTCACGAAGGAGAACGACCGGCTGCGGGCGGACATGCAGCGTCACCGGGACTGGATCCGGGCGAACAACATCGGTGACGGCAGCAGCCTCACCGGGGTGCCGCCCGTGGACGCCGTGCTGCAGCAAGCTCGCGCTCAGCAGTCGGCCGAGCAGACCATCACAGCGGCTCGGGAACAGGCCCGCAACATGGTGCGGGCCGCCAGGGCACAGGCCGAGGCGATCCTTCGGCAGAGGTGGGTACAGGCCGCCCAGCCGTCCGAAAGCGACCAGGAGGAGATCGAGCGCCTCTTCTCATAGCTGCGCCAGATAGCGCGATCGCTGACCGGCACCACGGACCAGTACGCGGCTATGCCAGCGACTGTGGATGGCGTTTGTAAGTGGCTGCGGAAGGCGTCGGCTGACCGGTTTTGGCGATGTCGCCTTGTTTTGACGGTGGCCGGAGCCTTGCGGTGCGAGGCTGAGTGTGCCTCTGCCTGTGGGGGTCTGATGGGTGTCGTCTCGCAGCCGCAGGTCGACCTGTACGCCGCGATCCGCCGGGGCTACCGGCTGGGCATGTCGATGCGGGCGCTGGAACGCAAGCACAACGTGACGTGGAGGACGGTGCGGCGGGCGCTGGATGCACAGTGGCCGGGACCGCGTAAGAAGCAGCGGCGTCGGGAGCCACGGCTGGATCCGTACAAGCCGCTGATCGACGGGATGCCGCGGGCGGACCTGGACGCGCCGGCCAAGCAGCGGCACACCGCGCAGCGGACCTTCGACCGGCTGGTCGAAGGGCACGGGGCCGACGACATCTCCTACTCCACGGTCCGCACCCATGTAAAGGCGCGGCGCCCGGAGACCCGCAGGTGGCGGGGGCCGGGCCGGCGGCGCTGTTCATCCCGCAGACGCATCTTCCGGGGGCGGAGGCGGAGGCCGACTTCGGGGACGTTGCACATCGTGCTCAGCCGGGTTCCGACCTGTTCTCGCTGCGGCTGCCGTACTCGGGCAAGGCGGTGCACCCGGTGTTCGCCTCCTGCGGCCATCCTTCTGCGAAGGTCATGTGCACACCTTCCGTGCGCTGGGCGGGGCGCCGCACCGCATCCGCTACGCCAACCTGCGGATGGCGGTGGAGCGGGTGCTGGGGTTTCCCGGCTGCGGATGGAGACCGACCGGTGGACCGCGTTTCGCTCGCACCGGAACGCGGATGCCTTCTACTGCCGGCCCGGCATCGAGGACGCCCACGAGAAGGGCGGGAGCGGAGGGGCAGATCGGCTACCTCCGCCGCAACCACTTCGTGCCCTTCCCGCAGGTTAAGGCGCCGACGGAGCTGAACGAACTGGTCGACCAGTGGGACATCGCGGACGAGGGGCGGCGGCTGCGCTCGCGCACCCGCACCATCGGGGAAGCCTTCGCCCAGGAACAGCCGCAGATGAGGGCGCTACCGACGCAGGTGTTCGAGACGGGACGTTGGCTCAGCCCGCGGGTGGACCGGTTCTCCCGGATCAGTGTCCGCAGCAACAAGTACTCGGTACCGGTGCGGTTCATCGGACGACAGCTGCGGGTGCTGCTGCACGCCAACGTCCTGGTCGTCTACGACGGCCGCAGCGTGGTGGCCCGGCACGAGTGCCTGGGCGGGCGGTTCGGCTCCCGCCTGGTCCTGGACCACTACCTGGAGGCGCTGCTGCGCAGGCCCGGGGCGTTTCCGGGCTCGACCGCGCTGGAACAGGCCCCCGCGCCGCAGGCCTGTTCACTCCGTTGCACGACCGGTGGTGGGATGCCGCGCGAGCCGCGCACGGGGATGGATGCTGCGGCCGCCCTCGATCCGCGCCCAGTTCCCCGGCCTGGCCGACGCGACCGCCCGCAGGCAGATGTCCTACCGGACTTTCTTCGCCGAGTTGCTGATGGCCGAGTGCGACGACCGGGGGCGGCGGCGCTCCGAGCGCCGTATCAAGGCCGCCGCCTTCCCCGCGACAAGAGCCTGCGGGCCTTCGGCTTCGACGCCGACCCCGCCACCGTCGACACGCTCGCGACCTGCGAGTGGGTCGAGAAGGGCGAGCCGCTGTACCTGATCGGCGACTCCGGCACCGGCAAGTCCCGCTTGCTGATCGCCCTGGCCTTCCTCGGCCTCGCCGCCGCCCTCTGCTGCTACAAACGGCTCCTCAACCTCACCATGTAGGACACCGTCTAAGGTGTTGAGGGCCGAGCGGGTACGGTCGGAATCGCCGACCGCCTCGGTCAGGCCGAGGAGGCCTTCTTGCCCCTGGTCGCTCCGCCACGGCCACGCAGGGGCACGCCGGATTCGCTGAGCATCCGGTGCACGAACCCGTAGGAGCGGCCGGTCTCTTCGGCCAGCTCTCGGATGCTCGCTCCGGAGTCGTACTTCTTCTTCAGGTCTGCCGCGAGCTTCTCGCGCGCGGTGCCAGTTATCCGGCTGCCCTTCTTCAGGGTCTCGGCCACCTATGCCTCCTCGTGGGAAGTGCGCTCTAAAATCTCCAGGTCACCCTACGCGGCGTTCCTGGCCACTCATCCGGCAAGGGCCCTAGGACACCATTTGCCGTCAAGGCACCGCATTGCCCCTTGAAAACAGAGCCTCCGTTCGAGTTCCCCGCGCTCCGGTCCGCGCATATTGAGCGAACAAGCAGGTCAGAAGGGGCCGGTGCGCTGGCCCGCCTGCCCGGGCCGTATCCGGGCGGGGCTTTGATGAACGCAGTGCCCTGCAAAGCCGGGGCAGTGATCTCGGCAGGTCGCTGCCCCGGCGGTGCCATGCCGTCCGGATACTCAGTCGCGGAAGGCGTCCTTAATCTTTTCCTTGGCTTCCCGGAGATTGCCCTTGACCTTGTCGCCCGCCCCTTCGGCCGCCGTCTGATCGTTCCCCGTTGCGCGGCCGGTCTCCTTCTTGACCGTGCCTGCGAGCTGCTCGACCTCGGCCTTGGCCTTCTCAGTTGCGCTCATGACGTCCTCCTTGCGCAGGTTGTCGGATATGAATACCTCTGCCCCCATGACGGGCAGAGAAACGGGCGGCATCATCATTTTCCGCTGATGCGAGTGTGAGTGAGAGCACAGGGCGTAGGCTGTTCCGCAGGGCGGTAGCACAATGCCCCTGGCGCTTGTATTGCTTCTCGCGCTGTTGCCCTTCTGGCAGCGGATCCGCTGGGGCTGGGATGCAGTTATGCAGCGGGACGGATTCTCACCTGCATTTAAGCCGCCGCAGGCCCGGCCCGCCTGGGCCCGTTGCGTCTTCCCCGAAAACGCGGCGGGCCGATTCTGCCTCGTGGTTCGAGACGTCCTGCACTGCAGGTGATCCGGTCTGGTTACCCGCGGGATCAGCCAGCCGCGGCCTTCGAGTGGGTTTGCGGTCGGTGAGTTCGAAGGCGCTCTTATCCCTGTGGCTCGGACTTCCAGTCCGGGTGCCCGGGCATGGGCGGAGTCTTGGCGCCGTACAGCCAGCTCTTGATATACGGTGCGAGGTCGCGGCCGGAGACCTTGTTGGCGACGTCGATGTAATCCTGGGTCGATGCCCCCTTGTTGCGGTACCGGTCGAAAAAGCTCTGCTCGATGCGCCGGAACGTCGCGTCACCGACCTGGTTGCGCAGCCCGTAGAGCATCAGCGCGCCCGGCACGTTAGTTTCGGTCAGCACGTCGCTGGGGCGCTTGAGGTTGCCGGCCGGTCCGTTTTCTGGGCGCGTCTTCGCATCGTGCTCGTACAGGGTCCGCATGCTTTCCTCGAGCTTCGAAAAGCCCCGGTCCGCCTCATAGCGGTTCTGGTAGTAGTGCGCGTGGCCCTCACTGATCCACATGTCGTCCCAGCTCCGCACGGACACCGCGTCACCGAAATACTGATGGACCAGTTCGTGAGCCATGATCGGCTCCACCTGCTTGGCCGGCCGGTTCAGTCCCAGCGAGCTGAAGGTGGACAGTGTGGCGGTCTCCAAGGCCGTACCGTTGTAGGGACTCTTGACCCCCAGCATCCCGTAGGCCTCGAAGGGGAAGGGGCGTCCGATCTCCTTCTCCAGCCACGCCACCTGGGCGGGCGTCTTGCTCACCACCGGCTTGAGCTGCGTGTACTGGTCGGCCGGTACATAGCTGCGGATCGGCAGATCGTGCGGCCCGCGTTGCTCGACCTGCCGGTACTTTCCGACGGCCACCTGCACGACGTGCGTCGGGATCGGATCGCGCGTGCGGAAGGTGTAGGTGGTGCGGTCTCCGGCCGTACGGCGCGATATCAGGGACCCGTTGGCCACCGCCTGCAGGTTCTTGGGCGTGGAGATGCGGAAGGTGAACCGGGCCTTGTCGCTGGGGTGGTCGTTGCTCGGGAAGAACAGATGCGCACGATCGGGCTGGCCCATCAAGGCGAAGCCGTCCTCGGTGGGAACCCAGTGCTTAAACGGGTACTTCACGCCCGCCGGCCAGGAGGGACCGGGGAGGTTCTTGCTGCGGTCGGCGCGGTAGTCGGTGCGCACAGTGAACGTCTGGCCCTTGCGCACGGGGTTCTTCGGCGTGATGGTGAGCTTTTCGCCCGACGTACGAAAGTCGGCCCGAGTTCCCTGCACGGACACGGACTTGATGTCCTGCCCGGCCGCGTCCAGGCTGAACCGGCTCAGGTCCTGCTGCGCGGTCGCCCGCATCGTCACGGTCGCGTCCATCTTCGGGGTGCCGGGCCGGTAGTCGAACTGTACGTCGTACGAGCCGGCGTTGTACCCGCCGTTGCCGAGTTCCGGAAACAGCCGGTCGCCGGCGTTTTCCGCCCCCGCCCGGCCACCGGGCTCACCGGCCAGGGCCGAGGGAATCGCGACGGCGGCCACAGCCGCTCCCGCGACGGCCGCCGCGGAAACAGTGAGAAGTACCTTTTTGCGAGGTCTGCGAAGCATGTGCACGTCCTTGGTTCCGGTCTCTTGCCGCGTCCCCCTGCACCGCAGCCCCGTCCTCTGCAGGAGCGAAGCATCATGACGGTGATGTAATCGACATTACGGGCCCAGGCCATCCGTATGATCCACCCGCAGAGTGATCCGATGTCATACGCCAGAGGTATGTGCCGCCTCCTGCCTCCAATCGAAGGCGGATAAGAAGGTGACCACTTGGGGTCGCAGGTTCCTGCTTGAAGTCCCGGCTTGGCTCCGGGCTGTGTCGCTGGTGCGGGAGGCGCCGAGGCGCGGGATCGTCGTACGGGCGCCGACCGGTCGTACGGGTAGAGGGTGGCCCGCTGCGCGGGGACAAGCCGAACCGCCTTCCCATCCCTCTTCCGCAGGATCACGAAGAGCCCCTGGTCGTAGCCGGCCAAGCCTCAGCCGAGCCCCCGCGCCTGAAGTCCGGCGAGGTGACGGTGGCCGAACTGTTGGACACACCGGACTCGGCGCTGGGGGAGCTGCGCGTCCGCACAGTCCTGCTGGCCATCCCTGGTATAGGGCCCAGACGGGCGCGAGATCATGGACCGCCTCGGCATATCCGACTACCACCGCCTTCACAGCCTGACCCCCCGACAGACACAGTGCCTGTGCGCCCTTTTCCCACCCCCGTAACCA
This sequence comes from Streptomyces sp. NPDC017056, assembly GCF_044332485.1. Classification (NCBI taxonomy): domain Bacteria; kingdom Bacillati; phylum Actinomycetota; class Actinomycetes; order Kitasatosporales; family Streptomycetaceae; genus Streptomyces; species Streptomyces sp. NPDC017056. Next base: position 402 of record NZ_JBIRPD010000025.1, on the reverse strand, counting down.
CAGCCCCGTGCATTTCCTGCATGCCCGGGAAGACGAGCCAGTGTGGCATCGCCGCCCTCGGGCATTGGCCCGCGTCGCCGGTGGGCCAGTGGTACGGCGACGGGGGCACCGTGCCGGGCGGGATGGCGGGCGCGCGTCTTCCCGGAACCAGACGTGCCGGGGACGGTGGGGGTATGGCGAAGGATCTGAGGGAGCTGTACTGCGCGACCTGCCGGTCGCGCGGGCAGTACGTCGCGTTGGACACGAGCAGCGGCGGTGGTTGCGGGAGGTGACAGGGCGGGCAGTCTGCCAAGGCCGCAGCAGATCGACCACCGCGCGGGCGGCCGCGGGGTCTACGTCAGCGACCCGGACGGCCACGCCATCGAATTCCTCACCCGCACCCTCACCGTGTCGGACCTCGGT
>NZ_JBIRPD010000024.1:0-150777 GCF_044332485.1 Streptomyces sp. NPDC017056 | reverse complement strand
CCGCCAGCCGCACCACATCCGCGGCACTGTGCGTACGGATGGTGCCCCGCCACCGCGGATCGGTCGCCCACCGCCGGGCCAACTCCTCGGCCGCCTTGGTATCTGCCTGTGCCATGACCATCTCCCGGTGAACAGTGCGAATGTCCGGCACCGAGTGCCGTCTCTTTTCGGAAGCGCGGCCCGCCAGAACTCCCGGTACCCGGGTGAGCAATGTTGCCGGGGGGCCGCACTGCCGACTCTGGCAGTGGCACTCGGTGCCATCAACCATGGCCCCGAGCCAAGTTCCGCCCATCTTGTGCGCGGGTTCTGCCAAGGTTGCGAAGGGTCGGAGAGAGCCGTACGACGAGCAGGCCGCCGAGAAGTCGAAAATCTTCGCCCGCCGGTGTCGAGAACCAGCGGCCGGCTACGTCCCCGCAGTGAACGCGACCACAATGGGCCGCACCACCACCGAGGAGAGCCACCATGGCCAAGTACCTGCTGCTGAAGCACTACCGCGGCGCCCCGGCTTGCGACAACGACGTACCCATGAGCCAGTGGACGCCGGAGGAGATCTCCGCCCACATGCAGTACATGCGCGACTTCGCCGACCGGCTCGAAGGGACCGGCGAGTTCGTCGACAGCCAGGCGCTCGCCCCCGAGGGCGCGTGGGTCCGCTACGACGGCGAAGGGCGCCCGCCGGTCACCGACGGGCCGTTCGCCGAGACCAAGGACCTGATCGCCGGCTGGATGGTCATCGACGTCGACAGCTACGAGCGCGCCGTCGAGCTGGCAGGCGAGCTGTCGGCCGCCCCCGGCGCGGGCGGCAAGCCGATCCACGAGTGGCTGGAGGTACGCCCCTTCTTCGCCGCGCAGCCCACCGTCACGGAGTGACTCCCGAGGTGGACGAGACCCTCCTCCGGAGCCTCACGCCGAGCGTGCTCGGCATCCTCGTCCGCCGCGGAGCAGACTTCGCGGCGGCCGAGGACGCCGTACAGGACGCGCTGGTCGAGGCGGTCCGCACCTGGCCCGGCGGCCTGCCGCGGGACCCGAAGGGCTGGCTGGTCACCGTGGCCTGGCGCCGGTACCTCGACACGGCCAGGGCGGACGCCGCCCGCCGCCGGCGGGAGGACCGCGCCGACGAGGAACCCGTGCCGGGACCCGCGCCCGCGGTGGACGACACGCTCCGGCTCTACTTCCTGTGCGCCCACCCCTCGCTGACGCCGTCGTCCGCGGTCGCCCTCACCCTGCGGGCCGTCGGCGGTCTCACCACCCGCCAGATCGCCCGGGCCTACCTGGTGCCGGAGGCCACCATGGCCCAGCGCATCAGCCGGGCCAAGCGCACCGTCTCCGAGGTGCGCTTCGACCGGCCCGGCGACGTGGCCACCGTGCTGCGCGTCCTCTACCTGGTCTTCAACGAGGGCTACTCCGGCGACGTCGACCTCGCGGCCGAGGCCATCCGGCTCACCCGGCAGCTCGCCGCCGCGTTCGACCACCCCGAGGTGGCGGGGCTGCTCGCCCTCATGCTGCTCCACCACGCGCGGCGCGCCGCCCGGACCGCGCCCGACGGCGGCCTGGTGCCGCTCGCCTGGCAGGACCGCGGCCGGTGGGACACCGGGGCGATCACCGAGGGCATCGGGCTTTTGCAGGCGGCCCTGGCCCGCGACCGGCTGGGCGAGTTCCAGGCCCAGGCCGCCATCGCGGCGCTCCACGCGGACGCGCCCACCGCCCAGGAGACCGACTGGGTGCAGATCGTCGAGTGGTACGACGAACTCGTACGCCTGACCGGCAGTCCGGTCGTCCGGCTCAACCGCGCGGTGGCCGTGGGCGAGGCCGACGGCCCGCGCGCCGGCCTGGTCGCGCTGGCGGCGCTGGACGCCTCCCTGCCCCGCCACACCGCGGTGGCGGCGTATCTCCACGAACGCGACGGCGACCTGCCGACGGCGGCACGGCTGTACGCCGAAGCCGCCCGTAAGGCGTCCAACCTGGCCGAACGCGACCACCTGACGCGCCAGTCCGCCCGGCTCAACGCCGGGCTCGACGCCGGGCTCGACGCCCGCCGGGCGCGGTGACGGGCCGGGCCGCGCGGCGGGACCCCCTGGACTTACTAGGACGTCCAACTATATCGTCGTGACCAAGGCCCGCGGTGCAGGGAAGCCGGTGCGAATCCGGCGTGGTCCCGCCACTGTGACCGGGGAGTGCGACGCCGAGCAACACGCCACTGACGAGACCGAGGTCGGGAAGGCGGGCGGCGCGCGGTGATCCGGAAGCCAGGATACCGGCCGCGGGTGTTGTTCCGTGTTGTCCACGAGGATGGAGCAGACACGCATGGCACCGGTGCGTACCCACAGCCCAGGTGATCCGGCCCGGCCCGCGGCACCGCCCGCGCGCTGACGGTTCCACGCCTTTCGCGTCCCACGGCCCCGCCACGGTCCGCGCGCCCTCCGCGCCGCCCGGGTGCCCGGCCGTGCCATCCCCGGATCCCACCTGACGAGAGCAGGCTCCCATGGTCCGCGAACTCACCCATTTCGTCGGCGGCAAGCACACCCCCGGTACCTCCGGTGCTTACGGCGACGTGTTCGACCCCAACACCGGCACCGTGCAGGCCAGGGTGCCGCTCGCCGACCGGTCCGAGACGGCCGCGGCCGTCGCCGACGCGGCGTCCGCGCAGCCCGAATGGGGCGAGTGGAACCCCCAGCGGCGCGCCCGTGTGCTGCTGAACTTCCTGCGCCTGGTCGAGGGCGAGCGGGACGCGCTGGCCCGGCTGCTGTCGAGCGAGCACGGCAAGACGGTCGCGGACGCGCACGGCGACCTCCAGCGCGGCCTGGAGGTGGTGGAGTTCGCGGCCGGCATTCCGCACCTGCTCAAGGGCGAGTTCTCCGACAACGCCGGGACCGGCATCGACGTGCACTCGCTGCGCCGCCCGCTCGGCGTGGTGGCCGGGATCACCCCGTTCAACTTCCCCGCGATGATCCCGCTGTGGAAGGCCGCACCGGCCATCGCCTGCGGCAACGCGTTCGTGCTCAAGCCGTCCGAGCGGGCGCCGTCGGTACCCCTGCGGCTGGCCGAGCTGTTCTCGGAGGCGGGGCTGCCGCCGGGCATCCTCAATGTCGTCAACGGCGGCAAGGAGTCGGTGGACACGCTGCTGGAGGACCCGCGCGTCGAAGCGCTCGGCTTCGTCGGCTCGACACCGGTCGCCGCGCACATCTACGCGACCGCCGCCGCGCACGGCAAGCGCGCCCAGTGCTTCGGCGGCGCCAAGAACCACCTGGTCGTGATGCCGGACGCCGACCTCGACCAGGTGGTGGACGCCCTGGTGGGCGCCGGGTACGGGTCGGCCGGCGAGCGGTGCATGGCGATCTCGGTCGCCGTACCGGTCGGCGAGGAGACCGCCGACGCGCTGGTGGCACGGCTCAAGGAGCGGATCGGCACGCTGCGCATCGGCCGCTCCGACGACCCGCACGCCGACTTCGGGCCGCTGGTGGGCCGGGACGCGCTGGACCGGGTCCGCGCCTACGTGGACCTCGGCGTCGCCGAGGGCGCCGAACTGGTCGTGGACGGACGGGACTTCACCCTGCCGGGACACGAGGACGGCTTCTTCGCGGGCGCCTCGCTCTTCGACCGGGTCACCACGGACATGCGGATCTACCAGGAGGAGATCTTCGGGCCCGTGCTGTCGGTGGTCAGGGCGGCCGACTACGAGGAGGCGCTGCGGCTGCCCACGGAGCACCCGTACGGCAACGGCGTGGCCATCTTCACCCGGGACGGGGACACCGCGCGGGACTTCGGCCGCCGGGTGAACACCGGCATGGTCGGCGTGAACGTGCCGATCCCGGTGCCCGTGGCGTACCACACCTTCGGCGGCTGGAAGCGGTCCGGGTTCGGCGACCTGAACCAGCACGGCCCGGACGCGATCCGCTTCTACACCCGCACCAAGACCGTCACCTCGCGCTGGCCCTCCGGGGTCAAGGAGGGCGCGAGCTTCACCATCCCGACGATGGGCTGAGCGCGATGAGCGTCATGACCACCACCACGGCCGCCTCGCTCACCTCGCTCACCGAGGACCAGCTCGCCATCGTCGAGACGACGCTGGACTTCGCCCAGGAGCACATCGCGCCGCACGCCGTGGCCTGGGACCAGGACAAGCACTTCCCCGTGGACGTGCTGCGCAAGGCCGCCGGGCTCGGGCTCGGCGGGATCTACGTACGGGAGGAGTGCGGCGGCTCCGCGCTGAGCCGCGCGGACGGCGTGCTGGTCTTCGAGGTGCTGGCCACCGCCTGCCCGTCCATCGCGGGCTACCTCTCCATCCACAACATGGTCGCCTGGATGATCGACCGGTACGGGGACGAGGCGCAGCGCGCCCGCTGGCTGCCCGGCCTGTGCTCGATGGCGGACCTGGGCAGCTACTGCCTGACCGAGCCGGGCGCCGGGTCGGACGCGGCGGCGCTGCGCACGCGCGCGGTGCGCGACGGCGAGGAGTACGTGCTCACCGGCGTGAAGCAGTTCATCTCCGGTGCCGGGGCCTCGCGGGTGTACGTGGTGATGGCCCGTACCGGCGAGGAAGGTCCCGGCGGCATCTCGGCGTTCGTCGTCGAGCGCGACGACCCGGGGCTGTCGTTCGGCGCCAACGAGAAGAAGATGGGCTGGAACGCGCAGCCCACCCGACAGGTGATCCTGGACGAGGTGCGCGTCCCCGCCGACCGGCGGCTGGGTGCGGAGGGCGACGGTTTCCGCATCGCGATGAGCGGCCTCAACGGCGGCCGGCTCGGCATCGCCGCCTGCTCCCTCGGCGGCGGGCAGAGCGCGCTGCACGCGGCGCAGGCGTACCTCGCGGACCGGGAGGCGTTCGGGGGGCGGCTGCTGGACGCGCAGGCGTTGCAGTTCCGGCTCGCCGACATGGCGACGGAGCTGGCCGCGGCCCGTGCGCTGGTGCGGCAAGCGGCCGAGGCGCTGGACCGGGCCGACCCGCAGGCACCGCAGCTGTGCGCGATGGCCAAGCGGTTCGCCACCGACACGGGCTACTCCGTCGCCGACCGTGCGCTGCAACTGCACGGCGGCTACGGCTACCTGAGTGAATACGGCATGGAGAAGATCGTCCGCGATCTTCGGGTGCACCAGATCCTGGAAGGGACGAACGAGATCATGCGCTTGATCGTGGCCCGCGGGCTGACCGGGGCGAAGACCGGCGGCGCCCGCGCCGGGGCGGGGGCCGCCCGATGACCGACGACTCCGTACTGCTGCGGACCGAGGGCCGGGCGGCGTACCTCACCCTCAACCGGCCCAAGGCCCTCAACGCCCTCGACCACGCCATGGTGCGCCGGATCGACGCGGCCCTGGCCGGGTGGGAGCACGACCCGGCGGTCGACACCGTGGTGATCACAGGGGCCGGTGAGCGCGGGCTGTGCGCGGGCGGCGACATCCGCGCCATCCACGAGGACGCCAGGACCGGCGGCACGGCCTCCGCCGCGTTCTGGCGCGACGAGTACCGGCTCAACGCCCGTATCGCGCGCTACCCCAAGCCGTACGTCGCCGTCATGGACGGCATCGTGATGGGCGGCGGCGTCGGCGTCTCGGCGCACGGCAGCGTACGGATCGTCACCGAGCGCTCCAAGGTCGCCATGCCCGAGACCGGCATCGGCTTCGTGCCGGACGTCGGCGGCACGTACCTGCTGGCGCTGGCGCCCGGGCAGCTGGGCACCCACCTGGCGCTGACCGGGGCGCCGGTGGGGGCCGGGGACGCGCTGCTGTGCGGGCTGGCCGACCACTTCGTCCCGGCGGAGCGGGTGGCGCGGCTGGTGGCCGACCTCGCCGCCGACCCGGTGCCCGAGGTGCTGCCGCGGTACGTACGGGAGGCTCCGGACGGCGAACTGGCGGCGCGCCGGGAGTGGATCGACCACTGCTACGCGGCCGGCACCGTCGAGGAGATCGTGGACCGGCTGCTCGGCACCGGCGTCCCGGAGGCCAAGGAGGCCGCCGAGACGCTCCTCGCCAAGTCCCCCACCTCGCTGAAGGTCACCCTGGCCGCGCTGCGCCGGGCCCGGGGCCTGGGGCCGCTGGAACGGGTCCTGGACCAGGAGTACCGCGTCTCGTGCGCGGCGCTGGCCGCGCCCGACCTGGTCGAGGGCATCCGCGCCCAGGTGATCGACAAGGACCGGCGGCCGCGCTGGTCCCCCGCCGCCCTCGCCGAGGTCACCGACGCGGACGTGGCCCGGTTCTTCGCACCGCTCGGCGACCGCGAGCTGGGACTCGCCGGCGGCTTCCCGCAGGAGGTGCCCTGGTGAGCACGGAGACGGCGGACGGAAACGCGGGGCCCGCCACGGTCGGGTTCGTCGGGCTCGGGAACATGGGCGGGCCGATGGCGGCCAACCTGGTCGGGGCCGGTCACCGGGTGACCGGGTTCGACCTCGTACCGGAGGCGCTGGCGGCGGCGGCCGGGGCCGGTGTGGAGCCCGCCGCTTCGGCGGTGGCCGCGGTGGCGGACGCGGACGTGGTGATCACCATGCTGCCCGCAGGACGGCACGTCCTGGCCCTCTACGAGGACCAGGGACTGCTCGCGGCGGCCCGCCCCGGCACCCTGTTCGTCGACTGCTCGACCATCGACGTCGCGGACGCCCGCGCCGCACACGAGGCCGCGGCGCGCGCCGGCCAACAGGCACTGGACGCACCGGTCTCGGGCGGCGTGGTGGGGGCCGAGGCCGGCACGCTGACGTTCATGGCGGGCGGCGGCGCCGCCGAGTTCGCGCGGGCCGAGCCGCTGCTCGCCGCGATGGGCAAGAAGGCGGTGCACTGCGGCGGCGCGGGCGCCGGGCAGGCCGCGAAGATCTGCAACAACATGATCCTCGGCATCTCGATGATCGGCGTCAGCGAGGCGTTCGTCCTCGGGGAGAGCCTGGGCCTGACCCACCAGGCCCTGTACGACGTGGCGTCCACCGCGAGCGGGCAGTGCTGGGCGCTGAGCGTCAACTGCCCGGTGCCCGGCCCGGTGCCGGGCAGCCCCGCCAACCGCGACTACCGGCCGGGCTTCGCGGCGCCCCTGATGGCCAAGGACCTGGGGCTGGCCGCCAACGCGGTCCGCTCGGGCGGCGTACAGGCGGAACTCGGCCTGCGCGCCGCCGAGTTGTTCGCGGCGTTCGCCGAGGGCGAGGGCGCGGCGGAGGACTTCTCCGGGATCGTACGGGCGATCCGGCAGCGATCCGGCACCGGCGGCCCGACCGCACAGGAAACCGAGCAGAACGGAACGACGACCGCATGACCGACACCACCCCGCGCACGGACGGCCGTACGCAGCCGTACGAGACGATCCTCGTGGAGCGCACCGGCCGTACCGCCACGCTCACCCTCAACCGCCCCAAGGCGCTCAACGCCCTCAACCTCCAGGTGATGAACGAGGTCGTGGCGGCCACCGAGGAGCTGGACCGCGATCCGGACATCGGCTGCATCATCGTCACCGGCTCGGCGAAGGCGTTCGCCGCCGGGGCCGACATCAAGGAGATGCGGCCGCAGTCGTACATGGACATGTACCTCAGCGACTGGTTCACCGCCTGGGACCGGCTGGGCGCCCTGCGCACGCCGACGGTCGCCGCGGTGGCCGGGCACGCGCTGGGCGGCGGCTGCGAGCTGGCGATGCTCTGCGACATCCTGCTCGCCGCCGACACCGCCGTCTTCGGCCAGCCGGAAATCAAGCTGGGCGTCATCCCGGGCATCGGCGGGTCCCAGCGGCTGACCCGCGCCGTCGGCAAGGCCAAGGCGATGGAACTGTGCCTGACCGGCCGCACCATGGACGCGGCGGAGGCCGAGCGGGCGGGCCTGGTCTCGCGGGTGGTGCCGGCCGCCGACCTGCTGTCCGAGGCGCACGCGGTCGCCGGGAAGGTGGCGGCGATGTCCGCGCCGGTCGCCATGATGGCCAAGGAAGCCGTCAACCGCGCCTTCGAGACCACCCTCGCCGAGGGCGTCCGCTTCGAAAGGCGCCTGTTCCACGCGGTGTTCGCCACCGCCGACCAGAAGGAGGGCATGACGGCGTTCGTGGAGAAACGGGCGGCGGAGTTCACGCACCGCTGAGGCACATCCGCGGACACGGCCCGGCCGAAACGACCTCACCCCGGGCACGCGCTGGCCAGGGTGATCCTCTTGAAGGCTCAAGAGCAGCACCGTAGTCGGCGACTGGGGCGAGGGGACGCCCCGGCCGGGCACTTCCTCGGCTCCGTGGTGCTCGCCCCCCGTCCGCCGCTGCCGGACACGGTCCAGCGCTGGGTCGTCATCGACTGGAGATCGTTCTCACCGGGACCTGACCCGAGCTCTCAACCAGCGCGGCTGAGACGCCCTGCCGGCATCGCCTCCTGCATACGACCCGACCGCCGAATGAGGCCACGAACGCCGACAGCAAGCGCCCAGAACAGGAGAGGAAGAGCAGCGACCCGTTCCATACCTCCCATGCCCAGGCCAAGGTAGTGGTGGGAGAGGAACAGCCCGAAGGCCGTGAGCGCGGTGACTCCCAGAAGGCTGGTGCCCCACCGCAGGGTGGTCGGCACGTGTTCTGCCAGGCCGAACCCCGCAACGACGAGACCGATGTTGCCCGCTGCCATGATGAAGAGGGCGCCCAAGATATGCTGGTTCTCGTTGACATCCGCCGGAGCCAGCCCGGCCAACACGAATCCCACGCCGGCGCCGGCGAGCAGCAGACGGGCCACGGCAGCGGCCCGTCCCCTGCGCCAAAGCACCTCACCGGTCAGGGCAGCACCGACAACGAACAGCACTCCCAGGGCGACGAACGAAACATTCATCAGTCCGTGCTCGGGAGAACAGATATACCGCGGCTCGGGCTCTGGCTGCAGAGCGCAGTGAGCGTTTCCTAAGTCGCTGATGTTGTTCTGCGCCCAGCTATACGGTCTGGCCCAAGCCGACTCGGCAATCCAGTGGATGACGAAGAACTGCACCACGCCCACGATCCATGCCGAGTACCCGATCCGGACTCTCACCTGTCCACCTTCCGCCACGCGAATAACGTGCGGACAGCCGATCATGCGGCGCCGGACTCAGGCAATCCGACAAGCCCCCTGGCACAGGGTGGGGCAGTCCCTACTGCGGCCGGGGGCAGGAGTCCGCGGATCGCTCACACCGGCGCTGAGCTGCACAAAGTGACCTCCGTCCGTCACCGCTGGCCCGCCCGCCACCCCGCCCCCGGCTCCCGGCCGTCGACCACCGGATACGGCACGTGCGTCCGCCGGTCCGGGTCGACGGCGAGGCGGCCGCCGGCCGGGGGGCGGGCCCGTTGGGCGCAGTCGCGGCGTTCGCACAGGCGGCAGCCGAGGCCGATGGGGGTGGCGGCGCGGGGGTCGTCCAGGGCGATGCCGGCCGCGTAGACGAGGCGGTGGGCGTGGCGGAGTTCGCAGCCCAGGGCCACGGCGAAGTCGGCGCGCGGCGCGTGGTGGCCGAAGCCACCGCGGGTCACGGTGCGGGCGGTCCAGAAGTAGCGTTTGCCGTCCGGCATCTCGGCCACCTGGGTGAGGATGCGGCCGGGGGCGGAGAAGGCGTCGTAGACCGTCCACAGGGGGCAGGTGCCGCCGAGGCGGGAGAAGTGGAAGTCGGTGGCCGACTGGCGTTTGGAGATGTTGCCGGCCCGGTCCACGCGCAGGAAGGAGAAGGGGACGCCGCGCCGCCCGGTGCGCTGGAGGGTGCTGAGCCGGTGGCAGACGGTTTCGAAGCCGACGCCGAAGCGGGCCTGGAGGAGTTCGATGTCGTAGCGCAGTTCCTCGGCGGCCGCGTGGAAGGCGGTGTACGGCATCAGGAGCGCGCCCGCGAAGTAGTCGGCGAGGCCGATGCGGGTGAGGGCGGCGGATTCGGGTGAGGAGGGCTGGGCGGTGGCGGTGAGGGTGTCGAGGAGGCTGCCCTGTTCCAGTAAGGCCAGTTGAGTGGCCAGTTGGAAGGCGCGGCGGCCCTCGGTGAGCCAGGGGGAGAGGAACAGCAGGCCCGCCTGCGGGTCGAAGCGGCGGACGTCGGGCGCGTGGTCCGGGGCGGCCTCGACGACCCGTACCCCGTGGTGGTCCGCCAGGCGGGCGGCGAGTACGTCGGCCGAGCGGCCGGGGCGCAGGCCCAGTCCGGCGGCGGTGTGTTCGGCGGCGGCGTCCAGCGGGGCGACGTGGTTGTGGTGGGCGTAGAAGAAGTCCCGCACCTCGTCGTGCGGCTCGGCGGGCGGCAGGGCCGCGCTGTCGCCGGGGCCCGCGAGGGCGGCGGCCTGTTCGGTGGCGTAGCGGTAGCGGCGGTGCAGGGCGACCAGGGCGCGGGCCACCTCGGGGTGGTCGCGGGCGACCTCGGCGATCTCCTCGGCGGGCGGCGGGGTGCCGCACGCCTCGTCGCCGAGGGCGGTGCGCAGGTCGGTGGTGAGGCGTTCCTCCTCGGCCTCCGAGAAGTACTCGGCGTCGACGCCCAGGACGTGGGCGATGCGCAGCAGGACGGGGGCGGTCAGCGGGCGCTGGCTCTGTTCGATCTGGTTCAGGTAGCTGGTGGAGATGCCCAGTTCGCGGGCGAGCTGCACTTGGTTGAGGCCGTGTTCGCGGCGGAGCCTGCGCAGCTTGGCGTGCGCGTAGATCTTGCGGACGGGCGGTCGTGTCATACCGCTGCCCCCTTCGTCGCGTGCGCCGTCGTTCCGTCGCCCCGTGCGAACGTAGCATCCGCAGGATTCGCAGATTTCGCCGTTCCGCAGCCCGGCGCGGGAGGAAATCCGCAGGGTGGCGCGGTCGCGGCGGGGCCCGCCGCGGGGCAGGCTCGGACGCGTAGGACGCCGCACCGCGCATCTTCGAGGAGCCCCGTGATCGACCATCAGGTACGTGTCCACCCGAGTGCCGCCCGGCTGCCGCGCGAGGAGCAGCTCGCCTGGAAGCTGGCGGCCGTCGCCACCGGCACCCAGGACGCACCGGACCTCGACCCGGACGCGGCGGCGATGGCGGCCGACCGGGTCGTCGACAACGCCGGGGTGGCCGTGGCCGCGCTGCGCCGCCGCCCGGTGGCCGTCGCCCGCGCCCAGGCCGGGCCGCATCCGGGCGCGCCGGGCGCCTCGGTCTTCGGTGCCGGCGGGCTGCGGGTCTCGCCCGAGTGGGCGGCGTGGGCCAACGGCACCGCCGTACGGGAACTGGATTTCCACGACACGTTCCTGGCCGCCGACTACGCCCACCCCGGCGACAGCATCCCGCCGCTGCTGGCCGTGGCGCAGCACACCGGCCGGGGCGGCGCCGACGTGCTGCGCGGCATCGTCGCCGCGTACGAGGTGCACGTGGCGCTCGTGCGGGGCATCTGCCTGCACCGGCACCGTATCGATCACGTCGCCCACCTGGGCGCGGCGCAGGCGTGCGGCCTCGGCGCGCTGCTGCGGCTGCCGACGGAGGTCGTCTACCAGGCCGTTCAGCAGGCCGTGCACACGACGACCGCGACGCGGCAGTCCCGTAAGGGCGAGATTTCCAGTTGGAAGGCGTTCGCGCCGGCCTTCGCCGGGAAGGCCGCGATCGAGGCGGTGGACCGGGCGATGCGCGGGGAGGGTTCGCCGTCCCCCGTCTACGAGGGCGAGGACGGGTTCCTGGCGTGGCTGCTGGACGGTCCGGAGGCCACGTACACCGTCTCGCTGCCGGAGCCCGGCGAGGCGCGGCGCGCGATTCTCGACACGTACACCAAGGAGCACTCCGCCGAGTACCAGGCGCAGGCCGTCATCGACCTGGCGCGGCGGCTGCGGGAGCGGACCGGGCCGCTGGAGAAGGTGCGCTCGGTCGTGCTGCACACCAGCCACCACACGCATCAGGTGATCGGTTCCGGGTCCGGCGATCCGCAGAAGTACGATCCGCGCGCGAGCCGCGAGACGCTGGACCACTCGGTGCCGTACGTCTTCGCGGTGGCGCTGGAGGACGGCGGCTGGCACCACGAACGCTCGTACGCGCCCGAGCGTGCCGCGCGTCCGGAGACCGTGGAGCTGTGGCGGAAGATCAGCACCGTCGAGGACCCGGAGTGGACGCGGCGCTACCACGAGCCCGACCCGGCGCGGCGCGCGTTCGGCGGCCGGGCCGTGGTGACGCTGGCGGACGGCACGGTGATCGAGGACGAGTTGGCGGTGGCCGACGCGCACCCCGCGGGGGCGCGGCCCTTCGGCCGGGACGCCTACGCGGCCAAGTTCCGCACGCTGGCCGAGGGTGTGGTGACGGGCGAGGCACAGGACCGGTTCCTGGCGGCGGCCCACGGGCTGCCCGGACTGGACGGGCCCGGCCTGGACGCGCTCTTCCCCGCCGTGGACGCCGGCGCACTCGCCGCGTACGACGCCTCGCTCCCGAAGGGCTTGTTCTGATGCTGCACACCCGCACCACCGCGTCCGAGCGCCGCCGCGACCTGCGCGAAAAGCTCGCCTCCGGGCGGCTGCTGCGCGTCCCCGGCGCGATCAACCCACTCTCCGCGAAGCTCGTCGAGGAGACCGGCTTCGACGCCTGCTACCTGTCCGGTGCGGTGCTCGCCGCCGACCTGGGGCTGCCCGACATCGGGCTGACCACGTCCACCGAACTCGCCGCGCGGGCGCAGCAGTTCACGCGGGTCACCGGTCTCCCCGTCCTGATCGACGCGGACACCGGCTTCGGCGAGCCGATGAACGCGGCACGTACCGTCCAGCTGATGGAGGACGCCGGGCTCGCCGGGCTGCACCTGGAGGACCAGGTCAATCCCAAGCGGTGCGGGCACCTGGACGGCAAGTCGGTGGTGGAGCGCGAGGAGATGGTGCGCCGGGTGCGGGCCGCCGCCGACGCGCGCCGCGACCCGGACTTCCTGCTGATGGCCCGCACGGACGCGCGCGCCGTGGAGGGCCTGGACGCGGCGATCGACCGGGCGCGCGCGTACGTGGAAGCGGGCGCCGACGCGGTCTTCCCGGAGGCGCTGCGCGACGAGGCGGAGTTCGCCGCGTTCCGGGCGGCCGTGGACGTGCCGCTGCTGGCCAACATGACCGAGTTCGGCAAGAGCCCGCTGCTGGGCGCCGCCACCCTCGAACGGCTCGGCTACAACATCGCCCTCTACCCCGTCACCCTGCTGCGCCTGGCGATGGGCGCCGTCGAGGACGGCCTGCGCACCCTCGCCGCCGAAGGCTCCCAGGAGTCCCTGCTGCCCCGCATGCAGACCCGCTCCCGCCTGTACGAACTCCTCGGCTACGAGCAGTACGCGGCCTTCGACTCGGCCGTCCACGACTTCACGCTCCCGCCCGGCGACTGACCCGCACCGGAGGCTCCCATGACCACCACCCCGCCGGAGATCCACCGCGGCCTGGCCGGTGTCGTCGTCGACACCACCGAGATCTCCACCGTCATCCCGGAGACCAACTCCCTGACCTACCGCGGCTACCCGGTCCAGGACCTGGCCGCCCGCCGCTCCTTCGAAGAGGTCGCGTACCTGCTCTGGTACGGCGACCTGCCCGACGCCACGGAACTGCACGCGTTCCAGGCCGGCGAACGGGCCCTGCGGCCGCTCGACCGCACCACCGGCGACCTGCTCGCGCGGCTGCCGGAGAGCTGCCACCCGATGGACGTGCTGCGCACCGCCGTCAGCCTCTTCGGCGCCGAGGACCCGACCGAGGACGACGGCAGCACGGCCGCCCACCGCGCCAAGTCCCTCGCCCTGCTGGCGAGGCTGCCGGTGGTGGTCGCCGCGGACCACCGCAGGCGGCGCGGTCTCGCGCCGGTGCCCCCCGACCCCGGGCTGGGCTTCGCGGAGAACTTCTTCCACATGTGCTTCGGGCGGGTCCCGGAACCCGAAGTGGTCCGCTGCTTCGAGATCTCCCTCATCCTGTACGCGGAACACAGCTTCAACGCCTCGACGTTCACCGCGCGCGTCGTCACCTCCACCCTCTCCGACCTCTACAGCGCGGTGACCGCCGCCATCGGCGCGCTCAAGGGGCCGCTGCACGGTGGCGCCAACGAGGCGGTGATGCGCATGCTGGCGGAGATCGGCGACCCGGGGCGCGCCGACGCGTGGCTGGCGGCGGCCCTGGCGGACCGGCGCAAGATCATGGGGTTCGGGCACCGCGTCTACCGGCACGGCGACTCCCGCGTCCCGGTGATGCAGGAGGCCACCGACCGGCTCGTGGCCCTGCGCGGCGACCCGGAAGCGGCCCGGCTGGCCGCGGCGCACACGGCACTGCGCGAGGCGGTGCTGCGGCGCAAGGGCATCCACCCGAACCTGGACTACCCGGCGGGCCTCGCCTACCACCTGATGGGCTTCGACGTGCCCGCCTTCACGCCGGTCTTCGTCATGAGCCGGATCACCGGCTGGACCGCCCACATCACCGAACAGCTCGCCCACAACGCGCTGATCCGGCCGCTGGGCGCGTACAACGGGCCGGGGCAGCGGGCCGTCCCTGAGCCCGCCTGACGGCCCGTTCAGCCCGTGCGGAACAGCTCCTTGGCGACGATCGACCGCTGGACCTCCGTCGCGCCCTCGTAGATGCGGGGCGCGCGGACCTCGCGGTAGAGGTGTTCCAGGAGGTGGCCGCGGCGCAGGGCGCGGGCGCCGTGGACCTGGACGGCCGTGTCCACGGCGTACTGGGCGGTCTCGGTGGCCAGCAGCTTGGCCATCGCGGCGCGCTTGGCGATGTCGGCGGCGCCGCTGTCGTACGCGGTGGCCGCCGCGTAGACCAGCAGCCGCGCCGACTCCACCCGGGTGGCGACCTCGGCGAGCTGGTGGGCGACGGACTGGAGGTCCTTCAACGGGCCGCCGAACGCGGTACGCGTGGCGGCGTGCGCGAGGGCGGCGTCCAGCGCGGCCTGGGCCATGCCGACCGCGAAGGCGCCGACGCTGGGCCGGAAGAGGTTCAGGGTGCGCATCGCGACGCCGAAGCCGCGATCCACCTCCCCCAGGACGTCGTCGCGGGTCACCGGCACGCCGTCGAAGACGAGGGTGCCGATCGGGTGCGGGCTGAGCATGTCCAGCGGTTCGCCGGACAGCCCCGGCCGGCCGGCGGGGACGAGGAAGGCGGTGATGCCCCGGGCCCCGGCGCCGCCGGTGCGGGCGAAGACGGTGGCGAAGTCGGCCTCGGGCGCGTTGGAGATCCAGCACTTCTCGCCGGTGAGCCGCCAGCGGCCGGCGTCCGGGCCGCCGTCCGGTTCGGCGGCCAGGGCGAGCGCCGCCGCGTCGGAGCCCGCGTCCGGCTCGCTGAGCGCGAAGGCCGCCACCGCGCGGCCCGCGACCACTTCCGGCAGCCAGCGTTCGCGCTGTGCGGCCGTGCCGGACTGGACGACCGGGTACGTGCCCAAACCCTGGAGCGCGAGCGCGGTCTCCGCCTCGGTCGACTCCTGGGCCAGCGATTCGCGCAGCAGGCACAGGTCGAGGGCGCGCACGGGCCCGTCGTCGGGGAACACCCGCCGCAGCAGGCCGAGTTCGCCGAGGGCCGCCACGAGGGGGCGGTTGACCCGGCCGGCCGCGCCGCGTTCCGCCAGCGGGCGCAGCCGTTCGGCGGTCAGCGCGCGCAGTTCGGCGCACCACTTGCGGTCCT
Source organism: Streptomyces sp. NPDC017056 (assembly GCF_044332485.1). Taxonomy (NCBI): domain Bacteria; kingdom Bacillati; phylum Actinomycetota; class Actinomycetes; order Kitasatosporales; family Streptomycetaceae; genus Streptomyces; species Streptomyces sp. NPDC017056. The sequence continues at coordinate 135,299 of NZ_JBIRPD010000024.1, read as the reverse complement.
CGGGTCCCAGCGCGAATGCGGTCACGGGGCGGCTCCCTCGTCTCGGGCCCGGTGCGGCCGGGCGGTTCGCTCGGGTCGGTGCGGTGCGGCGCCGCCGGTGCCTTCCGGTACGGCCCGCGCCGCCGGACCGTATCGCGCTCTGTTGACTGCCGTCACCAACACGTTACGCTGACGACGGGTCGGCGCGGCAGTACCCGGACGGTTTCCACGGCACTCCCCCACCGGGTTCCGCGCAGGTCCGAGCAGGTTCCGAGCGTCCCCGCCGTCGTCCGCAAGGGGGCAGACCGGCATGGCAGCACGGCCTTCGGCACACATCGACACCTTCGCCCGCGACCATCTGCCGCCCGCCGCGCAGTGGCCGCACCTCACCGACCTCGGCTACCCGGCCCGGCTCAACTGCGGCGCCGAACTCCTCGACGCCACCATCGAACGGCTGGGCGCCGACCGCCCCGCGTTCCGGGACGCGGCCGGCACCGAGTGGACGTACGGCGGACTGCGGGAGCGGGTGGACCGCATCGCGCACGTGCTCACCGGCGACCTCGGGGTACTGCCCGGCCACCGGGTGCTGCTGCGCGGCCCCACCACTCCCCTGCTGGCCGCCTGCTGGCTGGCGGTGATGAAGGCGGGCGCGGTGGCGGTGACCGTGCTGGCCACCCAGCGCCCGCACGAGCTGGCCACGGTCTGCGGCCTGGCCCGGGTGGAACACGCGCTGTGCGACGTCCGCGCGCTGGACGACCTGGCCGCGGCCGGCGTGCCGGGGCTGCGGATCACCCCGTACGGCGGCGCAGGGCCCGACGACCTCCTGCGCCTGGCCGGGCGCAGGACCGGCGCGTACGAGGCGGTGGCGACCGCGTCCGACGACGTCGCGCTGATCGCCTTCACCTCGGGCACCACCGGCCGGCCCAAGGGCTGCATGCACTTCCACCGCGACGTGCTGGCCATCGCCGACACCTTCTCCGCACACGTGTTGCGCCCCACGCCTGACGACGTCTTCGCCGGCAGCCCGCCGCTCGGCTTCACCTTCGGCCTCGGCGGGCTGGTGGTCTTCCCACTGCGGGCCGGCGCCTCGGCGTACCTCGCCGACTGGGGCGGGCCCGACCGGCTGCTGCGCGACATCGGGCAGCACCGCGTCTCCGTGCTGTTCACCGCGCCGACCGCCTACCGGGCGATGCTGCCGAAGCTGGCCGGGCACGACGTCTCCTCGCTGCGCCGCTGCGTCTCGGCGGGCGAGAACCTGCCCGCCGCCACCTGGCACGCCTGGGAGAAGGCGACCGGGCTGCGCATCGTCAACGGCATCGGCGCGACCGAGCTGCTGCACATCTTCATCTCGGCCGCCGACGACGCGGCACGGCCCGGCACGACGGGGGTGCCGGTGCCGGGCTTCGAGGCGCGGGTCGTCGGCGCCGACGGCCGGCCGGTGCCGGACGGGACGCCGGGGCTGCTCGCGGTGCGCGGCCCGACGGGCTGCCGCTACCTGGCGGACGAACGGCAGCGGGAGTACGTGCGCGACGGCTGGAACCTGACCGGCGACACCTACGTCCGGGACGCGGACGGCTACTTCAGCTACGTGGCACGGGCCGACGACATGATCGTCTCGGCCGGTTACAACATAGCGGGCCCCGAGGTCGAGGACGCGCTGCTGCGCCACCCCGACGTCGCCGAGGCGGCGGTCGTCGGCCGGGCCGACGCGGAGCGCGGCCAGGTCGTGGTGGCCCACCTCGTGCTGCGGTCCGGCGTGCCGCGCGGCGCGGAAACGGTGGCGGAGCTGCGCGCGTTCACCAAGGCGGCCATAGCGCCGTACAAGTGCCCGCGCGAGATCCTCTTCCACGACGCGCTGCCCAGGACGCCGACGGGCAAGCTCCAGCGCTTCCGGCTGCGCGGCAACGGGCCGGCCGTCCCGGGCCGCACGTCGTGACCGGCGGTCGCGGTGCGGGACACCGCCGTACCGCGCCGTGGCGGCTGCGGATACGATCGCGCGCAAAGCGGCCACGGCCCGGCAGCCGTCCGCGCGCGCCCCTCACGGCCGCGGACCGGAGCACGACAAGGCGGGAAACGACCACGTGAGCGACCAGTACGCGCAGCGCACGCCGCGGTCCCTGATCGTCACCTTCTACGGAGCGTACGGGCGCGGCCCGAAGGGCGGTCCCGGCGACCCGCCGGGACCGGTGCCGGTCGCCGCGCTGATCAGGCTGCTCGGCGCGCTCGGCGTCGACCCGCCGTCGGTGCGCTCGGCCGTCTCCCGGCTCAAGCGCCGCGGACTGCTGGTCGCCGCCCGTACGGAGTCCGGGGCCGCCGCGTACGGGCTCTCCGAGGCCGCGCACCAGCTCCTGGACGACGGCGACCGGCGGATCTACGGCAAACCGTCCCCCCGCCCTTCGGACGGCTGGGTCCTCGCCGTCTTCTCGGTGCCCGAGCAGGAGCGCCACAAGCGGCACCTGCTGCGCTCCCGGCTGGCCAGGCTGGGCTTCGGCACGGCGGCCCCCGGCGTGTGGATCGCCCCCGCGCACCTGTACGACGAGACGCGGCACACGCTGGACCGGCTCCAACTGTCCGGCTACGTCGACCTGTTCACCGGCGTCCACGCGGGCTTCGAGCCGACCGCCGACGCGGTGGCGCGGTGGTGGGACCTGCGCTCCCTGGCCGCGCGCCACCACGCGTTCCTCGCCGACCACGAGCCGGTGCTGCGCCACTGGTCGAGCCGGCGCACCGTGCCCGCCGAAGCGGCGTACCGCGACTACCTGCTGGCGCTGGACGCCTGGCGCCGCCTGCCCTACGCGGACCCCGGCCTGCCCTCTCCCCTCCTGCCCGAGGGCTGGCCGGGCGGCCACGCGGCGGACGTCTTCGGCCGGCTGCACGACAAACTGCGGGCGGCGGGCGCCCGGTTCGTGCGCACGGCGGTGGACGGGCCCGGCCGGGTGCCGGCCACCGCCTGAGGCCCGCGGTCAGCGCTTCCTGTGGTGTGCCGCCGCGGCGGCCATCGACCGCGGCCGGGCGGCGGCGACGGTGGAGACCACCTCCTTGAACGAACCGCACATCCGGGTGCCCGCCACCGCCGCCAGCTCCCCGAAGCTGCCCACCCCGTAGGTGACCGCGATCGGCTCCATGCGGGCCGTGACCGCCATCCGCATGTCGCCGACCGTGTCCCCCACGTAGGCGCTCTCCCAGGGCGCCACGCCCAGTTCGGCGGCGGCCCGCAGCACCAGCTCCGGGTGTGGCTTGCCGCGCCTGACCATGTCCTGGCAGACGACGGGGCCCAACAGGTCGCGGATGCCCAGCGCGTCGAGCAGCGCCTCGGCGCTGCGGGTGCCCTTCGAGGTGGCCACGGCCAGTTCGATGCCGTGGGCGCGCAGCGCGGACAGCCCGGCGGCCACGCCCGGGAAGAGCAGCCGCGGCCCCTCGCGCAGCACCTCGTACGCGAACAGCTCGCGGTAGCGGCCGATGGCGGCCGCCACGGCCTGGTGGTCCTCCGGCAGGCCGAGCAGTTTGCCGAAGGCCGGCCCTGGGGGCTTGCCGATGGCGGTGGCGGCCTGCCGGGGCGTGACCGAACGGCCCTGTTCGGCCACGACCTTGACCAGCAGGGCGCTGATGGGCGGCAGGGTGTTGGCGAGGGTTCCGTCGAGGTCGAAGACGGCGGCTCGGACGGTCTCGCCGGCCGCGGCCCGCGCGGCGCTCCCGGGACGGGGCACGGCTCCCGCTGAATCACGCATTGCTCGACACCTTCCGATTTCCTGTGGGCCTGGGGGTCTGGGGGTCCGATCGCCGTCCGTGACGCCGTCGGACGCGGGAAGACGTGCCGGTGGTGTCCGTGCCGCGAACGGCGGACGCCGTGGCACACCGGTGTCCGGAAGTGGCGTGTCCCCGCCGGAGTGGCGGCTCCGGAAGAGGCACGTCCCATCGCTCGCCTTCGCAGATTTAAAAACCGCCTGCGCTGTTTGTCAATGCACCCTGCGGCGCCACACCGCCCAAAGCCCAACGAGCCACGTGGCCACCCGACGGCCCGAACTGACCGGCAGACGAACAGCCGGCGAACTCGTTTGCCTCATTTGCCACACGAGATCAACTGAGTAACACAGGTCACACACCATCTTGATTTTCGAACCGCATGGTTGGTTTTCTATGTAGACTGCGGCGCGTTCGCAGCCGGACCAGAGGAGGACGGACACCGTGCCGACGCAGTATCGAGCGATACAAAGCCGCCAGGCGCTCATCCGATCTGCCGCCCAGACCTTCATCGAGAAGGGCGTGCCCGCCGCCGGCATGGTCGACATCAGCCGGCGGGCCCGCCTGAGCAAGGGAGCCCTCTACTTCCACTTCGCGTCCAAGGAGGACCTCACCCTCGCGGTGCGGGACGAAGCCCTCAAGGCGCTCAAGGACCTGGAGCACGAGCTGGCCCGCGCGCCGCACCCGGCCCGCACCGCCGTACGGGACTTCGCGATCGGGCTGCTCGGCCGGGTGGACACCGACATCGTCGTACGGGCCGGGCTCCAGCTGCGCCCGGAGACCGCGCCAGGCATCGCCGAACCGGACCTCCAGCAGCGGTGGTACGCGCTCTTCCTGGAGAAGACCACCGCCGACCGGGCGGCCGGGCAGTCACCGCCCGGCGACGACCCCCGGCGCTCCGCGCAACTCCTGGCCGCGCTCGTCGTCGGCCTGCTGAACCTCGGGCAAGAGGACCGGACGTGGTGGGACAAGGACGTCGTCACCGACATCTGGACCCAGCTGCCGCCCGGGGCCGAAGGCGCGGCGCCCGCTCACACCTCCACGAGGACGGCGCCGGTGTGACACCCCCGCGTCAGCTCGCACAGGGCTCGCGGCGCCCGGTCGACGCCCCGCAGCCGGGCGTGGGCGAAGACCAGCGAACCGTCGCGCAGCCCGCGCCCGAACTCCGCCACCCACTCCCGCGGCAGGTCCGGATGGTCGTGCAGAACGAACCCCCGCAGCGTCACCCTGCGGGTCACCACCAGCGAAGAGTCCAGCTCGACCGGCGCCGCCACGCCCGCACCGCCGCCCAACTGGGCGGAGAGCGCGCCCACCAGCGCGAACCTGGCGCCGGCACGGGCCGTGGCCAGCGCCGCGCGCAACTGCTCGCCGCCCACGGTGTCCAGCAGGACGTCGACGCCGTCCGGCGCCGCCCGGCGCAGCTGCTCCTCGGCCGGGCCGGCGCCGCGCACGATCACTTCGTCATAGCCGAGCGTCTCCCGCAGGTACGGCACCTTGTGCGGCGACCCCGTACTGCCGACGACGCGGGCGGCGCCCAGCCGCTTGGCGAGCAGGCCCGCCAGGCTGCCGACGCCGCCCGCCGCGCCCGTGACGAACACGGTGTCGCCGGGCCGCACTCCGGCCGCGCGCGTCAGCGCGCCCCAGGCGGTGACCCCTTGCGAGAGGTGCGCCGCGGGGTCGGGCAGCGCCTCGGGGTCGACGCGCCGGGCCCGCCCTTCCTCCACCGCCGCGAACTCCCGCCAGCCGTACGGGTGCAGCACCAGGTCGCCGGGCGCGAACGCGCTGCCCGAGGACCGTACGACCTCGCCGACGGCCGAGCCCCACAGGGCCTGCCCCGGCACGAAGGACGGCATCGGCAGTTCGGCGTCGGTCATCATCGAGCACATCGCCGCCGTCACGGCCATCACCCGGTTGCGTACGAGCAGGCGGCCGGGGCCCGCCGCGGGCAACGGGGCCTCGGCGAGCGTGAAGTGCTCCGGGGTGAGGGCGCCCCGGAGGCGGGCGGCGAGGCGGACCTCGCGGTGCGTGGCGGGCAGCGGCGGGCGTCCGGCGGTCAAAACGGTGCTCCCGGTGGGTCGGTGGCGGGTGGCGGGTCCCGGCGGAAGGGTGCCGCCAGGGCGATTTTCAATACCGCATGGTTGGCTTTTTTAGGGTTTCGAAAATAGACTGACAGACCGGGCTCGTAAGGTTGGCCCCAGGCACAACATCCCCCCAGAGAGCATACGGAGGACGATCGGTGGTCAAGCAGGAACGCGCAGTGCGCACTCGACGTGCCGTCCTCGAAGCGGCGGCCCAGGTCATCGGCACGCGCGGGTACGAAGCGGCCACGATGGCAGAGATCATCCAACGGGCCGGCGTGACGAAGGGCGCCCTCTACTTTCACTTCGCCTCCAAGGACGCCCTCGCGCGCGCCGTCATCGCAGAACAGACCGATCCGTTCATTCCGCAGGTCAGCGACTCGCGACTACAGGACGCCATCGACTTCACGCACCAGGTGGCGGCGGCCCTGCGGGACGACCCGCTCCTCCAGGCCGGCACCCGGATCGCCGTGGAGACGACGTTCAGTGACGACCCGTTGGTCCCGTACCAGGCGTGGATCGACATCATCGCGACGATGTTCACCGACGCCAGGGAGAACGGCGAGCTGCTCCCGGCGATCGCGCCGGACCGGGCCGCCGAGTTCTTCGTCTCGGCCTACATGGGGGTGCAGCTCTTCTCGCACGCCGCCAGCGGCCGCCACGACCTGCCCGAGCGCGTCACCGCGCTGTGGAAGCACATCCTCCCCGGTCTGGCCTCGCCGGGCGCGATGAGCCACCTCGACCCGCACGGCCGCTCGGTGCGCACCGCGGCCTGAGCCCCACGCCCCGCGCCCGGCCGCACGGCACGTGCGTCCGGCGCGCCGTCGCGCCCGGGGCGGCCCCGTACCGCCTGCTTCCCCCGTCAAAACCTTCCCGTAAGAAATCCCGTGGAAGCACTAGAAAACAAACCATCCGGTTTGTATCTTAGTCCGCGTTGGTCCGCCACCGAGGCTCACTCTGTCCGAGCAGCGTGAGTCCCACCAGGGAGGGAATACGCATGGCCAGCGCCACGCTCACCGCGCCGTCCACCGCAGCAGACCGCCGTCCGAACGCCGGGAGGGAGCACACCAGCCTCTCGGAGATGCCGCCGCTGACGACCACCGTGCCCCGGCAGTACGTGCACCGGACGGCCGTTTCCGAGGTGTTCCTGACCGACTGGCGACGTGCGGGGAGCGATGCCTGGGTAGTGAGCGCCCAGTGGCCGCGCGCCCACAGTTTCTACAGCCCCGTGGACGGCCTGCACGACCCGGTGCTCCTGGTCGAGACGATGCGGCAGGCCAGCATCCTGCTCAGCCACGTGGCGCACGGCGTGCCGCTGGACCACCCGATCATCTGGCAGGACCTCCGCTACTCGCTCACCCCCGAGGTGCTGCGCGTCACCGGCGCGCCCGCCGAGGTCGAACTGCACATCACCGATTGCGACTTGGCGTATCGCGGCAAGCGGCTCTCCAGCGCGCGGCAGCAGTACCGCGTCCTGTGCGACGGCGCCCAACTCGCCACCGCCGAGCTCGACTTCTCCTGCCACAGCCCCGCCGTCTACCGCCGGCTGCGCGGCGAGTACAGCGACCTGCAGCGCGCCAACGAACGCAAGCTCGCCCTCTCGGAGCCGGTCGAACCGCCCCTGGTGGCGCGCGACCGCACCGGCGACGTCGTGCTGTCCCCCACCGGTCGCGCCAACCGCTGGCAGCTGCGGGTGAACACCTCGCACCCGGTGCTCTTCGACCACCCCGTGGACCACGCCCCCGGCATGCTGATGGTGGAGGCCGCCCGGCAGGCGGCGCACGCCGCCGCCGGCCCCGGTTTCTCGCTCCCCGCCGATATGGAGTGCTCCTTCCGCCGCTACGCCGAACTGGACGCCCCGTGCTGGATCGAGGCGACCTTGGCGGGGCGCGACGAGCGCGACCGCCTGCTTCTCGACATCGACATCCGGCAGCACGGCCGGTCCGTCTTCACCGCCAGGACCGCGAGCCAGTCCATCCGCTGAACCGACGCCGGGGCGGCCGGGTCAGCCCAGCGTCAAGCGGGGCTTCGGCGCGTCCGTGCGGCCCGTGGGCGGCGTGCGGCTGCCCGCGCGGTACGGCAGCGGCCAGGGGGCGCCGGGGCCGGTGTAGTTCTGCTCAGCCGCCGCGTGCAGGGTCCAGTGCGGGTCGTACAGGTGCGGCCGGGCCAGGGCGCACAGGTCGGCGCGGCCCGCCAGGATCAGGGAGTTGACGTCGTCCCAGGAGGAGACGGCGCCCACCGCGATCACCGGGACGCCCAGGCGGTTGCGGATGCGGTCGGCGAACGGGGTCTGGTACGAACGCCCGTACTCGGGCTGCTCGTCGGGGACGACCTGGCCGGTCGAGACGTCGATGGCGGCGGCGCCGTGCGCGGCGAAGGCGCGGGCGATCTCCACCGAGTCCTCGGCGGTGGTGCCGCCCTCGGCCCAGTCGGTGGCGGAGATCCGTACCGTCATCGGCCGCTCGGCGGGCCAGACGGCGCGCACCGCGTCGAAGACCTCCAGCGGGAAGCGCAGCCGGGCGGCGAGGTCGCCGCCGTAGGCGTCGGTGCGGCGGTTGGTGAGCGGGGAGAGGAAGCCGGAGAGCAGATAGCCGTGCGCGCAGTGGAGTTCGAGGAGGTCGAAGCCGGCGCGGGCGGCCGACCGGGCGGAGCGCACGAACTGCTCGCGTATGAGGCCGAGTTCGGGCTCGGTCAGGGCGTGCGGTATCTGGTTGACGCCGGGGCGGTACGGCAGCGCTGAGGGCGCCACGAGCGGCCAGTTGCCTTCGGGCAGTGGCTGGTCGATGCCCTCCCACATGAGGCGGGTGGAGCCCTTGCGCCCCGAGTGGCCGAGCTGGACGCCGATGGCGGTGCCGGGTGACTGCGCGTGCACGAAGTCGGTGACGCGCCGCCAGGCCGTCTCGTGTTCCGGCGCGTACAGACCGGTACAGCCGGGGGTGATGCGGCCCTCCGGGCTGACGCAGACCATCTCGGTCATCACCAGCCCGGCGCCGCCGAGGGCGCGGGCGCCCAGGTGGACGAGGTGGAAGTCGCCCGGCGTGCCGTCGCCGTCGGCCGAGTACATGTCCATCGGGGAGACCACGACCCGGTTGCGCAGGGTCAGGCCGCCCAGCTCGAAAGGCGTGAACATGGGCGGGGTGCCGGCGGGGACCCCGGCCTCCTCCTCGACCGCCGCGACGAAGTCCGGGTCGCGCAGCCGCAGGTTGTCGTGGGTGACGCGGCGGCTGCGGGTGAGCAGGTTGAAGGCGAACCGGCGGGGCGGCTGGTCCACGTACTCCGCGAGCTCCTCGAACCAGGCGAGGCTGGCGCGGGCGGCCCGCTGGGTGGAGGCGACGACGGGCTGCCGCTCGGCCTCGTACGCGGCCAGCGCGTCGGGGAGCCCGGGGTGCTCCTCCAGGCACGCGGCCAGCGCGAGGGCGTCCTCGACGGCCAGTTTGGTGCCGGAGCCGATGGAGAAGTGGGCGGTGTGCGCGGCGTCGCCGAGCAGCACCGTATTGCCGTGCGACCAGCGGTCGTTGACGACGGTGCGGAACGCGGTCCAGGTGGAGTTGTTGGAGCGCAGCGGGCGGCCGCTCAGCGCGTCGGCGAAGACCTTGGCGCACCACTCGGCCGACTCGCGCTCGTCGCAGCGGTCCAGTCCGGCCCGGCGCCAGACCTCCTCGCGCATCTCGACGATGACGGTGCCGGCGCCTTCCGCCAGCGGTCCGGACCCGGAGCGGGCGTACGGATAGCCGTGCAGCTGGACGACGCCGTGCTCGGTCTCGGCGATCTCGAAGCGGAACGCGTCGAAGGCGAAGTCGGCGGCGAGCCAGATGTAGCGGCAGCGGTGGGTGGTGACGTGCGGGCCGAAGGCCGCGGCGTGCGCGGCGCGGGTCAGGCTGTGCACGCCGTCGGCGGCGATGACCAGGTCGTGGCCGGCCGCGAGTTCGGCGGCGGGCGGGGCTTCGGTGCGGAAGTTCAGCCGTACGCCCAAGGAGCGGCAGCGCTCGTGCAGGACGCGCAGCAGCGTACGGCGGCCGAGGGCCGCGAAGCCGTGGCCGCCGGAGGTCAGGGTGCGCCCGCGGTGCACGATGTCGATGTCGTCCCAGCGCACGAACTCCCGCTGGAGCGCGCGGTAGACCTGCGGGTCGGCGTGCTCGATGCCGCCGAGGGTCTGGTCGGAGAGGACGACGCCGAAGCCGAAGGTGTCGTCGGGGGCGTTGCGCTCCCAGACGGTGATGTCGCGGTCCGGGCGCAGGCGCTTGAGGAGGGCGGCGGCGTACAGGCCGCCGGGACCGCCGCCTATGACGGCCACCTTGCGGGCGCCCACCCCTACTTCCCCTGCCACTTGGCGGACCGCTTCTCGGTGAACGCGGCGTGGAACTCGGCGTAGTCGGCGCTGTTCATCAGCAGGGCCTGGGTGGCGGCGTCCATCTCGACGGCGGCGCCCAGCGGCATGTCGAGCTCGGCGGTGAGCAGCGCCTTGGTCTGCGCGTACGCCAGCGCGGGGCCTTCGGCGAGGCGCCGGGCGAGGATGTGTGCGGCGGTGTCGGCGCGCCCCTCCTCGGCCAGCTCGCTGAGCAGCCCGATGCGTTCCGCCTCGGGGGCGCGGACCGGTTCGCCGAGCATCAGCAGCCGGGTCGCGTGGCCGAGGCCGACGACGCGCGGCAGCAGGTACGCCGCGCCCATGTCGCCGCCGGACAGGCCGACCTTGGTGAAGAGGAACGCGAAGCGGGCCGAGGGGTCGGCGACGCGGAAGTCGGCGGCCAGGGCGAGCACGGCGCCGGCGCCCGCCGCGACGCCGTGCACCGCGGCGATCACAGGGAACGGGCACTCCCGTACGGCCCGTACGACCTGGCCGGTCATCCGGTTGAAGTCCAGCAGCTGCGCGGTGTCCATGGCGAGGGTGGCGCCGATGATCTCGTCGACGTCGCCGCCGGAGCAGAAGCCGCGGCCTTCGCCGCCGAGGACGAGGGCGCGCGCCGACCGCTCTCTGGACAGCTCGGCGAGCAGGTCCCGCAGATCGGCGTACGCCTCGAAAGTGAGCGCGTTGAGCTTCTCCGGCCGTGCGAGGGTGACGGTGACGATGCCGTCTTCCCTGGTCACGCGGATGTGCTGCCAAGCGCTGGTGGTACGGGCGGAACCTGTGAACGGGCTCATCGAGCCACTGCCCCCTTCGGCCGGACGGCTGGAGCCGGTACCTTCCTGCGCTTCGAAGCTATCACCGTTGTGTGACTGTCGTCACGAGTACGCGATAAGCGTCGGCGGGTTCCCGGCGGGCCGTCCGCGGGGTTCACACGTCCGCGGGCACCTTGGTCTCCTCGGCGCCGGCACCCAGCCGCGAGTGCCGCCGCCCGTACAGGGCGTAGACGACCGCGCCGGCCGCAAGGAAGCCGGCGAACTGCAGCCAGGTCGCCGGGCCCGTGCCGTAGATCAGGTAGCCGCAGAAGGCGATGCCGAGCACCGGGCTGAGCGGGAAGAGCGGCACCCGGAAGCGGCGCTGGAGGCCGGGACGGGTGCGGCGCAGCACCATGACGCTGACGTTGACCACGGCCATGACGGCCAGCGTGCCGATGGTCGTCAGGTTCATCACGACGTCCAGCGGGACCACGGCGGCCGGGACCGCGAACAGCAGGGCGACGATCCAGGTGCCCGCCACCGGCGTGGCGGTCTTCGGCGAGATCCGCTGGAAGACCCGCGGGACGAGCCCGTCGCGGGACATCGACATCAGGATGCGGGTCTGCCCGTACATGACGGCCAGGACGACGGAGGCGATGGCGACGACCGCGCCGAAGGCGATCACGCCGCCGCCGACGGCGGAGCCGGTGACCCGGTTGACGACGAGCGAGAGTGCCGCGGGCTTGTCGCCCACCTCGCCGGCGGAGAGGGCGCCGATGGCGGAGAGGGCGACCACGCAGTACAGGACGGTGACCAGACCGATGCAGATCATGATCGCGGTGGGTACGTTGCGGCGCGGGTTGCGCACTTCCTCGCCCGCCGTGGTGATCGCGTCGAAGCCGATGTAGGAGAAGAAGGCGACCGAGGCGCCGGAGGTGATGCCGGCAATGCCCTCCGGGGCGAACGGCGTGAGGTTGCCGTCCCGGAAGGCGGTGAAGGCCACGGCGCAGAACAGGACGAGGACCGCCAGCTTGAGCACGGCCATCGCGGCGGTCGCGCGGGCGCTCTCGCGGATGCCGCGCACCAGCAGCACCGCGGCCAGCAGCATCACGACGACGGCCGGCACGTTGACGATGCCCCCGTCGCCCGGCGGGCTGGACAGGGCGGCCGGCAGCTGCCAGCCGACCAGGCTGTTCAGCAGCTCGTTCAGGTACTGGCCCCAGCCGACCGCGACCGCCGAGACCGAGACGCCGTACTCCAGCAGCAGGCACCAGCCGACGAGGAAGGCGGCGCGCTCGCCGAGCGTGGCGTACGCGTAGGAGTACGAACTGCCGGACACCGGGATCGCGCCGCCCAGCTCCGCGAAGGAGAAGGCGGTGAAGACGCAGGTGACCGCGGCGAGCACGAAGGAGACGAGGACGGCGGGGCCGGCCTGGGCGACGGTGTCGGACAGGCCGACGAAGATGCCGGTGCCGACGATGGCGCCGATGCCGAAGCACACGAGCTGGAAGAGCCCCATGGTGCGCTTGAGGCCGTGGCCTTCGCGGTCCGCGCCGGATTCGGCGATGAGGACGTCGGGGGACTTGATGCGCAGTCCGGACGGACGCATGGGGTGGTTCTCATCTCTGGTGGTGCGTGGTGCGTCGCGCGCGGCGGGGGTGGGCCGCGCGCGGAGCGGGGCGAGACCGGTGGGTCCGCGCCCCGTGAATCGGTTCGATGGTACGGCGGGCGCTTACCCGGCCAGGGCGGCGACCAGCACGGCCTTGATCGTGTGCAGCCGGTTCTCCGCCTCGTCGAAGACGACGGAGTGCCGGGACTCGAAGACCTCGTCCGTGACCTCCAGGGACGTCAGGCCGTGCCGCTCGTAGATCTCCTGTCCGACCTCCGTGCCCAGGTCGTGGAAGGCGGGCAGGCAGTGCAGGAACTTCACATCCGGGTTGCCGGTGGCGCGCAGCACGTCCATCGTGACGGCGTAGTCGCCGAGCAGCGCGATCCGCTCGTCCCAGACCTCCTTCGGCTCGCCCATCGAGACCCAGACGTCGGTGGCGACGAAGTCCGCGCCGTGCACGCCCTCGGCCACGTCCGCGGTGAGGGTGACGCGCGCGCCGCTGTGCGCGGCCAGCTCCCGGGCCCTGGCGACGATCTCCCGGTCAGGCCAGAGGCCCTCGGGCGCGACGATCCGTACGTCCATGCCGAGCAGCGCGCCGGTGATCAGGTAGGAGTTGCCCATGTTGTACCGGGCGTCGCCGAGGTAGGCGAAGGCGGTCTCCGTGAGCGGGCGGGCGGGTAGGTGCTCCCGCATCGTCAGCACGTCGGCGAGCATCTGGGTGGGGTGCCACGCGTCGGTCAGGCCGTTGAAGACCGGGACGCCGGCGTGGGCCGCCAGCTCCTCGACGGTGGCCTGGGAGTTGCCCCGGTACTCGATTCCGTCGAACATCCGGCCGAGGACCCGGGCGGTGTCCTTCACCGACTCCTTGTGCCCCATCTGCGACCCGGCGGGGTCGAGGTAGGTGGTGGCGGCGCCCTGGTCGGCGGCGGCGACCTCGAAGGCGCAGCGGGTGCGGGTGGAGGTCTTCTCGAAGATCAGGGCGATGTTGCGGCCTCGCAGGCGCGCGACCTCCTCGCCCGCGCGCTTGGCGGCCTTCAGTTCGGCCGCCAGGTCGACGAGGTGGCAGAACTCCTCGGCGCTGTAGTCCAGCTCCTTGAGGAAGTGGCGGCCCGTGAGGTCTATCGCCATCGGTGGCTCCTAGGTCGCGGCAATCGGAATGCTGGAAGTGTATACGACCATACGCATCTCTATACGAAGCCGGTCCGGCACGGACGTCACACGGGCCCGCCCTCCGTCTTCTCCCCCGCGCGGGGCGGCCCACCCCTTATACGGGATCGCGTTCCACCGGGCAGCTCATGCAGCGCGGCCCGCCCCGGCCGCGCCCCAGCTCGCTGCCCGGAATCGTGATGACCTCGATGCCGCGCTTGCGCAGAAAGGTGTTGGTGGTCACGTTGCGCTCGTACGCCACGACCACGCCCGGCTCGACGGCCAGCACGTTGCACCCGTCGTCCCACTGCTCGCGCTCCGCCGAGTGCACGTCCTGCGTCGCGGTCAGCACCCGGATGCCGTCCAGGCCCAGCGCCGCCGCCATGGCGCGGTGCATGTGCTCCGGCGGGTGGTCGGTGACCTTCAGGTCCTGCTCGCCCGCGCCGGGCTCGATCGTGTACGAGCGCAGCATCCCCAGCCCCTCGTACTGGGTGAAGGTCCCGCCGTCCACCATCGTCATCACCGTGTCCAGGTGCATGAAGGCCCGCCGCTTGGGCATGTCCAGCGCCACGATGGTGCGCGCCGAACCGGCCGCGAACAGGCCGCGCGCCAGCATCTCCACGGCCTGCGGGGTGGTCCGCTCGCTCATGCCGATCAGCACGGCGCCGTTGCCGATCACCAGCACGTCGCCGCCCTCGATGGTCGAGGGGTAGGCCGCCTGCCCCTCCGACCAGACGTTGAAGCCGCCGTTGCGGAACAGCTTGTGGTGCCGGTAGATCGCCTCGTAGTGCACCGTCTCGCGCTGCCGCGCCGGCCAGCGCATGGCGTTGATCGACACGCCGTCGTAGACCCAGGCGGAGGTGTCGCGGGTGAACAGGTGGTTGGGCAGCGGGCGCAGCACGAAGTCGTCCAGGTCCATCACGTGGAAGCGGACCGACGTCGGCTCCGGGTGCGCCGCCAGGTACTCCCGCTTGGTCATCCCGCCGACCAGCGCCTCCACCAGCTCGGCCACCGGCAGCTCGTCGAAGGCGGCCCGCAGGTGGTCGGTGGCCAGCGGCCCGTACTCCTTCTCGTGGAAGACCCGGTCCAGCACCAGCGCCCGCGCCTCGGGGGCCTGGAGGGTCTCGGTCAGCAGGTCGCCGAAGAGGTGCACCTCGACGCCCCGGTCCCGCAGGATGTCGGCGAAGGCGTCGTGCTCGGCGCGCGCCCGGCGCACCCACAGCACGTCGTCGAAGAGCAACGCGTCCTTGTTGGACGGGGTGAGTCGTTTCAGCTCCAGGTCGGGGCGGTGCAGAATGACGCGGCGCAGCCGCCCGGCCTCGGAGTCGACATGGAATCCCATGCCCCCATCTTCGCTGCTCGGAGGGGCGCGGTGGAGGAGAACGGCCCGGCCGCGCCACGGGCTTCCGGGGCGGCGGGCCCGGAAGCCGCCGTTCAGCTCGTCACCGCGAGGACGGCGATCAGCACGACGGCGACGGCGATCACCCCGAGGAGCGTGCTGACCCAGAGCCGGCCGGCCGAGTCGTCCGTACCGCCGCCGTCGCCGCCGGGGTCACGGACGGCTCGGGCGCGGCGGCCCGTGAGCCGGTACCCGGACCCGGCACCCAGGCCGATGATGCGGCGGCCCTGCGGCTCCTCCCGCACGGGCTGCCGTGTCGCGGCGTCGAACAGCGCCTGCCAGCCCGCCTCGCCGAAGCCGGTGGGCCGGCCGGCGCCGAGCAGGTGCCGCAGCACCGCGCGGCCGGGCCCGTCGTGGTCGGCCCACAGGTCCGGCAGCACCCGCCGCAGCAGGGCGGGCGCGTTGCCCTCCTCGCCGTACGGGCGCACCAGGTGCTCGTACAGGAGCAGGGCGGTCCGCACCCGCATCCGGCCGTCGGGGCCGGTGACCGGGTCCTCGTCGAGGTGCCCGCCGCCCCGGCCGAGGAACAGGTGCGCGCCGAGCACCCCTTCGCAGACGGCCCGCGCCTCGGAGGCGGTCCGGTGGCCGGCGCGGCCGGCGAGCACCTGGGCCACGCGGTCGGCGTGCGCGGCGGGCAGTCCCTCGTCGAGCACGCCCAGGAGCACGCTGTCCGTGCTGTCGTGCAGGTACCGGGCGGCGCCGTCGCCGTCCTGGTGGAGTGCCTCGCGCAGCACCCGGGTGGTCACGGGGCGCGGGAAGCCGGAGCCGGACCTGACGGCGTGGCCGGCGGCCGGTGCCGGCTCGTCGGTCCGCCGGTACGGCGGCCGGCCCTGGTCCTGCCGGAGGTGGTCGAAGACCCGGTCGTCGTGGCGGGCCTCGTGCCGCGCGCCGGCGTCCCGGTCCTGCGGTGTCTCGCGCGGCGGTTCGCGCTCCTCGGCCGCCCGGTCCGTACGGGTACGGCGGTGGCCCCCGGCATGGCTGAGCCACTTCAGCGCCTCGTGCACCAGGAGCACCCGTTCGTCGAGGCGTTCCTCTTCGAAGACGTGCCGCTCGGCCAGCGCGCGGCGGGTCTCGCGCAGCGCCTCGGGGTCGTCCCGGCGCTCCAGGTAGTGCTCGGCCAGCCGCGCCGCGGCGTCGTCCACCGCGTCGCCGTGGCCGGGCGCGCCGTCGCCGGTGCCCTCGCCGCCGGGGCCGCCGTGCCGCGGGGGGCCGGGGTCCAGGCGGGTCAGCTGCTGGTCGCGGGTGGCCGACACGGGCCAGCTCGGGACGAAGACGTACCGGAAAGGACCGCCGTCGCGCGTGTCGTGGGTGGCGAAGGACCAGGACCCCGGTACCGCCGGGCCCAGCAGCCTGCGCAGCCCCCACAGGACGTGGACCGGCCCGTCGCCGCCCGTGCGGTCCAGGACGGAGAGCCGTTGCCTCGGGTGGCGCAGCCGCCCGGCGAGCACCGCCGTCAGCTCCTCGGCGTACTCGCCCGTCCGCCGGGTCAGCGCGGGCGCCGCGCGTTCGGCGGCGGTCCGCAGCACCTCGGCCGGCAGCCGCTCCAGTGCCGGGCCCTCGACCTCCCGCAGGCTGATGTTGCTGCCTTCCCAGTGCCAGCCGTGCAGGCCCAGGCACGTGGCGGGGGTCAGCGCCGAGGAGCTGCCCAGCAGGGCGTGGGAGCAGGTGCTGGGGCGGCCGCCGCGGTCCTGGTCGGGAATCCGCCGGATGAGCAGGACCGCTCCCCCGGGCGCCAGGTCCCTGGGCAGCTCCACCCGGGCCAGGCTCTCGCGCGCCTCGTCGCCGGGGACCCGCAGCAGCGGGGCGACCTTGCGGTAGACCGGTTCCAGCCCTTCCCGGCTGCCCGACCAGGCGACCGGGCCCACCCCCGCGCCGCCGACGGCGTGGTGCGCGTCCCAGCGGAAGACGATCTGGTGCACCGTCCCGGCAGCGTTCACAGCCCCACCTCCCGGGGGTCGGCTCCCGGCAGGAGCCCGCACATGGCGAAGACCGAGAGCAGCGGGGACAGCACCCGCCGCGGCCGTACGCCCTGAGGGAAGCCACCCGCGTCCTCCTGGCCGCCGGTGGCCGACGCGAAGTGCAGGGTGCACCGCGCGCAGTCGCTGAACGGCTTGAGCCAGGCGGGCCCGCCGTGGTGCCGCAGGAAGGCGTAGACGTCGCGGCTCTCCGCGCGCAGGGCCCGCGCCGTCGGCCGGGCGCTTTCGGGGGCGGTCAGCCAGCGCGCCACGGCCGGTTCGAAGCGGATCAGGTCGCTCTTGCCCACGACGACGGCGGCCGCCGCTTCCACGTAAGGGCCCTCGCGCGGCACCCGGTCCAGGACGGTGCCGAACGAGCGGTCGCCGAGGTCGTCCGCGCGCTGTTTGGTGCGTTCGCGCACGGCGTCCAGGTACGGCAGCGGCAGGGCGCGCAGCGGGTCGACGACGAAGATGAACGCGCTGACCGCGGCCAGGAACCGGGTGACCCGGCCGGTGCGCTCCAGGTCCTCGCCCGACAGGTCGAAGAAGACCACCGGCCGGGTCGTGCCGCCCCTGCTGACCAGCAGCCCGTCGGCGAACTCCGCGAACTCGGTCTGCTCGGTGTGCGCCAGCGTCTGGCCCGCCCGCAGTTTCAGGACCCGGTCGTTGAGGTAGGCGCGGTGCGAGTCGGTGTGCAGCGGCACGGCCTTGAGCCCGTGGGCGTCCAGGGCGCCGCGTTCCACCTCGCCGATCATCGAGGCGAGCAGGTGCGTCTTGCCGGCCCGTGAGCTGCCGACGAGGGCCACGGTCAGCGGTTCGCCGTTGGTGAGGTAGGGCGCCGGCAGGTAGTGCTCGGGCATGCCGGCGGTGTTGCCGCACACCTGGAACGCCTCGCGCAGGGCGTCCTGGCGGCGCAGCGGGTTGTGCTCGCCCGTCAGGTCCAGCCGCACGAAGGTGCTGGTCTCGTCGCGTACGTACAGCCGGTCCTCGTCGAAGGAGATCGGGTCGAGGCAGTACGGGCACATCACCGGCCGGGGCCCCGGGGGCATCGGGTACGTGCTCACCTGCGCCCTCCCGTGCCCGGGCGGGCGGCGCCGAACAGGGCGCGCAGCCCGCGGCCCGGCGGTGTACGCGCGGCCCCCGGCTCCGCCGCGGTGTCGTCGTCCAATCCCAACTCCGTCCTCTTGTGCGCGAGTTCCTCGTCGAAGGCACGGCGGCCCGGCTCCAGGGGGTCGGCGGGCAGCGGGCGCCCCTGGAGGGGGTCCTGCCGGTTGAGCATCCGCAGCACCTCGACGGGGTGGCCGCGCTCCCCGGCCGTGGCCGCGTAGGCGCCGGCCAGCACGCCGAGGGCGGGCAGCCTGGCCAGGTCGCGCGGCGGCCCGTCCGGGTCCCCTTCGCGCCCGGTGACCAGGTGGTACATCACCTGCGCCACGCTCCACAGGTCGTCGCGCGGGTCCGCGGTGCCGCGCCCGGCACGCTGTTCCGGCGCGGCCCAGGGCGCTTCGCCCAGCGCCTCGCGCGGGTGGCCGGCGCGGGTGGCGAGGCAGGGCTCGGGCAGCCGGACGTGCCGGCCGTCCCACCGCACCGTGTGCGGGGTCAGCCCGCGGTGCACCACGCCGACGGCCTCCAACAGCCGCACCGCCAGGACCAGTTCGCTGCGGATGCGCTCCTGCTCGCGGACCGTGGCCCGGCCCGCGAGCGCCGCCAGCGGGCGTCCGCGCGGGGGCTCGTAGAAGACGAACGGCTCCCGTACGTCCAGGTGGTAGCCGCCCAGCCGGGCGAACAGCCGGTGATATGGGGCGTCGCCGAACGCCCGGCGCACGGCGAGGCCGACACCCACCTCCGCCTCCAGGCGGTCGCGGGCCCGGTGGTCGCCGCGCGCGGTGTGCGCGAGCCGGTACTGCATCACCCGCCAGTCCTCGCCCAGCGTCACGGGCCTGGCCAGCAAGGGGTACCGCTGCGGCCCGGCGGGGAGGTCGTCCCGGCACACCGCGGGCAGCCGCGCGGGCGCCCCCTCGTCCGTGAAGAAGGCCAGCTCCGTCCGGTCCCGCGCCGGACGCCCTCCGTTGCGCGCCCCGCGCGCGCCGCCGTCCTCCGGCGCGCGGCCTGGTGTCCGTACCGTGTCCCGCCGGTCCGCCCACTCGTCCATGACGTCCCTTCACTCGCTCGCGTTCGCCGGCAGTTCCGGCCCGGTGGTACCGCCGCGCAGCCGGACCGTGCGCACCGAGCCCGTGCGCAGCGGCAGCAGCCGGAAGACGCCCGCGTACCGGCCCGCCGGTGTCCACACCAGGTCGTCGGCGCCCGGCCCGTCGGCAGGCAGCGGGTCGTCGCCGTGCCGCGCCACGTCGGGGGCGAAGCGCACCCGGCGTCCGGCGTGCCGGTCGCGCGAGAGGATCCGCCGGTGCTCGGCCGCGCAGAGCGGCACGGTGCCGGTGCCGTCCTCGTGCGCCTGGAGGATCCGGATGACCCGGTCGGGCGGCAGGCCCAGCAGCACCGCCGGGTCGGGCCGGGCCGCGGGGTCCCGGGCGAACGACGGAGCCGCGGCGACGCCGTCCCTGGCCAGCCGGGCGGTCTCGTCGTCGATCAGCGCCCGCACCGCGCGGCCGACGGGGAGCGCGGCGGCCGCGCCGGGGTCGCGCTCGATGGTGCCCCAGTAGGGGTCGAGGAGCCCGGCGATGCCGTCGGCGAGGTCGCCGACGAGGGTGGCGACCAGCTCCGGTCCGCCGTCGCCCGCTTCGCGCTCCAGCCAGGGCACGGGTACGTCGCCGGGCGGCCCGCCGGTGTCCTGGCCGTCCGGCTGCCGGGGCGGGGGCACCGGCTCGGCGGGCGGCTCCCGGCCGGGGGTGCCGTGGCCGGCGCCGGGGCCGTCGTCGCCGTACCCGCCGTGGGACGGTTCGCGGTCCCAGTCGTCCCAGTCGTCCCAGTCCTGGGCCGTGGCCTCGTACCCGGTGCCGGCGGCGCCGTGGGCATCGTGTCCCCGGACATCGTCGGCCGTCGTGGAGCGGTCGTACGACGGGCCGAACCAGTCGTCGTCCAGCAGGTCGCCATCCGCCGGGCCGCCGTCCGGCGGGCCGTACCCGTCGTCGCGCGCACCGCCTCCCATGGCCGCCCCGTTCCGTTCCGCCGCGGGGACGGGGTCGCGGCCCTCCGCTGCGTCCGCCGCGCCGCGGATCATCCCGGCCACCGCCCGCGCCCCGTCGGCGCAGTACAGCCGGGCGTCCGCGAGCAGCCAGTCCTGCGCCACGGCGTCCGCCAGCAGGCCGTCGAGCGCGTACAGCGCGTCCCGCGCTTCGGGGCCGCCGCCCGCCGCCCACCAGTCGTCGAGGGCCGCGGTCCAGCGGCGTACCGCCAACAGCGGCAGCGCGGCCACCGCCGCCAGCAAGGTGCTCAGGCCGACCCAGGCGGGCACCGCGAGCAGCAGGCCGAGCGCGATGCCGGCGACCGCGCCCAGCAGCCCGGCGCACGCCTGGGCCAGGGCGCCCGACCGGCCGCCACCGTCGAGATGCCCGTCGCCGGTACGTCCCGGGCGGCGGGCCAGGGCCAGCGCGGTCAGCCCCGCCCCGGCCAGCGCGGTCAAGGGACCCAGCACCCAGCCGGGCCCCGGCCACAACCCGGCCGCGGCGGCGGCCGCGCAGCCCGCGGCCAGCTCCGGGTAGGCCGCGCCGGGGACGTCGAACGGCCGCGCCCTGCCCATCCGCCGCGCCAGCCCGGGCGGGCACAGCTCGTCGAGCCGGCCGAGGCGGGCCGCGCTGCCGGTGGGCGTGGCCAGGTCGGCGAGCGCGCCGAGCCGGGCCGCGGTGGAGCGCAGCGGCAGCCGGCGGGCCAGCAGGCCCTGCGCGAAGCCGCGCAGCCCCGGGCCGACCCGGTCGCGGGCGGCCTCCGGCACCCGGGGCAGGTCGACGCCGCGTTCGTGCAGCCGCCGGCGCTGCTCCGGGGGCAGTCCGACGCCGTCGCCGTCGCGGAGGGTCTCGGCGACGGTCTCGCGGTACGCGGCCAGTTCGGCGGCGGCCGCGTCCAGGCTCTCCGCGAGGTCCGCCCCGCCAGGCGTGCGGCGGAGCAGTCCGCCCGCGCCGCGCTGCCGTTCGCAGGCGTCCTCGGCCTCCGTCAGCGCCGCCTCGCAGGCCCGGAACCGCTCGTCCACCTCGCCGCCGGGCCGCCGCCACCGCGCCTGTTCCACGCTCCTGGGCAGCCCGGCGCCGATCAGCGGCGCCAGCGCGGCGGGCACCCCGCCCGCCTCCGGGTCGGCGACCGTGATCCGGCCGCCGGGGTCGTCCTGGCCGACGAGGTCGGCCAGGGCCTGCCGCCAGACGCGGGCGCGCGCGGTGTGCGACAGGTCGTGTTCCAGGACGCGCAGGCCGGGTACGGCCACGCCGTCGGGGATCTCCGCGACCGCGTGCAGGACGGCGTCGAACACGTCCGGCGCGGCGAGGAGTTCCAGGAGCGGGCGCAGGGCGCCCGCGTCCTCGGCGGGGGTGGGGCAGGGCAGCAGTCCGCAGTGCGGGTCGAGCACCCACAGCACGCCGACGGCGGGCGGGCGCAGCGGGGAGGGCCGGTCCAGGGCCCAGGGGGTCGGCGCGGGCGGCACCGCGACGCCGTCGCCCGGTTCGGCGGGCGGGGCGCCGACGGCGACGCACAGCGCGTGGCCCGGGCCGTAGGCCAGGACCTGTTCGTAGGTCCGCTGGTGGCGGGCCAGGCCGGTGGCGGTGTCCACGAGCAGGAAGCGCACGGCCTGCCGGTCCGGCGTACCGGCCAGGGCGGCGCGGACGGCGCGGTGCAGCCCGTCCGCGCCGTCCGGTCCGGCGGCGCCGTCGCGCAGGTCGAGGGTGACGACCGGGGCGGTGGGGCGGGCGCTCACAGCAGGTCCTCCTCCCCCGGCTCGTCGTCCCACGGGTCGGCCCACAGGCCGGACCCGGGCCGGCCCGCCGGGCCCGGAGGCTCCTTGATCTGCTTGATCTGCTTGGTCTCCTCGGTCGCCTCGGCCTCCTTGGTCTCCTTGCGCCCGGCCCGCCCCGCGCCGACCGGCGTCCCGTCCGGGCCGGAGTCGTACGGGCCGGAAGCGTACGGACCGGAGTCGTATGGGCCGGAGTCGTGCGGGCCCGGGTCGTGCGGCCCGGAATCGTGCGGCTGCGCTTCCCTCGGCCGCGGCACCCCGTCGGGATGGTGGCCGTTGGCGTTGCGCAGCCGCGCCGGGGCGGCGCCGGACGCGCGCGCCTGTTCCTGCGCCAGCGCCAGGGCGCGCAGCGAAGGCCGGTTGGCCCGCAGGCTCCTGGGGAAGCGCAGGTCCAGCGCGCCGTCCAGGGTCGTGGTCCAGAAGTGGCGCAGCGGGTCGATCCAGTCCCTGGCGTCCTCGTCCAGTTCGCGGGCGCGCCGCCGCAGCCGGTCCGCCTCCGCCGGCGCCACCCGGCGCAGGAAGGTCCAGAACAGCGGGTCGGGCTCCCTCGGCGTGGTGCTCAGCCCCTCCGGCAGCGCCTCCATCAGCACCGAGCAGAAGTCCTTGACCGCCGACCCGGCGTCCAGCAGCGCCCACCGCTCGTAGGCGCGCAGCAGGTCGGACCAGCTGGAGACGTCCCGGTCGTACGGCTGGAGGGCGAGCGTCATGGTGGCCGAGTCGCCGCCGCGCAGCCGGAAGCAGACGCTCTCCGGGGAGAGCGGGTTGCCGGTGACCTCGACCCGGCCGTTCCACATCGCGCACAGCATGCGCTGGAGCACCCGCTGCCGGTCGCTCTCCGTGCTGGCCAGCCAGGAGTCGCGGTAGCCGGTGCGCTGGCGCCACTGGAGGTGGTCCTCGCGGCCCTCCCGGTCCCTGGCCCGGCCCCACAGGCGCAGCACCTGCCGCACCTCGGAGATGTCGGTCAGGCTCATCTCACTGCGGAACAGCACGACGGTGATCGACTCGGTGACCACGGCCCGGAATTCCGGCGGCAGCCGGTTCTCGTCGCGCGGCAGCAGCAGCGACTGCTCCAGGAAGCGGTCCACGCTGCCCTTGGCCTTGGTCTGCGGGCGCACGATGAGCGTCTTGAGCTTTCCGGTGCCGTCCGGGGTGAAGCCGGCCGGCAGCAGGCCCGCGAGCTGGGAGCGGAACTGCTCCAGCCACTTCTCGTCCACCGCCTCGGCGGACTCCTCGTCCCCGGACGCCGCCGCGAGCAGGTCGCCGAGGGACGGCAGCAGCGGCCGCTCCCGGTGGACGCCGGCCTCCCCGAACAGCTTCTTGATGCGGGCCTCCAGGACCTGCTTGACCTCCTTGACGGCGGCGCGCGGCGAGCGCTGGACGGCTTCCAGCGCGCGTTCCCAGTGCTGCGGTTCGACGATGCGGGCGAGCAGCACGGCCTCGTCCTGGTGGTCCGCGATGCCCTCGCGCTGGAGGAGGCGGGTCAGTACGTCGTCGTAGAAGGCGTCGAGCGAGTTCTGCGGCGGGAGCAGGTACGAGACACCCGTGCGGTCCTCGCGGTACAGCTCGCGGCGCCGTTCGCGGAACAGGCCGTTCTCTTCCTCCTCGTGGTCGCGGAACGCCCGTACCAGCGCGGACAGTTCCTTCATCGCGCGGTCGGCCAGCGGCCGCCAGCGCGGCTCCTGCTCCTTCCACCGGGCGTGCCACACCCGGCAGGCCGCCCAGCGGTACCAGGCGTCCTGCTCCTGGAGGGCGGCCTCCACCTCGGGGTCGCCCCAGCGCGCGGGCACCACGCCGCCCATCCGGCGGCCGATGCGCGGCACCTGCGGCGGGCTGGTGTCCACGCCCTCGGGGCGCTGCGGGCGGTTGCGCCGGTTGTCGAGCATTCCGGAGAAGCCGGCTTGCGCGACCCGGTCGCGGTCGCCCGGGTTGCCGGTGAACACCCGCTCCAGCCGGAACGGGTCGTGCTGCTTGAGCATGGTGAGCAGGCCGCGGCGCGGGTTGAAGCGCTCCGCCAGTTCCACCGAGCGGCGGTCCAGCTGCCGGTCGAGGGTGGCGAGCTGGTCCTCCATGTCGCCGACCCGGTCGCGCAGCGCCGTGCCGATGGCCTTGGCGCCCTTGGGCACCGGGTCGGGCACCGGCACCTCCAGCGCGTCCCTGGCCCACACCTCCTCCACGCCGGCCTCCTTGAACGCCTCGGCGACCAGGCCGCGGTGGCTCTCGCCGCCCTGGCGCGCCCGTTCGGCCAGGCCGCGTACGGCGCAGGCGAGCATGCGGGCGGCGACGATCTCGGCGAGTTCGTCGACGGGCACGGTCATGGAGGCGGCGAGGCTGGTGGACATGCCCTGGAGGCCGATGCCGGTGGCGGCGGCCGCCGACCGGCTGGTGCCGCGGTTGACGAAGCTGGCCGCGAACGACTGGTAGGCGTCGTCGGCCCGGCCGCGGGTGTTCTCCTCGCCCAGGTCCGTGCCGATCAGCGAGGTGACCATGGCGGTGATGGAGCGGCGCAGGTCCTCGGGGCGCATGCCGGCGGTACGGCTGAAGAGGAACGCCGTCTGGACGGTGGAGGTGCGCAGGCTCACCGGCACCATCTCGGGGTACTTCACGCTCAGCGAGCCGCGCTGCGCCACGTCGCCGAGGTCGGCGGTGGCGTCGGCCGCGTTCTGGTCGTCGACCAGGTGCGAGAGGTCCACCAGGGCGCGGGCCGCGTTCAGTTCGGCCTCCCGGCCGCCGCCGGACTCCGGGGGGAACGCCGAGGGCATCACGACCAGCGGGTAGATCTTGGCGCCCGGCAGGTTCACCGAGTGGAAGGCGTGCCCGAGCAGGTGCAGGAAGTCGTAGAAGATGCCCGCGCCCGTGCCGCCCGCGACGGAGAACGCCACGAACACGTCGTAGCCGCGGATCTGCCCGCCGCCCAGTTCCTGGAGGTCGCCCGCCGACTTGCTGAGCGCGTCGATCGCCGAGCGCAGCGGGCCGAGTACCTGGTCGGGCCCGTTGCGCATGGTGGCGAACAGTGCGGCCCTGCCCACGGTGGGCAGTTGCCCGGCGCCGGTGTGCAGCGGGGAGACGCGGGGCTCGTCCACCCGCGGCGGCAGCCAGCCGGCGGTCTCCTCGTGCTGGGCGATCCGCAGCATGCGGGTCATCTCGGGCGAGTTGTCGTAGGTGGGCAGCAGGTTGTGCACGGCGCGTGAGGTACGGGAGTAGGCGGCGGTCTCGGGGCCGCGGGCGCTCAGGTGCGGCAGCCGGTCCAGTTCGGCTTCGCTGAAGTCCGCGTACACGAATTGCAGGCAGTCCGGCAGCTGGAAGGGGACCCGTTGTTTGCCGCGGCCGACCAGGTCGGTACCGTCCGGGCCGCACAGTTCGCGGCGCAGGTTCCGCTCCAGTTCGGCGCCGATGCGGGCGCCGGTGCCGCCCAGCCCCACGAACAGCATGGGCTGGTAGATCTTCATGGTGTCGCTCCCCTCGTCCGCCCGTCGAGGGCGGCCTGTGCTGCTTCGGGTGGTGCGGCCCGCGGTGCGGGCGGGCGTGCGCCCGTACCGGGGGCCGGTGGCGCGGGCGGCGCCTCAGAACGCGGAGTCATATCCGGCCGATCCGCCGCCCGTGCCGGTCCCGGCCTGGCCGGCCGGCCTGCCGGTGCCGTTGGCCGCGGGGTTGGGCGCGCTGCGGGGGCCCGGCATCCGGCCGGGGCGGCGGCCCGGGGAGGGCCGTTCCCGGCCCTGGCCGCGGCCGCCGCGCACGAACAGCTCCAGGTCGTGGTCGAGCGCGAGGGGCGCGCCGCGCGGCACCGGCTGCTCGCCGCCCTTGGGGGACCGCAGCCGCAGCCCGTCGCCCTTGCGCACCAGCCGGTACGCCTGTGCCGCGCGCGCGTCGCGGCGGCGCAGCCCCGGGCGGGCCGAGGCCGCGCCGTCCACCACGAAGCAGAACACCTTCGTCCTGGCGCCGCGCACCTTGAGTTCGCCCAACGTCTTCCCGTCCCTGCGCAGTTCGACGACGATCCCCTGCAACGAGCCCTGGATGCCGCCGTACCAGACGCGGACGGCGACGACGGCGGCGGCCGCGAGCAGCAGCCCGGCGCCGACGACGACCGCCCACCACCACCGGTCCCACCAGGTGGGCGCGGGCGTGACGGTGACGGTCAGGAACCCGGAGCCGACCTCGCGGCCACCGTCGGTCAGGTCGGTGACGGTGATCCGCCCGCCGGCGTCGCCCGCCGGGGTGCCGCCGCCGAACGACACGGTGAAGGGCACCGGCTGCTGGGCGCCGGGCGCGACCGTGACGGTGGCCGGGCCGACGCGCAGCGCGGCCGCCGAGGACTGGTCGGCCAGGCCGAGCCGCAGCGTGTGCGGGCGGCTGTCGTTGTTGCGGGCCACCAGCTTGCCGCCGACGGCGCCGCCGGGGTGGACGCCGTGGCCGTCCAGCGTGACGCCGGCCGTCACCAGCGCGGGCCCGGAGGAGACCCGGGTGTTGTAGGGCCGCCGGTCGCCGGTGACGCCGGGCGCCGCGATCGCGCCGGCCAGCCGCAGGGCGCCGGTGGCCGTCTTCGGCACCGTCACCGTGCCCCCGTACAGGACGTCGCCCGCCTTCTCGTCGTGGCTCGCGCCGTCGTCGCGCAGCGGCACGTCCACCGGTTCGAAGCCGTCGCCGGACAGCTGGGCGGCGGCCCGTACCCCGGCCAGCAGCCCGGGGTCGGTGATCACCACGCCGCGCCGGGTCTGGAGGCGCATCCGTACGGTGACGCTCTCGCCGGCCCGTGGCGCGGACGGCTCCAGCGTCACCGAGGAGCGCAGCACGCCCTGCCAGATGGCCCGTACGGTGGCCGGCTGGTCGCGGTGGCCCTCGGGTGCGGTCAGCTGCACCCGCCACTGCCCCGGCAGCGGGTCCTTGACCCGCAGCGCCTCCACCGGCCCGTCCTGGCCGCTCACCTCGAACCGCGAACCGTCGGACTCCCCTTGCAGGGGTACCTCGCGGCCCTTCGGGTCGAAGTACCTGGCCCGCACCTTGGGGTCGCGCTTGGTCACCGTGATCGAGCCGTCGGTGGCGATCGGCGGGATGGTGACGGTCAGCTCGCCCGGGGGCTTGCCGCTGGTGCCCTGCTCGACGCGGGCGCAGCGGGCGGCCGCGAACGCGCCCTGGAGTGCCTGGTCCACGTCCGCCGCGCCGTCGACGACCTCCGGCCGCGGGCGGGCCCCCGGCAGGTCGGCGCAGCCGTTGCGGTAGCCGGCGTCGGCCATCTGCTGGAGGGCCTGCTTGTCGATGCCCTTGCCGAAGCCCAGCGGCCAGATCTGCACGTGCTCGCGGCGCGCCTGGGCGAGCACCTCGCGCAGCTGCTTCTCGCCCTCCAGCTGCCGGGCCTCCGGGTCGGCGCCGTAGGCGGGGCTGTCCTTGACGTTCAGCTTGCCGTCGGTGAGCAGGAACACGACCTTGGGCGTTCCTTCAGCGGCGCCCTCGCGCAGCCGGGCCAGGGCCTGGGACAGTGCGGCGGGGAAGTCCGTACCCGGGCCCAGGCCGTTGTCCGTGCGGTCGTTGAGCCGGCGGGCGCAGTCGCTGATGCGCTGCCGGCCGGCGGCGTCGACGACGGTGGGCGGGCAGACTTCCCGTACGGGCTGCTGCCCCTCCTTCTCCGCGCTGCCGAAGCCGATCACGCTCGCCCTGGACCGCTCGGAGATCTCGCCCTGGCCGATCAGCGCGGCCGCTTCCGCCTCGCGGGCCAGCGCGTCCTTGTCGATGCTGGCCGAGGCGTCCACGACGACGGCGAAGTCGACGGGGTCGGGCCCGGCGGCCGGTGCGGCGGGCGCGGACGCGGCCCACGCGGGCGGCGGGCCGAGCGGCACGGCCGCGCACAGCGCGGTCAGCGCCGCCACGGCCGCGCGGCGCACCCCGCTCACCACAGCCCACCGGCCAGGGCGCAGGTGCCGCCGGCCGCCAGGCAGCCGACTCCCCAGCGCAGCCAGCGGTACTTGGTCCCGAGTATGCGCCCGAGGGCGCACGCCTGCTCGACCGCCCACAGCGCGGTGTCCCGGCCCGCGAGGCTCACCCGCGGCAGCAGGGCCTCGGCCGAAGCGCCCCTGGCCAGGTGCGGGAAGAACGTCAGAAAGCCGTCCGCCGAGGTGCGGGTGCGCGGCAGCACGGCCGCCACGAACATCGCTATGCCGGCCGTCCACAGGACGGTGCCGGCGAGCAGGAGGGCGCCGCCGGCGGACGGCGTCAGGAACCGCCCGTCCCTGCCGAGGAGCAGGACGAGCGCCGCCGTGGCCCCCGTCATCAGGACGGACGCCTTGGTGTCGGCGCGGCTGATCTCCTCCCGTACGACCTTGAGCAGGCGTTCGGCCACGAAGTCGGAGCCGGCGTCGGGCTCGGGGCCCCGGCAGGAGCAGGGGCAGGAGCAGGTGCTCATTCGTCCCCCCAGTCCAGGCCCCGGCCGCGGCCGCGGCGCGGCGCGGGGCCGTCCCCGCGGTCGTCGCGCGGCTCGTCACGGAGGTCGTCGCGAAGGTCGTCACGGAAGCCGTCACGGAAGCCGTCGGACCGGCCGGTGCGGTAGTCGTCGCGTTCGGCGGCGGGCTGCACGCGGTCGGGCTCGTAGACACGGCCGGGCCCGTCGCCCCTGCCGTACGAGTCGTCCTTGCCGTACTGATCGTTCGTGCCGTACGGAACATCCTTACCGTACGGATCGTCCGCGAGGCCCGGCTCCGGGTCCGGGTCCAGGTCCGGGTCCTGCGCCCAGTCCATGCGCTGCCGCTCCCGTACCCGCTCGCGCTCGGCGTGGTGCTCGCCGTCCTCCAGTGCGCGCCGCCGCTGCGGCTGCTCCAGGAAGGAGTCGGCGGCGCGCCCCACCACCCCGCTCGTGGTCGACCGCAGGAAGTCGATGGCCGCCAGGGTCTGGTCGTTGAGGTCCTGCCGTTCGATCAGGCCGCCGTCCACGAAGCGGAACACCGTCTCGATCGACAGAGCCCGCTCCTCCCGGCGCTCCTGGAGGATCGCCTGATGGATGTCCCAGGCGCGGGCCTTGTCCCGTGCCATGAACCAGGCGATCCGGCTGTCGTCGCTGCCACTGAGCACCTGTTGCAGCTCGGTGGCCCTCATCCGCGTCAATTCCTGTTCCCGCCGTTCCCTTTTCAGTTCTTCCGCGTGCTGCCGCCGCGCGAGGTCGCCCTCGTGGTCGATGGCGGTGCGCTGCCGCTCCGCGCTGATGCCGCGTTCGCTCAGGTCGATCCGTACGAAGACGTCGGTCTCCAGGCCGAATTCCTCGCCCGGGCGCAGCCCGGCCAGCTCGCTCTCCACCGCCCGGTCCGCCTGTTCCGCCTCGCTGATGCGGTAGCGCCTGGTCACCCCGCGCAGCGCCTTGAGCAGCACCGGCGAGAAGTGCTCCGCGAGGTCCCACACCCCGGCGCAGACCGCCGCGTACGCGTCCACGACGCGCCAGCGCACCTGCACCTCGGCGCGGAAGGACTCCGCGTCGCCGGCCGCGGGCAGTTCGGTGCGGAACTCGGTCAGGTGCCAGCCCATCCGCACCTCCATGACCGTGAA
The DNA here is from genome assembly GCF_044332485.1 of Streptomyces sp. NPDC017056. NCBI lineage: Bacteria > Bacillati > Actinomycetota > Actinomycetes > Kitasatosporales > Streptomycetaceae > Streptomyces > Streptomyces sp. NPDC017056. Next base: position 105,883 of record NZ_JBIRPD010000024.1, on the reverse strand, counting down.
AGGCCCTCTGAACAGCGGCTTGTTGACGTCCTCGCGGCGGTCCGGCCACACCACGCTGTAGCCGCCGTTCTCGTACCTGAGCACCGCGGCCACCTGCATGCCCGGCCGCCGGAAGCGCCCCTCGGGCACGTACTCCCGTACGAGCGGCCCCCGCACCGCCGCCCCGGGTCCCGGCCCCCGGCCGTGCCCTGCCGGCGCGGCAGGGCCCGGGGCCTGCCCGTAGCCGTATCCCGCGCCGTTCCCGCCGTCTTGCGTCATCGTCGTCCCTCTCCTTCCAGCACCGCCCGCATCCGCGCGGCCGCCCGGGGGGCGAGCGGTTCGTCACTGTCCCGCTCCAGCCGGGCGACCAGCAGCAGCAACCGGCCCCGGTCCCGCCGGTCCCACACCAGCCGCGGCAGGAACGCGCACAGCACGTCGAGCTGCCGCGGGTCCTCGGCCGCCCGCCGCATCCAGCGGGCCGTCTGCTCCTGCGCCGCGGCGCCCGCCCGTGCCGTGTTCAGCGCGCTGCGCACCAGGTCCGCCAGCCAGGGCGCCCGGTCCGGGTGGGCCGCCACCAGGGCGGCGGCCAGCGGCCAGGACGCGTACGGCTCCAGGGCGGGGCTGTCCTGGAGGCCCCACAGGTGGGAGGTGCGGGTGGACAGCGCGCGCAGCACCACCAGCAGTGCGAGGTTCTGCCGTACCTGCCGCCGGTCGTTGAGCCAGCGGGCCAGCCGCCTGAGCACGACCTCCGGCTCGGGGCCCGCCAGCAGCCGCACCACGCTGTACGAGGCGGCGTCGGCGGGCTTGCCGTCGTCCCGGCAGCCGATCCTGGCCAGTTCGTCCAGGGAGCCGGCGACCGAGCCCGCGACCATGCCGTAGCCGTGCGCGAAGGCCGCGGTCTCGCAGGCCGCCGCGTCCCCGCCGCGCGCCCAGTCGCGCAGCAGGCCGCGCACGGCGAGCCGGACCTGGGGGTCGCGGGACGCCTCGGCCAGCGCGGTGGCAGCGGCCATCTGCTGGACCGGGCTGTCGGCGCGGGCGAGCGGCAGCAGCAGTTCGGAGAAGCCGTACAGGTAGTCCCAGGAGCACAGGACGCCGGCGGCGATCGCGGCGCGCACCCACATCTGGGGGCGCTGGTCGTCGCAGAGCGACCGCAGCCAGCGGGTCAGCGGCCCGCGCACGTTGTGGTAACCGTCCCATGCCTCGTACAGGACGGCGGTGGCCAGCCTGCGTCCCTGGAAGCGGGCCACCCGTACGGGGATGGCCGCGTCGCCCAGGTCTTCCATGCCCCGGCCGGGGACGGCGCGCGCCGCGGCCAGCCGGGCCGCCGTGTGCGCGGTGAACAGCGGCCTGCCGGGCGCGTACTGGGGATCGAGGGTGACCGCCAGTTCCCAGGCGAGCAGTTCGCCGGACTCCGTCACCAGGCTGTCCGCCGAGCCGTTGAAGACGGCGAGGGACAGCCGCAGCGCCGCGGCGCGCAGGGCGGGCAGCGCCTCGGGCAGGGTGCCGGGGCGGTCGGCGCCGGCGAACCACTCCTGCGCCTGGCGCGGCGCGAACCACCGGCACTCGCGCAGGAGCCGCGCGTCGTCGGCGTCGCCCTTGGCGTGGGCGCACAGGTGGGTGGCGAGCCGGGCGGCCTCGCCTGGGCGCAGTTCGTCCAGGCCCAGCGCCTCTTTCACGTCGGCGCGTTCGGCGTTGGCGTGCGCCAGGTGCCGGATCGGTACGGGCGCGTCGGCGAGCAGGTCCGCCACGTGGCGTTCGAGGACGTCGGCGGCGGGCGGCGGTACGCACAGCGCGCCGTAACGGCCGCGCACCAGCCGGTCGGCGAAGTCACCGCTGCCCACGATCAGCACGCCGTACGCCCCGCGCCCGGCCAGCAGGGCACTCAGCCGGTCCAGGTGGAGTTCGGACGGGCGGCGTTCGGTGCCGCCGTTGCGGTCGGGCCCGGTGGGTGCGCCCGGTGCGGTACCGGCGTCCTCGGCGGGCAGTTCGAGGAGGTAGCCGCGGCCGGCTTCGAACTTCTCCTTGTCGACGCTGCCGAGCGTGGTGGACGGGTCGAGGCGGGAGACCCCGGCGGCGATGTCGTGGAGGAGGGCGAGGCCCGTCGAGGCGCGGCCGGTGCCGTGTTCGCCGCACAGGGCCAGCAGGTGGGTGCGCTCCAGCCGGGTCTTCATCGCGTCGTAGCCGGGGGCCCGGCAGTAGACCCGGTCCAGGTGCTCCAGTTCCTCGGCCGGCACCGGCCCGTCGACGAAGACGTCCTCGGCGCCGACCCTGACCTGTGTCTGGTAGAAGGTGTTGCCGTCGTAGATCTGGTTGTCGCCTTCCACGTGGAGGTTGGTGCGGGCCTCCCGCGCGGTGCGGGCGCCGCCCGCCTCTCCCGCGCCGCCCAGCGGGCTGCCCTTGGGGGCGTCCAGGCGGGGCTTCTCCTCGGGCGGCTCGCCGCCGGTCCCCTTGCCGTCGGCCTTCCCGTCCTTGCCGTCCCTGCCGTCCTTGCCCCCCTTCCCGCCGTCCTCGTCCCGGCCGCCCGGCCTGCCGTCGTTCTGCGGCGGGGGCTGTTCGCCGCCGGCCGCCGCCCCGTCGTCCGCGTCGGTCACCTGCCACCGCCTTCCGTGGCGCTGCCGGTCTCCGGGCCGGACGCGGTGTCGCGGACGCCGGTGAAGTCCCCGTTGAAGGTGTTGCCGTCGAAGATCTGGTTGCTGCCGCCGATGTGCCCGAAGTGGTACTTGGCGGCGTACTCGGGCGGCGGGGCCGATCCCCCGTGGTCCGCCCCGCCGCCCTGCTCCGGCGCCGGGCCCCGGGCCGCGTGCACCCCTGTCACGCGCGGCCGTTCCGGTGCCGGAAGCGGCGGGTACGGCAGCCGGGGGACGTGGAACCACGCCTCCGTGTCTGTCTCCTTCTTCGAGACCCGGGCCTTGCGGTAGTGCTCGGGTTCGATGCAGGCGCCGCCTTCCGCCACGACGTCGTGGTACAGCGAGTCGGACACCACGAACAACAGCGGTGCCCTGCGGGCGAGTTCGATGACGTCTCTGGCCGTGTCGCTGTCGCACAGCCGGCAGGTGAGGTCCACCGCGCGCCCCGCCAGCCCCCTGGCGTCCTCGGCGACGGGGCCGGCGTGCATGGCCACGCGCATCCGCAGCGGCTCGGCGCGCCCCTCGTTCTCCTGGCGCAGCCGCTGGTAGACCCCTTCGAGCCAGGGGCCGACCAGTTGGGCGGACGGTACGTCGGGGGCGAGCGCGACGAGCACGCCGTCACCGCGGTCCTCCATGCGGAAGGAACACTCGCCGACCCCCGCGGCGTCGAACCCCGACGCGAAGACCCCGTACATCGCCTCGCGCATCCGCAACTTGGCCCGCAAGCCCAGCCGTCCGGATCCGCAGACGTCTCCGTTGACGACGAGTCGGTGCAAGGCTTCCGTGCTCACTGGACCTCCTGGATCGTGCCGACGTGAAGCAGCATGGCCGGGGCGGGGAGTGGTGGCTGTAGCCGTTTACACAGCGGGCGGGGATTCCCCGATACGTCCGGAAGCGGCGTCGCCGACCGTGCGGCCCTCGGCGAGCAGCCGCAGCAGCGCGAGGTCGAGCACCGCCAGCCGCCGGGGCCCGGTCCGCACGACGCCCTGCTCCCGCAGCAGGCGCAGCGCCTTGGCCACCGCTTCCCTGGTGGAGCCGACGGCGGCCGCCAGGTCGTGCTGGGGCAGCGGCAGGTCGACGTCCACGCCGCCCGACCCGGCGCGCCCGGTGCGTTCGGCCAGCTCGGCCAGGCGCGCGGCCAGCCGCTGCAGCACCTTCTCCGAGGCCAGGGACCGCCGTTCGCCGTCCGAGCTGCGCAGCCGGGAACTGAACTGCCGCATGATCAGTACGGTCGCGACGGGCCGGGCCGCCAGGTAGCCGCGGAACCGGTCCCCTGGCACGACCACGGCGTCCACGGGGCCGAGCGCGGTGACGGTGGCGCTGCGCGGGCGGTGGTCGACGGCCGCCTGGTCGCCGACCACCTCGCCACTGCCGCGCAGCGCCAGGATCAGCCGTACGCCGCGCTCCGTCTCCAGGGAGACGGAGGCCCAGCCGTGCACGATGGCCACGACGAAGGTGGTGGTGTCGTGCTCCCTGAGGACGACCTCGCCCGGCGCGTAGCTGCGGCCCCGGCCGAGCGCGAGCAGCGCCCGCCGGTCCTGCGCGGGCAGCGCCCGCAAGAAGGGTCTGCCGTCCTCGAAGAGACTCATCCGCCCCCTCCCCCCGCCGTGTCGGTCGCCGGCCCCGGTCACCCTCGGGCCCCGTGGACCCCTCGGTCCTTGTGCATCTGGTCGCCCTGGGGCCCCGGCCCGGTTCCTCAGCGTGGCGGAGAAATGAGCTCGCCTCTGAAATCTTTCGTTACAGGCGAGGTTCTTGCGCAAATTGATCGAGCTGCGCTCGGTTGAGTTACAGAACAGTAGGCATATGACCAGACCCCGTCAACGCTCCACCGCTCCTCAACTGCCGTTATTTTCTTGCTCGTTGAGGAAGCCGAGGAAGCCGAACGCCTGTACTTCATTCGGCTTTTCGAGCGACGGGGGCGCGGGGGCGGGGAGCACGGCGGCGGGGAGCGCGGCGGGCCCTCCGTACTACAACCGCGGATCCACCGGCTCCGACTCCAGGGCCAGAACCGCGAACACCGCCTCGTGGACACGCCACAGGGGCTCGCCCTCGGCCAGGCGGTCCAGGGCCTCCAGACCGAGCGCGTACTCGCGCAGGGCGAGGGAGCGCTTGTGGCCCAGGTGCCGGACGCGCAGCCGCTCCAGGTTCTCCGGCCGGGTGTACTCGGGGCCGTAGATGATCCGCAGGTACTCCCGCCCGCGGCACTTGACGCCCGGCTGCACCAGCCGGCCGTCGCCCTTGCGCACCAGCGCGTCCAGCGGCTTGACCACCATGCCCTCGCCGCCGCCGGCGGTCAGATCGAGCCACCACCGCACGCCCGCCGCGACCGACGCCGCGTCCTCGGTGTCGACGACCAGCCGGCCGGTGTGCCGCAGCAGGCCGGTGGCGTCGTGCTCGACGAGCCGGTCCAGCCACGCCAGCTGCTGGTCGTGAGGCACGGCGGCCAGGCTGCGGCCCGGCGCGGCCAGGATCTGGAACGGTGCCAGCCGTACGCCGTCCAGGCCGTCGACCGGCCAGCAGTACCGCCGGTACGCCTCGGTGAACGCGGCGGCGTCCGCTGCCCGTTCGCGCTGCCGCGCCAGGAGTTCCGGCACCTCCACGCCGCGCGCCGCCGCGGCCTCCAGCGCGTCCAGCGCCCCGGGGAACGCCGCGCCGGCGGCCGCACCCACCGCCGCGTACTGCCCGCGCAGCAGGCCGGACGCCTTCAACGACCACGGCAGCAGTTCGGCGTCGAGCAGCAGCCAGTGCCCGGAGCCGGCCGCGGCGGGGGCCGCGAGCTCCTCCCACAGGCCCGCGCCCTCCACGGCTTCCCGTACGGACTTCACCACCTGCTCGGTGACGGCCGGATCGTCGAAGAACGGCCGGCCGGTGCGCGTGTACACCGCACCGCTCACGCCGCCCGCCGCACCGAACCGCTCGCGCGCCGCCGACTCGTCGCGGCACACCAGGACCACGGCACGCGAACCCATGTGCTTCTCCTCGCACACCACGTGCCGTACGCCGTCCGCCCGGTAGGACGCGAACGCCTCAGCCGGGTGCTCCAGGTAGCCGTCCTCCCCGGATGTCGCGCAGGGCGCCATCGTCGGCGGCAGGTACGGCAGCAGGCGCGGGTCGGCGGCGAACCGACTCATCACCTCAAGGGCGGCCGCGGCGTTCTCCTCCTTCACCGCCACCCGGCCCATGTGACGGGTCTCCACGACCCGCCGCCCGGCCACGTCCCCCAGGTCCAGCGGGCGCCCGTCGGCACCGCCCGGCGCCTCGTTGGCCAGCGGCTTGGCCGGCTCGTACCAGACCCGCTCGGCCGGTACGGACACCAGCTCCCGCTCCGGCCAGCGCAGCGCCGTCATCGCACCGCCGAAAACACAGCCGGTGTCCAGGCAGATGGTGTTGTTCAGCCAGCTCGCGCGCGGCGCCGGCGTGTGCCCGTAGACCACGGCGGCGCGGCCCCGGTAGTCCTCGGCCCACGGGTAGCGCACCGGCAGCCCGAACTCGTCGGTCTCACCGGTCGTGTCGCCGTACAGCGCGAACGACCGCACCCGCCCGGACGTCCGGCCGTGGTACTTCTCCGGCAGCCCGGCGTGGCAGACCACCAGCGCCCCGCCGTCGAGCAGGTAGTGGCTGACCAGGCCATCGATGAACGCGGCGACCTCGGTACGGAACGCCTCGTCCTCCCCCTCCAGCTGCGCCACGGTCTCGGCCAGCCCGTGACTGTGCCGCACCTTGCGGCCCTTGAGGTAGCGGCCGAGCTTGTTCTCGTGGTTGCCCGGCACGCACAGCGCGTGCCCGGCGGCCACCATGCCCATCACCAGGCGCAGCACACCGGGACTGTCCGGGCCGCGGTCGACCAGGTCGCCGACGAACACCGCGGTCCGGCCCTCCGGGTGCCGGGCGTCCACGGGGCGGCCGAGCGCGTCCCGCACGACCTCGTACCCCAGCCGCCCGAGCAGCGTCTCCAGCTCGGACCGGCAGCCGTGGATGTCGCCGACGACGTCGAACGGGCCGGTCAGGTGCCGCAGGTCGTTGAAGCGCCGCTCGGTGACGATCTCCGCCGCCGCGATCTGCTCCACGCCCCTGAGCACGTGCACCTTGCGGAAGCCCTCGCGCTCCAAGTGACGCAGCGAGCGGCGCAGTTCGCGCTGGTGGCGCTGGATGACGCGGCGCGGCACCCCGGCCCGGTCGGCGCGGGCCGCGTTGCGCCCGGCACACACCTCCTCGGGCACGTCGAGGACGACGGCCACCGGCAGCACGTCGTACTCGCGGGCCAGCTTCACCAGCTGCCCGCGCGCTTCGGGCTGGACGTTGGTGGCGTCCACGACGGTCCGCCGGCCGGCCGCGAGCCGCTTGCCCGCGATGTAGTGCAGCACGTCGAACGCGTCGCCGCTGGCGCTCTGGTCGTTCTCGTCGTCGCTGACCAGGCCGCGGCAGAAGTCCGAGGACAGCACCTCGGTGGGCTTGAAGTGCCGGGCCGCGATGGTGGACTTGCCGGATCCGGTGGCGCCGACGAGCACCACGAGGCAGAGGTCGGGCACGGCCAGCGGGCGGCGGTCGGTGGTGGAGCCGGTCATGTCACGGCCTCCTTTTCGGGCTGTTCGGGTGCGGGGGTGGGAGGGGAGGCGGGGGTGACGGGGGCCGCGGGGGTGACGGGGGTGGCAGGGCCCACGGGAGTGGTGGGGCCCACGGGGGTGGGGCCTACGGCGGTGGTGGGGGCCTCCGCCAGCCGGAAGTACGCCAGCTGGGTCGGCGGCCCGACCTCCGGGTCGTCCGGGCCCACCGGCCGGAACTCCACCACGTACCCGTGCCGGTCCGCCACCTCGCCGGCCCACGTACGGAACTCCTCCCGCGTCCACTCGAAGCGGTGGTCGCGGTGGCGTACGTGCCCGGCGGGCAGCGACTCCCAGCGCACGTTGTACTCGACGTTGGGCGTCGTCACGACGACCGTACGCGGCCTGGCCGAACCGAACACCGCGTACTCCAGCGCGGGCAGCCGCGGCAGGTCGACGTGCTCGACGACCTCACTCAGCACGGCCGCGTCGTAACCCTTCAACCTGGCATCCGTGTACGCCAGCGAACCCTGCACGAGACGTACGCGCTCGGCCTGCCGCTCCGGCATCCGGTCCAGCCGCAGCCGGTGCCGCGCCTCGTGCAGCGCGCGCATCGACACGTCCACCCCGACGATGTCGGTGAACTGCCCCTCCTTGAGCAGCTCGCCCACCAGCTGGCCCTGCCCGCAGCCCAGGTCGAGCACCCGCGCCGCCTTCGCGTCACGCAGCACACCGAGGATCGCGGCCCGGCGCTGCACGGCGAGCGGCACCGGCTGCTCCTCGGTGTCGGCCGCCTCGTCCACCGCGTTGTCGATCTCCTCGGCGGCCGTGTCGTCCACCTCGGCGAGCCGGGCCAGCTCCAGCCGCTCCAGCGCCTCGCGCGTCAGCGACCAGCGGCGGGCCAGGTAGCGCCCGGCGATCAGCCGCTGCTCCGGGTGGCTCTCCAGCCAGCCTTCGCCGGCCCGCAGCAGCTTGTCGACCTCGTCGGGCGAGACCCAGTAGTGCTTGGCGTCGTCCAGCACCGGCAGCAGCACATACAGGTGCCGCAGCGCCTCGGCGACCGTCCGCTCCCCCGCCAGCTCCAGACGTACGTACCGCGAGTCACCCCACTCGGGAAACGTCTCGTCCAGCGGCACCGGCTCGGCGCGCACCGTCCAGCCCAGCGGCTCGAACAGCCGGTGCACGAGGTCGGCGCCACCGCGCGCGGGCACGGCGGGCAGCGCCACACGCAGCGGCAGCGGCAGCGCGGGCAGCTCGGGGCGCGCATTGCACTGCCCCTTCATCGCGCTCGCGAACACCGCGCTCAGCGCCACGGCCAGCAGCGAAGAGGCCGCGTACGGGCGGTCGTTGACGTACTGCGCGAGGGCCGAATCCGGGGCGCCACCGCGGCCCTTGCCCCGGCCGCGCCGTACCAGCGCGACCGGGTCCACCTCCAGGAGGAGCGCGGCCGTGCAGCGTTCGGCGTCCGCCTCCGGGTAGAACACGTGGGCCGTGCCGTGCGCCGTCGAGAACGCCTGCGCCTTGGCGGGGTGCTTGTGCAGCAGAAACCCGAGGTCGGTCGCGGGGCGCTCGGCGCTGCCAGTGGTGGTTATCGTCAGGAACACGCAAACGAGTATCGCCCGATAGCGGCGATATGACCTAAGCGTTTTACGGACCAGAGGCTGCGAACACGAGGATTGCCATCCCCCTCCGCCCCGCCCATACCTGCCGCACTCCCCGCCCCTCTCCTCCCTCAGTCCCTCCCCCGCCCTCCGTTCCCTCCCTTCCCGCCCTCTGCCCCCTCCGACCCTCCCCTCCCGCTCCTCCCTCCCCTCTCTCCCCTCTCTCCCCTCCCTCCGTGCTCTGCCGTGCCTCTTCCGTGCTCCCGGCACGCGCAGGGCAAGATGGGCGGCATGGAACTCCGGATCTTCACCGAGCCCCAGCAGGGGGCCACCTACGACACCCTTCTCCGCGTCGCGCGGGCCGCCGAGGACCTGAACTACGGCGCCTTCTTCCGCTCCGACCACTACCTGCACATGGGCAGCACCGACGGGCTGCCCGGACCGACGGACGCCTGGATCACGCTGGCCGGTCTGGCCCGGGAGACCACGAGCATCCGGCTCGGCACCCTGATGACCGCAGGCACCTTCCGCCTCCCCGGCGTCCTCGCCATCCAGGTCGCCCAGGTCGACCAGATGTCGGGCGGCCGGATCGACTTCGGGCTCGGCTCCGGCTGGTACGAGGAGGAGCACAAGGCGTACGGCATCCCCTTCCCCAAGGAGAAGTTCGGCCGGCTGGAGGAACAGCTTGCGATCATCACCGGGCTGTGGAAGACGCCGACAGGCGAACGCTTCAGCTTCGACGGGAAGTTCTACCAGCTGACGGACTCGCCCGCGCCGCCGAAGCCGGCGCAGCCGAAGGTGCCGGTCCTCATCGGCGGGCACGGCGCCAAGCGCACCCCCGCGCTGGCCGCCGAGTACGCCGACGAGTTCAACATCCCCTTCGCCTCGCTGGACGCCACCGAGCAGCAGTTCAAGCGGGTACGCGCGGCCGCCGAGGCTCGCGGCCGCGACGCCGACGACCTGGTCTACTCCAACGCCCTGGTCGCCTGCGTCGGCAAGAACGACGCGGAGGTCAAGCGCCGCGCGGACGCCATCGGCCGCGAGGTCGACGAGTTGAAGGCCAACGGACTGGCCGGCTCCCCCGCCGAGGTCGTCGAACGCCTCGGCCGTTTCGGGGCCGTCGGCTCCCAGCGCGTCTACCTCCAGATGCTCGACCTGACCGACCTCGACCAGCTGGAACTGATCGCCTCCGAGGTCATGCCACAGGTCTCCTGAAAACACCGCTCGGCGGACGGCTCGGGCGGGCGGGGGCGCGGCGGCGGGCTGGGGGCGTTATGGCGGGCGGGGGCGTTACGGCAGGCTGGGGCCGGGGCCCGGGCGGCCATTCACCCGGCGGGCGGGGGCCGGGGGCGGGGCAGCCGTCACCCGGCGGGCGCGTCCCCGCCCTGCTCCCAGGCCCCCGGGCACCACTCCACCAGCAGCAGGGTCGCGTCGTCGCGCAAATCCTTGGCCTGGTCGTCGACGACGAAGTGGATCAGTCGGCGCAGCGTCTCGAAGGCCAGCTCCCCGCCCGCCGTCGCACGAATGATCAAATCCGTGAGCTGGCACCCATCATCGCCTCCAAGCGGGCCTACAGCGACACGTTCATACGGCAGGCCCGCACCCCAGCCACATCCAGACGCCCCCAGCCACACCCCGACGCCACCTTGACGGCACCCAGGCATCACCCCCGGCGGCAGCCCGGCATCCCCCCCAACCGCACCCCAGCGGCAGCCCGACGCCCCCGGCAGCAGCCCGACACCACCCCCGCGCCCAGACGCCGCACCCAGCCCCCTCGCCCCGCGCCCAGACCCCTCGGCCCCGCCTAAGCCCCTCACTCCGCGCCAGACTCTGCGCCCCACACCCAACCCCCGGCCCCACGCCCAGGCCACGCGACCGGCGCCCAGCCCCCACGCCCGACGGCCAGGGTGTCGTTCGGGAGAGCACGCGCCGGCGCGTGCTCCGGTCAGGCTGTGTCGCGGTCCCGTACGGCGAGGTGCTTGAGTATTCCGGTCACGCGGTCGCGGGATTCGTCGGCGACGTCCATCGCCTCCACGCAGATCCAGTACATCCCTTCCTCGTCCGCCGCGCAGACCACGCCCACCAGCGCCTCGCACACCTCGCCGAGCAGCCAGGACAGTCCCCGCAACGCCGCCTTGGTGTCCCGTACCTCGGACAGCTGGGCCGCTCGCGGCCCGCCGATCCTCGGCGCCGGAACCACCAGGGCCGCGCTCGTCCTCCCTCCCGCATCGCCCAATCCCCGCGCCCGGGACCGCACTTCGTGCGGGCCGGATATCGCGAGATGACTGCCCACCGCCTCGGCCAGAGCCTGGGCCTGCCAAGCCTCAAGGACGATCTCCTGGACCGTCCGCGCCTGCGCCAGTCCGCGCCGGCTGGCCGCGATGATGCGCACCGCGTCCATTCGCATCCCCCTCCCTCAGACCGTGGTCAGCTTCGCCGCATCTACCTGCCACTACCCAGCGTGAACTTGAACAGCCGAAAAGGCCAGAGGAATTCGCAAATCTGTGGACAACCAAGACGATGTGGAAAGATCCTTCACTCCATAGAGTGACGATTGGCTCGTTCGGCCCCCTTCACCGGAAAGCGCGTCTCGTTGCGTTCGATCTTGGCGGCCAGCGCAGCCAGCACATCGATGCCCAGGACGTCGCAGAACTGCAGCAGGTACGCCAGCACGTCGGCGACCTCGTCCTCGACCCGCCCGGCCGCCGTCGCGTCGGACATCACCTTCGCCGACTCCTCCGGCGTCAACCACTGGAAGATCTCCACCAGTTCGGACGCCTCGACGCTGAGCGCCGCCGCCAGGTTCTTGGGCGTGTGGTACTGCTGCCAGGCGCGGGCCGCCGCGAAGTCGGCCAGCCGGCGCTGCAATGCTTGAAGATCCTCACTCATGCCCCCAGGTGTAGCACCCGCACCCCCGGCAGCCCGTCGGCGGCCGACGCGTCCCGTACCGTCCCGAGCAGCCGGACGTGCCCGCGCCCCACCATCCGTACCGCCAGCTCCAGCAATGCGCGCGCCTGCCGGCCGTCGAGGCACCGGTCCATCCCGTCCGTCACCAGTCCCAGCACCTGGCGGGCGGAGAGCACCTCGCCCACCGGATCCATCGCCAGCACCTCCGGCCCCGTCAGGAGCACCAGCGCCAGCGCGAGGTAGCGCAGCTCCCCGTCCCCGAGTTGCTCCAGCGGCGTCGCCGGCTGCGCGCCCCGTTCGACCAGGGCCCGCATGCCGACGGTGCCCGCGCGCGACACCGGCTCGGCGCGGAGGCCCTCGACCGGCCCGACGCAGCCCGCCCCCACCGCTTCGACGAGCAGCGCGTGCCGCCGGGAGCATTCGCGGCTCGTCCGCCCCAGTACGGCGGGAAGGTTGTCGCAGGCCGTACGCAACCGCCCGTCGCCGGCGGACCAGCCCCAGCCGCCGCCGAAGGTCCCCCCGTCGTCCGCCATCCCGTCGCCACCGGAAACGGCTGCAAAGCCGCCGGCCGTTCCCGTTCCCGTTTCCGTTCGCGCGCCCGGAGCGGCGGCGCCACCGACCCCGCCGGCGCGCCCGCCGGCCCCGCGACTGCCGTCCCCGGCACCGGATCCGCCACCGGTTCCGGTCCCGGTCCCGCCTCCGGAAGGGCTCGCCCCCGCGCCGTCGCCCGATCCGGCTCCGGCACCTCGCATCGCCTCCGGCCGCGGGTCGCACGCGAACACCGTCCGCAGCGCCACGACCACCTGTTCCGCCGCCGCCAGCACCAGCCGCTGCCCGGCGGTCTTGCCCGCGACGCGCAACGGCAGCAGTGCCGTACCGAGCCGGTCGTCGGGCAGCGGCGCGCGTGTCACCGGCGTCGATCCGGCCGTGTACCAGGCGGCTTGGACCGCACGCCGGGCAGGGTCGGTCAGGGCCGTGGTCAGCAGCGTCTCGCCGCCGCCGGTCAGCCGTTCGCCGACGATGCGCAGTTCGGGGTCGGCCTGTACGGCGACGTCGAGCCGGACCGGTCCGACCGGCCCGTCAACCGTGCAGCCGATGCGGAAGCCGCGTCTGCCCTGCTCGTCCGGCCGCGCCCACGCCGGTACGCATCCGGTGGCGCCGCCCGGCACCGCCGCCACGGCCCGTTCGAGCCGGGCGCCGCTGCCGAGCCGCGCGAGGATCTCGTACGCCTGCAGCACGCCGGACTTCCCGCTGCCGCTCGCGCCGGTCAACAGCGTCAGCGGGCCCAGCGGGAAGGTCGCGCCGCGGTGCGACTTGAAGGCGGACAGGCGTAATTCGGTGACCGCCGGGCGCACACTGTCAGTGTCCATACGAGGACGCTAGGCAACCGGCGAAAGCAAAACCGTTACGGCTGCAACGCCTTCCTACGATCGGGGTACGGCACCGGCCGGTGGCTCGGCGACCTCGGTCCCCACGGGCGCGAGCAGGAAGACATTGGTGTCCACCCGGTGCATCCCGCTGGCGAGGCCGAAGACGACTCCGCTGGAGAAATCCAGGATGCGTTTGGCGACGTCCGCGTCGGCGCTGCTGAGGTCGAGCAGAACCGGAATCTGCGCCATCAGGTACTCGGCGACCTCGCGCGCGTCGGCGAAGGTCTGCACCCGGATGACGACGAACCGCCGCATCTCCTCGCCCGGTTCCTCGTCGGGCAGGGCACGGTGGTCGGGCCACGAAGGCCATTCACTGCTGCTGCGAAGGGGAACGACCTCGGCGAGCCCTTCCCACTGTTCGTCGGTGGCGTCGGGCCCGTTCACCGAATCACCTCTCTCGGAGGGGCGCTGGACAACTGCGGTATCTGCATCGCGTAATTCTAGGGATATACACATATACGTCGTCGGAAGCGACACACGGATGGCGTCACCTGGTCCCTCCATCCTGCACCATGGCCACTGACCAGCGTCGACACCCTGGGCATATATCCTGCGTCGAGTTCTCCTGTACCTGTTCACCCCACTTGTCACGGAGGTCGGTTCTGTCATGGGCACTGAGCCTCCCGCCCACGGGCGGCGCGGCCTGCGCGGACTGCGCAAACCCGCGAAGAAGCGCCCCTCGGACGCCGCCCCGCCGGCCGACGCCGCAGCCGGGCCGCCGGCGCCGGACCCCGGCCCCTCCACGGCGAGCAGCGTCATCAACGCCACCCTGTACCGCGACGGTCATCGCCTCAGTACCCACGACACGCTCGCCGACACCTTCCGGCAGCTGCGCACCACCGCGGGATCCATGGCCTGGATCGGCCTGCACCGGCCGTCGTCCTCCGAATTGGTCACCCTCGCCACGGAATTCGACCTTCACCCGCTGGCGGTCGAAGACGCGCTGGAGGCCCACCAGCGGCCGAAGCTGGAACGTTACGGCGGCACCCTCTTCGTCGTACTGCGCGCCGCGCGCTACCTCGACGACCCCGAAGAGGTCGAGTTCGGCGAGCTGCACCTCTTCGTCGGCCCCGACTTCGTCATCACGGTCCGGCACGGCGGCGCCCCCGACCTGCCGGCCGTGCGCCGCCGCATGGAAGCGACACCGGAACTCCTCAAGCGCGGCCCCGAAGCGGTCCTGTACGCGATCCTCGACGCCGTCGTCGACGATTTCGCGCCGGTCGTCGCCGGCGTCCAGAACGACATCGACGAAATCGAGACCGAGGTCTTCGGCGGCGACCCACGGGTATCCCGCCGCATCTACGAACTCTCCCGCGAAGTCGTCGAATTCCAGCGCGCCACCCGCCCCCTGAACCGCATGCTGGAAAGCCTGACGGCGGGCTTCGAGAAGTACGGCATCGACGAGGAACTCCGCCGCTACCTCCGCGACGTCGCCGATCACGCCACCCACACCACCGAACGCGTCGACGGCTTCCGCCAGGCGCTCCAGGACATCCTCACCGTCAACGCCACCCTCGTGAACCAACAGCAGAACGCCGAAATGCGAGCCCTCGCGGAAGCCGGGTTCGAACAGAACGAGGAGATCAAGAAGATCTCGTCTTGGGCGGCGATTCTGTTTGCTCCCACATTGGTGGGAACGATCTACGGCATGAACTTCGAGAACATGCCCGAGCTGGGGTGGGGGTTCGGGTACCCGTTCGCGATCCTGCTGATGGCAGGGGTGTGCGTGAGCTTGTACTTCATCTTCAAGAGGCGGGACTGGCTGTAGCGAGGCGTCGCAGGGAGTGATCAACTCGCGTACCCGAAGGACTCTGAAGACTCTACGAAGCCTCCTGGGGAGAATCCAGGGAGAATGCGCGACGCTGGGGAGTGGTGCACCGCCCGCATCACCAGCCATTGCACAACCCTCGGCCAGCCAATTTCCGTCGACATCCCCGCGTACGCCGTCACGGTGGGTGTTAACTGAACGGTCTACGCAACCGCGTACACAAGGAGGACGGTTGGAACCGAGGAGTGCTGCGGCGGCAGGGAAAGACTTTCCTTACACCGCCCGTACGACGTGCTACGTCGAGGTCCACGAAGACGGCACCGTGACGCACGGGGGCGGCCACGCCGCGTACGAGCGAGCCGTGGCCGGCAAGTCCCGTCTGTTCGCGGTCTGGCCCGGCGAGTGGTCGAGCCACTTGTTCGTGATCGACGACCTGGACGAGTACGCGAAGGCGCACGGCATAAAGCATGACGAGGAGCGCACCGGCCTCAAGGAGCACGTCCACGACGTGCAATGGGAGCCGAACCCGTACGGGGAGAGCAGCCCTCGAAGTCCCTACCTCAGCGTCAGCGTCACGCTGGACTGCGGCTGCGAGATTCACGACCTGCGTACCTTCGCCGCTCAGATGAAGGCGCAACAGGGGTGGGACGTGGCCACCAGCGGCGGCTGGGGCAGCAGTGGTGCACCTGGGGGAAAGAGGGAGTACTCACTGCGCGTTCGCCGTAGGAGCCTTACGGGCTGACCCGAGCGGCGCCCCAGAGTCCGCACAGCAAGGCGGGTGATACAGCATGTGCTGTATCACCCGCCTTGCTGTCCCCTCAGGCGCTGGCAAGGTCACAGCCCTGACCGGCGAGACCATCGCCAACGCGTACGAACGCGGCATCGCCCGCCTCATTCCAGGGGCCGGTCTCTCGGTCACGGTCGGCCGCCCCAACTACCCAACCGGGCACGAGCCTGGAAGAACGCGAAAGGAGGATCAACGCAGGTCAGGTACCCGATCGGTCATATTGCCGCTGGTCAGCGCCCCCAAGTAGAGCACTTAGAAAAGATCTTGTCGTGGGCGGCCATGCTCTTCGGTCCGACGCTGGTCGGCACCATCTGCGGACTGGCTCTGAGCACGGGGCTGGCTCTGAGTAATCGTCGTCAGTGCGTGCGCGCTGCCGGCCGGACTCCGCGGAAGCGCCGGGCGGATTGCGCCGCCCGGCCGGGCGGTGTCCTTCAACACGCGCAGGAGATGCCCGAGCGCGGAGCGGTCAGGTCGTCGACGGGGCGCTGTTCGACGCCGGTTGCGGAGTCGTAGGCGAAGCCCTCGCGTACCCAGTACTCGAAGCCGCCGAGCATTTCCTTGACCTGGTAGCCGAGTCGGGCGAAGGCCAGGGCCGCGCGTGTCGCGCCGTTGCAACCGGGGCCCCAGCAGTAGGTGACCACGGTCCGGGCCGGGTCGATCAACTGCGGTGCCAGGTCGGCGATCCGTGCGGTGGGGACGTGGCGGGCGCCGGGGATGTGGCCCTGGGCCCAGGCGGCGGCGCTACGGGTGTCGACCACTACGACGCCGGGTGCGCCGGATGCCAGATCGGCGTGGACATCGGAGACGTCCGCCTCGAAGGCGAGACGGGCGGCGTAGTGGGCGGCGGCCTCGGCCGGGGTGGCGGCGGGCACGCTCAGGACGGCGCCGGTGATCTCGGCGGGGGCGGTGACAGACATCGGGATACCTCTCGTTCTTTCTGGTCGGAACGGGTTTCTGCAGGCCGTGCCGGGTATCCCCGGCTGGTTACGCCCCCATCCTCCGATCCCCGGGCCCGCCCCACGAGTGGCGTAAACGCCTGCCGTCGCCAAGATTCCGCCAGCCACTCAGCCAGCCGTACGAAGTGACCCTCCTGGATGCGCGGGGACGCGGGTGAACGTCTTGCGGTAGGCCGTCGGTGTCGTGCGCATCTGGCGGTTGAAGTGGTGCCGGTACGTCGCGGTGCTGTCGAAGCCGACCGCGGCGGCGACCTCGTCCACGGTCCCCTCGCCGGATTCGAGCAGCGGCAGGCTGGCGGCCACCCGCTGGGCGATGACCCAGCGCATGGGGCTCACGCCGTTGCGGCGGGTGAAGTGCCTCAAGTACGAGCGTTCCGACATGCGCGCGGCCCGGGCCAGGGCGGGCACGGACAGCGGTGTGCGCAGATGGCGCAGCGCCCAGTTCATGCTCTGCGTGACGCCGTCGTCCTCGGGGCTGACCTCTCCCACCGCCGCCTCGATGAACTGGGCCTGCCCGCCCTCGCGATGCGGCGGGACCACAAAGCGGCGCGCCACCGCGTTGGCGACGGCCGCACCGTGATCGGCCCGGACCAGGTAGAGGCACAGGTCGATACCGGCCGCGCTGCCCGCGCTGGTGAGGACATCGCCGTTGTCGACGTACAGCACGTCGGGGTCCACCTCGACGCCGGGATGCCGTTCGCCGAGTGCGCGGGCGTACCGCCAGTGGGTGGTGGCGCGCCGGCCCTCCAACAGGCCGGTCGCCGCCAGCGCGAATGCCCCCGAGCAGATCGACACCAGTCGCGCCCCCCGCGCATGGGCCCGCAGCAGCGCTTCCACCAGGGCGGGCGAGACCTCCGCCCCGGCCTCGGCCACCCCCGGCACGATGACCGTGTCCGCCGCGGCCAGCGCGTCGAGCCCGAACTCGGCGCGCACCGTGAACCCGCCGACCGCCCGCAGGTCCCGGCCGGGTTCCTCGGCGCACACCCGCAGTTCGTACCAGGGCAGGTCGCCCAGCTCGGGCCGGGACAGGCCGAAGACCTCCACCACCACGCCCAGCTCGAAGGGCGCCATGGCATCGAAGGCCAGCACGGCCACGACATGCGTCTTCTCCATGGCTGGATCTTAGTGGTCGGCAAGTTCCAGCCAGGACGGTCGATGGTGGCGGCCACGGGAGCGTCGCATCAGGGCTTGAGTGCGGCCAGGCGCTCCGGGGTGTACGGCTCGGCGGTGCGGGTTGTTTCAGCGACCTGGGGGAGTTCGCGGTCGGAGAAGAGAGCGATGTGCCGGCTCGCTTCGCCGCACACGCTGGTGTGGGCGATGCCGAGCGGGATCCGGACGCAGTCACCCGGTCCGAGCCTGACGATGCCGCGCTGACTGACCAGGGTTCGGTGGCCGCTGACCTGGTACTGGATCTCGTCGGCGTCCAGCGTACGGTGATACATCCGCCCGCCCCCGGGCAGCAGCCGCACGGTGCCCAGGCGGAACCCGGCGCCGCGGTACAGCCAGGTCAGCCCGGGCTCGTCCGCGCCGGTGAGGACTTGGAGGCGTTCTTCGTCCGCGTGCACCTGCCGCAACAGCCGCAGTTCGTCGACGGGCGCGACGGTGATGTCATGCCCGGGAGCCCCCATGCACTGGGTGACCGCCTCGTTGGTCTTGCCCGCCTCCCAGCCGGGGAAAGGCGGGAAGACGGCCTCTGACTGCCGGATGGCGGCGCGTTCCTCCTGGACAGGAGCGGGTGTATAGAACAGCAGGTGGCTCTCCCGGCGCCCGTAGTTGTCGTGGGCGACGCCCCTGGGCAGCCGGGAGAACTCCCCCGGCCGGTGCTCGACGACTCCCAGTTCGGTCATCAGCGTGCGTTCGCCCGCGATCTGGTAGGAGATCTCGTCGACGTCGCAGTTGCGGTGGTAGAAGGGCTGCCGGTTGTCCATCGTCTGCCACTCGACACGGACCTGGGCGCTCTCGTAGATGCCCCGTGGTGGCGCGAACGGCACGGCCTCGTACTCCACCGGGAAGTGGACCACGCCGAGGGGTTCGTGGTCCCGCCAGAGCTTTATCGGGAACGGGCTGGGGTGCGGTGGGGAGAGCAGGAGATGCTCGTCGCGCTCGACCGTGCGGGAGGGTATGCCGGATGTGCGGGAGGGCCTGGCGGGTGCGTGGGAGGGGATGGCGGGTGCGTGGGAGAGTTGGTCGGAGAAGACGAGCGCGATGCGTTCGGTAACGGTGCCCATGAGACGTCCTTGTTCCGTGTTCCGTCGAGGTGAGGGCCAGAACTTCGGGCTTCGGCTCCGCCGGTTGCCCGGTCGGGGTACGGGCGGGGCTCAGGAGCCGGCCGTATCGGCGTGGTGCACGGACCGGACCTGCGCCAAGGTCGGGTCGTACGCCTGCGCGATGCCCGCCGCGTGCTGCACGTGCTTGCGGACCTCCGGGTCCCGTAGAGCCACGGCGTAGCTGGCCTGGTCGGCCCACTGGGCGTAGTTGACGACGCGGGTGCCGTCCAGGCTGACGTGCAGGTTGGCCGAGATGAAGCCGGGCATCTTCGTGAAGATCGATCGCGTGGCCTCGTCGAGGGCCTCCACCAGGGCTTCCTGCTGTTCGGGGGCGACGGTGAACATGTTCACCAGAGTCACCCGGGGCGTACCCGTGGTGACGGAGATGGTCGTCGCAGGACTGGTCATGGTGGTCCTCCTGATGCTTCGTACCGGGGCGCGAGGGCGTCGACCGGCGCTAAGTTAGCACGCTAATTTGCGTTAGCAGGCGAATCAAAGTTGCTACGCTAACGGCATGGCCTCCCATGCAAACCCGGAAGAATCCCTGGGCTTCGCGCTCAAGACGTTGCAGCAGACCCTGAGGTCCCGGATGGACGCGGCCCTCACCGAGGCCGGCCTGACGACACCGCAGTACCTGGTGCTCGCCCTCCTCGAAGACCACCCGGGCATCTCCAACTCCGAACTCGCCCGTCGCTCGGCGGTCGCCGCGCCCACCATGCTCAGGATCCTCGACGCCCTCGCCAAGGCCGGTTACATCGAGCGCGCGGACCGCACGCCGCAGTTGCGGACCCGGGGTACGACGCTGACCAGCAGTGGCCGCAACCGGCTCGCCCAAGCGTCGGCAACGGTGGAGGAGTTCGAGAACCTTCTGCGAGGCGCGGCGGGGGCGGACGAAGCCGTCATCTTCGCGTGGCTGCGCACCTGCACCGACCTGCTGACGGGGGCACCCGCCGCGCCCGAGCCGGAGACTTCGCCGGCCCCCGAGCGACGGCGGTAAGCGCACCGCATCCACATCCCGAGCACGCCGAGCACATCGAGCATCCCGGGCACGCCAAGCACGCCGAGCACATCGAGCATCCCGAGCACGCCGAGCACGCCGAGAAAGGTACTTTCATGCCGCTTCTGCTGAGCCGCTCAGACCTGAGCCGACTCGCCGCCGACGATGACGAACTCGACGGCGCCATCGACGCCGTCGAGAAATCGGCCGTCCAGTGCGCCACCGGGGACCGGGCGCAGACCATCTTCACGGGACTGGACCTGGCCAACGGCGACGAGTTGGCCGCGCAGTTCGTCTCGCTGGCGAGCGGCCCCGCGACCTTGCGGCTCTTTCCCAACAGGGTGAAGGGGGAACGTCCCAACGCATGGCTCGGGATGCAGCTGGACGGCACCACGGGCGCGGTCGACAGCATGATCGCGCTGGACGACTTCAACGTGCTGCGCACGTCGGTCCCCGCCGCTGTCGGTGTGCGCCACCTCGCTCCCGCCGGCGCCACCACACTGACGGTGCTGGGCAGCGGGGCACAGGCCCGAAGCCACGTGCGCACCATCCGTCGCGTGATGCCGGGTCTGAGGCACCTGAAGCTCTGGAGCCCGACGCCCGGGAGCCGGACGGCGTTCGGCGCGGAGCTGCGCGCTCAGCTCGGCGACGGGATACGCGTGACGGTGGCGGACACCATCGACGACGCAGTGGACGAGGCCGACGTCATCACCGCGGCGGGCCGCTACTCCCATGGCGAGGTGGCGGTGCCCGATCCCGGGTCCGTGCGTCCGGGTGCACTGCTGGTCAGCATGACCGGCGCCGGTGGCAACCTGCTCGAACGCGGCGCCCGCTTGGCGGTGCCTACGGCGCGTCGCCCGGAACTGGTGGCCTTCGGCTTCGCCAGTGGATTCATCGGCGACACCCCTCCGCCGCCGCCCGTCGGCGCGCTGGAACTGGCAGATGTGATCGCGGGCAAGGTGCCCGCCCGCGGCTCCCACACGGACACGATCGTGTTCGAGCTGGCCGCGCCCTACCAGTGGGACGTCCCGATCCTGGCGTGGATCCGAGCGTGGGCGGACCAGCGGGGGCTGGGCACCGCGTTCGACTTCTCCGGTTGACCGGTTGCCTGGGGGTGGGCGAGGTGGGCTGCGGGGCTGCGTGAGCCGTTAGCGGGACGTTAGTCGTACGGCGGTAAAGCATAAGCAGGGGGCGGCAGCCTGTTCTTACCAACCGAAGCCGAACGGGGAAGAACATGTCGCACCGCACCGCGCTCCGCCACGTCCGCAATGCCGCCGCCGCGACGGTGATCGCTGTCGCCGCGTTCGGGCTCACCGCCTGCCAGGACAGCGGAGGGCTCAAGACCTCGTCGTCCTCGTCCGCCCCCACGGACACCCAGCAGTCGCCCGCTTCCACCGCAAAGGGCGGTACCGCCAAGGGCGGCGCCTCGAAGGGCGGTACCGCAAAGGGCGGTACCGCCAAGGGCGGCGCCTCGAAGGGCGGTACCGCAAAGGGCGACACCTCGAAGGGCGGCGCTTCGAAGGACACCTCCCCGAAGGGCGGCACCCCGGCCGGTACCCCCAAGAAGTCCGGGGTGAAGTGCACCGACCAGGTCAACTACGCGGACGACCCCCGGTCCAACGCCGAGATCAACAGCATCGGCGAGGACACCGGCTACTGCCCGCCGATCCAGCACAAGTAAGCGCCGGGCTCCCGTGTCACACCGCCATCGAGCGCGTTGCCGTGCTCCCCTTCCCCTGCTCAGGGCGTCTGCCGTAGTCGTGCCACGCGGTGGTCAGGCGGTGCACCGCCTCGGTCAGGGTTTCGGGCGTGGCCAGGAAGTGGATGCGGATGAACTGCCGGCTTCCTCCTGAGGCGTCCAGTCCGCTGCCGGGCAGTACGGCTACTCCGTGGCGCAGGGCCACCTGGTTGAAGGAGTCGCCGTCGCCGTGCGGCAGGCGCACCCACAGGGTCTGGCCGCCCGTGACGGGCTCGGTCCGCCATTCCGGCAGGTGTTGTGCCAGTTGTGCGGCCAAGTGGTCGTGGCGGGCCTGCCGTTCTGCCGCCATGTCCTGGCAGTGGGCTTCCAGGTGGGGCAGCAGTTCGGCGGCGGCCAGTTGCGCGGGAAGGCTGCCTCCGAGGTCGTGGACTGCCCGTAGGCGGGCGAGGCGGTCGGCGGCGGGGCGGGGCGCCCGTATCCAGCCGATGCGCAGCCCGCCCCAGACACTCTTGCTGAGCGAGCCGACGGCGATGGTCGTTTCTTCGGACGCGGCGAGCGGAGGCGGCGTGTGGTGGCCGGGAAAGGCCAGGTGGGCGAGGACTTCGTCGTCGATGAGCGGTACACCGGCGGCAGCGGCCGCCACGGCGAGCCGGCGGCGCGCCAACCGTGGCAGTACCGCACCGGTCGGGTTGTGGTGGGTGGACACGAGGTAGGCGAGTTCCGGACGGCGGGACGAGGAGCGCAGGACCGCTTCGAAGCCGTCCAGGCCGACGGGGAGTGTCCGCAGGTGAGCGGCGTGCTCGCGGAACGTCTCCAGCGCGCCGGGGTAGGTGGGGGCCTCGACCAGCACGGTGCCGCCGGGCTGGACGAAGGCGCGGGCGAGCAGGGAGAGGGCCTGCTGGCCGCCGTTGGTGACCAGGATCTGCCCGGGGTGGGTCGGTACGCCGCGCCGCGTGTAGTGGTCGGCGACGGCGCGGCGCAGCTGCGGGTGGCCTGCCGGGTGGTAGCCGGTTTCCTCCGCGGCGGCCCCCAGCCGCGTCAGGGCCCGTTCGTAGGCGGACAGCACGATCGGTGGTGGTGCGGTGGGCGCGGCGCACGCCAGGAGGATCACGTCGTCGTCGCGGGGTTCCAGGAGGTGGAGGAAGACCGGTGCTCCGGTGGTCTCCTGAGGTGTGGCGCGTGCCGGGCCCGCGACGCGGGTGCCGCTGCCCTGGCGCCGGACGATCCGGCCTTCCAGGCGCAGTTGTTCGTACGCGGCGACGACGGTTCCGCGTCCCACCGCGAGCGCGGAGGCCAGCGGGCGGTCGGGGGGCAGCGCGGTGCCCGGTGGCAGCTCGCCCTCGTCGACGAGGCGTCGCAGCCGGGCGGCGAGCAGGAGGTAGAGGGGGCCGCGGCCGGCCGACCACCGGCCGAGGCGGTCGGCCAGTTCGGCTGGGTCCATGGCCAAGGTCGGTTCTCTCACGTCGGGTCGAGGATTGGTTCGCCGGGCGGACCAATTATGGGGCATTGGCTCTGTGCCGGTGTTCCGCGGGCGGCGATGATCACGGCATGACGACTCGACACGAGGATTCCCGCCATTACGCCGCCGTATCGGTGCCCGCCGCCATCGCCGAACTGCCGGGGCCTTTCCAGCAGCGCAACCTGGCCATGGTGAACGACACCACCGTTGTCCGCCTCGCCCGCATTGAAGGCGACGCCTGCCCTTGGCACCACCACGACGAGGACGAGATGTTCCTCTGCTGGGACGGCACCTTCGAAATCCAGCTGGAGGGGCGGGAGCCGGTGGTGCTCAAGGCGGGTGAGCTGTTCGTCGTGCCCAAGGGCGTACGGCACCGTCCCGTCGCCGAGGAGCCCGCGCACGTCCTGCTCGTCGAGCACCCGGACACCAAGCAGTACGGAAGTTGACCAAGCAGTACGGGGTCGGGTGCGGGGCGGGCGTCATGTCGTGCCCGCGACGCCCAGGACGAAGGCGAAACGGTCCGTGAACTCCAGGACCGGCCCCGGGTGCTGTTCGGCGATCTCCCGCAGCCCGTCGCGGAGTTCGGCGTCGGAGAAGGTGGACAGGACCGACATCCAGCGGTGGGCGACCAGGTGCAGCCAGTGGTCCCGCTCGACGAGCACCCGGAATTCCTCCGTGCCGGTGGTCACCGCCAGCCCGGCCCCGCGCAGTGCGGCGGCGACCCGCGCGGGTTCGGGCTGGGCGGCGGCGAACCGGTCCAAGGCCCGTGGGAAGAGCGGGTAATCGAGCTTGGGCGGGAGGGTGACGACGAGGATGCGGCCGCGGTCGGCCAGGCGGCCGGCGAGGCCGGTCAGCGTCTCCTCCAGCGCCGTGAAGTGGTGGACCGCCTCT
Source organism: Streptomyces sp. NPDC017056 (assembly GCF_044332485.1). Classification (NCBI taxonomy): domain Bacteria; kingdom Bacillati; phylum Actinomycetota; class Actinomycetes; order Kitasatosporales; family Streptomycetaceae; genus Streptomyces; species Streptomyces sp. NPDC017056. The sequence goes on along the minus strand of NZ_JBIRPD010000024.1, from coordinate 81,974 downwards.
TTGACCAGCACCGCGTCGAAGGTGTCGCAGGGCAGCGGTACGCCGTGGGCGGCGATCTGTTCGGCGGTGGCCGCCACCGGGCGCAGGCGGCGGTCCCTGGGGAGGCGGGCCAGCATCGCCGCCGAGGGGTCGACGCACAGCAGGGGCCTGCGTTCGGTGGCGTAGGGCAGCAGCCGGCGTGCGAACAGGCCGGTTCCGCCGCCGATGTCGGCGATCCACTCCCCCGGGCGGGCGCGGAGTCCGCGGCGGATGCGGTCGTGCATCCAGTCGAGGTACTCGGGGCGGTGGGCCCACGTCTCGTCGTACGTGTCCGCCAGCTGTGCGTAGTGGTCGTGGAGTGCCTCGTTCACGCGACGGCCTCCCGGGCCGGACGTGCCGCTCGTCATGGAGTGCCGCCTCTCGTGCCGTGGTCAGGTGGCGACCGCCGGTGGGATCACCGCCGCCCGGGAGGGCAGCGGCACCCGCATCATGCCCGCGGCGCCCGGCCTTCTTCAGGCGCGCGTCGGCCTGGGGCGTGTCCGCAGGGTGCCGTCTGTCCCGCCAGGAAACCCGGGTGCGCCGCGATCACCGCTCCTGGAGGATGGGCGGTATGGACAGTGCGCTGCGTCGCAGATATCCCGACCATGACTGGACCCGAGTGACCGATGGGGCATCCGGGGCCGCCGTGTACCACCTCACCGGCGGCTCCCGGGAGTTGTACGCCAAGCTGGCGCCCGCCGGTGCCGCCGCGGCGTCCGGGCTGAGCCTGCCGGCCGAGGCCGAGCGGCTGGTGTGGCTGGCGGAACAGGGCGTCCCCGTGCCGCGTGTCGTGGAGAGCGGTGGCGCCGGTTCGGTCGCCTGGCTGGTCACCGAGGCCGTGCCGGGGCGGCCCGCGAGTGCCGAGTGGCCGGAGCACCAGCGGCACGACGTGGCCGCCGCGCTCGCCGGCCTCGCCCGCTCGCTGCACGGGCTGCCGGTGGAGCGCTGCCCGTTCGACCGCGCTCTGGCGGTGACGCTGCCGCAGGCGGCCCGCGCCGTCGCGGACGGGGCCGTCGACCTGGAGGACCTGGACGAGGAGCGCGCCGGCTGGTCGGGCGGCCGGCTGCTGGCCGAGCTGGAGCGGACCCGTCCCGCGTCGGAGGACCTGGTCGTCTGCCACGGCGACCTGTGTCCGGACAACGTCCTCCTCGACCCCGGCACCTGCCGGGTGACCGGCCTGATCGACGTGGGCCGTCTCGGCCGGGCGGACCGGCATCTCGACCTCGCGCTGGTGCTGCGCGAGTTGGCGCACGAGGAGGACCCGTGGTTCGGTCCCGCGTACGCCGAGACGTTCCTGCGCGCGTACGGGAACGGTCACGGTACGGCGGTCTCGCAGGAGAAGCTGGCGTTCTACCGGTTGCTGGACGAGTTCTTCTGAGGCGCGCCCCGGTGGTGCGGACCGGTGGCTCGCCCCGGTGGCGCGGCCAGGTGGCTCGCCCCGGTAGTGCGGCCCGGCGGCGTGGCGGCCCAGTAGGGTCCTCCCCATGACCGAACCGAACTTTCTGCTGGACACCCGGGCTTCCTACGACGCCATGGCCGACGACTACGTCGCGTTCGCGAGCGGCGAGCTGGACGCGAAGCCGCTGGAGCGGGGGATGCTCGCCGCGTTCGCCGACCTGGTGCGGGCCGGGGGCGGCGGCCCGGTGGCCGACGTGGGGTGCGGTACCGGCCGCGTGTCCGCGCACCTGGCCGGCCTGGGTCTGTCCGTCTTCGGCGTCGACCTGTCGCCGGGGATGCTGGCGGTGGCCCGCCGCGAGCACCCGGGGCTGCGCTTCGAGGAGGGCTCCATGCTGGCCCTGGACATACCGGACGGCAGCCTCGCCGGCGTGGTGGCCTGGTATTCGACCATCCACGTTCCGGCGGAGCGGCTGCCGGAGGCGTTCGCCGAGTTCCACCGGGTCCTCGCGCCCGGCGGCCACCTGCTGGCCGCGTTCCAGGTGGGCGACGAGCCGCTGCGCCTGGAGGAGGCGTGGGGGCACCCGGTCTCGCTCGACTTCCACCGGTGGCAGCCGGACCGGTTCGCCGCCCTGCTGGACCGGGCCGGTCTGCCCGTACGGGCCCGCATGCTGCGCGAGCCCGACGTCGGCGCGTTCGCCGAGCGGACGCCGCAGGCCACCCTCCTGGCCCGTAAACCGGCCGCGGAGTAGCCCGCCGGAGCGGCCTTGGCGGGCCTGCTCACCTGGCCTGGGAGGCTGTCCGCTGCCCTGCCGACGCCTCGACCAAGGCCGCCGTGAAGGGGTGCTCCGGCGCGGTCAGTACGCGGTCGGCGGGGCCCTGTTCGACGACGTCGCCCGCGTCCAGCACCACGACGTGCCCGGCCGTGGCCGCCGTGCCGAGGTCGTGGGTGATCCACACCAGTGCCAGGTCCGGCTGCTCGCGCAGGTGACGGTCGAGGACGGTGAGGATGCCGCGCCGGGTGACCGTGTCCAGGCCCGAGGTGATCTCGTCGCAGATCAGCACACGGGGGCGGGCGAGGAGCGCGCGGGCGAGCGCCGCGCGCTGGAGTTCGCCTCCCGAAAGCTGCCCGGGGCGGCTGTGGACGTGCTGCTCGCCGAGCCCGACCTCGGCGAGCAGCGCGCCGGCCTGTGCCGTGGCGCCGGCCGGGTCCGCGCCGCGCAGGCGCACCGCCGTGCGGGCCACCTGCGCCAGTACCGTGCGGTGTTCGTCGAAGGACGCCTGAGCGTCCTGGAAGACGTATTGCACCGCGGCGAGTTGGCCGGGCGTGCGGTCGCGCAGGCTGCGCGGCAGCGGGGCTCCGTCGAGGCGGACGTCTCCCACGTACGTACGGTGCAGCCCGGCCAGGCACCGGCCGAGCGTCGTCTTGCCGCTGCCGGAGCGGCCGACGACCGCCACGCGCTCGCCGGGCCGGATGCGCAGGGAGACGTCGCGCAGGACGTCGGCGGAGCGGCGGGGGCCGCCGTGGTGGTGGGCGGTCAGGTCTCGTACGTCCAGGAGTGCGTCGGCTTCCGGCTCCGGGCGCGCGTCGGGAACGGTGCTCCCGCCTTCCTCCGGGCGCGCGTCGGGATCGGTGTTTGCGCTCTCCTCCGGGCGCGCGAACAGTTCGCGCGTCCAGGTGTGCCGGGGTGCCTGGGCCACTTGCCGCACGGGGCCGGACTCCACCACCCTGCCGTCCTTGAGGACCACGACCTCGTCGGCCAGTTCGCGCACCACGTCCAGGTCGTGGCTCAGCAGGAGGACGCCGATGCCCTGCCGGGCGACCGACGCCAGCTCCGCCACGATGCGGCGCTTGGTGAGGGCGTCCTGCCCCGTGGTCGGCTCGTCGGCGACCACGACCCGGGCGCCGAGCAGCAGGGCCTGGGCGAGCACCACCCGCTGCTGCTGGCCGCCGGAGAGCTGGTGCGGGTAGCGCGACAACAGGGCGACGCCGTCCGGCAGTTGGGCGCCGGCCAGCGCGTCCGCGATGCGCGCTTCGGCGGCCCTGGAGCGCTCGCGGCGCGGCAGGTGGCGTACCTGGGCCCGGGCGATGTCGGCCAGCAGGGCGCCGGCCCTGCGGGCGGGGTTGAGGACCGCCGCCGGGTGCTGCGGCACGTGCCCGACCAGGCCGTCCGCGACGGTGACCGCACCCGAGACCCGGGCCCCTGGCAGGTACGCGCCGAGCAGGGCCAGGCCCGTCGTGGTCTTGCCGCTGCCGGACGCGCCCACCAGGGCGGTGACCGCGCCCGCGCGGACCCGCAGGCTCACTCCGTCGACGACGGCCCGGCCGCCCACCTCCACCCGCAGGTTCCCGACCTCGGCGACGACGTTCGCTGCCGCGCTCACCGGCGGCCCTCCTTCGGTCCGTGGGTGTGCCTTCGCAGCCCGTGGGTGTGCCTTTGCAGCAGCGCGTCGAAGACCAGGTTGCCGCCCATCGACAGCGCCACGATCAGCAGCGCCGGCACGACCACCGCCCACGGCTGCACGAACAGCCCGGTCCGGTTGCGGTCGACCATGACGGCCCAGTCCGCCGCGTCCGGTTCCACGCCGACGCCGAGGAACGCGGCGGTGGCGACGAGGTAGAGCACGCCGGTCAGCCGTACGCCCGCGTCGGCGGCGAAGGTGCGCAGCGCGGACCTGCCGACGTAGCCGACCGCCGTGCGCCACCAGCTCTCGCCCTGCATGCGCAGGGCCTCGACGGCGGGGCGTGCGGCCGCGGCGGACGCGGCGGCGCGGACGATCCGGGCCGCGTCGGGGATGTTGACGAGCGCCACCAGCAGTGCGAGCCCGGCGGCGCCCGGCGAGAAGACGGCGGCGACCAGCAGGATGAGCAGCAGCGACGGCACGGCGAGCAGGATGTCCAGGGGGCGCATCAGCAGTTCTTCGAGCCAGGCCCGGTGGGTGAGGGCGGCGGCCAGGCCCAGGGGTACGGCGACCGCGTAGGCGAGGACGGTGGCGGCCAGGGCCACGAGCACCACGGACTGCCCGCCGAGCAGTACCTGCCGCCACACGTCGCGGCCGACGAAGTCGGTGCCGAGCCAGTGGCCGCCGTCGAGGGTGAAGGACGCGGTGCGCGGGCCGGGGCCGCCCGCGAACAGCGGTCCGAGGAGGGCGAGGAGGAGGGGGACGCCGGCGATCAGGAGCCCGGCCAGACCGGGCAGTCGCGCCGTCGTGCCGTTCGGCTTCGGCATCAGGCCGCCACCCCCGCCCGTGGCGCGAGACGGCGGGCGACCACGTCGGCGCCCAGGTTGAGGGCCACGGCGATGACGCCGAAGACCACGGCCAGGCCCTGGACCACGGGGACGTCGCGTTCGGCGACCGCGTTCATGAGCACGGTGCCCAGGCCCGGGATGACGAACAGCGCCTCGACGACGATCACTCCGCACAGCAGCCAGTCGACGGTGCGGGCGAGTTGCTGGGCGGCGGGCGCGAGGGCGTTCGGGAGGGCGTGCGCGTACCGGATGCGGGCGGCGGACAGGCCGTAGCGGGCGGCCTGCCGTACGTAGGGGGAGCGCAGTGCGTCGATCATCCCGGCCCGTACCAGGCGGCTGATCGAGCACACCGGGCGGGAGAGCAGCACCAGGACGGGCAGGACGAGGACGGCAGGCTGGGCGAGCAGGTCGCCGCCGGAGCCGACGGCGGTCGGCGGCAGCCAGCCCAGCCGCAGCGCGAACAGGGTCACCAGCAGCACGCCGAGCGCGAACTCCGGTACGGCGTACACGGCCAGGGTCGCGGAGCTGACGAGCCGGTCGGCGAGCGAGCCCTCGCGGCGCGCGGCCAGGACGCCGAGGCCCACCCCGGCCGGTACCAGCAGCACCACGGTGATGGCGGCGAGCAGCAGGGTGGGGCCGAAGCCGTCGGCGAGGTAGCCGGCGACGGGGCGTCCGGAGGCGAGGGAGTTCCCGAGGTCGCCGTGCAGCAGCCCGCCCACCCAGTCGGCGAACCGTTCGGCTGCCGGGCGGTCCAGGCCGAGTTCGGTACGGATGGCCGCGATGCGGGCCGGGTCGGGCTGGTCGCCCGCCAGGGCGACGGCGGCGTCCCCTGGCAGCGCCTCGGTGAGCGCGAAGACGAGCAGCACCACGCCCGCGGTCTGCGCCACGCCGAGCAGCAGCCGGCGCGCGAGCCAGGAGCGCAGCACCGCCGGCCCGGCGCGTCCCGCGCGCGCCGGGGACGGTCCGGTCGGTGCGGTCACGCCAGCCACACCTTGTCGAAGCGGGCCCAGTCCAGGGTGTTGGCGGGCGCGTCGTGCGCGACGCCGTGCACGCGGCGGGAGGTGCCGACGATCCAGTCGGCGAAGCCCCACACCAGGAAGCCGCCCTCGGCGTACAGGCGGCGCTGCATCCGCCCGTAGACCGCCGCCCGTTCCTTCTTGTCCTTGGTGGACTGGGCCTGCTGGTACAGGGCGTCGAAGTCCTTGTGGTGCCACTTGGTGGCGTTGGTCGTGGAGCCGGTCAGCAGCCGCTGCGAGATGTGCGACTCGATGGGCATGGCGCCGGAGCGGTAGCAGCACAGGGTGCCGGAGTCGAGGATGTCGCTCCAGTAGCTGTCCTTGCTGCCGGACTTCACCTGGAGGGTCACGCCCGCCTTGGCGGCCTGGTCGCGGAAGATGCCGGCTGCTTCGGTGAACCCGGCGGCGACGGGCGAGGTGTCGAGAGTGATCCGCAGGTCTTCGGCGCCCGCCTGCTTGAGGAGGTGGCGGGCCCGGTCGAGGTCCTGGTGGCGCTGCGGCAGGTCGCCCGCGTAGTACTCGTAGCCCTTGCCGAACAGGTCGTTGCCGATCTCGCCCGCTCCGGAGAGCGCGCCGTCGAGGAGTTCCTTGCGGTCGGCGATGAGGAAGAACGCCTCGCGGACCCGCTTGTCGTCGAAGGGGGCACGGTCGGTCTTCATCGCGAAGGACTGCATGGCGCTGTTGCGCAGCCGTACGATCTCGATCTGGCCCTTGCCCTCGTGGGCGCGCGCGGTGGTGGGGTTGAGTTCGTGTGCGTACTCGACCTGGCCGCCGAGCAGGGCGTTGATGCGCGCGGACTCCTCGTTGGCGACGACGAATTCCAGCTCGTCCAGGTGCGGAGCGCCGTCCCAGTAGGAGTCGTTGCGCTGCACGACGCAGGAACGGCCCGGTGTGAAGGAGACGAAGCGGAAGGGGCCCGAGCCGACGGGCTTGGCGAAGTCCGCGGTGGTCGTGCCGGCCGGGATGACGTACGCGCCGAAGGCGGCCAGTACGTTGGGGAATTCGGCGGTGGGCCGCTTGAGCCGGAACTCGACGGTGTCCGGGGAGACGGCGCGGCTGGCGGCCAGGTCGATGGGCTCCAGGGACGCCTTGGCGCGGTATGCCTTCTTGGGGTCGGCTATGCGGCGGAAGCTGTAGAGGACGTCGTCCGCGGTGACCGGGTTGCCGTTGTGGAAGGCCGCCTTGCGGAGGGTGACCTGCCAGCGGTCGAGCGTGTCGTTCGGTTCCCACTTGGCGGCCAGGCGGGGGCGGGCGGCCATGTCGGTGCCGCAGTCGGCCAGCTTGTCGTAGAGGGCCTTGGCGCGGGCGACGTCGGCGAAGAGGTTGGCCAGGTGCGGGTCGAGGGTCTCGGACGCGCCGCCCCCGGCGAAGGCGGCGCGCAGCCGGCCGCCGCGCCGTGGGGTGCCGCCGCCCGTGCCCGGCGCGCCGGGTCCGGTGCCGCAGCCGGCCAGGAGGAGCCCGGCGGCGGCCGTGGTGCCCGCGGCGGCGGCGAGGAAGCCGCGCCGTCGCAGTCCGGGGTGGCCGCCGGTGTCCCGGTCGTGGGGTGGGAGTTCGGTCATGGTGGTCTCGCCTCGTGTGAGTGGGTGGGCAGGGGGGCGGGGCGGTCAGGCGTCGCCCAGGCGGGCCACGAGGTGCAGCCGGTCGCCGTCGGCAGCGCTGCCGGGGGTCCTGGACGGTCCGGGCCGCCAGGGCTGTTCCGTACGGGGGCCGGGCCCGTCGTGCAGCTCCAGCACGGTGAAGCCGTGGGCGGCGAGCGCGTACCGCAGTTCCTGGGGGAACAGCAGCCGCCACGCGGAGTGCTGTTCGACCGGTGGCCCGCCGTCCTCCGTGCTCCACACCCTCCGCCGGCGCAGCAGTTGGGCCGCCCGGTCGACGGTGAGTGTCGTGACGGACCGGTAGACGGTGCCCTCCCATGCGAAGCCGCGGATCTGCGGTGCGTCCAGGAGTTCCGTACGGCCGAGGAAGAAGGCCCCGTTGCGCATCTCGGCGACCAGCAGTCCGCCGGGTGCCAGGGCGCGGCGGCAGGAGGCCAGGAAGCCGTCGAGTTCGTCGTTGGTGTGGCAGTACAGCAGCGCGCTGTCGAGGCAGACGACGGCGTCGAACGGCTGTGGCGCGAGGTCGGCCGCGTCGAATCCGCGCAGGTCGGCCCGCGTGTAGCGGGGCCCGGGGTGGTGGGTGCGGGCGTACGCGAGCATCGTGTCCGACAGGTCGGCGCCGGTGACCGTGCGGCCCGCGGCGTGCAGCTGGGCGGCGTCCCGGCCGGTGCCGCAGCCGATGTCGAGGACGTGCGGCCCGGCGCCGTACCGGCGCAGGACGTTCTCGGTCCAGCGGGCGGCGAGCCGTTCCGGGTCGGGGAACCGGGCCTCGTACAGGGCCGGGTTGTCGGTCAGCAGGTTGCGGGCGGCGGCGCTGTCCGTCATGCCGTCACCGCCACCGGCCGTACGGGCAGGGCCCGCAGGCGGTGCAGCCAGCCGACGCCCGCCGCCGAGAGGAGGCCGAAGGCGAGGCAGCACGCCCAGGGCAGCCAGCCGGCGCCGCCGTGGCCGCCCGCGTCCATGGCCCAGCCCACGACGGTGTTGCCGACGGCGGCGGCGATGCCGGAGACGACGTAGAAGATCCCGAAGTACGTGCCGGTCAGTTCGGCGCGGCCGAACTCGGGTATCAGCTCCATGACGAACGGCTGGGCGATCATGATGCCGACGTACAGGAGCAGCGCTCCGGCGAGGACGGGTACGAGCGCGAGCGCCGCGCGGCCCGCGCCGCCGCCCGCACCGGACATACCGGCGACGGCCATCGGCGGGACGAACGCCACACCCATCAGCGCCAGTCCGGCGGCGATCCACCGCGCCCGCTTGCCCCGCTCCTTGAGGGAGCGCGTGATGCGCATCTGGAGGGTGAGGTTGGCCAGCGTGCCGACGAGGAAGACGACGCCCGCGGCGCCCTCCCAGCCGGTGGCCCGCCTGGCGCCGTCCGGGAGCAGCAGGTAGAGCTGGTTCTCCATGGTGAACATGCCGACCATGGCGAGGGAGAAGGCGAGGAAGGCGCGGTTGGCGAGGACCTCGCGCCAGTCGCCGAGCACGCTGCCCTTCGAGGCGGGCACCTCTCGGGCGGGCAGCACGACGGCCTGGGCGACGGTCAGCAGGGCGAAGATCGCGGCGGCGGTGAGCGCGGAGGCCCGGAAGTCGACGAGCAGCAGGGCGCTGCCGAGCAGCGGGCCGACCAGCGCGCCGGTCGTCGCGAAGATGTTGAACAGGGCGAACGCCTCGGCCTTGCGGTCGCCGGCCTCCGCCGCCAGGTAGGCGCGCACGGCCGGGTTGAACAGGGCCCCGGCGAGCCCGCTGAGTATGGAGGCGGCGAGCAGGACGGGCAGTCCGTCGCCGAGGGCGAACAGCGCGAAGCCGACGGTGCGCAGGGCGCAGCCCGCGATGATCACGCCGCGGGCGCCGAGCCGGTCGGCGGCCGAGCCGCCGAGGATGAACAGGCCCTGCTGGCTGAGGTTGCGTACGCCCAGCACGATGCCGACCACCGCCGCCGACATTCCCAGGTCCTCGCCGAGGTGCGTGGCGAGGTAGGGGATGAGCAGGTAGAAGCCGATGTTCACGCCGAGCTGGTTGACCAGCAGGAGCCGGATGGCGAGCGGGAAGGCCCGCATCTCAGTCCACGTCTTCACGGTGGTGCCTTTCCTTCTGTGCTGCGGGCTGTGCTGCGCGCTGTGCTGCCGGCTCTGCTGCCGGGGGTGCGGGCGCGGTCCGCTCCGGGCGCGGGGGCGCGGGCCGTACGCCCAGTCCGGCGCCCGTTCCGGCCCGTACGGTCCCGTCGGTGCCGCCGATGCCGGTCCACGGGTCGTGCGCGAGCAGCAGGTGCCCATCCAGGTCGACCCAGTGGGCGCGGTCGGCGAGGTGGACGGCGGGGGCGATGCCGAGGGTGCTCGCGGTGAGGCAGCCGAGCATCAGCCGGGTGCCGCTGCCCGCGATCAGCTCCTCGATGCGCAGCGCCGCGTACACGCCGCCGCACTTGGCGAGCTTGACGTTGACGCCCTGCACCCGCCCGGCGAGCCGCTCGGCGTCGGCGGGGCCGACGGCGTCCTCGTCGGCGATGACGGGCAGCGGGGAGCGTTCGGCGAGCCGGGCGAGCGCTTCGGGGTCGCCGGGGGCGGTGGGCTGTTCGACGGCCGCGACGCCGAGTTCGGCGAAGCGCGGCAGCAGCCGTGCCGCCAGGTCCGGCGTCCAGGCGCCGTTGGGGTCGAGCAGCAGGGCCGCCGAGGGCGCGGCGTCGCGTACGGCCCGTACGCGGGCGAGGTCGTCCTCGGGGTCCGCCGTCCCGGCCTTGACCTTGATGACGGTGAATCCGCTCGCGGCCAGGCAGCGGGCCTGCGTGCGAGCCCGGTCGGCGGGCACGATGCCGATGGTGCGGGCGGTGGCGGCGGCCGGCCGCTCCCTGGTGCCGAGCAGCCGGTGGACCGGCTGCCCGGCCCGCTTGCCCACCAGGTCGAGCAGCGCCGACTCGACGGCGGCGGTGACGGCGGGCGGGATGCCGGGCGCGGGCAGCTCGCCGTCCCGCAGGGCGGCGAGGGCGCTCTCCGGGTCGGCGAAGCGGCCGAGTTCCCCGCCGGCACCGGCCAGCAGCCGGCACAGCGTGTCGGTGCCGAGTCCGTAGTACACGCTGGTCACAGCCTCGCCGTGACCGCGCGCCCCGCCGTGCTCGACGGTGATCCAGACGGCGTTCCGCTCGGTCGTCACCGACCGGGAGATGCGCAGCGGCTCGGCGAGCCGCAGCCGTACGACGCGCAGGGTCACGTTCACGCGGCCCCCTCCCCCACAGCCGCCGCCTTCGGGTCCACGACGGTGGTGCAGCGCGCCCAGCCGGTGGCTTCGGCGGCCGTGGGGTGCGGTATCTCCACCGGGCGGGTGGCGACGGGCTGCCCGGCCAGGCCGTGGGCGGCGGCGAAGTCCTCGTCGTAGACGGTGCCGAGGTAGCGGTGCAGGCCGTCGGGGAAGACGGTGGCGACGACGGCGCCGGGGTGCACGCGGGCCGCCCAGGCGGCGACCAGCGCGACGGCGCCGGTGCTCCAGCCGCCGCTGACGAAGCAGCCGCGGGCCAGCCGCCGGCAGGCGTCGGCGGCTTCGGCGGGGCCCACCCAGTGCACCTCGTCGAAGGCCGCGTAGGCGACGTTGCGCGGGTGGATGCTGCTGCCGAGGCCGCGCATCAGGCGGGGCCTGGCGGGCTGCCCGAAGATGGTCGAGCCGGTGGCGTCCACGCCGACCAGGCGCAGCGCGGGCCAGTGGCGGCGCAGCGGGCCGATGATCCCGGCGCTGTGGCCGCCGGTGCCGACGCTGCACACCAGGACGTCGAGGTGGTCCAGGTCGGCGGCCAGTTCGGCGGCGAGGGAGGCGTACCCGGCGGCGTTGTCGGGGTTGTTGTACTGGTCGGGCCAGTACGCGTGCGGCAGCAGGGTGCGCAGTTCGCGCAGCCGGGCGAGCCGGGCGGCCTGCCAGCCGCCTTCCGGCGCGGGCCGGTCGACGATCTCCAGCCGGGCGCCGTACGCGCGCAGCAACTGCCGCATCGACGGCTCCAGTTCGCTGTCGCAGACCAGGATCACGTCGTGGCCGAGCGCCTGCCCGGCGAAGGCCAGGCCGACGCCGAGGGTGCCGGAGGTGGACTCCACGACCGGCGCGCCGGGCCGCAGTTCGCCGCGCTCGCGGGCACCGAGCAGCATGGACACGGCGGCCCGCGCCTTCATGCCGCCCGCGCCGAGCCCTTCCAGCTTGGCCCAGAACCCGGGGTGCGGGCAGGGCAGGTCACCGGTGATGCGGGCCAGCGGGGTACGGCCGACGAGGGCGAGGAGCTCCCGGTTGGCGGCGGGCGCGCGCAGAACGGCGGCGGTCATCGGACGTCTCCTTGCCCCAGCAGCGCGTAATCGTCGCCGCCGGTGTAGCGGTGGACGACGCCGGGACCGCCGTCGAGCCAGAAGAACGGGTACGGCTCGGCGCACACGGCGCTCACCCCCGCGCCCAGCAGCCGCGGCAGCACGGCGCTGCCGGTCTGGGCGAACATCACCAGCGGCTTGCCGTGCCGCTCGCAGTGGGCACGCAGCGGCTCGAAGGTCCCGTTGCCCAGCGTCATCCCGGACGCCAGCACCGCGTCGCAGCCGTCCAGCTCGGCGAGCGCGTCGGTACGGATCGGCTCGCCCCACTCGGTACGGCCGCCCTTGAGGTCGCACGGTACGCACACCAGTCCGCGGGCGCGCAGCGCCTCCAGCAGCGAGTTGACGACGCCGACGACCAGGACGGTGCGGCCGGGCGCGGCGGGCAGCAGCCCGGCGACGCCCCGGGCGCGGGCCCGCGACTTGGCGAGCGAGTCGCCGGCGGGCAGCTCCCAGGGCTGCGCGCCGTTCGCGGGCGTGTGCGGCAGGGAGTGCATCAGGTACGCGTCCAGGGCGGCGACCCGTACCGGCGCCAGCGGGTGGTCGAGCAGCGTCGCGACGTCGGCGCCCACACAGTCCTCGATCGCGGCGGCGGGCAGCGCGCCGGGCTCGACGGCGCAGGACCCCACCGCGCCGCCCAGGCGCAGGCTGAGCACCTCGTTGCGGTAGCCGCCGCTGCGCCCTTCGTGGCGTACGGCCTGGCTGGTGGCGAAGGCCACCGCGATCTTCTGCGTGCGGGGGCCGGGCCCCAGCTCCCCGGCGCGCACCCGGCGTACGAGGTCCGGGTAGCCGCTCGCCACGGCCTGTCCCGTCGCGCTCATCGGTCGCCCACCACCCGCGGACACAGGCCGCCCAGCAGTTCCTCGACGCGGGCGCGCGCACCCGCTCCTTCGCCGTCGCCGGCCATGACGTGGCCCAGGTAGCCGTTGTTGCTGCCGGTCTCCTTGACGGCCTTGCCGGGCGCGGCGAGCTGCACCTCCAGCACGCCGGCCTGCCCTTCGAGGCCGTCGGCGCCCGTTATCCCCTCCAGCACGCCGGTGCGTTCCGGCACGAGGAAGCCGATGGCGGCGCTGCGCAGCCCGGTCTCGCGCGGTACGAGGTCCGGCTCGCGGCCGAGCGCCACCTCGACGAAGGCGGCGGCCAGGTCGATGCCGGTGACGTGCCGGACCAGTTCGGTGATGCGGTTGCCCGCGGGGCGCGGGTTGACCTCGACGACGCGCGGCCCGGCCGCGGTGAGCTTGATCTCGGTGTGCGCGACGACCTGGTCGAGCCCGAGCGCCTTGAGCGCCGCACGCGCGGTGTCCGCCGCCGCTCCGGCGTCGGCGGCGGTCAGCGCGGCGGGGAACATGTGGCCCGTCTCGACGAACGCCGGGGCGCCGCCCACGCTCTTGTCGGTCACGCCGATCACGTGCACCGCGCCGCCGTGCGACACGGTCTCGACGCTGACCTCGGGCCCGTCGAGCAGCTCTTCCAGCAGGACCACGGGGGCCCGCAGCTGGCCGCGCGCGTTGACCGGGAACCCGGCGAGCGCCCGGTGGGCGCGGGCCAGCTCCGCTTCGTCGTCCACCCGCCGTACGTACATCCCGGCACACAGGTCGACCGGCTTGAGCACCAGCGGGAAGCCGATCTCGCGTGCCGCCTCGGCGGTCCCCGCCCAGTCGGCGCAGACGGCGAACCGGGGGCCCGGCACCCCGGCCGCCTCCAGGGCGTGCCGGGTGGCGTCCTTGCGGCAGGCGGCCTCCACCGCCTCCGGCGCCGGCCCCGGCAGTCCGAGGTGCGCGGCGATGCGGGCCACGGCGGGCAGGTAGTAGTCGCACGAGCTGAGGACGCCGTCGAAGCCGGTTGCCGCGTGCAGGCGCTCGGCGTACGGGAGCAGCGTGTCGGTGTCGTTGGTGTCGGCGGTGACGATGTTGCGGGCCGCCAGCAGGGGGTGGGCGGTGCCCTCGGGGGCGGCCCGCAGGTAGTGGTGCAGGTCGCGGGTGAGGAAGGTGAAGTCGTGTCCGGCCTCGCGGAGGGCGCGGGGCAGCAGCCTGCCCATCGACCCGACCCAGCTCTCGACCATCAGCAGATGCGCCACAACTCTCCTTCTGCGCAGGCGGTTTCGCGTCCGGGCACGCCGCGGGGAGGCCCCGGGCGCCGCGGTGCGGTGTTGACCGAACGCGATGCTAACCGTAATGATTTTCATTGTCACCTCGCGGTCCGGCCTTTCCCACGCCCCCGCGCCCGCCGCCTCCCACGAACTGCGAGCCCCATGCCTCCCGCCCTGCGGCGCACCGCCCTGCTCTGCGCGCTTCTGACCAGCGCCGTCCCGCTCGCCACCGCCACGGCCGCCGAACCCGGCGCCCCCACCCCCGCCCCGGCCCTGCGCTTCGGCGCCTGCCCCTCCTCGGTCCCCGCGCCGCCCGCACCCGACCGCGTCGAGTGCGGCACGGTGAGCGTGCCGCTGGACCACCGCCGCCCGGACGGCGCACACCTACGGATAGCCGTCTCGCGCGTACGCGCCTCGGGGACGCCGGCCGAACGGCGCGGCGTCCTGCTGGTCAACCCCGGCGGCCCGGGCGGCTCCGGGCTGCCGTACGCCGTCACCAAGCGCGCCAAGCTCCCGGCAGCCGTGCGCCGCGCCTACGACGTGATCGGCTTCGACCCGCGCGGCACCGGCCGCAGCGCGCCCGCCGACTGCGGCCCGATGGGCGGGCTCTTCGACGCCCCGGGAACCGGCTCGGCGCCGCTCGATCCGGTACCGCACGACCACGCCGGCGAGCGCGCCTACCTCGACTCGCAGCGCCGGCTGGCCGCCGACTGCGCGGCGGGCGCGGGCGTCGCGCTCCCCCACCTCTCCACCAGCGAGACGGCGCGCGACATGGACGCCGTGCGCGCCGCACTCGACGAGCGGCGCGTCAGCTTCCTCGGCGTCTCCTACGGCACCTACCTGGGCGCGGCCTACGCGGCACAATTCCCCGGCCGCGTCGACAAGTTGGTGCTGGACAGCGTGGTCGGCCCGGAGGACTGGCACGCCTTCGACATACGGCAGGCCCGTGCCCTGCTGCGCCAGCGGGACGTGCTCTTCGACTGGCTGGCGCGGCACGGCTCCCGCTTCGGGCTGGGCGCCACCGCGCGCGAGGTCCGCACCGCCTACCAGCGCACACGCGACGGCCTGACCGCGCACCCCGTCTCCGGCTTCGGGGCGGCCGCCTTCGACCGTGCCGTCTACCGCGCCCTCGGCCGCACCGAACGCTGGACCGCCCTGGGCGACGGGCTGCGCGACTACCTGGACAAGGGCGCGGTCGACCGGCTCCGCCCCGCGGCGCCCTTCGACGGCGCCGAGTCCCGTACGTACGAGGCCGCCAACCGCATCGTGAAGTGCGCCGACGGGCCGGGGCCCACGCCGGCCCGGGTCCTCGCCGACATCCGCGGGCTGCGGCGCCAGGACCCGCAACCCGTGCTGACCGGCCTGGAGGCGGCGAGTTGCGCGTACTGGCACGCCCGCCCCACCGGGCGCACCAGCCTCGGCAGTCCCGCAGCGCCCCCGGCCCTCCTGGTGGCCTCGGCGCACGACCCCGTGACGCCCCTCGCCGGCGCACGGGCCCTCGGCCGCACCCTCCCGGGCTCCCGGCTGGTCACCCTCCACGACGACTACTCGCACGGCGTCTTCGCCAGCCGCGGCAACCGGTGCGTGGACGCCGCGGTCGCCGCCTACCTCGTCGGCGGTACCGTCCCGGCGGCGGACGTGCACTGTGCCGGTCCCGGACTGCCCGAACCGTCACCGCGACCGTGACTCAGCCCACCGCCGTGACCTCCGCCGGAAGCACGGACGCCGAACCCGGCACGCCCAGCAGGTGCTCCTCGAAGAAGGCGCCGGCGCACATCCGGGTGATCTCGATGCCGCGGCCGCCGGGCAGGGAGCCGAGTTCGAAGGCGTAGTCCTCCGCGTCGGTGAACTCCCGGTAGCCGAGCGGCCCGGCGAGGGCGTCGAGGTCGGTGGCCGACGCGTGGCCGCCGCCGGTCACCAGCAGGTGGCGGCGGGGGCCGCGCAGCCGCTTCCAGAGCCGTTCCCTGGCCGCCGCCTCCTCCGGGTACTCCGGGTCGTCAGGTGTGAACTGGAGGATCAGGAAGGGGAGTTGCAGGCCCGTACGGAGGACTTCGCCGTACGGAGTGCCGTCGATGTCCGCACCCGCCGAGAACCCGTCATCGAGCCGCATGGCCTCGGCCGCCGCCGCGCCGCCCAGCGAGTGGCCCGCGACGCCCGCCCTCGACGGATCGAGGAGGGCATGCCACCAGAAACCGGGGGCGGCCAGCCGCTCGCGGGCGAAACACAGGTCGGCGGCGCGGGTCCGCAGATAGCGGGTGGCGAGGTCGCCGGTGTCCCCGTCTTCGAGGCCGTCCGGCTCGCGGTACGGCACGATCCGGCCATCGGGGAACTCGACGCCGAGCGCGTCCGAAGGATGGTCCAGGGCCGCCACCAGGAAGCCGCGGCTGGCGAGGTCCTCGCCGAGCGCGGTCAGGCTCGCGCGGTACTGCGCGTGGCCCGGTGACAGCAGGACCAGCGGGCAGCCGCCTGCGTCCGGCGCGGGCGGCGCGCCCTCGGCGGCGTGCACGACGACACCGGCCGCCGTGTCGCCCGGCAGCCCGGAGCAGCCCGGCTCTTCCTCCCAGGAGTCGACGACCAGAGGGGAGAGCGCGTCCGGCACATACCGGCCCGGGGCCCCGGCGCCTTGCTGCGCCGGATACCAGAGCTGCGCCATCAGCTCCCGCGGGCGGCCGGGCAGGAACGGGTCCTGCCGGTCGTCGTCGACGAGGTGGGCGGTACGCACGCCCACCGGATGGCGGCCGGTGGGGCGGGGTAACGCCGGCCGCGGATCACCGTGCTGTGTCATCGTGCTCGTGCCCTCTCCTCGGTGTCACCGGCGGCCCATCCGATCATTCCCGACGGGCGGCGCGCACCCGGTTTTCGGGGCGGGCGGCCGGTGGGGCGGCGGGGCCCGCCGGCGGATTTTCCGGGAGGGCCGGAATGCGCGGCGATCCTCCTCCGCCGGGTGGGCGGCGACGCCCACCATGGAGGCGAAGCGGGCGGCAGCCCGCCCGGCCGCGCAGGCGCAGGCCGGTCCGTACCAGCGCAGGAGCCAGCATGATCTTCATCGTCGTCAAGTTCACCGCCCGGCCCGAGTACCGGGACTCGTGGCTGTCGCTGGTGGACGACTTCACCCGGGCCACCCGGCAGGAGCCGGGCAACCTGTTCTTCGAGTGGTCGACCAGCGTCGACGACCCGAACCAGTTCGTCCTGGTCGAGGGCTTCGCCGACCGGAAGGCCGGGGACGAGCACGTGAACTCCGCGCACTTCAAGGCGGGCCTGGAGGCGATGGCCGGCGCCATCGCCACCACCCCGCAGATCATCAGCAGCGAGATCGACGCCGAGGGCTGGTCGGCCATGGGCGAGCTGTCACCGCGCGAGGCGTGAGCCCGGAGGGCGAAGCCCTCCCGCCGGCCGCGCGGGCCGCGTGCCCGCGCGGCCGTACGTGTCTCAGAACGGCTCCGCCGGCAGGTACTTGCCGTCGAGGGTGATCACTGCGCGGGTGCCGCCCTCGGGGTCGGCCACCTTCTTGACGTCCAGGCGGAAGTTGACGGCGCTGATGATGCCGTCCCCGAACTTCTCGTGGATCAGGGCCTTGAGGGTGGTGCCGTAGACCTGGAGCATCTCGTGGAAGCGGTAGATGGTCGGGTCGGTGGGGACGCCGCCGGGGAGGCTGCCGCGCAGCGGGATGGTCCGGAGCAGGCGTTCCGCCTCGGCGTCGAGGTCCAGGCGCTCGGCGAGGGTCCGGGCGGCGTCGGCGGGCAGGGCGTGCTGGCCCAGCAGCGCGGCGGTGACGAAGGCTTCCGACAGGCCGGCGGCGTCGGCCAGTTCCTGCCAGGTGAGGTCCTTGCGGGTCTTGGCCGCGACGACCGCCTGGGCCAGGTCCAGGCGGGCCTGCGGGTCGAGCTGCGCGTGGGTGTGGGGCATGGCGGGGTCCTTTCGGGGTGGGCGCTCAGGAGAGCGGGGTGAACGTGCCGCAGGCGGGGTCGAGGACGTCGACGGCTCCGGTGCGGATGTCGTGGGTCCAGCCGTGCAGCGTGACCGCGTCCCGCGCGAGGGCGCGGGCCACGGACGGGTGGGTGGCGAGGTGGGCGAGCTGCGCGACGACGTTGTCGCGGACCAGCGCCGGGACGGCGGTATCGCCGCCGCTGCCGTCCCCGGCCGTGGCGGGCCCGGCCGCGTGCAGCCAGCCGGCGACGGCCGGCAGCCCGGCCAGGTCCTCGCCGGCGGCCAGGGCCGTCATGGCGCCGCACGCGGAGTGGCCGCACACGACGACGTCGGTGACGCCGAGGACGGCGAGCGCGTACTCGATGCTCGCCGAGACCGCGTCGGGCTCCGGTCCGTACACCGGGACGAGGTTGCCCGCCGTGCGGATCACGAACAGCTCGCCCGGCTCGGACTGGGTGAGCAGTTCGGGGACGACCCGGGCGTCGGAGCAGCCGATGAACAGCGCGGCCGGGCGGTGGGTGGCGGCGAGCCGCTGGAAGAGCGCCGCTCTGGCGGGGTGGACGTCGCGCCGGAAACGCAGGGCGCCGTCGGTGAGGTGGTCGTGCACAGCAGCTCCTCGCGGGTCGGGCACCGGCCGGAAGCCGATGTCTCCACCATGGATGGCCTGCCGCTATAGCGTCCAAGACGCACAACTCATGGCAGCCATCAGCGCTGCCTATACCTGCTGTCCAGCCCGCCTACAGTGGGCGGCATGGCTCTGGAACTGCGTCATCTCCGCTATCTGCTCGCGGTCGCCGAGCACGCCAGCTTCACCCGCGCGGCCGAGGCCCTGCACGTCTCGCAGCCCACGCTCTCCCAGCAGGTCAAGCAGCTGGAGCGGGCCTTGAAGGTGCAGCTGCTGGACCGTACGGGGCGCACCGTGCGGCTGACCGACGCGGGCCGGGCGTACGCCCACTACGCGCGAAGCGCCCTGCGCGACCTGGACGCGGCCGAGCGCGCGGTCCTGGACGTACGGGACCTGACCCGCGGGACGCTGCGCCTGGCCACGACGCCGACCTTCACCGCGTACCTCGTCGGCCCCCTGGCCGCGGCGTTCCACACCCGCTACCCGGGCATCTCGCTGATCCTGCGGGAGCTGCCCCAGGACCGGATGGAGGCCGCGCTGCTGGCCGACGAGCTGGACCTCGGCATCGCGTTCAGCGGCCCGCACCTGCCGGGCGTCACCGGCACCGCGCTGTTCACCGAGACGCTCGGCCTCGTCGTCGGCCCCGCCCACCCGCAGGCCGGCCGCACGGCGCCGCTGCCGATCCGCTCCCTGCGCGACCACCGGCTGGCGCTGCTCAGCGCCGACTTCGCGACCCGCCTGCACATCGACACGCACTTCGGCGCGCACGGCGTGCAGCCGCGCATCGCCGTGGAGGCCAACTCCATCACCACGCTCACCGAGCTGGTCCGGCGCACCACCTTGGCCACCGTCCTGCCCGACGCCATCACCCGCGAGCAGCCCGGCCTCCACCCCGTCGGCCTGTCCCCCGCGCTGCCCGCCCGCACGGTGACCCTGCTGCGCCGCGAGACGGCTTACCGCAGCGCCGCGTCCGGCGCCTTCACCGGGCTCGCCCGGGAATGGGGGCGGGAGCACGAGGAGGGCGCGGGTCAGGGGCACCATCGCGGGTACCGGTAGGGGCCGGAGACAGGAGGCGCGGCATGGAACGGTGTCTGGTGACCGGGGCCAGCGGGTACATCGGCGGGCGGCTGGTGCCGGAGCTGCTGGCCGCGGGGTATCCGGTGCGGTGCCTGGCGCGTACGCCCGGCAAGCTGCGGGACCACCCGTGGTCCGGGCGGGTGGAGACGGTGCAGGGCGACGTCACCGACGAGCGGTCGCTCACGAAGGCCCTGGAGGGCGTCGGCGTCGCCTACTACCTCGTGCACGCGCTCGGCACGGGCAAGGACTTCGAGGAGACCGACCGCAGGGCGGCCCGTACGTTCGCCGAGTGCGCGCGGAAGGCGGGTGTACGGCGAATCGTCTACCTGGGCGGGCCGGTGCCGCGGGGCGCCGACGAGCAGCGGCTCTCGCCGCACCTGCGGTCCCGCAGCGAGGTGGGGCGCATCCTGCTGGGCTCCGGCGTGCCGACCGCGGTGCTGCGGGCCGCCGTCATCATGGGGTCCGGCTCGGCGTCCTTCGAGATGCTGCGGTACCTGACCGAGCGGCTGCCGGTCATGGTGACGCCGAGCTGGGTGCGTACCCGCATCCAGCCGATCGCGGTACGGGACGTGCTGCACTACCTGGTGGGCTGCGCCGGGCTCCCGGACACGGTGAACCGGGGCTTCGACATCGGCGGCCCCGACGTCCTGACGTACTGGCAGATGATGCAGCGCTACGCGCGGGTCGCGGCCCTGCCCCGGCGTCTGATCGTGCCGGTGCCGGTGCTGACGCCGGGGCTGTCCAGCCGGTGGGTGGGGCTGGTGACGCCGGTGCCGGCGGCCATCGCCCGTCCGCTGGCGGAGTCGCTGCGCCACGAGGCCGTGGCCAAGGAGCACGACATCGCCCGGTACGTGCCGGACCCGCCGGGCGGGCCGGCCGGCTTCGACCGGTCGGTGGAGCTGGCGCTGCGGCGCGTACGGGAGGCGCGGGTGGCCACCCGCTGGTCGTCGGCCTCGGTGCCCGGCGCCCCCAGCGACCCGCTGCCGACCGACCCGGACTGGGCGGGCGGCAGCCTCTACACCGACCGCAGGGCCCGTGTGGTGGACGCCTCGCCCGAGGCGCTGTGGGACGTCATCGAGGGCATCGGCGGCGAGCACGGCTGGTACTCCTTCCCGCTCGCCTGGGCGTTGCGGGGCCGGCTGGACCGGTTGGCGGGCGGCGTGGGGCTGCGCCGGGGGCGGCGGGACGCCGAGCGGCTGCGGGTCGGCGAGGCGCTGGACTTCTGGCGGGTGGAGGAGATCGAGCGCGGCCGGCTGCTGCGGCTGCGCGCGGAGATGCGGCTGCCGGGGCCGGCCTGGCTGGAGCTGGCGGTCGCGCGGGACGCGGCGGGCCGTACGGTCTACCGGCAACGGGCGGTGTTCCATCCGCACGGGCTGGCGGGCCACGCGTACTGGTGGAGCGTGGCGCCGTTCCACGCCCTGGTGTTCGGCGGGATGGCCCGCAACATCGCCGCGGCGGCCCGGGACCGGGTGGGGCGGAAAGCCTCACCCTCCGTCGACGACATACCGGCGAACGGGTGATACCCGCGGGTACCGCGTCCTCAGTCGGACGCAGGGGTGACGCGATCAACCGGTGACGTGGAAGGGCTTGTGTAGTTCAGGCACTACCGGCAATGGAGGCAACAGCATGCCCGCACCCCGTTCACGCACCGGCCGGCGACGGCTCGGTCCTTGGTATCCCCTGCTCGTCGGCGGCGTCGTCGCCGGACTGGCGGCCCCGGCGGCGCTGGCCGCCGACCCCGGCACACAGGACACGAAGCCCCGGCCGAACACGGCCCCGGACGCCGCCCTCCTGCAAGCGGCCAAGCAGGCCAAGCAGTCAGGCCGGCGGGTGGAGGTGCAGTCGCAGCGCACCGCGACCGCCCGTGTCTACGCCAACCCCTCCGGCACGTACACCACCGAGCTGCGGCTGCCGGACACGCGCGCCCCGAGAGGCGGCGTGGGGCTGTGGACCAGCGTCAACAAGAGGTATCCCAACACCAAGTACTGGAACCGGACGGGGAAGGTCGCGCGCGTCGGCCACGAGAACCAGTCGGGCGGCACCTGGCGCTCGTACATCACCATGAACACCAGGGACCTGCACAATACGGGCCCGATCCGCAGCGCCCGGTTCCGGATCCTGAACACCTACTCCTGGTCGTGCGCCGCCCGGCCGGTGCAGATCCGGGACACCAACACGGTCGACGAGAACACGACGTGGAACAGCACGGTGAACCGTAACTGGGACCGCTACAAGGTGCTGGACACGGTCAACGCCGCCAAGGGCCACGACGCGAACCGCTGCCCGGCGGGCAACCTGTACTTCCGGGTCACCGACAGCGCCAAGGCCGCCCAGAAGTACAAGTGGCGGACCATGACCCTGGGCCTGGGCGCCCAGAACGAGAACGACACCTACGGGTGGAAGAAGTTCGACGCGACCACCTCCACGCTGATCGTGGACTGGGCCCGGCACTGACCCACCGCCCTCCCTCGGCCGCCGCCCGTTTTGGAACCGGAGCCCGATCCTCAATACGATCCGGCGATGATCACAAGAAAACGGCTGGCGGCCGGGGTGTGCGGGCTGCTCGCCGCCCTGGCCGTGGGGCTTCTCCCCACCTCTGCCACCGCCGCCGACGAACCGGACGGCAAGAAACCCTCCCCCAAGGTCGAGCTGGTGCTCGACGTCAGCGGCTCGATGCGGGCGCGCGACATCGACGGGCAGACCCGGATGGCCGCGGCGAAGCAGGCGTTCAACGAAGTGCTGGACGCCGTGCCCGGCGGGGTGCAGCTCGGCATACGTACCCTCGGCGCCAACTATCCGGGCCCGGACCGGCAGACCGGCTGCAAGGACACCAAGCAGCTCTACCCGGTCGGCCCGCTCGACCGGACCGAGGCGAAGACCGCGGTGGCCACCCTCGCGCCCACCGGCTGGACGCCGATCGGCCCGGCCCTGCTGGGCGCGGCCGACGACCTCAAGGGCGGTGACGCGACCCGCCGGATCGTGCTCATCACCGACGGCGAGGACACCTGCGCCCCGCTCGACCCGTGCGAGGTGGCGCGGGACATCGCCGCCAAGGGCATCCACCTGACCGTGGACACGCTCGGGCTGCTGCCGGACGCCAAGACCCGCCGGCAGCTCAGCTGCATCGCGGAGGCCACCGGCGGAACCTACACCTCCGTCAAGCACACCAGCGAACTGCGGGACCGCGTACACCAGTTGGTGGACCGCGCGGCCGACCCGGTGGTGACGCCGGTGGCAACCGAGGGCGCCGACCGGTGCGACAAGGCCCCGGTGCTCAAGCCGGGCCTCTACACCGACCGGGAGAAGTTCGCCGAGCACCGCTGGTACCGGGTGGACGTACGGCCGGGGCAGGAGTTGCGCGCTTCGGCGAGCATCGGCGCCGACCGCGCCGTCAACAACGACTACGGCGTCCTGCTGCGCGCCTCGACCGTGCACGGCCGGGAGATCGTACGCGGCTCGGAGGCGGGTGACGGGCGTACCGACGTCGTCTCGTCCGGGCTGCGCTACCCGAAGGCGCCGCTGAACAACGCGGACGGCGCCGCGAAGGACGCGCCGGAGACCGTCTGCCTGCGGCTCAGCAACTCCTTCGCGGCGCCCGCCTCGGTCAAGACCGAGCCGGGGATGCCGGTGGAGCTGGCCATCGACGTGGTGGACGGGCCGTCCGACGCCTCGGACGCCGCCTCCTTCGGCCTGGGCCGCGGCTGGTGGTTCCTGGGCGCGCTGGTGCTGGCCGGCCTGGTGGCCGGTCTGCTGTGGGGCTGGCTGTCGCGCTGGCGTGTCGCCGTCTGGAGGACCAACTGATGCGTACGCGCACGTTCCTGACCGCCGCGGTGCTGGCGGGTGCCGCGCTCTTCGGCGTGGCGGGCCCGGCGGTGGCGGACAGCCCGTCGCCGTCCCCGAGCGGCAGCGCCGCCGCCGCGGGGCCGACCGAGGCGGGCACCTCGTTCCGTACCGCGACACCGGTCAAGCCGGGGCAGAAGGCGACGGCCGGGGCGTCCACCGGTGACTACCTGTACTGGGTGGTGCCCGTGGACACCGGGCAGCGCGCCACGATGAAGGCGAAGGTCACGCTGCCGGAGGCGGCCCGGCACGGCGCCGCGACCTGGCAGCTCGACGTGTACGACGGGCTGCGGCGCCGCCAGGCGTGCACCTACGGCGCGCAGACCAGGGCGGCGGCAGCGGACGCCGGTTCGGTGGAGCTGTCCTGCACGCTGCGTACGGTCCGCTCCTGGGCCGAGCCGTGGTCCAACGACCCGCTGCCGGGCAGCTATTACGTACGGCTGACGGTGACCGGCCTGCCGCAGGACGACCTGGGCCTGCCGGTGCGTGCCGAGTTCGAGCCGGCCGTGGCCGGGGCGGGCGGCGCGCAGGCCGTGGACGGCAAGCTGGCCGCGCCGCTGGTGCCGGGTGCCGCCAAGGTCGAACCGGACGGCGGCTGGTCCTCGGGCCGGTGGAACGACCGGTGGGTGTGGACGGCGGTGGGCGGCCTGCTGGCGGCGCTCGCCGGGATCGCCGGGTACGCCGTGACGCGGGGCTCCGGCCGCCCGTCGCGGGTGCCGCCGGGCGCCTGACGGTCCTTCGGGCACGACGCGGCGGGGCGGCGCACGGTGGTCCGTGCGCCGCCCCGCCGCCGTACGGGCCGGGTGCGGCGGTCAGCCGGTGGCGCCGAGCAGCACCGCCCACTTCTCCAGGGCGGGCTCCTCGGACAGGTCGGTGACGGCCACGTCGATGCCGTGGTCGCGGTTCCAGCGGCCGGCCAGGGCCATCAGGCGCACCGAGTCCAGGCCATAGTCGACGAGGTTCTCGTCGGCGGGGATGTCGGCGGGGTCCTCGCCGAGGACGTCCGCGACGTCGTTGCGCAGCTGTTCCAGGGTCAGCGCCATGGTGGTCACTTTCCTTCCAGGACGGTGGCGGTGGTGGTGACCACGGCACACTTGCCGGCCGCCCAGCGCAGTGCCATCGCGTGGTCCTCGGCGGAGAAGTCGGCCACCGCGTCGGCCACGACGAACGCCTGGATGTCGCGCATCCACGCGTCGCAGGCGGTCATCAGCACCCCGATGTGGGCGTAGACGCCGGTGACGACGATCTGGTCGCGGCCCAGCTCGCGCAGCCGCTCCTCCAGGTCGGTGCGGACGAAGCCGCTGTACTTCCACTTGGTCAGCACGGTGTCGTCCGGGCCGGGGGCGACCGCGTCGGCGATGGCCGCCGCGTGCTCGTCGGCGGGCAGGCCCGGGCCCCAGAAGTCCTGCTGGAGGCCGCGTTCGGCGGGGGTCTGGCCGCCGGGCTGCGCGGTGTAGAGGACCGGGATGCCGAGCCGGGCGGCCTGTTCCTTGAGGGCCGCGACGTTGCGCAGCAGGTCGGTGACCGGGGCGGCCTGGGTGTCGTAGGCCGACAGGAAGTAGTTCTGCAGGTCGTGCACGAGCAGCACGGCGCGGGAGGGGTCGGCCGTCCAGTCCACGCGGTTCGCGGGCAGGTCGCCGGCGGACGGCATGGGGTAGGGGGCGATGGCGGGCAGGGCCATGGTGCGGTGCGGTCCCTTCAGGACGGGTCGGTGGTGCGGGCGGCGGCGGACCTGAGGTCCTTCTTGGATATCTTGCCGACGCCGGTCTGCGGGAAGGTTTCCACGAACTCGACGCGGTCGGGCACCTTGTAGGCGGCGAGGCCGCGGGCGCGGACGAACTTCTTGACGTCGACGGGCCGCAGCGGTTCGGCCCCGGTGCGCAGGATGACGTAGGCGCAGGTGCGTTCGCCCAGGTACGGGTCGGGTTCGGCGACCACGTTGGCGTCGTGGACGGCGGGGTGCGCCAGGAGGTGGTTCTCGACCTCCTCGGCGGCGATCTTCTCGCCGCCGCGGTTGATCTGGTCCTTGGCGCGGCCCTCGACGACCAGGTGCCCGGTGGGGGTGAGCCGGACGACGTCGCCGGTGCGGTAGAAGCCGTCGGCGGTGAAGGACCGGGCGTTGTGCTCGGGCGCCTTCCAGTAGCCGCGGATGGTGTAGGGGCCGCGGGTGAGCAGGTGGCCGGTCTCCCCCGGGGGCAGGTCGTTGTCCTGGTCGTCGACGACGCGGATCTCGTCGTCGGGGGAGATGGGGCGGCCCTGGGTGGAGACGATGGTCTCCTCCGGGTCGTCGAGCCGGGTGTAGTTCACCAGGCCCTCGGCCATGCCGAACACCTGCTGGAGGGTGCAGCCGAGGGCGGGCCGCACGCGCCGGGCGGCCTCCTCGCTGAACTTGGCGCCGCCGACCAGGAGGACGTCGAGGCTGCTCAGGTCGTACGGCGTGGCCGGTGCGGCCTCCGTCCAGACGAGCGCGAGGGGCGGTACCAGGCCGGTGATCGTGACGCGTTCGCGCTCGATGAGCGGGAAGGCCACGTCGGGTGTCGGCTGCGGGCTCAGTACGACGCGCGCGCCGGCGTACAGGGCGCCGAGCGTGCCGGGCGAGGACAGCGGGAAGTTGTGGGCGGCGGGCAGGACGCACAGGTAGACGCTGTTCTCGTCGACGCCGCACAGCTCGTTGGAGCCCCACAGGGAGTAGATGTAGTCGTCGTGGGTGCGCGGGATGAGCTTGGGGACGCCGGTGCTGCCGCCGGAGAGCTGGAGGAAGGCCAGGTCGTGCGGGGCCGGTTCGTCCCAGGCCGGGCCGCCGGCGGGCGGGTCGGCCGGTACGTCGGAGAGCGCTTCGAAGGCGCCGGCGTCGCCGCCGGTGACGAAGACGTGCCGCAGGCCGGGGACCCGGTCCCGTACGGTCGCGGCCAGTTCGCGGTAGTCGAAGCCGCCGTGTTCGGCGGCGATGACGTAGGCGGCGGCGCCGGTGAACTCGCAGAAGTAGCGGATCTCCGTCTCGCGGTGCGCGGGCAGCGCGAAGACCGGGAGGGCGCCGAGGCGGAAGAGCGCGAAGACGACCTCGAAGAACTCGGCGGTGTTGGGGAGCTGGACGACGACGCGGTCGCCGCGGACGATGCCGCGGGCGTGCAGCCCGGCGGCCAGCCGGGTGGCCCGGCGGTCCAGTTCCCCGTACGTCCAGCGGCGGCCCTGGCCCGCCGGGTCGACGACGGCGACCCGGTCCGGGTGGGCGGCGGCCCGCTCGCGCAGCATGCCGCCGAAGGTCTCGCCGCGCCACCAGCCGGCGGCGCGGTAGCGTTCGGCGAACTCGTCCGGCCAGGTGGGGGCGTGGGAGCGGGCGTAGGCGTACGAGTCGCTCACAGCTCGGCCCCCACGGCGCCGAGGAAGGTACGGAACTTGGCGCCGGTCTCGGCGGTCTCGGCCTCCGGCTCGGAGGCGGCGACGATGCCCGCGCCCGCGTACAGGCGCAGGCTGCGCTCCTCGGCCTCGGCGCAGCGGATGGTCACCACCCACTCGCCGTCGCCGGACGCGTCGCCCCAGCCGACCATGCCGGTGAAGAAGCCGCGGTCGAACGGTTCGGTCTCGGCGATCACCTGGCGGGCGGTTTCGGTGGGGGTGCCGCAGACCGCCGGGGTGGGGTGCAGGGCGCAGGCCAGCTCCAGCGCGGAGGTGTCCGGTGCGGCCAGCGTGCCGGTGACGGTGGTGGACAGGTGCCACATGGTGGCGGTGCGCAGCAGGGTGGGCTGTGCGGGGACCTGGAGGTCGGTGCAGTACGGGGCGAGCGCCCGGTGGACGGCGTCCACGACGACGGCGTGCTCGTGGAGGTCCTTGGTGGACTCCAGGAGCGCCGCGGCCCTGCGGACGTCCTCGGCCAGGTCGGCGCTGCGCGGGGTGGAGCCGGCCAGCGGGTTGGCGACGACGCGGTGGCCGCGCCGCGAGACCAGCAGTTCGGGGCTGGCGCCGAGGAGGGTGCGGCCGGGCGCCGTGGGCAGCGCGAAGGTGTAGCCGGAGGGGTCGCGGCGGGCGAGGCGCTGGAGCATCGCGGGGATGTCGAGGGCGCCGGGGGTGCTGAGTTCGAGGGTGCGGGCCAGGACGACCTTGCTGAACTCGCCGCGCCACATGCGCTCGACGGCGGCGGCCACGCCGGCGCCGTACGCCTCGGGGGCCGGCACGGGTCTGATGTCCCAGTGGGCCGCGGCGGGCGGGTCGGCGGGCAGCGCGATCAGCGGGTCGGCGGTGAGCGGCGGCGCGGTCCGCGCGGTGGCGGGGACGGCGAGCGCGGCGGGGGCCGTCTGGTCGAAGGGCACGGCGCCGACGACCAGCGGCGCGCTGTGCCCGGCCGCCCGCGCGGCGCCGAGGGTCGCGGCGACCCGCTGCGGCAGGGGCCGCTCGTCGTGCGGTACTTCGCTGTGGGTGCCCTGCGCGAGGATGGTGCGCGTGGGCGTGCCGAGGAAGCGGGCGCCGGGGGTGTAGGCGTCCAGGAGCGAGGTCGCGGCTCCTACGGCGGGGTGGGCCGGCTCGGCGAGGGGGACGTGCGTGGCGACTTCGGGTGCCGTCGGCACGGGAGCTCCATTTCTCGGAATTCGGCGGTCGGTTCCGGGGAGTGACTGATGCGGGCGGGGGGCGTTCGGTGAGCGGTTCCGGCGCGGGGTGCCCGCCCTCGCGGAGGGTGGGCGGCGGGGCGCGGCGCGGGTCAGCGGAGGGTGGCGCCGCCGTCGACGTACAGCTCCTGCATGGTGATGTGCCGGGCGCGGTCGGAGGCGAGGAAGACGACCGCGTCGGCGATGTCGGACGGGTCGGCGATCCGGCCGAGCGGGATGCCGGTGCGGTACGTCTGCGGGTCCCCGGCGATCACGCGGCGGGGCGCGTCGTCGTCGGTCCACAGCGCGCGTTGCATCGCGGTGTCGGTGGAGCCGGGCGCGACGATGTTGCAGCGGACGCCGCTGCGGGCGAGTTCGAGCCCCAGGCACTTGGTGTACATGGCGGCCGCCGCCTTGGAGGCGGCGTAGGCGGCCATTCCGGTACGGGGGACGCCGGCGGCGTTGGAGCCGACGGTGACGATGCTCCCGGAGCCGCGCGCGGCCATGTGCGGGGCGACGGCCCGCGCGGTGTGGAAGACGCCGGTGGTGTTCACGGCGAAGGTGTCGGCCCAGTCGGTGTCGGAGAGTTCGGCGGCGGGTCCGGGGCGCAGGATGCCGGCCACGTTCACCAGGACGGCGATCGGGCCGAGTTCGCGCTCGACGCGTTCGACGACGGCGGCGACGGCGGCCGGGTCGGTGACGTCCATGGCCTCGGCGGTGACCGGCCCTGCGGTCTCTCCGTCGGGCTGCGGTACCGCGGGTGCGGTGCGGTCGGTGGCCACGACGTGGGCCCCTCGGTGCGCCAGTGCCGCGGCGACCGCGGCGCCGATGCCCTGCCCGGCGCCGGTGACCAGGGCGATGCGCCCGGTGAACTCGGCACGACCGTCCGGTATGTGCTCAGGCATGAGCAACCTCCCCTTTTTGTTAGGCAAGCCTAACCTAATATAGGACAGGCACCCAGCCACTCCGGCATTCCGCCCCGACGTGCCCGAAATGGTTAGGCTAGCCTCACCTTATGCAAAAGCAGCGCACGGGCATAGCCGCCCCGCCCCCCGAACCCGTCACCGAGGACGGTTCGTTGCCGGTGGCGCGAAAGGACACCCCACCCGCCGCGGACGACCCCCGCTTTGCCTCCGCGTCACCGGTGGCAGGGCCCGGCGGCCGGACCGCGCCCGACCGGGCAGCGCGCCGGACCGTCGCGCTCGCCGTGGCGGGCTTCGCGGCCGCCGTCCTCGTGCTGGCCGCCGTGTCCCTGTGCGTCGGCGCCGGCGAGGTCGGCGCGAGCGGCGTCCTGGACTACCTGCTCGACCGCGGCGGCGCCCGCACCGACCCGCGCCTCGCCCTGGTCGTCGGCGACCTGCGGCTGCCCCGTACGCTCACCGCCCTGCTGGTCGGCGGCGCGCTCGGCGTCGCCGGCTGCCTGCTCCAGGCCGTCACCCGCAACCCGCTCGCCGAGACCGGCCTGCTCGGCGTGAACGCCGGCGCCTCCCTCGGTGTCGTCGCGGGCATCGCGCTGCTCGGCCTGGACAGCGGCTACGCCTACCTAGTCTGCGCGTTCGCCGGCGCGGTCGTCGCCAGCGGCCTGGTGCTGCTCATCGCGGGCCGCAAGGGCGGCGGTTCCCCGATGCGGCTGGTGCTCGCCGGGGCCGCGCTGGGCGCCACCTTCGGCGGCCTGACCAGCGTGATCGTGGTCAACTCGGCCGAGACCTACGACCGGTTCCGGTTCTGGGTGCTCGGTTCGCTGGCCGGGGTGGAGGGCTTCGGCGAACTCGGCCGCCTCGCCCCGGTGCTCGCCGTCGGCTTCCTGGTGGCGCTGCTGGTCGCCCGGCCGCTGTCCGCGCTCGCGCTCGGCGACGACCTGGCCCGCAGCCTCGGGCACCGGCCGCCGGTCATCCGTACCGTCGTCGCCGTCGGCGTGACGCTGCTGACCGCGGCGGCCGTGGCACTGGCCGGCCCGATCTCGTTCCTGGGGCTGCTGGCGGGCTTCTTGGCGCGGGCGATCGCCGGCACCCGGCTGGCCGCGCGGCTGCTGCTCGCCGGGCTGATCGGCGCCGCCGTGCTGATCGTCGCCGATGTGGCGGCGCGGGTGGTCTCCCGCCCGTTCGAGGCGCCCGTCTCCGTCATCGTGGCGCTGGTGGGCGCGCCCGTCCTGATCGGCATCGTCCGTTCCAAGCAGCTCACCGCGATGGGCATGACGGAACCGGCCGCCGAGGAACGCCCGTCGGGCAAGCCCGCACGCGGAGCGCTGCGCGCGCTGCGGCGGCTCCCCCGCCGCGCCCCCAGGCCCGGCCGGGTGCGCCCCGCCGACACGCTCGTACTGCGCCGCGGCCCGCTCTCCCTGCTCGTCGCCCGGCGCGCCACGCTCGCCGCGCTGCTGCTGGCCGCGCTGCTCCTGCTGGCCGTCGTGCTGTCCGCGTACGCCGGGCAGAGCGACATGGGCGTGACCCGCACCTTCCAGGCGATCTTCGGCCAGGGCGACCGGTTCGACGTCCTGCTGGTGCAGAAGTTCCGGCTCGGGCGCATCGTGGCGGGCCTGGCGGCGGGCGCCGCGCTGGGCCTGGCCGGCTGCCTCACCCAGACACTGGCCCGCAACCGCCTCGCCACCCCCGAACTGCTCGGCGTCAACGACGGCGCCACCGCCGCCGTCCTGCTGTCCGTGACGCTCAGCGCGACGGGCACCTTCGGCGCCTGGTGGGCCGGGCCGCTCGGCGCGCTGGTGGCGGCGGTCGTGGTCACCGTCGTCTCCGGCGGCCTCGGGCAGCGCGGCTACCGCGTGCTGGTCGTGGGCCTGGCGATGTCCGCGCTGGCCTCGGCAGCGACGCAGGTCGCGCTCTCCCGGCGCTCCCTCAACTCGGCCAGTTCGCTGTACGTGTGGACCTCGGGCAGCCTCAACGGGCGCGGCTACTCCGTCGCCGTGCCCGTCCTGATCGGCCTGGCCGTCCTGGTCCCGCTGAGCCTCGCGGTCGCCCGCCACCTGGGCGTGCTGCGCTTCGACGACGCCACCGCCTCGTCGCTGGGTGCCGCTCCGGGCCGTACCCGCGCGGTGTGCCTGCTGCTGGCGGTGGCCCTGGCGGGCCTGGCGGTGGGCATCTGCGGGCCGGTCGGCTTCGTGGCGCTGGCGTCGCCGGTCATCGCGTCGCGGCTGGCGGGGCCGCTGCGGGTGCCGCTGGTCGGCACGATGCTGACGGGCGCGCTGCTGGTGGTGGCCGCCGACACCGTGGGGCGGATCGTGTTCTCGGGTACGGAGCTGCCGGTGGGCGTGGTGACGACGGTGCTGGGCGGACCGTTCCTGCTGTGGGTGCTGCTGGGCAGGTCGGCGGCCACCCGTGTGTGACGAAACCTTTGCGCTGACCGCGCTCCTGAGAGGAGTACGCACGTGACCGCTGTCCGCAGCCCGCTGCTGCGCACGCTCGCCGCCGAGGTGCGGGCCGGGCGGCCCGGTGCCGAGCGGGAGTTCTGGCGCCGCGCCGAAGCGGCCGGCACGCCGCTCGTGGAGCCGGACCCGGACGGCGACCCGGACCACGTCCTCGTCACCTTCGTGTGGCGGGACGACCCGGCGCGCCCGGCCACGGACGTCCTGGCGCTGCTGCACACCGTCACCGACCGGGACCGGCACGCGGGCGACCTGACGCCCAACCTGATGGCCCGCGTCGAGGGCACGTCGGTCTGGGCGCTCAGCCACCGGCTGCGGTCCGACCACCGCGCCTCGTACCAGTTCCTCCCCGGCACCGGGCCGCGCGAGGAGATCCTGCGCACGGACCGGCAGGCGTGGCTGAAAGTCCTGGACGGCGCCGTACCCGACCCGTTGAACACCGCGCCCGCCCTGCCGTCGCGGGACGGCCGCAACCCCGCGTCCGTACTGGAGCTGCCCGGCGCCCCGGCGCAGCCGTGCACCGGACGCCGCTCCGGCGCGGCACGCGGCACGTCCGTGCGTACCGAGGTGGACGGCCGGCACGTCACGGTCCACCTGCCGCCCGGCCACCGCGCCGACGGCGGCCCGTACGCGGTCGCGGTGCTGTTGGACGGCGAGATGTGGGGACCGGTCCTGTGTGCCGGAGACCTGCTCGACAACCTGCACGCCGACGCCGCCGTACCGCCCACGGTCGCCCTGCTCGTGGACACCATGGGGCGGCGGATGGAAGACCTCAGCTGCAACGGTGACTTCGTCGACTGGCTGGCGGACACGCTGCTGCCGTGGGCGGCCGACGCGTACGCGGCGGGGCTGCGCCCGGAACGCACCGTCGTCGCAGGCCAGAGCGCGGGCGGCCTGACCGCGGCGTTCGCCGCCTTCCGGCGCCCCGACCGGTTCGGCCTGGCACTGTCGCAGTCCGGGTCGTTCTGGTGGCCGGACGACGAGCGCGGAACCGAGTGGCTGACCCGGCAGTACGCCACGGCCGAACGCCGCCCGGTGCGGCTGCGGCTGGAGGTCGGCCTCCAGGAGTGGATGCTGCTCGCCGAGAACCGACGCCTGCGCAACGTCCTACGGGCACGCGGCTACGACGTGACATACGAGGAATTCAACGGCGGCCACGACTACGCGTGCTGGCGCGGGGGGCTGGCTGCGGGGTTGGGGGCGTTGTTGTCGGGGCACTGAGCCCCGGACGGCAACGCCCCCGGTGGCGGCGGTCCTCAGCTTGCGGCCGGCGCCGCCGCCCCCTCACCCGCTTCCGCTTCGTCGCCGGGGCCGTCGTCGAACGGTGGTGGCTGCGGTGGTTCCTTCGGCAGTCGTAGGGCGATGAGCGCGCCTGCGGCGACCAGGCCCGCCGTCACCCACACCGCGATCCGGTACGGGCCCGGGCCGGCGGTGCCGGTGCCGTGGCCGCCGATCACCCCGGCGCAGACGGCGATGCCGAGGGCGCCGCCCAGGGTGCGCACGATCTGGAAGAGGCCCATCGCGTGGCCCATGTCGGGCGGCGCGATGTCCTCGAACCCGGCGAGCTGGACGGTGAGCACGGCCGTGCCGAGTACCAGGCCGATGGCGAACATCAGGCCCCGTACCAGCCAGGCGTTGTCCGCGGCGCCCGGTACGGCGAGGGCGGCGAAGACCACCGCGGCGAGCAGCAGCGCGGGCACCACGAGCCGTCGCGGGCCGATGCGCGGCAGCAGCCGGTCGACGACCTGGGAGGCGAGCATCAGGCCGACCGCTTCGGGGAAGACGCTCAGGCCCGCGTCGAGGGCGGAGGCGCCCAGGGCCGCCTGGTAGAGCAGCGGGAAGACGAACAGCACACCCATCAGGCCCGCGGCGGTGAGCACCGCGAGCGCGGAGGCCGTGCCGTACGCGCGGTCCGCCAGCAGCCGCAGTTTCAGCAACGGCTCGGGGGCACGGAGCTGGTGGGCCACGGCGGCCGCCGCCAGCACCGCGCCGAGTACCGCGGCGGCCGCGACGGCGGGCTGCGTCCAGCCGTGCGACGGGCCGAACCCGAGCGCGTAGGTGAGCAGTCCGAGCCCCGGGGTGGCGAGCCAGAACCCGGCCCGGTCGAACGGCCCCGGCACGCCCTCGACGTGCTCGCGCAGCCCGAAAAGGCCGAGCAGGACGGCGGCGGCGCCGATCGGCACGTTCACGAAGAACAGCCAGTGCCAGGACAGGTGCTGGGTCAGGAAGCCGCCCAGCGGCGGGCCCAGCGCGGGCATCAGGGCCGTCGGCACGATCAGCACCTTGCCCAGCTTGGCCCGTTCGTGCGGCGGGAACGCGCGGAACAGCAGGGTCATGCCGACCGGGGTGAGCAGGCCGCCCGCCAGGCCCTGCACCGCCCGCGCCACGACCAGCGCGGACAGGTTCGGCGCCAGGCCGCAGGCGGCCGAGGCGGTGGTGAAGACGGCGAGCGCGCCGAGGAAGACGCGCTTGGTGCCGTAGCGGTCGCCGAGCCAGCCGGCGGCCGGCAGGGCCAGTGCGAGGGCGACGAGGAAGGCCGTCTCGACGGTGTTGGCCGCCGAGACGGGCTGTCCGAAGTCGCCCGCGATGGTGAACAGGGCGGGGTTGACGATGGTCGAGTCGAGGCCGTTCATGCACATGGCGGCGGTGTAGACGAGGACGACGGCGGTCCTCGGGTTCAGCCGGGGCCGGGTGGTCGGTTCGGTGGTGGTCACCTGGTCACCCCTCCAGTTCGGTGAGGCGGTCGGCCACCACGCGCGCGATGTGCGCGATGGGCTCGGGCAGGGTCATGTCCTTGTGGGAGCACTCGATGTTGGTGTTGTCGATGCGGCCGGTGACGTACGGCGTCCAGGTGTCGGGGGTGAGGGTGTCGTCGATGGTGTCCACGACGGCCCGGAAGAAGAGCACGTCGCCCCGGAAGACGCGGTGGTCGTAGGCCCGTACGAGGTCGTTGGTGTTGAGGTAGATGGTGCCCAGGGCCTTGATGGTGTCGGTGGACAGGGTGGACAGCGGGCTGCCCTCGCGCTGTAGGACCTCCACCACGTTGGCGGTGGTCAGCGGCTTGCCCTCCAGGCTGTCGGGCCCGTAGCCGCCCATGGTGAGCAGCGATTCGAGCGCTTCGGCCTCGTCCGGTACGGGCAGGTCGCGGAAGCCCTCGGCCGGGTAGGCGTCGAGGATGGCGAGGAGTTCGACCTCGTGGCCCTCGTCCTGGAGGTGGGTGGCCATGGCGTGCGCGATGATGCCGCCGGTGGACCAGCCGAGCAGCCGGTACGGGCCCTCGGGCTGCACCTCGCGGACGCGCGCGGCGTAGTGGGCGGCCAGCTCCTCCAAGGTGGCGGGCAGCGGCTGGTCCGCGGTGGCGGCGCCGACGCCCTGCGCCTGGAGGCCGTAGATCGGCACGTCGGCGGGCAGGTGGCGGATGATGCCGGCGTAGCACCAGCTCAGGCCGCCCGCCGGGTGGACGCAGTGCACGGGGGCGCGGCTGCCCTCCGCACTCGGGTCGGCGGGGCGCAGCGGCAGCAGCACGTCGAGCGGGTCGTCGTGGCGTACGGCGTCCAGGGCCGCGTCGAGGGCCGCGACGGTCGGCGACTGGAAGACCGTGCCGATGGACACCTCGGTACCGAGCACGGCCTTGACGCGGCCGGCCAGCCGCACCGCGAGCAGCGAGTGCCCGCCGAGGTCGAAGAAGTTGTCCTCGACGCCGACCCGGTCCAGGCCCAGCACCTCGGCGAAGACCGAGCAGAGCTGCTCCTCGCGCGGGGTGCGGGGCGGGCGGCCGGTGGCGGCCGGGCGATCGGGGGCGGGCAGTGCCTTCCGGTCCAGCTTGCCGTTGTTGGTCAGCGGCAGCCGGTCGAGGAGGACGACGGCGGACGGGACCATGTGGACGGGCAGTTCGGCGGCCGCGTGGTCGCGCAGGGCGGCGGGGTCGGGCGCCTGGCCCGCGGCGGGCACGGCGTAGCCGACGAGCCGCTTGTCGCCGGGGGTGTCCTCCCGTACGACGACGGCCGTGTCCGCGACGGCGGGGTGCGCGGCGAGGACCGCCTCGATCTCGCCCAGCTCGATGCGGAAGCCGCGCAGTTTGACCTGCTGATCGGCGCGGCCGAAGTACTCCAGGGCGCCGTCGGCACGGCGCCGGGCGAGGTCGCCGGAGCGGTACATCCGGCTGCCCTCCTCGCCGAAGAGGTGGGCGTACGGGTCGGCGACGAAGCGGGTGGCGGTCAGCTCCTCGCGCCCCAGGTAGCCGCGGGCCAGGCCCTCGCCCGCGACGTACATCTCGCCGGTGACGCCCGGCGGTACGGGCTGGAGCCGGTCGTCGAGGACGTAGACGCGCAGGTCGGGGATGTTGACGCCGATGGTGCTGGAGGTGGCGCCGGCGGCGGTGGCCCGGTCGAGGGGGAAGTAGGAGACGTGCACGGTGGTCTCGGTGATGCCGTACATGTTGACCAGGACCGGCGCGTCGTCGGCGTGCCGCTCGTACCAGTCGTCGAGCCGCCCCAGCTCCAGCGCCTCGCCGCCGAACACCACGTACCGCAGCGCCAGTCCGGCGCCGTCGTTCTCGCGGTCGGCGGCGGCGAGCTGGTAGAAGGCGGACGGGGTCTGGTTGAGGACGGTGACCTGCTCGGTGGCCAGCAGTTGCCGGAAGGCGTGCGGGTCACGGCTGGTCAGGTGCGGTACGACGACGACCTTGCCGCCGTGCAGCAGCGCGCCCCACAGTTCCCAGACGGAGAAGTCGAAGGCGTAGGAGTGGAAGAGCGTCCAGACGTCGTCGGGGCCGAAGCCGAACCAGCGGTCGGTGGCGGTGAACAGCCGGGTGACGTTGTGGTGGGTGACGACGACGCCCTTGGGGCGGCCGGTGGAGCCGGAGGTGTAGATGACGTACGCGGCGTCGTCGGGGCGCAGCGGCCGGGTGCGGTCGGCGTCGGTGAGCGGGGCCGCGTCGTACCCGTCCGCCGCGCCGCCGTCCACGGTGATCAGCGGCAGGGCGTGGGCCGGGAGGCGGGGCGCGGTCGCGGTGTCGGTGATCAGGGCCGCCGGGCGGGCGTCGTCCAGCATGTAGGCGAGGCGGTCGGCCGGGTAGTCCGGGTCGAGCGGCAGGTAGGCGGCTCCGGCGAGGGAGACCGCGAGCAGGCCGGTGACCAGGTCGGCGGAGCGCGGCAGGGCGAGCGCGACGATGGAGCCGGGGCCGATGCCGCGGGTGGCGAGCAGCCGGGCCAGGCGGTGGGCGCGGTCGGAGAGTTCGGCGTAGGTGAGGGACTGTCCTTCGTAGCTGACGGCCGTGCGCCCGCGGTGGCTGCCGGCGGCGGCCTCGTAGACGTCGGCGAGCGTGGTGGCGGGGCGGGCGGCGAGGGGTTCGTTGGGCGTGTTCCAGGCGACGAGGGCGCGGTGCCGCTCCTCGTCGCCGAGCAGGGGCAGCAGGCCGAGCGGGGTGTCCGGGGCGTCGGCGGCCGCGGTGAGCAGCCGGGCCAGCCGGTCGGCGAGGGCCTGGACGGTCGCGCGGTCGAAGAGGTCCGTACGGAACTCGAAGAAGCCGCCGATGCCGCCGCCGGACTGTTCGCCCGCGTTGAGGGTGAGGTCGAACTTGGCCGTGCCGGAGGGCACCGCGGTCAGCGCGGCGGTCGCCTCCGGGCCGAGCGCGAACGCGGCGTCCGGGACGGACTGCCAGGCCAGCATCGTCTGGAACAGCGGGTGCCGGGCGAGCGAACGCGGCGGGTTCAGCGCCTCGACGAGGTGGTCGAAGGGCAGCGTGTCGTGCTCGTACGCGGCCAGGGTGGCGGTCCGTACGCGCTCCAGGAGCGTACGGAACGCGGGGTCGCCCGAGGTGTCGGTGCGCAGCACGACCGTGTTGGTGAAGAAGCCGACGAGGGCGGCGGTGGCGTCGTCGGCGCGGCCCGCGACGGGGGTGCCGAGGGGGATGTCGGTGCCGCAGCCGTGCCGGGTGAGGAGGGCGGCGAGGCCGGCCTGCACCGTCATGAAGACGCTGGTGCCGGTGGCCCTGGCGAGGCGGCGCAGCGCGTCGTGGGCCGCCGCGTCGAGCGTGAAGGGGACGGTGTCGCCGGCGTGCGAGGCGACCGGCGGGCGCGGCCGGTCCATGGGCAGGTCGAGCTGGTCGGGCAGGCCGGCGAGGGCCTGCTTCCAGTGCGCGAGCTGGGCGGCGGCGAACGCGGTGGGCGCGGCGGGCGTGCCGAGGATCTGCTGCTGGTGGGCGGCGTGGTCGGCGTACTGGAAGGGCAGCGGCGCGAACTCGGGTTCCCGGCCCGCGTGGCGGGCGGTGTAGGCGGTCGCGAGGTCGCGGGCCAGCGGGGTGGTGGAGGCGCCGTCGCCGGCTATGTGGTGCAGCAGCAGGAGAAGGGTGTGGCGGTCGGGCCCGTCGCTGAACAGGGTGGCGCGCAGCGGGGGTTCGGAGGCGAGGTCGAAGCAGTACCGGACCGCTTCGGCGAGGTCCGCGCCGGGCGCCGCCAGGTGCACCACCGGCCGGGCCAGAAGGTGCCCGACGGGAAGAATCCGCTGGTAGGGCTGCTCTTCCGGAGCGTTGTCAGTGGTCGGGTATACCGTCCTGAGTGTCTCGTGACGAGCGGTCAGGTCGTGCAGGGCGAGCTGGAGCGCGTCGCGGTCGACGGGCCCGTCGATGCGCAGCACCAGCGGGATGTTGTAGGTGGGGCTGGGGCCTTCGAGCCGGTGGAGGAACCAGAGCCGCTGCTGAGCGGGCGAGAGGGGGAGAGGTCCGGTGCGGGGAACACGGAACGGGGGCAGCAGCGCGGACGGCTCCCCGGCGCCGTCGGCCGGGGCGGCGGCGTGCACGAGCGCGGCGAGCGCGGCCGGGGTGGAGTTGCGGAAGACGTCCGCGGTGCTCACGGGCGCCTGGAAGATCTCCCGAATACGGGCGGCCAGGCGGGCGGCCAGCAGCGAGTGACCGCCCAGGTCGAAGAACCCGGCGTCCGCCGGGGGGCTGGTGTCCAGGGACAGGAGGTCGGCCAGGAGACCGCGGATGATCTCGGTGTGCGGGTCGTCGGTGACGGCGGGGGCGGTGCCGCCCGCGCTGTCGCCCGGGCCGCCGCCGGTGCCGGTGCCGTCGCCACGGTCGGGGACGCCCGGCTCGGGGTCCGGCAGGGCACGGTGGTCCAGCTTGTCGTTGGCGGTGCGCGGCAGCTCGGCGAGCAGCGTCACCGTGGCCGGGACCATGTGCGCGGGAAGGGCGGCCGCGAGGTGCGCCCGCAGGTCGGCGGGGGTGGGGGTGGGCGGGGCGGGGGAAGCGGAGGAGGAGGAGGTCTCCTCGCCGTCCGTGCGCGCCACCGCGTACGCCAGCAGTCGTTTGCCCTGCGGGGTGTCGCGGGCGATGACCGCGGCCTGGGCGACGGCCGGGTGTGCGGCCAGCCTGGCCTGGATCTCGCCGAGTTCGACGCGGAATCCGCGGATCTTGACCTGGTCGTCGCCGCGGCCCAGGAACTCGACCGTGCCGTCGGCCCGGCGCCGCACCAGGTCCCCGGTGCGGTACATCCGCTCGCCGGGCCCGCCGTACGGGTCGGCGACGAAGCGTTCGGCGCTCAGGTCGGGCCGTCCCAGGTAGCCGCGGGCCAGGCAGGCGCCCGCGACGTACAGTTCGCCGGTCACGCCGTCCGGCGTGGGGCGCAGGCAGGAGTCGAGGACGTAGACCCTGGAGCCGCGCACGGGCCGCCCTTCGGGGGCCCCGTCTCCGGCTGCCCCGTCTCCGGCTGTCTCGTCCCCGGCTGTCTCCGGCGCCGTCCAGTAGTACGCGTCGACGGTCGTCTCCGTCGGCCCGTAGAGGTTGACCGCGTGCAGTCCGCCGGTGGTGGTCAGGCGCTCCCACAGCGGTACGGGTACGGCCTCGCCGCCGACGACGATCACGGCCGGGTGGTGCCGCCCCTCGTCCAGCAGACCTTCGGCCAGCAGTGCTTCGGCGTAGGACGGGGTGACGTCGAGGTAGTCGACGTACTGCTCGTCCACGTACCGGGCGAGGGCGGCGGGGTCGCGGTAGGACGCGTCGTCGAGCAGGTGGAGTTCGTGCCCGTGCACCATCCACAGCACCGGGTCCCAGGACGCGTCGAAGGCGAACGACGCGCTGTGTGCCACGCGCAGCCGGTCCCGGCCGGTGCGGGCGACGGCGGGCGCGACGTGGTCGGTGCCGTGCCCGGCGTACAGGTTGGCGAGGGAGGCGTGGGTGACGACGACGCCCTTGGGGCGCCCGGTGGAGCCGGAGGTGTGGATGACGTAGGCGGCGTGGCCGGGTGCGGGCGGGGTGGCGGGCGCGCCGGCGGGCTGCCCGGCGAGCGCGGCCGCGGTGGCGTCGGTGTCCAGCGCGACGACGGGCAGGCCGTGCGGCGGCAGTCCGGCGAGCGTCGCGGCCGTGCCGACGACGCATACGGGCCGGGCGTCTTCGAGGACCGCCAGGGTGCGGGCCGCGGGGTGGCCGAGGTCCAGGGGCTGGCAGACGCCGCCCGCCTTGAGGACCGCGAGCAGCGCCGTCATCGTGTCGGTGCCGCGCGGCAGCGCGAGGGCGACGGGGCGTTCCGGGCCCGCGCCCAGGCCGGCCAGGAGGTGGGCCAGCCGGTTGGCGGCGGCGTCCAGTTCGGCGAAGGTGAGCGCGGTGTCGCCGGTGCGGACGGCCACGGCCTGCGGGGTGCGGGCGGCCTGTTCGGCGAAGTACTCGGGCAGGGTGCGGGTGGCGGGCGGTTCGGCGCGTCCGGTGGTGGCGCGGTGTATCTCGTCGGCTTCCAGCAGGTCGATGGTGCCGATGGGGCGGTGCGGGTCGGCCAGCAGCAGTTCGGCGAGGCCGTCGAGGTAGCGGAGGAACGTGCGCCGGTGTCCGTCGAGTTCGGCGCGTCCGTAGCGCCCGCTGTGGGCTTCCAGGCCGATGCGCAGCCCGCCGTCGGCGTCCGGGGAGGCGCCGACGGCGAGGTCTTCGACGGGGCCGGCGGCGAGGTTGTGGAGGGTGCCGGGCAGGCCGGCGAAGTCGAGGTCGGCGTCGAACGGCTTGATGTTGATCATGGGGCCGGTCAGCGGTGTGCCGGCCGAGGAGAGGGCGAGGTCGCGGCGGATGTCGGCCTGCGGGTAGCGCTGGTGGCGGCGTACCGCGCGCATTTCGAGGACGACGCGGCGCAGCAGTGCGGCGCCGGTGTCGTGGGGGCGTACGGCGATGCGCAGCGGCAGGACGTTGACGGTCATGGCGGGGGTGCGCAGGGCGGCGGGGCCGCGGCGGTTGGTCACCGGCAGGCCCAGGACCACGTCTTGGGCCCCGGTGACGCGGTGGAGGTGGCCGGCGGCCGCGGCGACGACCAGTTCCGCCCAGGTGGCCTTGGCCGCCTCGGCGGCCCGGGTGAGCCGGTCCAGGGCGCCGGCGGGCAGGTCGGTGCCGGTCCGCAGGACGTCGCCCGCGGCGATGGCGTCGGCGAGCGACGCGGCGGTGGTGTCCGCGGCGCCGGGTCCGGCCGTACGGTCGTGGTCCTCCCCCGCGGCGTCCGGTTTCGTCGCGCCGCTCGCGAGCGTCACCAGGTCCGGGCGGCCGGCCATGCGTTCTGCCCAGAATTCCCGGTCGGCCGCGTACTGCTCGCTCTCCAGGTAGCGCGTCTCGTCCTCGACGAGGTCGCGCAGCGGGGCGAACCGGTTCTCCGCGGGCTCCTGTCCCGTGGCGAGGGCGGTGTAGAGCTCGGCGGCCCGGCGTCCGATCAGTTGCAGGGCGTACGCGTCGACGGCTATGTGGTGCACGCGCTGGTACCACCAGTACCGGTCGTCGGCGAGGCGGAACAGGGCCTGGGTCATGAGCTGTCCGGCCCGGCCGAGGTCGGCTGCCCTGGTGAGGTCGGCGCGCATCCAGTCGCGCGCGTCCTCGGCGGGCCGCTGGGCGCTCCGCAGGTCGATGCGGTGCAGCAGCCGGTCAGCGTCCGGCGGGACCACCTTCTGCGAGGGGATGCCGTCGGTCTCGCTCACACACACGCCGAGCGTTTCGGCCTCGGTGACGGTACGCAGCAGGGCGCGCTCGAACAGCGGCTCGTCCAGGGGGCCCTGGATCTCCACGACGTCCGCGGTGTTGAGCGCCGGGCTCTTGGGGTCCAGTTGACTCGCGTAAAGGATGCCGGCCTGCGCGGTGAGCAGAGGGAATCCTTCGGGCTCCGCCGGGCCCTTCGCGGGGGCACTGGGCTGCGGCGGCGCCGCGGTGGCTGCGTGGTCGACCGGACGCTGATGCATGTGTGTGACAACTCCCATGAAGGAAACCGACCTCCGCGCACCGGCCGAAGGGCCGAGCGCAAACTTAGGGAAGCCTAAGTTATTTTTACCTTTCCGCGGTGCCGCCGACCGTCATCGGCACCGGCCACCGAGCCCGAAGAGGAGACGATGACGTCCGCCCCCAGCCCCGCCCCCGCTCCCGGACCCGCCCCGCTCGCCGCCGTCAAGGACGCCGTGCGGCAGCGTGTCACGGAGCTGGGCGCCGAACTGACCGGCCTCAGCCGCCGCATCCACGGCCACCCGGAGACGGCCTTCACCGAGCAGAAGGCCGCCGCCTGGTGCGCCGGCCTGCTGCGCGAGCACGGCTTCGAGGTGACCGCGCCCGCGCACGGCCTGGACACCGCGTTCGTGGCCACCGCCGGGTCGGGCCCGGTCACGGTGGCCATCGCCTGCGAGTACGACGCGCTGCCGGACCTCGGCCACGCCTGCGGCCACAACCTGATAGCCGCCGCCGGGGTCGGCGCCGCGCTGGGCCTGGCCCCGTACGCGACCGAGCTCGGCCTGACCGTACGGGTGCTGGGCACGCCGGCCGAGGAGCGCGGCGCCGGCAAGGCGCTGCTTCTGGAGGCCGGGGCGTTCGACGGGGTGGACGCGGCGATGATGGTGCACCCGTGCCCGTTCGAGATGTCCGACTTCCGCTCCTTCGCGCTCGGCACGCTGTCCGTCACGTACACCGGCCGTACCGCCCACCCGAGCCTCAATCCGCACGAGGGCCGCAACGCGGCCGACGCGCTGACCGTCGCCCAGGTCGCCCTGGGCCTGCTGCGCCAGCAGCTGCCGCCGCAGTGGCGGGTGCACGGCGTCACGACCTCGGCGGGCTCCGCGCCCAACGCGATACCGGACCGCGCGACCGCCGAGTACGAGATCCGGGCGCTGGCCGCCGAGGACCTGCGGGAGCTGCGGGAGCGCGTGGAGGCATGCTTCCGCGCGGGCGCGCTGGCGACCGGCTGCGAAGTGACCCTGGAGCGCCCGGAGCCCGACTACCTGGACTTCCGCGGCGACCCCGCGCTGATCGCCCTGTGGGAGGCCAACGCGCGCGCTTTGGGCCGCCCCGAGCCGGTCGAGCGCGGGCCCTTCGCCTGTACGGACATGGGCAACGTGTCCCATGTGGTGCCCTCCATCCACCCCGTGCTGGACATCAGCGGGGGTGCCTGCGGGCCGCACGAGCCGGAGTTCGCCGAGGCGGCGGTGTCCCCTGCGGCCGAACGGGCCCTGCTCGACGGTGCGGTGGGCCTGGCCTGGACGGCCGCGGACTTCGCGTACGCCGGGAGCGGCGGCGCGGCCCGCACGTGACGGAGGTGCCGGTGGCGCCCCGGGGAGTTCCCGGTGGCGCCGCCGGCACCACGGCGGCCGTGCGGACCGTCGTACGGCCGCCCCGGCTCAGGACGCGGACAGCGCCTTGCTGATGTCGTTCATGACGACCTCGCTGGCGAGCGGGCCGCCGCGGGTGGACCACACGGAGCCGCTGACCGTCACGACGTGGTTCTTCTTGACCGCGCCCAGCTCCTTGTAGGCGGGCTTGGTCTGCACGTCCTTGAGGGCCTTCTCGCCGT
Source organism: Streptomyces sp. NPDC017056 (assembly GCF_044332485.1). Lineage (NCBI taxonomy): Bacteria > Bacillati > Actinomycetota > Actinomycetes > Kitasatosporales > Streptomycetaceae > Streptomyces > Streptomyces sp. NPDC017056. The sequence continues at coordinate 39,068 of NZ_JBIRPD010000024.1, read as the reverse complement.
CGGAGGTCAGGGTGGACAGGAACAGCCAGTCGCCGTCGATCTCGTTGATCTTCTCCAGGCTGAGCGACGGGGCGTGCGCGTTGCCGTCCTTGTTCTGGTTGGCGGGCCGCTTGAGGCCCATCTCCAGGGCGACGCCGCTGGCGAACTGCTTGGTCTCCATCCAGCTCGGACCGTCCGGGTTCCAGCGCACGATGGAGACGGCCGCGCCCTTGTTCCCGCCCAGCTTCTCGCCGGCCTTCTTGGCGGCGGCCTCGTGGTCGGCGATGACCTTGTTGGCGTCGTTGAGCTTGTTGACGGCGTTGCCGATGCCCCGGAAGGAGATCTTCCAGTCGTCGGTGGGGGCCATGGTCACCAGGGTGGCGGGGGTGATCTCGCGCAGCTGCTTGAGCACCTGCTCGTCCTGCATGTCGCCGGCGAGGATCAGGTCGGGCTTGGCCGCGACGACCTTGTCCATGACGGGCTTGAGCAGGCCGCCGACGACGTCGATGCCCTTGACCTTGTCGGCCAGGTAGGCCGGCGGCTTGTCCAGGCCCTGCCCGTTGGTGATGCCCACCGGCTTCATGTTCAGCGCGAGGACCGCGTCCAGGTCCTCCTGGGTCAGCGTGACGATGCGCTGCGGGTTGGCGGGCACCTCCACGACCTTGCCGGTGGCGTCCTTGACCGTACGGGTGCCGGAGGACGCGGCGTCCTTGCCGTCCTGCCCCTTTGCCTTGTCCGCGCCGGAGTCCGAGCCGCAGCCCGTCAGCAGCAGCGCCGCGGCACCGAGGGCGGCGACGGCCGATGCGGTACGGCGTCGGGCGGTGAGAAGAGGGCGGCGGGACACGGTCATCGAGGACTCCGGGTTCAATGGGACATGGCGTGACGAGGCGTGCGCACGGCTGCCTGGGCAGCCGCAGATCCGCCGGTTAGCGTTAAGGTTAGCCTTACCTTATGACAAATAGGCAAGAGGTGTGACCTCTCGCCCTGGAGAAAGGCCGGCACCAGTGGAACTCCGCGTCGAGCAGCTCACCGCCGGATACGCCGGCCACCCGGTCGTCGACGGGGTGGACCTGACGGTCGAGTCGGGCAAGGTGGTCGCGGTGGTCGGCCCCAACGGCTGCGGCAAGTCCACGCTGCTGCGCTGCATGGCGCGCCTGCACGAGCCCGCCGCCGGCCGGGTGTTCGCGGGCGACGCGGACGTCTGGCGGCTCAAGCAGCGGGAGGCGGCCCACCGCATCGCGCTGCTCCCCCAGTCCCCGCAGGCCCCCGAGGCGGTCACCGTCGCCGGCCTCGTACGGTACGGACGCCACCCGCACCAGGGCCTGTTCCGCCAGTGGTCCCGCGAGGACGAGCGGGCCGTGACGCGCGCCCTGGAGGCGACCGGCACCACCGGCCTCGCCGAGCGCCGCCTCGACCAGCTCTCCGGCGGCCAGCGCCAGCGCTGCTGGCTGGCCATGGCGCTGGCCCAGGAGACCCCGGTCGTACTGCTCGACGAGCCGACCAGCGCCCTCGACATCGGCCACGCCGTGGAGGTGCTGGACCTGGTGCGCGAGGTCGCGGCGGGCGGGCGCACCATCGTCATGGTCGTCCACGACCTCGCGGCGGCGGCCCGCTACGCCGACACGGTCGTCGCCATGCACGCGGGCCGCGTCGTCGCCTCGGGGCCGCCCCGCGAGATCATCGACGCGGCCCTCGTCAAGGAGCTGTACGGCATCGACGCGGAGATCCTCGCCGCGCCCTCCGACGGCGCTCCGGTGGTCGTGCCGACGGCCCGCGCGGCGGCGGAGCAGGCCGTGGGAGCCTGAGCCCGCCGCCGCGCGGGGCCTGACGGCGTCTCAGGCGATGAGCTTCTCCAGGTCGGCCACGACCTGCCCGATGTCCGGCAGGGCGAGGCTGGCGAGCTGGGCCCGCCGGACCCTGGCGGCGATCTCGCGGTCGGCGAGGATCTCCCGGCACACGGCGGCCACGGCCTCGGGCCGGGTGTCGGTCAGGTGCCGGCCGAGGCCCAGCTCCTGTACCCGCTCCGCGTTGGAGTGCTGGTCGCCGAAGTTCGGCAGCACCGCCATCGGCGTGCCCGTGCGTACCGCTTCCCGGACGCTGTTGTAGCCGCCGTGTGTCACGAAAAGGTCGGCGCACTCCAGCAGCAGCGGCTGGGCGAGACGGTCCGTCAGGTGGATGTGCGAGGCCGGTTCCACACCCTCCAGTTCGACACCGCCGGTCGCCACGACGGCCGTGCAGTCCAGCTCGGAGAGCCCGGCGACGATGGTCTTCAGCAGCTCGACGGGCTCGGTCATCCCCGGCGGCAGCGGGGTGCCCTCGGGCAGGATCTCGCGGAACATCGGCATGGCGGTACCCATCGCCGCGAACACCAGCGGCCGGTCCGTGGGCAGGTCGGCCACCCAGGCGGGCAGCCCGTCCGTGCGGTCCACGACGGTGGTCTGCCGGTAGGCCAGGATGGGCGTCGGGTGCCGGGCGAAGGAGTACTCGGCGGGCAGGTAGTCGAAGCGCCCGTGCGGGTACAGCGACGACGGCGACTCCTGCGCGGGGAGGCCGAGGTCCTCGCGCAGCCCGTTCAGGGCCGGCAGCAGGTCCGCCGGGTCGACGATGTTGACCGTGCCCGCGGGGATGGGCAGCTGGGGAATGCCGAGCTGCTCGGCGAGCAGGCAGGAACCGAGGTCCATGCCGTCGCGGATGATGGCGTCCGGGCGGAAGCCACGGGCCAGCTCCGCCAGTACGCGGTGGCTCTGCACGGCCATGTCGCCGGCCAGCCGGTCGATCAGCATCCGCTTCATCTGCGGGTCGTCGTCGGCGCCGGCGGCAGGTGCGCCCTGCGCCTCCTCCGCGTCGGCCGGCGGCGTGCCGAAGTCGAGCCGGGGCAGGCACACCTCGACCCTGACGGGGTCGGCGGCGAACACCGGCGCCACCTCGGCCGTGGTGGCCACCGTGACCTCGTGTCCGGCCGCGGCCAGGGCGCGGGCCAGCGGCAGCAGGGCCCGTCCGTGCGACGGTGATCCGGTCGCGGTGCACAGGACGCGCATGGATGGTTCCTCTTCTCTGGGCGAGGCGGGCGGTGTGATCACCGTAGGAAGCGCCGAAACCGCATGTCAACGCGGGATGACGAGGTCAGGCGACATTGCGCCAACCGGCATGGAACGGCCGTTTCGCGGGCAGCGCGCGGCCCTTCGCCCCGTCCACGGCCGACGGAGCCGCGACGGAGATGCGATCAGCGGCCGGCCGCCACACGATGGGACCACGTACGCGCAGCCGCGCACGGCCGAAGAAAGGCGGACAACCGACGTGGACCACATCGACGACCGCTCGGCGGCACCGTCCGGCACCGCGGGACCGGCCGGGGCCGCGTCCCCGGTCGACGCCGCCCGCTCCTGCCTGACCTCGTCCGCCGTCTGCCTGATGGCCCCCGCCTCGGTACTGGCCCAGATGGGCGCGGACGAGATCTCCTGGGCCCGCTTCGCCGGGCACTGGGACGAGCTGGGCGAGGACCGCTACGCGGCCGAGCGCGGCACCCGGCGGCAGCGCCGCTACGGGCAGTTCTCGCTCACCCCCGCCACCGGCGAACTGGTCCGGCTGCCGCACACGCCGTTCGTACAGCCCAAGGACACCAATCCGCTCTACGAGACGGTGGACCGGCACTTCGAGCCGCTGACCGACGCGTTCGTCGCCGACCCGCTCCTGCGGCCGCTGCTCGACCTGCTGGGGCAGGCGGCGAGCGCCCTGGAGGACGCCGGGCGGTGGATCGTGAAGGTGCATCCCTTCCGGGTCGTCGCGACGGCCGACGACGAGGGCGACCCCACTCCTGAGGGGCGGCACAAGGACGGTGTCACGCTGGTGTCGTCACTGCTCGTCAACCGGGAGAACGCCACCGGCGGCCAGAGCAGCGTCTACACCCACGACGGGCGGGAGCTGCTGTCCACCACCCTGTACCGGCCGGGCAGCCTGCTGCTGTCGGACGACCGGGACTCGCTGCACTGCGTCTCCCCGATCCGCCCGATGGACATGTCCCAGGCCGCCTACCGCGACGTACTGGTGACCACTCTTACGGCCGCATAGCCGTCGGCTTCCGCAGGGTCGCCCGCGCGTCGAGCGGCAGGATTCGCCAGTCGCGGGATAAACGAAGCATTTCGGGTACCCGGGACAGGTGTTCTTCATCAAGCCCCCCGGCGTGTACGCGCCTCAGGAAGACACCGGCATGCTGGCGGCAGCGCTCCGGCGCGAAAGCCTGCGGCCCGGCGCCGAAGTGCTCGACGTGGGCACCGGCAGCGGGGCCCTGGCGGTCGCCGCGGCCCGGCTCGGCGGGCGGGTCACCGCGATCGACGCCGCCTTCGCCGCCGTGCTCACCACCCGGCTCAACGCCTGGATCGCCGGGCAGCGCAACCGGGTGAGCGCACGGCGGGGAGACCTGCTGCGCCCGGTGGCCGGGCGGCATTTCGACCTCGTCATGGCCAATCCGCCGTACGTGCCCTCCGCTGCGCGCATGCTGCCGAGCGGCGGCCGGGCGCGGGCGTGGGACGCCGGTCCCGACGGCCGGGCGGTACTGGACCGGCTGTGTGCCGAGGCGCCCGCGCTGCTGGCCCCGGGCGGCGTGCTGCTGCTGGTCCATTCCGTACTGTGCGACCCCGCGCGCACGCTGGACCTGCTGGACGGGGCGGGGCTCCGCACCTCGGTCACCGACCGGCGGATCATCCCGTTCGGGCCCGTCCTGCGGGAGCGAGCCCCCTGGCTGGAGGCCCAGGGGCTGATCGCCCCTGGCCAGGAGAAGGAAGAGTTGGTGGTCATCCGTGCCCGGCGGCCCGCGTGAACACGAGCCCGCGCAGGAACGCACCGAGCCGGTCGTACGCGGCCGGGCGCGCCGGATCAGCGCGGAGCCGGGCGGGCCCGTCCTGGTGGCGGGCCCGGTCGAGGTGGTGCTCGGCGACGGGACGACGGCCCGTTCCGACCGCCCGTGCGTGGCGTTGTGCAGGTGCCGCCGCAGCCGGTCCTACCCCTGGTGCGACACCAGCCACCGCCCCCGCAGGCGACCGCCGGCCTCTCACCAGGGCTAGCAGCCGGCATGCCGTCTCACAGCGGCGCGAACAGGGAGGTCGCCCCGGCCTGCCAGGCGCCGAGGAGATGCGCGCCGAACCGGTCCTCCAGCAGGTCGGTGGCGGCGATGCCGAAGGCGACGTCCGGGGCGAGCGCGGGCTCCTCCTCCAGCAGGCCCCGTACGACCTGATGGCGCACCAACTGCTCGTGGACGGCGTCCGCCTCCACGTGCTCGGCGTAGAAGTGCACGGCCGCGGGCCCCGCGCCCACCCGCTCCAGCGCCTGCGCGAGGCGGCGCGAGCCGGGGGGCGAGGTGACCTCCACCCAGGCGAAGTGGCCGACCAGGGAGCCGCGGTGCGCGCGGTGCAGCCCGAAGAGCGACATGAGGTTGTTGACGGCGAGCATCTGCCGCGCGCAGGCGCCCAGGTACCGGCCGTAGGCGGAGTCCAGGCCGAGGTCGTCCATCAGGCCGGCGAAGAGCCGAGCGTGCACGCGTTCCGCGCGGCCCGCCCCGAACTCGTCGTACTCGACCGCCACCATGCCCGCCTTGGCCTCGCCCCACAGGCGCGGCACCACCCACAGGTGGGGGTCGGCCTCTTTGAGGTGGTACAGGGACCGCTGGGCGGCGTACTCGCGCAGCTGCCAGTGCTCGCCCCGGTCGCGCAGGAAGTGGGAGACCCCGTGGCCGTCGGCCGGTTCCACCAGCAGGTCGTCGAGCAGCTCGGCGACGCCGCCGGGCGCCGGTACGTCGGCCCGCAGCGCGCCGAGGAACGCGCGTTCCATCGCCGCCCTGAACCGCAGCAGGTCCGGGTCCCACTCCCAGGTGTCGGGCACCGCCTCGAACCCGCGGTAGTGCAGTTCGTAGCAGAGGGCGAGGGCGAGTTGCAGGTCGTCGCCGTACGGGTCCGCCGACGCCACCGTACGGGCGTCCGGCAGGCGTGCGGTGCCGGGAGAACCCTCCAGCGCGGTGACGACCGCCGCCGACAGGTCTCCGCGTGCCGGGGGACGTTTCACGTGGCCGGCCTTCCCTTCACCCGGTCGGTGCACCGTGCACCGTGTGCTCACGGGTGCCCCCGCCGCCTGCGGAAAAACGCGGCCGGCCGGCCCGTGCGGACGGGCTGCCCGGCGGCAGTACCGCCCCGTTCCTCCGCCTCGACCAGCTCCCACAGCAGCTGTTTCATCTCCACGAGCAGTTCGCCGCCGGCCGCGGCCGCGGGGGCGCGCTCCCCGCGGAAGTCCTCCGCGAGCCCGTCGTAGAGGTCCCAGACGCGCTCGCGGGCCTCGCGGTACCGCTCCCCCGCTGCCGCCCGCTCGTCGTCCGTCTGCCCGCCGTCCGCCAGCAGGACCTCCTCCGCCTCGCACAGCGCTGCCGCCTCGTCCGCCAGATCGGCGTACCGGCGCAGGAACGCGGCGCCCGGCGCGGTCAGCCGCGCCTTCTCGCCCACGGAGCCCGCCAGGGTGCGGGTGATGGCCGTAAGGTGGCCGGTGGCCCGTTCCCATACGGCGTCGGCCTCCTCGGGAGGCGGCGGGCCGGTACGGCGCAGCCGGAAGCCGGGGTTGAAGCGGGAACTCTCCGCGTTCCACCGCCGCGCGCTGGCGAGCGCCCGCAGCACCTGGTCCAGCCGCCGCGCACGGTCGTGCCAGCCGGCCGCGTCCGCGGCGCTCCACTCCTCGCCGCGCAGCCCCTCGGCCATCGTCCGCAGCAGCTCGGCGCTCTCCCGCGGCAGGCGCCTGAGCTGGTCGTAGACGTTGCGCAGGTGTACCGGCGGGAGGACGAACGCGTTGACGGTGATGCCGATGACCGCGCCGATCATGGTCTCGACGAGCCGGTGCCCGACCTCGCTCGCCGAGTAGGCGCCGTAGGTGATGACGAACAAGGCGGTCGTGCCCCCGTAGATGCCCTGGGCGCCCAGCCTGCGGTGGGTGCCGACCAGCGTCATGACGGGCAGGGTGACCAGCATGGCGCCCAGCGTGCTGCCGTCGGTCGCGGCCATCGCCGCCGACGCCAGCAGGGCGCCGACCACGATCACCACGAGCTGCTGGAGCCCGGAGCGCAGCGAGCGGTAGACGGTGACGTCGACCAGCACCAGCGCCGTCCAGGGGGCCATCAGCGCCAGCGGGGCGTTCAGCCACCAGCCGGTCAGCGCCCAGGCCGTGATGGCGGCGCCGGCCGCTTTCAGGGACTGCACGACGGTGTCCCGCTCCGGCCCGGCCTGCCGCGCCGCGCCGCGCACCGTACGGCCGACCGCGCTGACCTCCCACCACAGCCACCGCCACGCCGCCGCCACCCGCGCCTGTGCCAACTCCGCCTCCGCAGCCTCGCTCCGCCTCCGGGTCAGGGCGCGCCGGAGCCCGGCGACCCGGCGCGCTGGGTACCCGTGATCGTCCGCGGTAGTCCCGGCGGGCTCTGGAGTTCGAGCCCCTCGAACACGTCCGCCGGTGGTGTGCGCCGCCCGGGTGGACCGGGCCCCCCGTAGGGGTGATCGCGGGGGCCGGGGCGCTTCGAAGGCGGCCCTCCGCACCTTGACTGGGTGCCCGTCCCGCCCGTACCCGTCCACCGACTCCCATGGAAGTTGAGATGCGCATCCGTTCCGCAGTCATCACAGCAGTCGCCGCGGCCGGCGCGGCCGCCGCGCTCGCCCCGCAGGCCGCCGCGGCTCCGGCCGCTGCCTCGTCCCCTGCGGTCTCGGCCCTCACCGACAACGAGGTCGTGCGGCTGCTGCGGATTCCGCTCAGCGAGTCCACCATGAAGGGGGCGCTGGGCACCCTGGAGAACGCCGCCCGGCCGCTCAACATGGAGAAGGGCGCCTCGCTCACCGGTAAGGGCGCTTCGTTCCCCGGGAAGTGACGCCCTCGCGCCCGGCACCCGCACGCCCGGCGCCCGAGGGCGCACATACGTACGAGCCACCGCGCGCGTGTGCGCCCCCGTCTGCGCCTGCCCGCCCCCTCGTCGCGGCGTCACCGTGGAGTCGGAACGGTACGCCGCACCCTCGACGAGGAGAGCGAAGTGATCCACATCAGCGAGACACTCGTGCTGCAGACGGTCGAGGACTTCCTCACCTCGGAGGAGGTCTCCCGGCTGGTGAAGATCATGGACAGCGAGGCGGCCGGGTGGCGGCCCCGCCACCAGGCCGAGGTCCTCAAGGCCCCCGCGACGGCCCAGGAGGTGCTGGCCGACGCGACCCTGCGGGCGCTGCCCGCGATCCGGCGGAGCATGCCGTCCATCGCCGCGGCCGGCCACTGGGGGTACACCGAACTCGCCGTGGGCCAGGGCGTGCCCACCCACCTGGACGGGATCAGCAGCCCGCGCACCCCGCCGCGGCGCATCGGCCGGATCGGCGTCACGATCGCGGACGCGGCGGACGGCGGCCGGTTCTACATCGAGACGACGTCGGACTCCGCCCCCTGGTCCGACACGCTGCTGGGCCCCGACGACGGGTACGAGCCGGGCACGCCGCTCAGCCACAGCCTGCCCCACGGGCCCGCGGTGCACGAGGAGACGCCGCAGTGGCTCGTCTCGCCGCGCAAGAGCCGCTGGCTGACCGACGCCGGGCCCGGGGTGGCCGTGGCGTACGGCGCCCAGGTCATCCACGGCGTCACGCCGGTGCTCAGGGGGCGGCTGCGCAAGTTCGTCACCGATCTGGTCGACACGGCGGAGGACTGAGCCCCCCTGCGTCCGCGGGCCGGCGGTGGTGGTGTGAGGCCGTTACCCCGCGGACCGGTGGCGGTGCTGGCCGCGGCTGCTGTGCGCGTGCCGGGCCGCGGCCGGCGGGGCGATGGCGTGGTCGAGCTGGCGTACGAACTGGTGGAAGCAGAGCAGTACGGTCAGCGGCGGCAGCCCCGCCACGGCGATGCCCGACGGCGACGGGTGCACCTGCGCGATGCACAGCAGCATGGCGACGGCGGCGAAGAAGATGACGACGGCCCAGGAATGCAGGGTGCGGCGCCGGTAGGCGCGGGCGCGCAGGATGGACAGGGTGGCCGCGATCCAGGGGCCGTAGATCAGCAGGGGCCACAGCGTGGCGACGTCCGCCGGCGCGACGCCGTCCGCGATGGCGCGCAGGGACGGGTACGAGGCCACCGCGCCCAGCGCGGCGACGGCAACAGCGATCACCGCCGTCGTCAGCACCGACACCCCGCTCAGCAGGCGCGACCACGACCAGTTTTCGGGGGCCCGGCCGGGGAGGTCTTCGTCCTCGTCCGGGTCCGGCTCCGGGTCGGTGACCAGGTCCGGGTCCGCGGCCGCTGGCTCGGCGGGGTGCGGGAACACGGGCTCGGCGGCGCCGTACGCGCGTTCCGCGGTGTCGTACGCGCGCTCGACGGGCTCGTAGGGATGCTCGGCGGTGTCGAACGCGGGGCCCGGGTACGGGTATCCGGCGTCCGTCGGCGCGAACACCGGATCGGCCGGCGAGAAGACGGCGTCGGGCGCCGGGAAGAAACGGTCGGCCTGGGGGTAGGGCGGGTAAGCCGGGTCGGCCTGCGGGATGAAGTAGCCGTCCGGCAGGAAGGCCGGATCGACGGTGTGGAACGGGGCCTGGGGCCCCTCGGCCACGTAGGGCTGCTCGGCCGTCTCCCACAGCTCCGCCAGCTCGGGGCCGAGTTCCTGCATGACGGCGGCATCCCACCCGTCATCGGCCACGCCCCGGTACCCGGCCCCGTCGCGCGGGTGCGGCACGCCGACGCCCTCGGAGAAGGGGACGGCGTCGGCCGCGCTCCGGCGCGGCAGCCGGTGCCGGCCGGAGCCAGGGGGCACGGGGACCCGCGGGATGTCGTTCACAACAGCTCTCACAGGAATCGGTGGTGGCCGGTGGGGAAGGGGCCGGCCGACGCGCCGCCCGGTGGGGCGGCGGGCGCCGGGAGCGGACCGCTACCGGTCGTCCTTGCTGCCTTCGAGATCGGCGAGCAGCTGTTCCAGCAGGTCGGCGGTGTACTCCAGCCGGACGCGCTGCCCGGGGCGGTGCAGGTGCGCGGTCGGCCGCCCACCGGCCCCGGTGCGAGCCCCCGTCGAACTCAGCTGCCAGGCTCCGAGCTGCCGGGTGGGGGAAAAGCTCGTCTCAGTCATATGTCGTCAACGACCTACGCGCGGAGCGAGTACTGCGGCATACGGGCGAATCGGAATTAAGATAACTAATTCCTCATAATGGTGCCCCAGCCACGTATCGGGACACGACCCGCGCCACCTTAACGCGGTTCCCCGCCCGCTTCCCGTACCGGCGGCACGTTGTCGTCCAGCTGGAACACGTGTCCCGGGGGTCGTGGACCGCTCTCAGCCCAGCCCCAGCAGCCGCGGGCCACCGCGCGCAGCGGTACGTCCAAGTGGTGTGCGAGCCGCGGCACCATCTCCGGGTCGGGCCTGGAGACGCAGCCCGGCCGCTTCGATACCTGCGGCCGGGCTGCGTCAATTTCTCACACCAATGGGCTGCTCACGCCCGTGGGCGTGATCGGCCGGGTCAGGAAAGCTGGCCGTCGTAGTCCGGCAGCTTGACCGTGCTTTCCGCGTGACCGCCCACCAGGTCGGTGGAGTTGTTTCCTATGTTGGCGATGATGGAGTAGCCCTTCGACTCTATCTCCGCGCGCTTCGCCGTCTTGAACTCGCTGACACTGCCGAAGATGTCACCCAGACCCCGGTCGTACAGACCGGTCACCGGGTATCCCACCTGCTTCAGGTTGTTCTGGGTGATGGAGCCTATGATGCCCGGGCGCGCGGTGACGAAGAATATGCTCACGCCCTTGGAGTTCGCGGCCTTGACCGCCTTCAACACCGGCTGGACGGCGGGCGTCGGAGGCAGCGGGTGGAAATGCGTCTCCAGGGAGGTGTTGTCGATGTCCAGGACGATGGCCAGCTTTTCCCGGGAAGCATCCTCACTGCGCTTTTCGATGTACGGAAGAGCGTCGGCCACGGCCCGCTCCACGTCGCGCTTCCAGACGTCGTAGTCGACACTCGCTGTTGCCACGGCCGCCACCGGCTTCTTGCCCGCGGGCGGGCCTTCGACCTCCGCCGCGGTGGCGGTGGTGGTCATGGTGGCGGCGCTTGCGGCCACCACCGCGGAAATGACGACGACTCGATGCTTCAGGCCACCTCTAGCCATACCGCACGAACCTCTTTCTCGTTGGCCGTCTTCGATAGGAAACTGCACGCGCAAAAACCACACTTGCCGAAAGCCCCGGCTCTCAACCGGTCGCGACTTTCCGCGACTTGGCCCGACAGGCCATGAACTTACTTCCTCCGGGCCCCCGCCAACTATGCGAACCTAATTACCGGCCGGAACACTAGGGAAAACCTTGGAGGGCAGGGCGGACCTTGACTCCCGCAAGCGCATCGCAAGAGTGTTGGGCATGAGCGATCCGATGATCGAAGCCGATCAGGTCAGCAAGACATTCGGGGCTGTCACAGCACTCGACCGCGTCGATATACGGGTACCGAGGGGATCCGTGCTCGGCTTGCTGGGCCACAACGGCGCGGGAAAGACCACGCTCGTTCACGTGCTGTCCACCATGCTCGCGCCGGACGGCGGGACGGCGCGGGTCGCGGGGCTCGACGTGACCCGGCACGCCCACGAAGTTCGCGGCCGTATCGGGCTCACCGGCCAGTTCGCCTCGGTCGACGAACAGCTGCCCGGGGTCGACAACCTGGTGCTCATCGGCCGGCTGCTGGGCGCGAGCAGGCGGGACGCGCGGGCGCGCGCGACCGAGCTGCTGGAGGTGTTCGACCTCGCCGACGCGGCGTCCCGGCCCGCGCGTACCTACTCCGGCGGTATGCGCCGCCGCCTCGATCTCGCGGCGAGCCTCGTCGGACAACCCGAGGTGATCTTCCTGGACGAGCCCACCACCGGGCTCGACCCCGCCAGCCGGGTCGCTCTGTGGCAGATCGTCGAGCAGCTGGTCGGTGACGGGACCACGGTGCTGCTCACGACCCAGTACCTGGAGGAGGCCGACCGGCTGGCCGACTCGATCACGGTGCTCTCCGAGGGCCGCGTCGTCGCCTCGGGCACCGCCGCCGAACTCAAGGAGCGGATGGGCCGGCGGGCCGTCCACGTCACGCTGACCGACCCGGGCACCGCCGGGCCCGCGCTGCGCGCGCTGACGGACGCCGGACTCCGCCCGTCGCACGACGAGTCCACCGGGGTGCTCAGCACCCCCTTGCAGGCATCCAGCGACCTCACGGTGGTGCTCAGGGCCCTCGACCAGGCCGGCGCCGAGGTCGCCGGCCTGGACCTCGCCGAGCCGTCGCTCGACGACGTGTACCTCCACCTGTCGAAGAAGGCCCGGGCGACCGCCGCCTGACACTGGTAACTAGGAGCCCTGATGACCGCCACCACCGTCGCCCCCGGCCCGGACCGTACGACCGCGGCCCCCGGCTGGCGCGGCACCGGCTATCCGCAGCAAGTCCTGATACTCACCGGGAGATCCGTCAACGCCCTGCTGAAGAACCCGCAGCTGGTCGTCTTCAGCCTGTTGCAGCCGCTGATCACCCTCACCCTGTTCAGCCAGGTCTTCGGCACCGTCCTGGAGAGTTCGACGCTGTTCCCCGCCGGGGTCAGCTACATCAACTACCTGATGCCGGCCATCCTGATCATCAGCGGTATCGGCGCGGCCCTCCAGTCCGGGATGGGCCTGATCAACGACCTGCGGAACGGTGTCCTCGCCCGCTTCAGGTCGCTGCCGCTGCGGTCGAGTTCGGTGCTGGTCGCCCGCAGCCTCGCCGACCTCATCCGGACCGCCGCCCAGATGCTCCTGCTGCTGGTCTTCGCGACCGCCGTGTTCGGCTTCGCACCGCCGGGCGGCTTCCTCGGCGCGGTGCTCGCCGCGCTCCTGGGCCTGGTCGTCAGCTGGGCGCTGACGTGGCTGTTCCTCGCGCTCGCCGCCTGGCTGCGCAACAGCGAGGTGATGCAGGCCGTCGGCTTCCTCGCCACGTTCCCCATGATGTTCGCGTCGAGCGCCTACGTACCGGTGGACGGGCTGCCGGGCTGGGTGCAGGCCATCGCCATGTTCAACCCGCTGACGTACGCGGTCGACACCGCCCGCGACCTGACACTCGGCGACCCGGTGGGCAACGGCATCCTGCTCTCGCTGGCCACCACCGCCGGAGTGCTCGTGGTGTGCATGTCCCTCGCGGTCAAGGGCTTCCAGCGCCCCTTGCAGTCCCGGTGAACCGGGGGCCTGCCAGGCCCGTACGAACGCCGGCCGCCCCCGAGCGAACCCGCGGGGGCGGCCGCACGCCGTGCGGCACGCGGTTCCTAGCCCGTCCGGAAGAAATCGAGGATGCTGCGGTTGATCCCCTCCGGGTTTTCCAGGTAGCCGTAGTGCCCGCAGTCCTGGAACAGTTCGTGGCTGGCGCCGGGGATGGCGTCGGCCACCTCTCTGCCGTGTTCGGGCGGGGTGATCAGGTCGTCGGCGAACGAGATCACGTGGCACGGGACGGAGATCGACCGGTAGGCGGCGAGCCGGTCGGGCAGCGGGTCGAGGGCCAGCTGTGCGCGCAGCCCTGGACCGCTGGGTTCGGAGAACTCCATGACGTCGAGCCAGTCGGCGACGGCCGCGTCGTCCAGGAGGGTCTTCGGCGACAGCGACTGCATGGCGCGTACCACCGCCTGGTACTCCGGGGGCAGCTTCGCGCCGGAGTCGGCGAGGGCCAGCTCGGCCCTGGCGAGCGCCGAGCGCGCGACGTCGGACCTGGCGCGGGTGGCCATCAGCACGGCCTGCCGCACCACATCGGGGCGGCGCAGGGCGAGTTCCTGCACGATGGCGGCGCCCATCGACGTGCCGACGAAACGGGCGGGCGCGATGTGCAGGTGGTCCACGAGCGCGAGGACGTCGTCGACCATGTCGTGCAGGGTGAATCCCCCGGCGCACTCGGACGTCGGCGGAATTCCCCGGTTGTCGAAGGTGACCACGCGGTATCCCGCCGCCACGAGAGCGGGAACCTGGTGGAGATGCCACGCGCGTGCGCCACTTCCGGTGCCCATGACCAGTACCACGGGTTCGCCCGCGCCCTGTTCGTAATAGCTGAGGCGGATTCCGTTGAGCGTAGCGGTGGTCATCGCGACCCCGTTGAGAAAATCATGCCGTCCAGCTAATCGCCGGCACAACGGGTGGTCAATGGCGCAGGGTTGGAGCACGCGCAGCTCTGGTGGGATCGCCAGACCTGGAGCCGGGTGGCCGCTGGTACCGTGCACCGACGTGATGACACTCCTGCGCCGGCGTATCCGGCCCGCGGCGCCGAACGACGTTTCGTTAAACCCCCGGCTCGTTCTGAACGACCTGGCACTGTGGGTGATTCTCATTCCGTCGGTCGTGCCTTTGGTGCTCGACCGGCGCAGCGCCCCGTCGTTCTGGTGGGAGCTGGCCGGCATGCTGTTGCTGATCGGCGCGGCGGTGTTCAGCGGCCGCCGGTTCCCGGCCCTGGCGATGTTCATCGCCGCGGTCCTGATCATGCTCAACGTCTGGTTCTCCGTGACGCTGCTGGTCATGAGCTATCTGGCCGGGCGCCGGATGGCGTCGCCGCGTACGGCGCTGCTCACGTTCACCGCGATCCTGGTGTCGGGGTCGGTGCTGAACCTGGTCCTGCGGGCCGCGGCGTGGAGCTGGTTCACGGCGGTGTGCGCGCTGCCGCTGGTCATGGTCTTCCCCTGGATGGTGGGCCGGTACTTCCGCCTCCAGAACGAGCTGGTGGTGAGCGGCTGGGACCGGGCGCTCCAGCTGGAGCGCGAGCAGCACCTGCTCGCCGACAAGGCCCGTATGCGGGAGCGGGCACGCATCGCCCAGGACATGCACGACTCCCTCGGGCACCAGCTGACCCTGATCTCCTTGCAGGCCGGTGCCCTGGAGGTGCAGTCGGACCTCGCGCCGCACCACCGCGGTTCGGTCGCCCAGCTGCGCGAGTCCGCGACGCAGGCCACGGAGAGCCTGCGCGAGACGATCGGCACGCTGCGCGAGGACGCGGAGCCCGCGGCGACCAAACCTCTGGGCAAGAGCATCCCCGAACTGGTCGAAGGGGCCCGTGCGTCGGGCATGGTCACGGGGCTGCGCCGGGTGGGTACGGCCGAGCTGTCGACCCTGACGGACCTGGCGGCCCGGCGGGTGGTGCTCGAATCGCTGACCAACGCAGGGAAGCACGCCCCGGGCAGTCCCGTCACCGTCGAGGTGCTGCACGGGACGGGCGAGACCACCGTACGCGTGGCGAACCAGGCACCGCCGGACGGGCCGCCGCGGCACCCCGTGCGCGGCGGGCTGGGGCTGGTCGGCCTCGACGAGCGGGTGCGGCTGGTGGGTGGCACGCTGCGGGCCGGGCCGCTGGACGACGGCGGGTTCGAGGTGGTCGCGCGGCTCCCGCACAAGGCGGGAGCCGCCATCTCGGCCAGTCCGGACTTCGTGGGGGCGCCCGTGAACCCGGAGCGCAAGCTGCACCAGGCGCAGCGGCGCACGCGCTACGGGCTGTTCCTCACCATCGGGGCGCTGACGACGGGCGTCGCCATCGCGGTGACGCTGACCGCCACCATCGTCTACCAGTTGCTCAACTCGGTGCTGCGGCCGGCCGAGTTCGAGCGCATCAGTGTGGGCCAGTCGCAGACGCTGCTGGAGCAGACGCTCCTGCCGCGGGAGGAGTACCAGCAGGGCGCGAGGAGCGTGTCGGAGTCCCGGCCGCCCGCCGGCGCGGTGTGCCGGTACTACCGTTCCACGCCCGACATCTTCACGCCCGCCGACGTGTACCGGCTCTGTTTCGTGGACGGGCGGCTGGTGTCGAAGAACGCCTTCTCCCCCTGAGCCGCGAGGGGTTGAGGGCACAGGGGTTCGGGACTCAAGGGCTCAGGACATGGCGACGAGGATGCGGCGCGGGCCGGTGAACGGCCGGCGTCCGTGGCCGACGAGCAGGTTGTCGATGAGCATGACGTCGCCCTCGTGCCAGTCGACGTCCACCGCGTTCTCCAGTCCGCGGTCGCGCACCTGTATGGCCCACTCGCCCGGGATGGGGGTGCCGTCGGCGAGCGTCACCGACTGCGGCAGTTCGTCCTCCGGCATCAGCTGCGCCAGCTCGGCGGCGGTCTCGTCGTCGAGCGCGGCGGGGTGCCACTGGTCGGACTGGTTGAACCAGACCTCGTCGCCGGTCTCCGGGTGGGTGATCGTGGACCTGCGCTGCTGGCGGATGCGCAGGGTGTCGCCGGGCAGCCATTCCCACTCGGCCTCGGCGCCCCGCAGGAACCGCTCGACCTCGTCCTTGTCGTCGGTCTCGAAGGTGTCCTGCCAGGACTTGCCGAGGCCCCGGCCGCCGTGCAGGTTCTGCGTGTACCGGACGCCGCCGCGGAACGCCTCGCGGATCTCGGGGTCGAGGGACTCCAGCCACAGCCTGCCGTCGACGACGGGGGTGGCCCCGCCGGTCGCGGGGGCCTTGGCGCAGAAGAACATCAGCCGGGTCGGCCACGAGGAGGAGTAGGACATCTCGTTGTGCATGGAGATGGTGTACTCGGGCGGGTACTCGGTCGAGGTGTACACGTTCTTGCCGACTTTGGTTCTCGGCGAGTTTCCGTGTACGTACGCGAGCCGTTTCGGCAGCAGCAGTTCCATCACCGATTCGACGCTCTCCTCGGTGACGTGAAAGCCACGGAACACGATGGCCTTCGACTCGGTCAGCAGCCGGTCGAACTCCGCGTTGCCCCGGATGTAGTCGATCAGCCCCTCCGCGGTCGGTGCGGTGCCCGTCTCCTGCGGGGTGATGTCGCGCGGTTGCCAATGACGAAGGTCGCTCACCCTGGAACTCCATTCACAGCTGGTCGCTTTCCCGAAGCCCAGCATCCACCGGGAGAAAGGGGACCGGCACGTATGGCGGCGAAGACTAGAAGAATCGCTGGTGTTCCCCGCCCGGCGCGGCCGGCGACGGGTCGGCGCGACCCCGCGGCACCCTCTAGGATCAGCACGTCAGGGATCGGAACCGGAGCGGGAGCTGCTGATGGTGGTTCGGGTCGTCCTGGCCGACGACGAGGGTCTGGTCCGCGCCGGAGTGCGGGCGATCCTCACGTCGGCGGCGGACGTCGAAGTGGTCGCCGAGGCCGAGGACGGGATCCAGGCCATCGAGGTGACCCGGAAGTACCGTCCGGACGTCCTGCTGCTGGACGTGCAGATGCCCAACCTGTCGGGTCTCAACGCCATTTCCAGGATTCGCGAGGTCGCGCCCGACACCGCGGTGATCGTGCTGACGACGTTCCTGGAGGACGACTACATCGCCAGCGCGCTCCATGACGGGGCCCTCGGCTTCATGCTCAAGGCGGCCGATCCGCGTGAACTGATCGACGGGGTCAGGGCGGTGGCGGAGGGGGCGGCGTACCTGTCGCCGCGGGTGGCGCGGCGGGTGATCGCCGGGCTCGGCGCGAGCCGGATGAGCCGCGAGGCGACGGCGCGCAGGCTGGTGGAGGACCTGACCATCAGGGAGCGCGAGCTGCTCGGCCTGCTCGCGGCGGGGCTGTCCAACGCCGAGTTGGCCCGGCGGATGCACCTGGCCGAAGGCACGGTGAAGAGCTACATCAGCACCATCCTGAACCGGCTGGGGGTCAGGAACCGGGTGCAGGCGGCGATCATCGGGCACGAGGCCGGTCTCGCCCCCGAGGAGCCCTGAGGCCCGGAGGAGCCCGCAGGCCCGCGGGAACCCGCAGGCCCGCCCGGTTCGCCCCGAGGGGCGCGTACCGGGCGGGCGAAACGGCGTACCGCCAAGGCGCGGGGGTCGCCTTGACGGTACGCGTTCTGGGGGTGGAGCGGCCGGGCCGCCGGGTCAGGCGTCGCGCCGCCGGAGGGCGACGTGTCCGGCGATCAACGCCCCCACGGCCCACGCGGCCACGATGAACAGGCCCAGGGTCGGCGGGTAGTACACCTCTTCGCTCAGCATGAAGCGCAGTCCCGCCATGCTCGGCATGAAGTCGACCGCCTGCTCGATCCCGGCCATCTTGCTCATCTGGAGGAGCATCGGCAGGGCCAGCAGCAGGACGAAGGAGACCGTGAGGGTGCCCGCGACGCTGCGGAGCACCGCGCCGAAGCCGATGGTGAGCACGCCGCAGAGGGCGAGTACCGCGCCCATGCCCAGGATGGCCCGTAAGGCGCTCCCCGTGGAGTACGGCGTGCCGTACTGGCCCAGGATCCGGTCGGCGAGTACGACGCCCACCAGACCCATCAGCGCGCCCGTCGCGAACAGCACCGGTGCGACCACCGCGCACTTGGCCAGGAGCATGCGGGTGCGGACCGGGATCCACTGGAGGGTCGTCCGCATGCTGCCGCTCGCGTACTCGCCGGCGATGACCAGGACGGCCAGCGCGATGACGGCGAGCTGCGAGACGACGACGGCGTCGACCGCCGACTCCGGCGCGGACGAGGTCGCGGCGTCCGGCCGGCCGCTGATGTGCTGCGACTTGACCGACAGGGCCTGGAAGAAGACGTAGCCGCCTTCCATGGACACCGCCGCGGCCAGGATGACCCAGGTGGAGCGCAGCGACCACAGCTTCGTCCACTCCGCCGCGACGGCGCCGGGGAACCCGCCGCCCCGGTGGTGGCGTTCGCGCGGGCGCAGTTCCATCGTGCTCATCGCCCGGCCCCCGTCCGCGAGGTGGCGGCCTGGGGGCTCGGCGCGCCGTACTCGACGCCGTCGGCGGTCATGTTCATGAAGACGTCTTCCAAGGAGGGTTCCGGCGCCGCCAGGCCGTGCAGGCGTACGCCGATGTGGTGGGCGATGTCGCCGACGTGCTCCACCGTGGTGCGGTACAGCGTCAGTTCGTCGGCGGCGGTCTGGCGGACGTCGATCCACTGGCCGGCCAGCACCTCGCCGAGCATCCGCAGCTGCTGCGGGTCGGGAATGCGGGCCGTGACCACGCCGAACGAGCCGCTCTTGATCACCTCGTCCATCGGCGCGTCCATCACCAGCTTGCCGCGGGCGATCACCACCAGGTGGTCGGCGGTCAGCTGCATCTCGCTCATCAGGTGGCTGGAGACGAAGACCGTGCGGCCCTCCTCCGCGAGGGAGCGCATCAGCTCACGGATCCAGCGCACCCCGTCGGGGTCGAGTCCGTTCACCGGCTCGTCGAAGAGCAGGATCTCCGGCCGCCCGAGGAGCGCTCCGGCGATGCCCAGGCGCTGGCCCATGCCGAGGGAGAAGTTGCCCATCCGCTTGTCGGCGGCCGACGTCATGCCGACCGTCTCCAGCACCTCGTCCACCCGGCGCTTGGAGATCCCGTTGCTGCGCGCCATGGCGAGCAGGTGCTTGCGCGCGGTCCTGGCCGGGTGCGTCGCCTTGGCGTCGAGGAGCGCCCCCACCACGCGGAGCGGGTGCTTGAGCTCCGCGTAGTGCTTGCCGCCGATCAGCGCCTGGCCCGAGGTGGGCCGGTCGAGACCGAGGACGGCGCGCATCGAGGTGGACTTGCCCGCGCCGTTGGGGCCCAGGAAGCCGGTCACCTTGCCCGGTATGACGTCGAAGGACAGGTTGTCGACGACCTTCTTGTCGCCGTACCGCTTCGTGAGGCGCCGGAGTGTGATCATGCTGCTTCCCTCACCCTTCCCGCGCCGGCTCAGCGCGCGTGGCTGCCGCGGCGGCTGTTGTCCTTGCGCAGGCGGGAGACGCGCACCACCACGAACAGGACGATGGCGAGGCCGACACCCACGATGACGACCTTCTCCATGATTCCGGCGTACTGCTCGACCCGGTGCCACTGGTTGCCGAGGCCGTAGCCGGCCATGACCAGGACGGAGTTCCAGATCGCGCTTCCCAGGGCCGTCAGCAGCGTGAAGGTGAGCAGCGGCATCCGGACGACGCCGGCGGGCACCGAGATCAGGCTTCGGAAGATCGGGAGTACGCGGCCGAAGAAGACGGCCTTGGTGCCGTGCTTGGCGAACCACGCCTCCGTCTTGTCGTAGTCGGACACCTTCATCAGCGGGATCTTCGCGATGATCCTGCGGAGGCGGTCCCGGCCGATCAGCGCGCCGAGGAAGTACAGCACGAGGGCGCCCACGACCGAGCCGGCCGTGGTCCACAGCAGCGCCTCGGCGATGCCCATCTTGCCCTGGCTGGCGGTGAAGCCGGCCAGCGGCAGGAACAGCTCGCTCGGCAGCGGCGGGAAGAGGTTCTCGGCGAAGATGGCGAAGCCGGCTCCCGGTCCGCCCAGGCTCTCCATCAGGTCGACTAGCTTACCGGCCAGGCCGCCCAACTCGGGTTCGGCCGCGGATGCGAGGGTCAGAGCGGACAACACGGACTCCCAGTGGTTCCAGTGGTCGAGGGCGGCTGAGGGGTGGGCAGGCCGGGCCGTAGACGCCGGGCCGGGCCCGTTTCGAGGCCCTCGCTCGTTTCACCGAAAGCCTACGAACGGCACTCCGCGCGGCGCAGCGCACCAACGGCCCTTGTCGGTACCCACTTTCGTTGGGACGCCCGCCGCCCCCGGTACCCACTTTCGGCGGGACCGGGCCGCGGGCGCGCGAAAGGGCGGCCCGCCGGTGGCGGGCCGCCCTTTCGTGTGCTGCCGGGGAAAAGGGCCGGCGATCAGCCCTCCATGGCCGCCACGAGGCTCTTGGGGCGCATGTCGGTCCAGTTCTCGTTGACGTAGTCGAGGGCCGACTGCCGGTCGGTCTCCTTCAGGGCGACGGTCCAGCCCGCCGGCACCTCCGCGAAGGACGGCCACAGGGAATGCTGGCCCTCGTCGTTGACCAGTACGAGGTAGGTGCCTTCGGGGTCCTCGAACGGATTGGTACTCATCGGCGATCTCCTTGTCCCGTCTGCTTTCGCATGCGAACTTTACAACGCGCGGGCTAGTGAATTTCCTATACTCTCGACCACGTCCGGCCTGGTCATCATCTCACCGTGTTCGCAGTCGACCTCGTCGACCACGATTTCGCCGGCCACGTGCGGTTTCCACGCGGTCACGTTCAGCAGGCCCGCCAGCTCTTCCTCGGTCAGGCTCGCCCGCATTTCGGCCCCGATGCGCAAGGCGGCGACGAAGAGCACATCGGCGCGTATCCGGTCGGGCCGGTGGCCGCGCATCAGGCGAATGTTGTTCACGTACATATCCCGGACGCGCAGGAATTCCTGTTCGTCCATCCGTATATCGGTCTTCCCGGCCTCGATCAGATACGCGCGATATCGGCGCAGTACGGCGTCCTGGTCTGCCACCAGTTCGTCGAAATCGAAGGCGAATCCGACGGCCCGGAGATTGTTGGCGACGATCTCGGTCTCGTCGGGTTCGACGCCGTGCAGCTTCGGGTTCGGCGGATAGGTGTCGAGCAGGCAGAGCAGCTCGACCTCCTCGCCCTGCCGCTCCAGCGTGGCCACGACCGCGTGTGCGACCAGCCCGCCGAAGGACCAGCCCAGGACCCGGTAGGGGCCTGTGGGCTGCACGGTGCGCAGTTGCGCCACGTAGTCCTCGGCCATCGCGGCGACCGACACCGCGAACGGCTCCTCGCCGTCCAGGCCGCGGGCCTGGATGCCGTAGACCGGGACGTCGGCCGGGACGAAGGGCAGCAGCCGGGAGTAGCACCAGCTCAGGCCGCCGCCGGGGTGGATGCAGAAGAGCGGCGGCCGGGTGCCCGTGGACCGCAGGGGGATCAGTACGCCGAGCGAGGACCGCCCGCCGCCGGCCGTCGGGGGGCTCGCGGCGAGACCTGCCACCGTGGGTGTCTCGAAGAGCTGCCGGACGGTGAGTTCCGTGCCCAGCTCGGCGCGGATGCGGGCGAGCAGCCGGGTGGCGAGCAGCGAGTGACCGCCCAGTTCGAAGAAGCTGTCGTCGATGCTCACCTCTTCCAGCCCGAGCGTTTCGGCGAACAGCCGGCACATCACGGCTTCCCGCTCGTCGCGGGCCGCCCGTCCCCGCGCCTCGGCCTCGGGTGCGGGCAGCGCGCGCCAGTCGAGCTTGCCGTGCGCGGTCAGCGGCAGCCGGTCCAGGACGACGAAGCCCGTCGGCACCATGTAGTCCGGCAGCGTGCGGGCGAGGTGCTCGCGCACCGGGGGGACGTCGAGGCCGGTGCCGTCCGCCGGGACCACGTACGCGACCAGCCGCTTGATGCCCGGGGAGTCCTCGCGGACCAGGACCGCGGCGCTCGCCACGGCCGGGTGTCCCGCCAGCGCGGTCTCGATCTCGCCGGGTTCGATGCGGAAGCCCCGTATCTTGACCTGCCGGTCGGCGCGCCCCAGGTACTCCAGCTCGCCGTCCGGCGTCCAGCGGGCGACGTCCCCGGTGCGGTACATCCGCTCGCCTGCCGGGCCGAAGGGGGACGGTACGAAGCGCTCCGCGGTCAGTGCCGGGCGGCCCAGGTAGCCGCGGGCCAGGGTGCGGCCTGCCAGGTACAGGTCGCCCCGCACGCCGGGCGGCACGGGCCGCAGCCGCTCGTCGAGCACGTAGCAGCGGCTGTTGTCGATCGGCGCGCCGATCGGGGGCGCCGCCGGCCACGCGCCGGGGTCCTCGGCCAGGGAGGCGGCCGTCACCACGTGGGATTCGCTCGGGCCGTAGTGGTTGCGCAGCCGCCGGCCCGGCCTGGCGAAGAACGACCGCATGGCGGCCGTCGGCACCAGCGCCTCGCCGGCCTGTGCGACCTCCCGCAGCGCCGGCAGCTCCGCCTCCTGCTCCGTCGCCGCCTGGCAGAGGGCGTCGATCACCAGGTTGGGGGCGAACAGTTCGTTCACCTCGTGCCGGCGCAGCCACTCGACCATGGCGGCCGGGTCGGCGCGTACCGCCTCGGGGCAGACCACCAGCGTCCGGCCGGAGGTCAGGGCGGACAGCAGTTCCTGGAGGGAGACGTCGAAGCCGATCGCCGTGAACTGGGCGACGCGGGCGCCGGCGGGCGCGGGTGCCGTGCGTTCGTGCCAGGCCAGCAGGTTCACCAGCGGGCCGGCGGGCATGACCACGCCCTTCGGCCGCCCGGTCGATCCGGAGGTGAAGACGACGTAGGCGGGGTGCGCGGGGGCGTAGGCGGGGCGCTCCGCCACGGTCAGGTCCGTGCCGGGCAGGCCGCTCAGGGTGCGGTCCGCTTCCTCGGCCAGGATCACCGGGGTGGCCGGTCCCGGCGACAGCCGTGCGGCCAGCCCGCGGCTGGTGATCACCGCGGCGGGCCCGGCCTCCTCCAGCATGTGGGCGATCCGGTCGTCGGGGTGCGCCGGGTCGACGGGGAGGTAGGCCGCGCCCGCCTTCAGTACGGCGAGGAGCGCCACGACCAGTTCCGGCGAGCGGGGCAGGGCGACCGCGACCAGGCGCTCCGGTCCGGCGCCCAGCGCCGCCAGGTGCCGGGCCAGCCGGTTCGCCCGGGTGTCGACGTCCGCGTACGAGAGGGCGGTGCCGTCGCACTCGACCGCGGGGACGCCTGGTGTGCGGGCGGCCTGCCGTTCGAAGAGTGCGGCGGGCGAGAGCCGCTCGGCGGGTTCGTGCGCGGTGTCGTTCCAGCCGGTCAGTACGCGGTCCCGCTCCGCCTGCGTCAGGACGGGCAGTTCGGGGACGGGCAGCCGGGCGTCGGCGACGGCTGCGGCCAGTACCCGCAGCAGCCGCTCGGTGATCGCCTGGGCGGTGTCCCGCTCGAAGAGGTCGGTGCTGTACTCCAGCGTGCCGCGCAGCGCCTGTTCGCGGCCGCCGGCGCGCTCTTCCTGGAACGCGAACAGCAGGTCGAACTTGGCGATGCCGAGCACGGCGTTCTGGTTGGCGCTGGCCACCAGCCCGGTGCTGTTGTCGGTCCGTTCGCCGGTGTCGACCGTGTTGAACGTCAGCATGACCTGGAACAGCGGGTGCCGGGCCAGTGAGCGGCCGGGGTTGAGGACCTCGACCAGGCGCTCGAACGGCACGTCCTGGTGCGCGTACGCGGCCAGGGTGTGTTCCCTGACGCGGCCCACCAGCTCCTGGAACGTCGGGGCGCCGGAGGTGTCGGTGCGCAGCACCAGGGTGTTGACGAAGAACCCCACCAGGCCCTCGACCGCCTCGTCGGTACGGCCCGCGACGGGCGTGCCCAGCGGCACGTCCGTGCCCGCGCCCAGCCGCGTCAGGAGCGCCGCGACGGCGGCCTGCACCACCATGAAGACGCTGGCGTTGCAGTCGCGTGCGAGCGCGGCGAGTCCGCGGTGCAGCTCCGGCGGGATGTCGAACGGTACGTTGCCGCCCCGGTGCGAGGCGACGGCCGGACGCCGGTGGTCCGCCGGGAGCGGCAGCTCTTCGGGGAGGCCTGCCAACTCCGTCTTCCAAAAGTCGAGTTGACGCGATATCACGCTGTCCGGGTCGGCCTCGGAGCCGAGCACGTCCCGCTGCCACAGGCTGTAGTCCGCGTACTGCGCCGGCAGCGGCGGCCACACCGGCGCGGCGCCGGCGCGGCGGGCCTCGTACGCGGCGGTCAGTTCGCGCATCAGGATCGGCATCGACCAGGCGTCGCACGCGATGTGGTGCACCAGGACGAGCAGGACGCACTCGTCCTCGTCGAGCTCGAACAGGTGGACGCGCAGCGGGGGTTCGGCCGTGAGGTCGAACGGGAGGCGGGCCGCTTCGCCGAGGCGTCCGGGCAGTTCGGACTCGGACACCTGCGCCGTGCGGACGACCGGGGCGGCCGCGTCCGGTTCCAGCACCACCTGGTGCGGTTCGCCGGACCGCTCGTCGGGCTCGCGGAAGACGGTCCGCAGGCTCTCGTGCCGGGCCGACACGTCCCGGAGCGCGAGCCGGAGGGCGTCGTGGTCCACGCCGCCGGTGAGCCGCAGCGCCGCCGGGATGTGGTACGTCGGGCTCGGCCCTTCCAGCTTGTCCAGGAACCACAGCCGCCGCTGCGCGAACGACAGCGGGATCCGGTCGGGCCTGGGCACGGCGGGCGTGACACCGGCGCGCGCCGTCCGGGCGCCGTCGAGGGCGGCGTCGAGGGCGGCCACCGTCCGGGTCTCGAACAGCGTCCGTACGGCGATGTCCCGGCCGAGCACCGACCGCACCCGGCTCACCAGCCGGATGGCGAGCAGCGAGTGGCCGCCGAGGTGGAAGAAGTCGTCGTCGATGCCGACTTCGGCGACGCCCAGCACGTCGGCGAAGAGCCCGCACAGGATCTCCTCGCGCGGGTTGCGCGGCCTGCGGCCCGCCGAGGCGGCGCCCTCCGGCGGCGGCAGGGCCTTGCGGTCGATTTTGCCGTTGGGGGTCAGCGGCAGCCCGTCCAGCTCCACGAACGCCGACGGCACCATGTAGTCCGGCAGGGACTCCGCGAGGCGGGTGCGCAGCGCGGCGGCGCCGGGGGCGGCGCCCGGCGCGGCCGGGACCACGTAGGCCACGATGCGTTTGTCGCCGGGCCGGTCCTCGCGGACGGCGGCCGTGCACCGGGCCACGCCGGGGCAGGCGGACAGGGCGGCCTCGATCTCGCCGAGTTCGATGCGGAAGCCGCGCACCTTCACCTGCCCGTCGGCGCGGCCGAGGAACTCCGTCTCGCCGTCGGCGCGACGCCGCACCACATCTCCGGTGCGGTACATCCGCTCGCCCGGCGCCCCGAACGGGCACGGTACGAACCGCTCCGCCGTCAGCCCCGCACGCGCCCAGTACCCGCGCGCCAATCCGGCACCCGCCACATACAACTCACCGGCCACGCCCACCGGCACCGGACGCAGCATCCCGTCCAGCACGTACACCCGCATGTTGTCCAACGGACGGCCGACCGGCACCGTCACCGGCACCGCGTCGGCCGACGGCACCCGGTACGCCAACGCGATGGTCGTGACCTCCGTCGGGCCGTACGCGTCCACCACGGCGAGGCCCTCGCAGTGCTCCAAGAGCCGCCGCACCGCCCCGGCCGGCACCACGTCGCCGCCGGACCACACCTCGCGCACCCCGCGCAGCGTCTCCGGCGCCTCGTCCGCGACCAGGCCGAGCAGCCCCACCGACAGCAGGAGGCCCGTCACCTCGTGCTCGGCGACCGTCCGCGCGAGCACGGAGACGTCCATGTCACCGGGCGGCGCGACCACCACGCAGCCGCCCGACAGCAGCGGCACCCACAACTCGTACGTCGACGCGTCGAACGCCAGCGGCGCGTGCATCAGCACCCGCTCCTGAGCACCGGTCGCCCACCGCGCGTCGGCCGCGAAGTCCACGATGCCGCGGTGGGTGATCGCCACGCCCTTCGGCGTGCCCGTCGAGCCGGACGTGTACATCACGTACGCCACCTGGTCGGGCAGCACGGGCTCGAAGTCCGCTGCCGGGCCGTCCAGTTCGGCGGCGAAGAGGGCCGGTACACCCAGCCGCCCGGCGCGGTCCACGCGCGACCGGTCCGTGAGCACGACGGCGGCGCCGGCCTCGGCCACGGCGTGCCGCATGCGGTCCTCCGGGCTGGCGTCGTGCAGCGGCACGTAGGCCGCGCCCGCCATGAGGATGCCGAGGACCGCGACCACGACGTCGGGCGAGCGTTCCATCAGCAGGGCCACCCGGTCGTCCCGGACGACGCCGTGCCGCCGCAGCCCGCGGGCCACGGCGGCGGCCCGTTCGTGCAGTTCGCGGTAGGTGTAGGCGGCCGTACCTCCGCCGTCCGGCCGCGACCACCGCACGGCCGCCGCCTCGGGGTGGGCGTCGGCGTAGGAGGCGACGAGCCCGGGCACGGAGCCGGCGGGTACCGCGCGCACCTCGCCCTCCCCGGCCGCCAGCAGTGCGCGCACGCCGTCGGGCGCCAGGCCGTCGAAGGCGCCCACCGGGCGTTCGGGCTCGTCGGCCAGTGTCCGCAGGGCCCGCAGGAACTGGTCCGCGACGGCCTGCGCCTGCTCGGGGCCGAACAGGTCGGTCCGGTAGCCGAGCTTGCAGCCGATGCCGTCCCGGGGGGCGGCGACGAGGGTGAGCGCGTAGTGCGTTCCCTCGCGGGCCGTCGCGCCGGTGATCCTGGCCGCGTCGCCGGAGCCCCCGGAGCCTTCAGAGCCCCCGGCGTCCTGCCCGCCCCTGGCCGTCGGGTAGTTCTCGTACACGAGCGCGGTGTCGAACAGCTCCCCCAGCCCGGCCTGGCTCTGGATGACGGCCAGGCTCAGGTACTGGTGGTCCAGCAGCCGCGCCTGCTCGCCCTGGATGCGGGTGAGCAGGGCGTGCAGGGACTCGCCGGGACGCAGCCGCACGCGCAGCGGCACGGTGTTGATGAAGAGCCCCACCATGCCCTCGACGCCGGGCAGCTCCGGCGGGCGTCCGGAGACGGTCACGCCGAACACCACGTCGTGGGTGCCGGTCAGGCGGGCGAGCACCTGCGCCCAGGCGCCCTGCAGCACGGTGTTGAGGGTGACCCCGGCCTTCTTGGCGGTCTCCGCGAGGCGGTCGCACAGGACGGTGTCGAGGCCGAATTCGAGCTGGCCCTGCCCGCCCGCGTACGGTCCGGCGCCTGCGCCTGCGCCCAGCAGGGTCGGCTGTTCCAGCCCGGCCAGGGCCTCCCGCCACACCTGGCGGGTGCGGTCCTGGTCCTGTGCGCCGAGCCAGGCGAGGTAGTCCTTGTACGGCCGCACGGGGGGCAGCCCGCGCGGGTCGCCCTTGCTCGCGTACAGGGCCATGAGGTCGCGCATCACGAGGGGCAGCGACCAGCCGTCGATCAGGATGTGGTGCATGGTCAGCACCAGCCGGTGCAGCTCGTCGCCCAGCTTGAGCAGGGTGAACCGGATCAGCGGCGGCTTGGCCATGTCGAAGCGCCGCGCGGCGTCCCCGGCCGCGATGCGGTCCGCCTCGGCCGTCCGCTCCGCCGGGCCGAGGCCGCTCAGGTCCGTCTCCTGCCAGGGCAGCCGGACCTCGCGGGGGACGAGCTGCACCGGGCGGCTGAGCCCTTGGTGGCGGAAGGCCACCCGCAGGCTGGGGTGCCTGGTCAGCAGCGCCTGTGCGGCGGCTTTCAGCGCGGCCGTGTCCAGCGCGCCGTCCACGTCCAGCGATCGCTGGATGACGTAGGTGTCGGGCCCGGCCTCGTCGTAGAGCGTGTGGAACAGCAGCCCTTCCTGGAGCGGGGCCAGAGGCAGAATGTCCTCGATCTTGCGTGAATTCCTGCTCACTCGTCCGTCTCCCAGTCAGCTTCCAGCAGATCGATCTCTGTCTGGTCCAGCTCGGTCAGTGCGACGTCGGACGGGGTGAAGCCGCCGGCGTCCACGTGGTCCGCGTGCCGTGCCATGCCTTCCAGCGCCCGGAACCACCCGTCGGCCAGCTCCCGCACGGCGTCGGCCGGCAGCAGCTCCCCCGCCCAGGTCCACTCGGCGACCAGGCGGGGCCCCTCGGGCCCCACGACGGTCCGGGAGTTGACCTCGACGACGTGGGCCAGGGGGGTGCGCGGGT
This sequence comes from Streptomyces sp. NPDC017056, assembly GCF_044332485.1. Lineage (NCBI taxonomy): Bacteria > Bacillati > Actinomycetota > Actinomycetes > Kitasatosporales > Streptomycetaceae > Streptomyces > Streptomyces sp. NPDC017056. Next base: position 10,818 of record NZ_JBIRPD010000024.1, on the reverse strand, counting down.
CCGTACCGGCGAGGCCGACGCCACCGGGCAGCAGGGCGAAGTCCGCTGCCTCGCCGTCCCCGGCGGCGAATCCGCCGCCGAACCGGCCCAGGTAGTTGAACCCGATCTGCGGCGCGGCGAAGGCCGCCAGGGTCTGCCGCGTCTCCTGGTTGAGGTGGCGCAGGAGCCCGTAGCCCATGCCGTTGTCGGGGACCGCGCGCAGCTGTTCCTTGATCCGCTTCAGCACCTCTCCGGCGGCCGGGCCGCCCTCCAGCGCCTCGGCCCGGTCGAAGGCCCCCGGGGCGAGCCGTACGGGGTAGATGCTGGTGAACCAGCCGACGGTACGGGACAGGTCGGCGCCCGGTACGACGGTTTCCTCGCGGCCGTGGCCTTCAAGGTCGATGAGTGCCCCGTCGCCGATGCCGCGCCAGCCGTGTGCCGCCACCGCGAGGGCGGCGAGCAGCACGTCGTTGACGCCCGCGTGGAAGGCCGTGGGCACGCGCGTCAGGATCGCCTCGGTGACCTCGGTCGGCAGCGTCAGCGACGTCCGCTCGGCGGTGCCGTACGTGTCCAGCGCAGGGTCCAGCGGCCGTTCGCCGAGGAGCGGTCCCGGCTTGTGCACCATGTCGATCCACAGCGGCAGTTCGGCGGCGCGTGCGGGTTCGTGGGCGGCCTCGGACAGGCGCGTCGCCCAGTGCCGCAGCGACGTGCCGACCGGCTCCAGGTCCGCTTCCCGCCCGCCGGCGGTCCGCTGCCACGCCTGCGCGAGGTCGGGCAGCAGGATCCGCCAGGACACCCCGTCCACCACCATGTGGTGCAGCACCAGCAGCAGTGCTCCGGCGTGGCCCGCGCCCCGGTCGAACCAGACCGCGCGCAGCATGCGGCCCGCCTCCGGGGACAGTTCCCGGCGTGCCGTCGTGCCGTGTCCGGCCATCACCGTCGGCAGGTCCGCCTCGGCCGTGGCCGAGACGTCGACGCGGGTGAGCAGGTCCCGGGCGGCCACGGAGCCGGGCCCGGTCACCTCGAAGAGGGTGCCGCCGGTCTGGCGCAGCCGCAGGGCGTCGTGGTGGTCGACGACGGCCTGGAGCGCCGTGGCGAGGGCCTCCGCGGTGGCGCCCACCGGTGTCGTGACCGCCATGGACTGGTTGAACTCGTCGGTCGGCCCGCCCTTTTCGAGCAGCCACCGCAGGATCGGGGTGGCCGGCAGGGAGCCGGCACCGCCGGTGTCCTCCCGTGCCGCGTCGTGGTCGCCGGACGTGCTCACCGCGGCGAGCGCGGCGGCCGTGCGGTACTCGAAGACGTCGCGTACGGCCAGGGTCAGCCCCGCGCGGCGGGCCTTGCCGACGAGTTGGATCGACAGGATGCTGTCGCCGCCGAGTTCGAAGAACCCGTCGTCCGCGCCGACCTCGGGGAGGCCGAGGACCTCGGCGAAGAGCCCGCACAGGACTTCTTCGCGCTGGTTGCGCGGCCGTGCCGTGCCCGCCGTGACGCGCTGCTCGGGAGCGGGCAGTGCCTTGCGGTCCAGCTTGCCGTTGGTCGTCAGCGGAAGCTCGGCGAGCGGGACCACGGCCGACGGCACCATGTAGTCGGGCAGGCTCTCCCCGAGGTGCTTGCGGACCGCGGCCAGGTCGGCCGACGCCGGCTCCTCCGGCACCACGTAGGCCACCAGGCGCCGGTGTCCCGGCTGGTCCTCGCGGACGAGAACGGCGCTCTGGGCGACGCCAGGGGTGCGGGCCAGTGCGGATTCGATCTCGCCGAGTTCGATGCGGAAGCCGCGCACCTTGACCTGTTCGTCGGCGCGGCCGACGTAGGACAGGGTGCCGTCGGCGCGGCGGCGTCCGACGTCGCCGGTGCGGTACATCCGCGCGCCGTGCCCGTGGAACGGGCAGGCCACGAACCGCTCCGCGGTGAGCCCGGCGCGCCGGAGGTAGCCGCGGGCCAGGCCCGGGCCCGCCACGTACAGCTCGCCGCGCACGCCGGCGGGCACCGGTTGCAGGTGCTCGTCGAGCAGGTAGACCCGCAGGTCCGGCAGGCCCAGGCCGATCAGGCTGCGGGACTGGGTCGCGGCCGTCTCCCGGTCCAGGGCGAGGAAGCTGACGTGCACGGTCGTCTCGGTGATGCCGTACATGTTGACGAGCCGCGGCGCGTCGTCCGCGTGGCGCGCGTACCAGTCGTCCAGGCGGCTCAGGTCGAGCGCCTCGCCGCCGAAGACGACGTACCGCAGGGCCAGGGAGCGGCCCACGTCCGGGGCTTCCCGGTCGGCCTGCATGAGCTGGTAGAAGGCGGACGGGGTCTGGTTGAGCACCGTCACCTTCTCCCGGGCCAGCAGTTCCAGGAAGTCGGCGGGTGAGCGGCTCACCTCGTGGCTGACGACGACGAGCTTCCCGCCGTGCAGCAGCGGCCCCCACAGCTCCCACACCGAGAAGTCGAAGGCGAAGGAGTGGAACAGGGTCCAGACGTCGTCGGTGCCGAAGCCGAACTGCGGCTCGGTGGTGGTGAAGAGCCGGTCGACGTTGTCGTGGGTGACCACGACGCCCTTGGGCCGTCCTGTGGACCCGGAGGTGTAGATGACGTACGCGGGGTGCTCGGGGCGCAGGGGGCCGGTGCGCTCGGCGTCGGTGAGGTCGCCGCCGTCCACCGGCTCGGCGGTGTCGCCGTCCTCGTCCACGAGGAGCAGCGGGACGCCGTGCGCGGGCAGCCGCTCCGCCTGTTCCGCTGAGCTGAGCACGACCGAGGGGGACGCGTCGCCGAGCATGAAGGTGATGCGCTCGGCCGGGTAGTCCGCGTCGATGGGGACGTACGCGCCGCCCGCCTTGAGCACGCCGAGGATGGCGACGACCGTCTCCGCGGAGCGGGGCAGCGCGATCGCGGCGAACTGCTCGGGGCCGAAGCCGCGGGCCCGCAGGCGCCGCGCGAGCCGGTTGGCCCGGGTGTTGAGTTCGGCGTAGCTGTACTCGGTGTCCTCGAAGACGACCGCGGTGGCGTCCGGTGTGCGCGCCGCCTGCCGCTCGAAGCGGTCCGGCAGGCACCGCGGGGCCCGCGCCTCGTCGGTCCCGTTCCAGCCGGCGAGCAGGCGTTCGCGCTCCGCGGGGTCGAGGACGTCCAGTTCGCCGAGCCTGCGGGAGGGGTCGGCCGCGACGGCTTCGAGGACGCGCAGCAGCCGGTCCACCATGGAGCGGACGGTCCCGGCGTCGAACAGGTCGGTGCTGTACTCGATCATGCCGCCGATGCCGGCGGCGTCCGTGCCGGTGCGCCGCAGCTCGGTGAAGCCGAAGAGCAGGTCGAACTTGGCGGAGCCGGTGTGCACCTCCTCCCGGCGCAGCGTGAGCCCCGTGTTCGGTACGGAGCCGGTCGCCCGGTGGTCGGCGGTGTTGTTGTAGTTGAGCATCACCTGGAACAGCGGGTGCCGGGCGAGCGAGCGTTCCGGGGCGAGCGCGTCCACGAGCCGTTCGAAGGGCACGTCCTGGTGCTCGTACGCGGCCAGGTCGGTCCGCCGGACCCGCTCCACCAGTTCGCGGAAGGTCGGGTTGCCCGAGATGTCGGTGCGCAGCACCAGCGTGTTGACGAAGATGCCAACGATGCTTTCGAGCGCGTCGTCCGTGCGCCCGGCGATCGTGCTGCCCAGCGGGATGTCGCTGCCGGCCCCCAGCTTGCCCAGCAGGGTGGCCACCGCGGCCTGGACGACCATGAAGGGGCTGGCCCCGGCGTCGCGGGCCAGGGCGAGCAGCCGCCGGTGCAGGTCGGCGGAGACCTCGAAGGTCACGAGGTCTCCCCGGCCGTCGGAGACCGCGGGGCGCGGCCGGTCGAGCGGCAGGTCGAGTTCGTCCGGGAGGTCCGCCAGGGTGTCCTTCCAGTGGGCGAGCTGGCGGGCGAGTTCGCTGCCGGGGTCGTCCTCGGAGCCGAGGGCGTCCCGCTGCCAGAGGCTGTAGTCGCCGTACTGGACCGGCAGCGGTTCCCAGCCGGGCGCGCCGCCGGCGGCGCGGGCCGCGTACGCCGCGACGAGGTCGTCCGTCAGCAGGGGCATCGACCAGGCGTCGCCGGCGATGTGGTGGACGAGGAGGAGCAGTACGTGCTCGTCGCCGACCCGGAAGAGCTCGATGTGCAGGGGCGGGTCGGTGGCCAGGTTGAACCGGTGGCGGGCGGCCTCGCCGAGCCGTGCGGCGAGTTCGTCCTCCGGCACGGGCACCGGGGTGACGGCCGGCCACTCGGCGGCGTCCAGGACGACCTGGAAGGGGCCGTCGGCGTCGTCGCCGATCACGGTGCGCATGCTCTCGTGCCGCGCGACGACGTCGCCGAGGGCCGAGCGCAGGGCGTCGAGGTCGAGCGGTCCGGTGAGCCGCAGGGCCAGCGGGAGGTTGTACGCGGCGCTGGGCCCGTGCAGGCGGTCGATGAACCACAGGCGCCGCTGCGCGAACGACAGCGGCACCCGCCGCGGCCTGGGTACGGCGGCCGTGACGCGCGGCCTGGCGGCCCGGCCGGCGTGCGAGGCCAGCGCGGCGGCGAAGCCGGCGACGGTCGGCGTCTCGAACAGCCGGCGTACCGGGACCTCCACGCCGAGGGCCGAGCGGACGCGGCTGACCAGGCGGGTGGCCAGCAGCGAGTGCCCGCCCAGCTCGAAGAACCCGTCGTCGATGCCGATGTCGTCGAGTCCGAGGACGTCGGCGAAGAGCGTGCACAGGAGCCCTTCGCGCTCGTCGCGCGGGAGCCGGCGGGCCCGCTGCGCCCCGGGTTCCGGCGCGGGCAGCGCGCCGCGGTCCACCTTACCGTTCGGGGTGTACGGCAGTGCGTCGAGCCGGACGAACGCGGACGGCACCATGTAGTCCGGCAGCCGGGCCGCCAGGTGCTCGCGGACGGCGGCCCGGTCCGGCTGCCCGACGAGGTAGGCGACGATCCGCTTGTCGCCGGGCCGGTCCTCCCGTACGGCGACGGCGCAGCGCTCCACGTCCGGGTGGGCGAGCAGCGCCGACTCGATCTCGCCGATCTCGATGCGGAAGCCGCGCACCTTGACCTGCTGGTCGGTGCGCCCGATGTAGGCCAGGGCGCCGTCCGGTGTCCACCGCACCAGGTCGCCGGTGCGGTACATGCGGGTGCCGGGCCGCCCGTGCGGGCAGGCCACGAAGCGTTCGGCGGTCAGGTCGTGGCGGCCGAGGTAGCCGCGCGCGAGTCCGTCGCCCGCGATGTACAGGTCGCCGGGCACGCCGGGCGGCACCGGGTTCAGCCGCTCGTCGAGCACGTACACCTGGGTGTTGCCGATGGGTTCGCCGATCAGCACGGGCGCGTCGGCGGTGAGTTCGGCGGCGGTCGACCAGATGGTCGTCTCGGTCGGGCCGTACAGGTTCGTCACGGACCGCGCGCCGGCGACCAGCCGCCGGGCGGCCTCGCCCGGCAGGGCCTCGCCGCCGACGAGCACCCGGACGCCGGACAGGTCGGGCCGTTCGTCGAGGACCGCCTGCCACAGGCTCGGGGTGGCCTGCATGTGCGTGGCGCCGGACGACCGCAGGAGGCCGGCCAGCGCGGCCGCGTCGCGTACGTCGTCGGGGGCCGCGAGGACCACGGCGGCCCCGCGCAGCAGGGGGAGGAACAGTTCGAGACCGGCGATGTCGAAGCCGACCGTGGTCACCGCGAGCAGCCGGTCCCCCGGGCCGAGCGGGAAGCGTTCCTCCATGGTGGCGAGGAAGTTCGCCAAGGCACGGTCGGGTACGGCCACGCCCTTGGGGCGGCCGGTCGAGCCGGAGGTGAAGATGGTGTAGGCGACCCGCTCCGGCCACCGGCGGGCCGGCAGGGCGCCCGCGGGGGCCTCGTCGGCGTCCGCTTCGGGTGTCGTCCACGGGCAGCCGTCGGGCAGGCGCGCGGCCAGGCCGTCCGTGGTGACCGCCAGGACGGGATCGGCGTCCTCGAAGACCATGCCGATCCGGTCGGCCGGGTACTCGGGGTCGACGGGCAGGTAGCCGGCGCCGGTCTTCAGTACGGCGAGCATGGCGACGACCAGTTCGGTCGAGCGCGGCAGCAGAAGGGCGACGAGCCGTTCGGGTGCCGCACCACGGGCGTGCAGCCGCCGGGCCAACCGGCCGGCCGCGGCCTCGAGTTCGGCATAGCTGAGGCCGGTGTCCCGGAACGTGACGGCGGTGGCGTCCGGCGTCCGAGCGGCCTGCGCCTCGAACCGGTCGATCACCGAGCCGGCCGGAACCGTCAGCGCGGTGTCGTTCCAGCCGGCCAGCACGCGGTGGCGCTCGTCCGTACCGAGGACGTCGTACCGGTCGATGGAACGGTCCGGGTCGTCGGCGATCCCGGTGAGCAGCCGCGACAGCCACCGCGCCAGGGACTCGGCGGTCGGGCGGTCGAAGAGGTCGGCGCTGAACTCCACGCCGCCCCGCAGCCCGGCGGGCCCGCCGTCGGCGTCCGTCCGCTCGGTGAAGCCGAAGAGCAGGTCGAACTTGGCGATCCCGGTGCCGACGCGCGGCGTGCTCACCTGGAGGCCGTCGAGCGCCGAGGCGGCCTCGGTGATCTCCTGCGTGTCGTTGTTGTCGAACGACAGCATCACCTGGAAGAGCGGGTGCCGGGCGAGCGAACGCGCCGGGTTGAGCACCTCCACCAGCCGCTCGAACGGCACGTCCTGGTTGCCGAAGGCGGCCAGGTCCGCCTGGCGCACCCGCTCCACGAGGTCGCGGAACACGGGGGTGCCCGAGGTGTCGGTGCGCAGCACCAGCGTGTTGACGAAGAGGCCGACGACGTCGTCCACGGCGTCGTCACCGCGTCCGGCCACCGGGGTGCCGAGCGGGATGTCACTGCCCGCGCCCAGCTTGGACAGCAGGGTGGCCACGGCCGCCTGCACCACCATGAACACGCTCGCGCCGCACGCGGCTGCCACGGCCCGCAGCTTCGCGTGCGTGCCGGCGGACAGCTCGAACGGCACGGTGCCGCCCCGGTAGGACGCCTCGGCCGGGCGCGGCCTGTCCACGGGGAGCGCCAGTTCCTCCGGCAGGCCCGCCAGGGCCGACTTCCAGAAGGCGAGCTGCTGCGAGATCTCGCTGCCGGGGTCGTCCTCGGAGCCGAGGACCTCCCGCTGCCAGAGGCTGTAGTCCGCGTACTGCACGGGCAGCGGCTCCCACTCGGGGGCGCGTTCCGCGGTGCGCGCGACGTACGCGGTGACCAGGTCGCGCATCATGCGCGGCATGGACCAGCCGTCGCCGGCGATGTGGTGGACGAGGACGAGCAGGGCGTGCTCGTCGGGGGCCGACCGGAACAGGGTGACGCGCAGCGGCGGTTCCGCCGCGAGGTCGAAGCCGTGCCGTACGGCCCGGTCCAGTTCCGCGTCGAGCGCGGCCTCCTCGACGGGCACCACCGCGAGCCGGGGCGTGCTCCCGTCGAGCAGCACCTGACGGGGGCCTTCGGCGTCCTCGGTGAAGACCGTACGCAGGATCTCGTGGCGGGCCACCACGTCGGCGAGGGCCGCTTCGAGCGCCGGAACGTCGAGCGCGCCGGACAGCCGCAGCGCGACGGGGATGTTGTAGGTCGGGCTGGGCCCGGAGAAGCGGTCGAGGAACCACAGGCGCTGCTGGGCGTAGGACAGCGGTACGCGGTCCGGGCGGGGCACCACCGCGGTGACGCCCCTCCTGGCGGGTGCCGCGGCGTCCAGCCGGGCGGCGATCCCGGCCACCGTCGGCGCCTCGAACACCGTACGCACCTCAAGGTCCACGCCGAGCCGGGTCCGTATCCGGTTGACCAGCCGGGCGGCCAGCAGCGAGTGGCCGCCGAGGGCGAAGAAGCCGGCGTCGATGCCCACTTCCTCCCCGGCGGGCAGGCCCAGCAGCTCGGCGAAGAGGTCGCACAGCTGCCGCTCCCGCGCCGTGCGCGGCGCACGCGCCGCCGGGCCGTCCGTGCCGGGCATCGGCAGGGCCCGGTGGTCCAGCTTGCCGTTGGGAGTCAGCGGCAGGGCGTCGACGGGCACGAGCACGGCGGGAACCAGGTGGTCCGGCAGCAGCCCGGCGAGGTGGGCCAGGACCTCGTCGGTATCCACGGCACCGGCGGCCGGGACCACGTAGCCGACCAGGCGCCGGTTGCCCGGCTGGTCCCCGCGGACCAGCACGGCGGCCTGCGCGACGCTGTCGTGGCCGGTCAGCGCGGCTTCGATCTCGCCCGGCTCGATGCGGACGCCGCGCACCTTGAACTGTGCGTCGGCGCGGCCGAGGTACTCCAGCTCCCCGGCGCCGCTCCAACGGGCCACGTCACCGGTGCGGTAGAGACGTCCGCCCGCGGTGAACGGGTCGGCGACGAAGCGCTCGGCGGTCAGCCCCGGCCGGTTCAGGTAGCCCCTGGCCAGGCACGCGCCGGCGAGGTACAGCTCGCCCGCCACGCCCGGCGCGACGGGGTTCAGCGCCTCGTCGAGCACGTAGGCGCGAGTGTTCGCGATGGGGCGGCCCACCGCGGGGGCCACGGGCCAGTCGGCCGGGTCCTGCGGCAGGGTGGCGGCGGTGACGACGTGGGTCTCCGCCGGGCCGTAGTGGTTGTGCAGCCGCCGCGGCGCGCCGCCGCGGGCGAACAGGTCGCGCATCGCGCCGGTCGGCACCAGGGCCTCGCCGGCCTGCGCCACGTCGGTCAGCCCGGCCAGCGCGGTGCCCTGCTCGGCGGCGGCCGCGTACAGGGCGTCCAGGACGGTCTGCGGCGCGTACAGCTCGGCGACGCGGGAGTCCTCCAGCCAGGTGGCCAGGGCGTGCGGGTCGCGGCGTACGTGCTCGGGGCAGACCATCAGCGTCTTGCCCGCCAGGAGGGCCGACAGCATCTCCTGTACGGACACGTCGAAGCTGGGCGCGGTGAACTGGGCGACGCGCCGTCCCGCCTCGCCGGGTACGGCCTCGTGATGCCAGGCGAGCAGGTTCAGCAGCGCGCCACCGGGCATCACGATGCCCTTGGGCCGACCCGTCGAACCGGAGGTGTAAATCACGTACGCGGGGTGTTCCGGCCGGATCGGCGGGGTGTCCAGGGGCGACGTGTCGAGGGCGGCCCAGGCCGGGTCCGCGCCGTCGGTCACCACGCAGCGGTACCCGCCGGGAAGCCGCTCGGCCAGTTCGCCGGTGGTCAGCACGAGTGCCGGTGCGGCGTCCTCCAGCATGAAGCGGATGCGCTCGTCCGGGTACTCGGGGTCGACCGGCAGGTAGGCCGCGCCCGCCTTGAGGACGGCGAGCAGCGCGACGGCCTGGGTCGTTGAGCGCGGCAGAGCGACGGCGACGAAGCTCTCGGGCCCGGCGCCGAGGCCGGCCAGGTGGCGGGCCAGCCGGTTGGACTCCGCGTCCAGTTCGGCGTAGGTGAGGCCGGTCCCGTCGTACTCCACCGCCGTGACGCCGGGCGTACGCGCCGCCTGCGCGGCGAAGAGCGCGGGAACCGACGTGCCCGGCAGGTCGCGGACGGTGCCGTGCCACTCGTCGAGCACCCGCCGCCGTTCGTCCGCCCCGAGGACGTCGATCCGGCTGAGCGGCGTGCCGGGATCGGCGACCACGGCGTCGAGGACGCGGATCAGCCGGTCGGCGACGAGCTGAACGGTCCGGCGGTCGAACAGGTCGGTGGCGAACTCCACCGTGAGGTTGAGCCCGGAGGGCCGGCCCGCGTCGTCCACCCGCTCGTAGAAGCCGAAGAGCAGGTCGAACTTGGAGATGCCCAGGGCAGAACTCTCCCCCCGGACGGTGAGACCGGGCAGTCGGCCGACGGCGTCGAGGGCGGCGCGGTCGTCGATGTTGTTGAAGGAAAGCATCACCTGGAACAGCGGGTGCCGGGCCAGGGAACGCGTCGGGTTCAACACCTCCACCAGCCGCTCGAAAGGCACATCCTGGTGCGCGTACGCGGCAAGCGCACCCTCGCGCACCCGGCCCACGGCCTCCCGGAACGTCGGGTCGCCCGACACGTCCGTCCGCAGAACCAGCGTGTTCACGAAGAACCCGACCAGCTCCTCGACGGCATCGTCCGTACGACCCGCGACCGGCGTACCCAGCGGCACATCCGTACCCGCACCCAGCTTCGACAGCAGCACTGCCACCGCCGCCTGCACCACCATGAACACACTCGCCCGGCACTCCCTGGCGAGTCCGGCTAGGGGCTCGTGCACCGACGCCGGGATGTCCACGGTGATCTGGTCACCACGGTGGGTCGGAGTCGCCGGCCTCGGCCGGTCCCAGGGAAGCGACAACTCGTCCGGCACGTCCGCCAACGCATCGCGCCAGAAGTCGAGTTGCGCGGCAATCGCACTGCCGGCGTCGTCCTCCGAACCCAGCACGTCCCGCTGCCACAGGCTGTAGTCCGCGTACTGCACCGGCAACGGCGCCCAGTCCGGAGCCTTGCCGCCGCTGCGCGCGAGGTACGCGACACTCAGGTCACGCGCGATGATCGGGAGCGACCACCCGTCACCGGCGATGTGGTGCACGAGGAGAAGCAGCACATGGCTGTCCTCGGCCAGCTCGAACACCGTCACGTGCAGGGGAATGTCCGTGGCCAGGTCGAATACGTGGCTGACGGCCTCGTCCAGCTCGGCAGGCAGCCGGTCCTCGGAGGTCCGGACCACCCGCGGAGACACGCTGACACCGGCCGGGTCCAGCACGATCTGGTGGGGGCCCTGGTCGTCCTCCGCGAAGACCGTCCGCAGACTCTCATGCCGCCCCACCACGTCATCCAACGCACCGGCCAGCGCCTCAAGATCCAACTCACCGGTCAGACGCAGCGAGAGCGGCACGTTGTAGGTGGGATTCGGGCCCTCCAGCCGGTCCAGGAACCACAACCGCTGCTGCGCATACGACAACGGCACCCGCCCCGGCCGCGGCACCACCGCCACCACACCCCGCCCAGCACCCTCCC
>NZ_JBIRPD010000023.1:0-161331 GCF_044332485.1 Streptomyces sp. NPDC017056 | reverse complement strand
CGGCAGTCGTTGCGGCTGCCGGGCAGCGGCAGGCCGACCGTCACCACCAGGCGGCTGTTGGCGTCGATGACGACCTGCAGGTTGGTCGAGTACCGGTAGTTCTTGCTCGAGGACGCGAGGGTGCGGTCGCGGGTGGGTACCAGGGTTTTGTCGACGATGGAGACGGTGTCCTTGCGTGGCCGGCGGGCCGGGGAGATGGCCAGCAGCGGGGCGAGGTGGTCGAGGATCCTGTCGGCCGCGGATTTCGAGACCCCGAACAACGGCGCCACCTGCCGCAACGTGAGGTTCGTGCGCCAGTACGTCGCCACCAGCAGCACCCGGTCCTCGAGCGGCAGCCGCCACGGGCGGCCACGCTGAACGTCACCACCGCGACGCCGCACAGTGCCACCAGCCCGGCGAACTGCACCTCGGTCAGACCAGCAAACGGCTCGATCCACTTCGGATCACCTGCCGAGATCACCCCACCCATGCCCAACCAACGCGCCAACCGCACCACTGGTTACGGGACAACCTTTAGACGAGTATCAGTGTTCCCGGTGCGAGGAACTCCTGCGTCGGCGTTCGACTGGCTGCCAGAATGGCAGGGTGGACTACGACCTTACGCGTCTTGGGTGGCGGGAGTTTGCGCGGCTTGGCCCTGGTGTGTCCGCGTTCGGAGACGGTAAGGATGGGGGTGAGAGGTGACGTTCACGGACGGCTACGGCGTAATCCAAGCCAAGCGCAAACAGCTTTCCTCCGGCATCGGTTCGGGCGCCGCTGAATGGCTTGAACGTCAGGTCGAGGCTGAACTAAAAGAGTGATTGCGTCCCGACTCGAAACGGGGACGCATTCCGGAGTACTTGCTGTTCGTGTCTAACGTCCCCCTCTCGCCTGTGCCCGAGACCGGTGGCATTGCCCGAGTGGACCATCTCATCTCCTCCTACGCCTTGCTCCCAGCCGATGGCAAAGGGGGGCTTGTCGAACCGGTGCTGGTCTTGGCCTGGTGTCTGCGGTCGAGGGGATTGGCCCGCGCAAGGTGATGCCATGCACGCGTTGGGCCCGTTCGATCCGGGCCGGCGACGCGTAGGCGGTGTCCACCGCATGCTTGCCCGGGACCAACTGCAGGCGGCTAAATTTCTGCCGATGGTCTTGTCGGATGCTGCCCTTGGCCCGGGGTGATGGTGGTGGCCACGGGCTCCACCAGATGCGTAAGGTCCATGTCGCAGGTCTCGGTGAGGTGGGCACGGTAGCCGCTGCAGTCGGCATCTCGGTTGCGGCAATAGTCCGGCATTGCGGTCATAGGGGGCGAACCGCCAGTGCGGCAGGCGGTAACGTGATGCCTCCTGCCAGTGCAGTGGTTCGTCCACCCCCCAGTAGTATTGGTGCTCCCAGACTTGCTGCAGGATCTCCGCGTGCGGAAGCGTCTGCAAGCGGGGTGGGGGCAGTGGCCGCCCAGGGGTAGCGATGAGGAATTGTTGCCCGTCCCGCCGAACCCCTCGGCGCGTTCGCGTACCGCCGCCTTACCGCCTGACACCTTCCCGAACTCGACCTTCAGGCCATAGCGCTTGGCCCGCTGCGGCTCGATCAACGGCCCACCGAACTGGGCTGGCGCGCCCGTCGTTGCCGACGCTCGCCGCCCATGCCCTTAATCTCTATGACCAAGGCGTCGATCCAGGGAACCCGGCGTCCTCTTTCTTCATCTTCTCGCCTGGAACACTCATCGCGCTGTGTACGGAGCTGTTATGAACCGTCGTCCTGCTTATATAGCGGCCCTTGCCCTAACCTTTTCGCTAGCTCTGTCCGGATGCTCCAGTGACGACGCCCCAGTGTCCTTCGGCGGCGGTCCGCAGCCTCGGCAGGACGAGGTCGCGAGAGATGTTCAGCTGCCGACAAAACAGCGCGAGTGGACGACGCAGCGAGAGCTACCCGACGGCACCAAGGTGGTGTGGACGACCCTGAAAGGGAAAAAATCGGGGTTCACGGGTCGAGTATGGGCCTGGGTTCCCAAACAGTACGACGATCCGAAGTACAAGAAAAGTGCGTTTCCGGTCCTCACCGCCCTGCCTGGGTCGGTCGGCTACCCCACCAATTATTGGTTCAGCAAGGAGTTCAAATTCCCGGAGCGGATGGGCGAAGGCGTCGAGTCGGGCAAGAGTCTGCCTTTCATCGTCGTCATGCCGGTTCTCAATGCGGACAAGAAGCATTATTACGACGGCAGTGACATTCCCAACCAACCTAAAATGGGAAGCTGGATGTCGGACGACGTCCCGGACCTGGTGAAAGAGAACTTCCGCACATACAAGGACCCCAAGGGGTGGGGCTTCTTCGGATCCTCATCCGGCGGCTATGTCGGCATGAAGATGGTGCTACAGCACCCCGACCGCTTCAGCGTCGCCGTCGCCGGCGGAACCGACACCGAGCCCGACTCGGAACTGTGGCGTGGGCACGAGAGGGAGAAGAAAGAGAACAGTCCCGCCTTCCTGGCCAGTCAATTGAGCAGGAAGGGTGGTCCCGAAGTTCACCTGTCGTTCCTCATGGGTAACGCGGAGCCCAGGAAGAACGTCGAGAAATTCCGCCAAAAGATCACTGCGGGACCGGTCAAAACGAAAATGCAGATCGTCAAGGGCAGCCACAGCGGCTACGCATACGCCGACGGATTCTTCGCGGGCGAACTCGAGTGGATGAGCAAGCTGATGCGCGGCCCCGTGGCCGGCGGTAGCTGACCCGAACCGCCAACTCGCCGTTCGGGCGCTCCGCGTCTCACCGCAGCCGCGTGATGATTTCGTCGGCGCGTATAGGGCCCGGACCGGAAAACCGGTTCGGGCCCTCCCATGAGCGTCACACGAAGAACTGGCAGTGTCATCCAGCCGTGGCGGCTTAGCCGGGCTTGCGGATCGCCACAGCGATTTCGATGCCGTCGTCGTGCAGCAGCTGGCGCAGGCCACCGAAGACGATGTGGGCGCCGTCGAGGGTATGCGTGTACAGGCGCGAGATCGCCGTGCTGTATTTGGGCATCGAGCATTGCCTGGGACGAATATTCACAGTTCGTCCGCGCCTCGAAGGTCTGCCCCTCGATGTCGCCGGGCAGCCCGGCCCCCCGACGGTGTGCAATCACCTCCTCCGTTCGGCGGTTTCGCGGGCCAGTACCCGCCACGCGGTTCCCGACGCGACGGCCCTGCACGACTCCACGGTCCGGACCATCTCCCGAACGGTGGCGTCGGGCGCAGCACCAAGTGCGCCTCAGCCGTTCCGGACGCACCGGGCCGAGGAGCCGGGCGCCAGCTTGAACATATGGCAGACCGCTCATAGGCGGTGAGCCACGTCCGTTCGCTGCTCGCTTGGCTGAACTCGTATGTGTTTGCGCCGGTGGCGTGTGCGTCGGAGCACTAGGGCGTGTTTTGAAGTTGGAGTAGCCGTTAGCCAGTGGTTGGTGACGGTGATGAAGTGCGTGGGCGATGGGCTCGAACGTCCACAGGGCGTCCATCGGGATCGCGAGCTGTCATCGTCCACTGCGTGGGCAGTGTTTCGATCTGTCCGACCGGCCACCCGGCGTCCAGGATTTGTGCGCGGACCTCACACAGTTGCGCGTGTGTTCCCACGCGCAGCCCCCATCCGGCCTTGCCGAGGGGATCGAGATCGGTGGTGGGGGCGGTAGCGGTTTCGACGATCATCAGGTGGTCATCGCCGCCGACGTCGATGACTGCGATCCGAGGATCACAAGGGGTCGCGGCGCGCTCGAAGGCGAGCACTGCTCCGAGCAACTCCGTGTAGTACGCCACGAGCCGGTCGAGGTCGGTGGTGGACAGAGTCAGATGGTTGATTCCGAAGAGTTCGGGCATGGTGGGCCAACTGTAGTGCAGTTGCTGGAGGGCACCTGGGTCGCGGTTTAGATGTCACAGCGCCTGGCGTATCAAGGTGAGTTGGATCGTGGCTTCGAAGCGGACGGCAGGTTTCTCGTACCGTGTCGCGCCCCCCGCGCCTGCTTGAGGAGCCCGGTCCGGCACGCGACTTGGTGGCTGGCCTTGTATGTCTCACGGTCGAAGCCGGGTGGGCGGCCGCCGGCCGAACCCCGGCGTCGGCGGCGGCCGACCTGGTCGCGCTTCTCCGCAACGGTGTGGGGGACCTGCCGGCGGCACAGGCATTCGCGGATCTTCCTGGAGGAGTAACCGCGTCGGCCAGGACGTGAGCGGGTCGAGTGCGCGGATCTCCGCCGCCGTTCCGCGGAACGCGGATGCGGGCCATGACCTCGGCGAACACCGGGGCATCAGCCCGCTATCCAGCGGTGACCACGGTGGCCAGGACATGGGAGGAGGCGTTGACGGCCAGATGAATCTTGGTGGTCGGCCCACCTTGCGAGCGGCCGAGTGCGTGATCGTCCGGCTCGGCCACCAGCCCGTCCGGACTCGTCCGGCCTGGACTGGCAGCCCCCTTTCACGAGCCCCGGCGGCGTGCTGGTGCGCTCGGCTGATCGTGGAATCGACCGGCACCTTCGACTCGATGGGTCCGGCAGCATCGGATTTGACCTGTAACTTCTTCAAGACCCTGGCCCAGGTGCCGTTGCTCTGCCGGCGACGAAAGAGCATGTAGGCGGTCTTCCACGGGCCGTACCGCTCAGGTATGTCCCGCCAGGGCGAGCCGGTGCGAGCGCGCCACCAGATCCCGTCGAAGACCTGCCGCCCGACCCGTGGCGGTCACCCCGTCTTCGGAATCGGCGGCAACAGCCGTTCCAGCCGTCCCACTGTTCGTCCGTCAGGTCTCCACGAGCCATCCAAAGATCGTTTCACGGTCTTGATCAACCTCTCCGAACAACACACCTAGTGCTGGCGGGACACCCCGGGGTGCTTCCCCGGGGTGGGGTGGCTCGGCGAACGGCTTCGTCCGAAGCGCCGGGGCACCGGCTTGTGGCAGCAGGTCCAGGGCGAGTCCCGGCAGCCCGCGCGCCGGGGCGGCGGCGCTGTACCGCTCCCGCTTCAACATCGAGACGGCACGGGCGGTGCAGGAGGCGGCCTACGACCTGGCCGCTCGGTGACAGGGCCGGGGCTGTTTCTGATCGAGGCACCGATGGGGGAGGGCAAGACGGAGGCCGCGCTGGCGGCGGCGGAGGTACTGGCGTCCCGGCTGGGCGTCAACGGGGTGTTCTTCGGGCTGTCCATCCGGACCACCGCCAACCAGATGTTCGGCCGCATCCTGAGATGACTCAGAAGCCAGGGCGCCGGCAGGACGGTGGCGCTGGCCCACGGCAAGGCGGCCTGTCAGCAGGACTACCGGGCCTTGCTGCAGAAGGCGGTGGCGTGGACGAGTGCGGGGGCGGGCGCGGTGGTCTCGCAGTGGGTCACGGGGCGCTACCGGTCGCTGCTGGCGCCGGTGATGGGCCACCGTGGACCAGCTGCTGCTGGCCGGCTTGGCCTCCCGGTACTTGGCGGTGCGGATGCTGGGCTTGGCGGGAAAGATCGTGGTGCTGGACGAAGTGCACGCCTACGACGCCTATACGTCGGGTCTGCTGCACGGTGTGCTGGCGTGGCTGGGGGCCCTGGGTGTGCCGGTGGTGGTGCTGTTGGCGACCTTGCCGGCTGGACGGCACTGTTGTCCTCTGCCAAGTAATTTTGACCGATTGAGCAGGTGATCTTGATCGGCGTGACTGAACGTATGCCACTACGCTGCGGTCAACGGGGCGAAAACCGGCTGGCCTCTGCGCAGAAGCTCCGTTTGCGGCCGCACTTTCAACTGAGCGTTTCGTCCGGCGGTGGGTTTTTGTTTCCGTCGGGTCAGGTGTCGCGCCAGTTCGGGGAGCGCCGGTGACGCGGCGGCCATGAGGTCGGCTTCGCAGTGGGGCGAGGCGCTGGCCGACCGCGCGGCCACTGGCTGCGGACAGTGGCAGCCATCGCATTGTCCGAGCCGACCGCTGACCGCCGACTGCCGACCGCCGACCGCCGTCCGTCGCCCGCACCGAGGAGTGCGCCCATGCCCAGCCTGGACATATCCCTGTCGCGTCCGAATCACCCTGCCACCGCCCGTGCTGTGCGGCCACCAGCGGCGCGTCGGGGATCTCCCGCAGACGGCAGGGCAGCGCCACGGGGGTTCTTGGCCGGTCGAATCGCTGACGCACCGGGCAGGCGCCGGGTCGTTCACCGGTCCCAACTTCGCCGTACGGACCGGCATCTGTCCGGCCTCGTCAACGTCCCTGGCGGGCCCGGTCACCCGGTGCCGTCGGACTCCTTTTGACTCACACAAGCGTGTCCTGGGTCTGTGCAGTCCCTGGCCCGGGCATCTCGCACTCGCTGCGTCACAGCATCCCGTGGGCCAGCACGCCAGGGGCGTGCTGGCAGGAGATCGGAATGAGAGTCCGCGGATGCTGGTCCGCGAGTCGGCAGGTGGCGCGCGCGATTGCAGTCCAACCGTTAGGACTACCCGAATATCAGGCGAATCACATTTGCGTTTTCACTCCTGTGAGTTATGTGTACACCTGAAAATTTTCACTTACTTTGGAGATGAAGGATATACGGAAAGGGAGGAGAGGGAGAATGCGTAAGTGTTTGGGTGCCGGACTCGCAGTTCTGGTACTGGCCAGCATCGCACAGGCGCCTTCCGCGGGGGCCTTTGCCTATGCGGGCGCGCCTCCGGTGAAGAGTGCGACCGCGGCGTCGCAGAAGGCCGGCTACTACGCGTACCCCTATCTGAAGTGCTCGGGCGGCTACGTCGCCTTCGGGTACGAGGGCACCAGGGAGCACAAGGACGACTGGTACGGCATGTACCAGGACCACAAGTGGCCCAGCGGCTCGAACGTCTACGACGGCATGGTCAGGTGGAAGGACGGCTGGGGACACACTCACTGGGCGTGGCAGTGGGCATCCTGGTCAAAGGAACGGGTAAGCGGGGTGAAATCAGGGACCTTCCACGTCATTTATTGGACGCGGAACAACGAAAATTTCGATTGGCACTACGCGGGGACCATGAGCCCGAAGTCGATCGACTGCAGGTGAGGCCAGCAGGTTCGCGCCGCCCAGGTCCGCTTACCGCGGCTGCGGCCGCTCGCGGTGGCAGGTTACGTACGCTGGCGCTTCCGGGGACGGCGTACGTGCCTGGGCGCCATCACCGTCGCCTGCGTCAGGCCGTGCACCCCGGCGACCGGCGCCACCGGGCCGTCGCCGGCCCGCTTGTGGTCGCCTGCACTCGGTAGCGTTGCGCATGGCTTCCGGCGCAGTGCGTTCCGCGCTGGTCGCGGTCAGGCCGTAGTACTTCTTCACCCGTACCCCGTGCCTTGGGGTAGGTGCAACGGTAGGAGGCATGGGGCTTCCACGCTTCGGGCGCCTGGCTATAGAGGTTTGAACGGGCTCTGGTGCTCGTTCTGTGGATCGTAACGCTGCGTGTGTGACCTGGTCGGAGTGGTAAGTCGGTTGACGGCGGCGGTAGCGCACGCGGGCGCGGTCGGCAGCGGCGAATCAGCGCTTCACGTGCGAGTGGTGAGCCGCGCGAGTGCCGCGTCGTAGCGTGCCTGGAGTCCGGCGTCGGCTGATACGCGCAGCAGTGCGCCGAGCGCCCGTACCGCGCCGTCGTCGTAGCCGGAGGACTCCGCTTCCCGGGCCGCCACCTCGAGTTGCCTGATGCCCTCGGCTTCGTTGCCGAGCGCCAGCAGCGCCTCTCCTTTCACCATGAGCAGCAGTGTCCGGGGGATGTCGGTCGTGCCCAGTTGGTCGTGGAGGGCCAGGGCCTGGGTCGCGGTGTCGAGGGCCTGGCGCCATTGGCCGGCGTCGGCCCGGTGGCGGGCGAGGTGTTGCAGGGCCAGTTTTTCGATGGTCCGGTCGCCGGCCTGGCGCGCCAGCTCCACCGCCCGCTCGCATCCCTGTGCGGCCTCGTCCAGGCTGCCGAGTGCCGCTTGGGCCATGGCCACAACGATCAGAGCGTTCGCCTCGGCCACCGCGTCACCTGTCCGGGAGGCGAGTGCGCGGGCGGCCTCCAGGTGGGTGAGTGCCTCGGGAATGTGCTCTTCCTCGATCAGAATCCAGCCGAGGACGTTGAGTATCCGTGACTGGCCGTGGTGGTCGGCGTCGGTGCGGGCGGCTTCGAGCGCGGTCTCAAGGAGCGGAGCCCAGCCATCGCGCACGCGCCACATGATCAGCGGCCACAGCGTCAGGACGATGCGCCAGGTCCTGCCGTGCAGTCCGGCGGCGTGCGCCGCGGCCACTGCCAGGGTGAGGTCGTCCCGCTCGGCCGCGTACCAGGCCACGGCGGCGGACCGGTCGGCGAACTCCCGTACGGCGGCGGGTGGCAGGAAGTCCTTGGGCAGCGCGAAGCACTCCTCGTTGCCGGGCTCGGCGGCGGCCACCGCCGCGAGTCCCGTGGCGAGGTAGTGGTCGAGCACGCGCTTGAGCGCATCGGGCCCGGCGTCCAGGCTCCGTGCGTAGAGCCGCACGAGATCGTGCATCGTCCAGCGGCCGGGCGCCGTCTCCGTGACGAGGTGCGCGGCGGCCAACCGCTCCAGGCAGGTCTCGGCGGCTGCCGGGTCCGTGTCTGCCAGGGCCGCCGCGGCGTACCGGTCGAGGTGCGTGCCGGGGTGGCAGCCGAGATGGGCGAACAGGCGGGAGACGCGTTCCGGGAGCTGTTGCAGCGTCACCCGCAGCACCGCTCGCACGCTGGTGTCCTCCACGTCCAGCAGGCTCAACCGGCTCGTTTCGTCGGACAGTTCGGCGGCCATCGCGCTCAGCGGCCAGGTGGGCCGTTGCGCCAGGCGGGCGGCCGTCACCCGCAGCGCCAGGGGCAGTCCGCCGCACAGTTCGGCCAGGCGTCGCGCGGCCGCCGGCTCCGCGCGGACCCGTTCGGCGCCGAGTACTCCGGCCAGGAGCATCGTGCCGTCCGTTGGCCCGAGCACGTCCACGGCGACGGGCCGGGCGGTGTCGGTGACGATCAGCCCCGGCAGCCGGTGTCTGCTGGTGACGATGGTGACGCAGCGGTGCCCGCCGGGCAGGAGCGGTCTGACCTGCTCGGAGTTGCGCGCGTTGTCGAGCACCACGAGGAGTTGGCGGTCGGCGGCCAGCGACCGGAACAAGGCGGCTGCGCCGTTGACCGACTCCGGTATCCGGCCGTGCGTCACACCGAGCGCCGGCAGGAACTCGCGCAGCACCTCCATGGCAGAGGGCTCGCCCGTGTCGCCGAAGCCGCGCAGGTCGGCGTAGAGCCGCCCGTCGGGGAATGCGGCACGGCTCTGGTGGGCCCAGTGCAGTACGAGCGCCGTCTTGCCCACCCCGGCGGGCCCGATGGCCAGGCACACCGGCGCCTCACCCACGGCGGCCCGGGACACCGCGGCCAGCTCCGCCGCCCGCCCGTGGAAGCCGCGCGGCGTGCGCGGCAGCAGATCAGGCACACCCGCTGGCGCAACGGCCCTGGGTACAGCGGCAGGCGCCAGTACCTGCGCCGCGGGGGCCCGGCGGGGCCGTCCCAGGCTCGCCAGGCGCTCCAGTTCCCCCGCGTCCCGCGGGCTCAGGCGCAGGGCCGTGGCCAGGGCATCCACGGTCCGGCGCTGCGGCCCGCGTGAGCGTCCGCGCTCCATGTACGACAGCGCCCGCACACTGACCCCCGCCGCCTGCGCCAGCTCCTCCTGCGTGAGCCCGGCGCTCTTGCGCAGGCCGTGCAGGAGCACGCCGAAGCCGCCGTCGGCCGGTGTTCCCGTACCCATCCTCAAAGCCCCCACAACGCCAGGGCCCACCGGGCCCGCAACCCCACCCGCAAAAGTATGCAGCAACCAGCAACCTACTTTTGCAGGTGGAATTTCCTGTTGCGCCTGGGCGGCGTCGGGTTGGCTTGAGGCCGTACGAACGCGGGGCCGGCCCCACCCGGCCGCCGCGCTCCGTCACTTCGCGTACCCCGTGTCCGCCGCCGAAGCCGCGGCCGAACACCACCCAGAGCGGGCCGACCGGCCTCGCCAACGAGCTGCGCCCGCGCAGCGACACCCACCTCTCTCCCGACTTCGCGCACACCTACGAACCCCCAGGAAAGGCCTGCTCCGATGTCATTCACCCTGTCCGAGGCGCGAAGAAGGGCCCCTGTGCTGGCTATGGCGCTGGCCGTTCTTCTCGGCCTGCTCATCGGGTACTCCGCTCCGGCCGCTCATGCTGAACGGCCCAGTGCCGAGACGGTTGCGACGTGGAACTCGCAGGGCGCCAAATGGAGTGATGTGCGGAACCTCAGTCGGGACAACGGCATCGTCCTGGTCCAGGAGGCGGGCCCCCGCCCGGATCCACTCATCATGCGCCATGTGATCTCCATACTTACCCCGAACGGCTATGCAGTCGAGCGGTACGAATGGCCTGACAGGGGAGGTGCGTTCCGGCATGTGTACTGGCTTGCGGGCCGGCCCCAGGACGGAGGGAACGGCGGCCGGGTCAACCTGGCGATCGTCACGCACCGGCCCGCGGATGAGGTGTTCGTCGCTCCCCCCGGCCGGAACGGGACACGGCCTGCCCTGGGCGTGCGCTTCGACGACGACATTTACTACTCCGTGCACGCACAGGCATCCGGCCGCCACAACGAGGCTAACGAACTGACCGCGAACATCGACCAGCAGGCACGCCAGGCGGGCCGCCATTGGGCAGCAGTGGGGGACTTCAACCGTGACCCGAGCGACATGGGCGAGGCGGGGCGCGCGCATCCTGGGTACATTTACCAATCCGGGCGTGCCACTCAGCAGAGCGGCGGGGAGCTCGACTACATGATCTCCTCCCGACTTATGCCCGATTACTACGCGCAGCGGGGCGCATACATGAATTCAGACCACTACCCGGTGATATTCCGTACCCGCCAGGTCAGGCTGGGAGTGCCGATGGGTCTCGCCAGCGCCAGTGACCAGGACCGTGTCCTGGCACCCGAGCGAGGCAGCTCGGAGAACGGCACGCGGATCGTTCCGGTCACCGACAGCATGATGGGCATTGTTACCTGGCGCTTGCGGGGCGCCGCGAACAACCACCTCAACCTCGTCAACAACCAGACCGACAAATGCATCGACGTCTCCGGCGGCAATGGCGCCACCAGTGGGAGCTCCCTCAACGAATGGGACTGCGCCGGACAGCACAGCCAGGAATTCAGCCTCACCTCGATCGATCCCGGGTCCTTCCACCTCGTGCACGAGAGGACCAAACTATGCGTGACCATGAAGGGCGAAAAGGGCCTCAGGTTCCCCGTCTTGAGCAGGTGCACCGACACCGACACCCAGCTCTTCATACCCGTGTTCCGCAGTTGACCAGTGGCACGCGCGCGGCCAGCAGCGGCCCGCGCGCTCCAGCAGGCACTGCTGCCCGGTGGTGTCGGGTGCGCTCGTCGCTCCTTGCACCCCTCTCATGAGAAACATTCCAGGCGACCAGCCTGCCGCACGAGGAGAGTCATGAAGAAAGCGAAACTCGGCATAGCCGGAGCCCTGGCCGCCGCATGCATGAGCATGGTCGCGGCGCCCTCCGCACATGCGGCCGATCCCGTTCTCGACAGAGTGAACACGGTGGTGAACCAGCAGACCGGCCGCTGTCTCGATTCGGACCTTCAGGGGAACGTGTACACCAAGGCGTGTACCGCCGACAACCCGTACCAGCAGTGGGTGCCGCGCGGGACCGAAACCGAATTCCGTCTCGAGAATGTTCGTACCGGACTGTGCCTCGCCGCCATTAGCGACACGGAGGTCCGTGCACTGCGTTGCGCCCCGAATTACTATCCCCAGCAGTGGTACTTCACTTCCTATGCCGGTTCCAATGCGCTGATGAACCAGAAGGTTAGCGAAGCGGCGAGCGTCGCCTTGGATTCGGACGACAAAGGCAATGCGTACCTGAAGTTGCGTACGGTCAACAACCGCTACCAGAGCTGGCTGTTCTTCCGCGTCTGACCGGCCGCTCCCCATCCGTTCGTGTGGGCGGAGAGCTCGTACAAAAGCCTGCTGCAGGTGAGCTGTCCGGTACAGACGCACGGAAGAAGGGCCTCTTGCATCTGGCGGCCACCCAGTCCCGCGAGAAGCAAGGGGCCACGGCCCGAAGCTGCCCCGCCCATCGGTTCGGGAACGCGACCGGCCGGCCCTGTACGCCTGTGACGGCGGCACCTGGAAGTGCGCGCCGGTGACGGCGCGCCTGGACCACGCCGACGGCCGCCCCGAATACCAGGTCGCCCTCCAGACCAGCCGGGGCCGCGGCACCGTGCACCGCGCCTACTGGCTGCCCCAGCCCGGCCTGCGCTGCGCCCACGACAGCACCTCCAGCCCACCGACCGCACACCATCCCGAAGACCGCCGCCGGCTGACCGGCGGGCGACCACAGTCCACGCAGGCACTGCTGCCCGGCGGTGCCAGGGCTCGCTGGGTCAAGGCCGGCGGGCCGACGCAGAGCACGAAGCTGGTGACAGCCGCGCGCGACGGCGAGCCGTTCGACGAGCACACGGGCTTTCCGGCGTCCGAGCTGCGCGCCATCGAGCAGCGGACAACGTGGTACGACCTCGCCTACGAATATCTCGACCAGAGATGGGACCGCACGCCGGGAAAGACCCGCTGCAGTCTGGCCGACGCATTTGCCCCCATCACGCCTGCTCTGGTGCTGCCAGGCGTGGCCTACCCGGAGCCCAGGGTGCTGCGGCGCGCCTTGTACTCGTGGGCCTTCAACAAGAATGCGTGGTCCTGGGAGCCGGACGATGAGTGGCGCAAGCCATCGAATGGATGAAGCGGCACTCCCTACCTGTCAGCGCTCTGGCGGAGGCCGACGTGCTGCGCAGGGCGCTGGATGCCATGTGCGGCAAGTTGGACGGGAAGACTGCTGCGGCCAAGACGGCGCGGCGCAAGAGGGCTGCGTTCAACGAGGTCCTCAACACGGCGATGGAGAGCAGGTTCTTCGCGGAGAGCCCCCTCAACGGGCTGAGGTGGAGCGCGCCAGCGGTCAACGAGGAGGTGGGCCCGGGTGCGGAGCATGTACTACGTGGCCATGCGGCCGACGGAGGTCATCCACCTGCGGCTCGACCAGTGTCATCTGCCCGATAACGGGTGGGGATTGGTGAACCTGTCCGGTGGCGTCGTCACCTCGGGCAAGCAGTGGACGGACGACGGCGCTGTGCACGAGGTGCACTCGTTCAAGCGCCGCGCGGCCACCGCGACCCGGCAGGTGCCCATCCCACCGCAGTTCGTGCGCATGCTCAAAGCACACATCGAACGCTTCGGCGTGGCACCGGACGGGCTGCTGTTCCGCAACATGGCAGGCAACTACGGGGACGTTGCGGCTTACGGAATGACGTCGGCACGGGCCCGCGAGTTGGCTTGACCCGGGCGGGACGTGCCACCGGCCTGGCCAAGCGGCCGTACGACCTGCGGCACGCCGGGTTCTCGTTTTGGCTGCACTCGGGCGACCGAGGTTCGGGTCCGTGACTGGTCCGGAAGGGCTGGGCGGGAGGGGGTTAGCGGCGGGAGGGGCTGGGAGGCGCCACGCAATACAGGTCTCGCTCCGAGTTAGCTGAGAAGAAGGCGCCTGACGGGCAGAAGTCCAGCTCAGGCGCCTTCCCGCGGGCCGTTAGAAGAACCCCGGCTTCTTCGGCGAGTAGCTCACCAGCAAGTTCTTCGTCTGCTGGTGGTACAAGACTCATAGTAGTGCTGAACTGCTGCAATGCTGGCTGTGAGCGCCATTGGGGAAGCGTTGGTCCGTGTATGGTCCGGATCATGTGCTCGGCCACCGTTATGCCTTGCTGGCGCATGGTGGTTCAGAGGTTCGGCTTCGGGTACGCACGCGGGACCCGCCAGTCCGGCTCGGGGAGAAGAGATCCGGCGACGGGGACGGCTCCGCACGTGCGCGAAGGTACGTCGATGGCCTCCTTCACGGCGGGCGCTCACGAGGCATCAGGCGATCAGCACTTCGGCCGGTAGCGCCGTGGTCGAACGACGTGTGTCCCGAGGACCTCGCAATCCTGCCAGCGTATCGGCACCTGCAGCTACCTCCCGTGAGACTCCCAGTTCTGACTGCCCGCAAGTAGCCCTGCCGTATGTCACTTCCTCGGCGTGGGTAAATTTGCCGCTGGGGGCACGATGAGGGCCATAGACGGGGGGACTGGTACGTGGGCTGGCGCGACGAGATCGCTACGGCGCTCGGCGAGTGGATCAATGTGGAAGGCGGTGCGGGCAAGCAGCCTCGCTGGCAGCGCATCGGCCGGGCGGCCCGCACAGGGGACGCGGGGCAGTACGCTGTCGATCTCCGTGGCTCCGACATCGGGCCCGATCAGCTCGACAGTCTGCGGCTTGCCGGACCGGAGAACGACGGTGTTGAGACGAACGGCTTCGCGGTCGCGGAAATGGTTCAGAACGGTTCTCTGCTGTCTTTACGGGTGGCCGAGTTCGCCGACGTGGCCGACCCGCACCTGTGGATGCTGAAGCAGCCGCCCACGTTCCTTGTCGAAGCCTTGCGGGACGGCATCTCCGGTCTCGGTGAGCACCCTCTGGCGGCAGCCCTTGCAGCCGGCCGCCTTGGCGGAGCACCGGCCCACGAGGCAGACCCGCCCGGATTCCACCCCGCGCAAAGCGACGCCTACCGGGCCTGCCTCGGAGAGGGGGTATACCTGGTGTGGGGCCCTCCGGGCACGGGGAAGACGACCGTCCTGAAACGAGCCATCGGCGATCTCATCACCAGGGGCGACCGAGTGCTGCTGGTCTCGGCCACGAACATCGCCGTGGACAATGCCCTGCTCGGAGTGGTGCGGGCCAAGCGGCACAGCCCCGGCGACATCGTCCGGGTGGGCCCGCCGCATCTACGGGAGGTGGCCGAGGACGCCTCGGTGTCGCTGCCGTTGATGGTCAAGGCGCGTTTGGCGGACACGGCCGCCCGGCGCAGCACCCTCGAAACCGAACTCGTCGAAATCAAGCGTCGAGCCGAGCAGCTCGCCGCCCTGGACGGTGGTCTGGCCGGGTTCGACTCCGCTGCCTACTTCGCAGCGCTGAAGCTGCTCCGTACACCCGGTGAAGATCTCGCATCGGCGCGGGCGCGACGGGAAGCCGCCGGTCGACGTCTGGCCGACTCCGAGAGGGCTTACCGCGACGCCTTGTCCGCAGCCGAGACGGCCGCGGCCCGCGACAAGGCTGCGGAGGCGTCGCGTGCGCATTGGCGTGAGGTCGACCGGCTGTCCGGGGAAGCGGTCCAGGTACGGAAGGCAGTGGAACACCGTGAGGCAGCCGCGCTGCTGGCGGAAGGCGCCTGCGATTCCCTGCGCCAGGAACTGGCGGGAATAGAGGGCAAGGGCGCGGTGAAGAAGTGGCGTCTGCGCGAAAAGGCCGGCGAGCTGCAGCGGCAGCTGGCGGACGCCGAGCGGGCTGCCGCGTCCGCCAAGCGGTCGGCGACCGAGGCCCGCGCCACGGCCACCACCCACATCGAGGCCCTCGACGCTCGGATCGCAGCCCTGACCGACACCATTGCGCTCACCCGGGAGCAGGCCGCCGACTTGGCGGCCGACGCCAAGACACGCCTGGCAGCAGAGCGGGAGGCCGGTCGCGACTACGACAGGTGTAAAGAGGACAAGGCCAGGGCGGAGGAGGCCGCAGAGCGGGCTCAGCAGGCCAGTGACTTGACGGAGCAGGCAGAGCAGCAGGGCTGGCCGGCCCGTTTCGCCCGGGCGGGTCGGTTGCGCCCGGCTGTAGTCGCCGATACGACCCGGCGGCCTGCGCTGGAGAAGCAATACCAGGAAGCCCAGGAGGAGTACGAGCGTCTCGCCCGCGACGCCCAGAGCGAGATCATCAAAGACGCCAAGCTGGTCGCCACGACCCTGGCCCGGTTCCGTACGAACCGAGCAGTCTTCGAGGGGCCGTACGACGTCGTCCTCGTGGACGAGGCGGGCGCAGCCACCCTGCCCGAAGTCCTGCTCGCCACGGGAAAGGCCGGTCGGACGGCAGTCCTTCTCGGAGACTTCATGCAGTTGGGAGCGGTTGTCCCACCCGAGCTCAAGGTGCACGAGCGCGCGGACGTCAAGCGCTGGCTGTTGCCGGACGTCTTCCAGCACTGCGGAATAGCAGAACCGTCCGACGCCCAGGCCCACCCGGCCTGCGTCACCCTCACCCAACAGCACCGTTTCGGCCCTGCCGTCATGGGGTTGGCCAACGGCCTCGCATACGGTGGTGTGCTCACCGGAGGCAGTCAGACACAGGCGGCACGCCCGGCCGACGACCCGGAGATCGTGCTGATCGACACGGACGGGCTGCACGAGCTGGCCAGGGCACACCGGACCGGAAGCCGCAGCGGCTGGTGGCCGGCGGGCTCACTGATCGCACGGGCGCTGGTGGAACTGCACCGCGAACTGGGCGAGGAGACAGGCATCGTCACGCCCTACCGCGTCCAGTCCGATGCCACCCTGGAGGCACTGCGGGACGTGGAAGGCCCGGGAGGGGGCGCGCTGGCAGAGGTCGGCACCGCGCACAAGTTCCAGGGCCGGGAGTTCGACATCGTCGTTTTCGATACGGTGGAGGGCGGAGCGGGCAGCCGCGAGCTGTGGATGGCCTGCGCCCACCTACAGCCGGCGGCCAGCAGCTGGCCCCGGGACGGCGTCCGCCTCTTCAATGTGGCCGTCACCCGGGTCAAGACCCGTCTGTACATCATCGCCAGTGGCGAGCGCGTCAAGAACGCGAAACCAGGAAGCCCCCTTGCGCAACTCGCGGCACTCATCGAGGCCCGGCGCGGCGTGCGAGTCCTCCAAGCGAAGTCCTTGATCACCCCACCGACCGCGCCCCCTGCGCTCCGAGGGGAGTTCGGCACCGCGCTCGCCGAAGTGCTGAGCCGGCACGTCGAAGTGACGGAGATCGACGATGAGCGCGACTTCTACCGCACGTTCACCGAGGAGATCCGTCACGCACGACATTCCTTGTGGCTCTGGGCACCCTGGGTGGCCAAGCGGGTCAGCTCCCTGCTGCCCGAACTCCGTAAGGCGGCCGACCGCGGGGTACGCATCCGCGTCTTCATCCGAGACGACACCGATCAGCTCCAGAAGAAGCCGGCCAACCAGAAACTCATCGCCGACCTGCGAACCATCGTAGATGTGGTCGTACCGATGAACGTCATGCACCAGAAGATCGCGGTCATCGACGAGCGGACGGTCATGCTCGGCAGCCTCAACGTCCTCTCACAGAGCTGGACCCGTGAAGTCATGCTGACGATGCGGGGTGCACACTTCGCCCGGAAGCTGCTGGAACACGAGCACGCGGCGATTTTCGCGGCTCCGCCTCGCTGTGATCGTTGCAGGGGGAAGGAGATCGAGATCCGCCGCAGGCAGAATGGCACCTGGGTCTGGCGCTGCTACGCCCCGGCCTGCAAGACCACACCCAAGGGTGGGACGAACGCCTGGACCCATAACATCCGTCTAGGGCGGGGCCGCTAACCCCGCGACTTGTGCGCCGGAGTTGCTGAGAGCCACTGCTGTGCTCAGACGTCGGCATGGTTACGTCGCTGCCTGTGCCGGTCGGCCGGATCACCCCCTTCGAGCAAGGCGGTGAGGCTGGTCTGGAGAGCCTTGCCGGCCAGTTGGTGCGCCGTTGGCGTCACGGTCGTGGCGGTTGCTTTTGGCACGGGGCCGTAGTGAGGTTGCGATGGAGCGCAGGTCGGACCAAGTGACCGAACGCCATCTTTTGCAGGACGCATCGATGACAGCCGACATCTGAGGCCTAGCCGCAACAGATGCGGCCCGAACTCCTCGACCATCTTGCTGGTGGCCGCTCTGCCGAAGACATGCCACACCGCCTGATGAACTGCGCGAGCCGGAGCAGTCAACGGCCACAGTGGGCGATCACGTACGCTGACGTCCCGGACCGGACCGATGTCGCGTACGGCGCCCACGAGGTGAACGCACGAGCGGCCGGCGCCCCTGCCGAAGGCGCGGGGCGCCGACCGCGTGCGGTGCGCGCACCGGTCAGGCGATGGCCCTGATGGTGGTCCGCCAGCCCCCGGTACCGACCAGCACCGGAGTGTCGTGCACGGTGCCCTTGGCGGGGTAGTACAGCAGCGTGCCGGTGTCCTCGTCGGTGGTCGCCCACAGGTCCGTGAGCTTGTCGCCGTTCGCGTCACCGGGCGCGGCCAGCAGCGGCCGCTTGGCCCGCCACCAGCCACCGGAGCCGTAGACGCTGGTGGTGCCGTTCACCAGGCTGACGGGGTCGGTGCCGCCCGTGGCCGCGTCCGCTGCTCCGTGATGCAGCAGGACCTGGCCGGTCGTGTCGTCGCGGACGAGCAGGTCCGGCCGCCCGTCACCGGTCAGGTCACCGGGGGCCACGAGATCGCGGCGGCCCCAGCCGGACTCCGCCAGCGGATAGGCGTCCTCGACGTAGCCCTTGGGGTGGCCGGCCAGGAACCACAGACCGTCGCCGACGCGGGCGAGGAGGTCCGGGTAGTCGTCGCCGGTGATGTCTCCCAGGGAGGTGATCTGCGTGATCTTGGTCGGGTCCAGCTCGGGGACGAACTGCGTGAATTCCTGGGCGTTGTCGGTGTCGATCTCACCGAATCCCGTATTGGCGTACACCCAGAGTCTGCCGTCGGCATGGCGGGCCACCAGGTCCTCGTAACCGTCGTTGGTGTAGTCGCCGCGGCGGGTGATCAGGGTGTTGTCGAATCCGGATTCGGCGGCGGTCATCGGCGTACCGAGATTCCCGTCGTTGCCGTTACCGGGGTACATGCGCAGCTTGTTGTCGATGTCCACGGCCCACAGGTCCGGGGTGCCGTCGCCGTTGAGGTCACCGGGCTTGTCCTTGATGCCGGCGCCGGAGGCGTAGAAGAGGTAGGCCCCCGTGTCGGAGCGGTTGCCCGCGGCATCCTCGCTGTAGACGTACAGCACGTGCGGACCGGCGTGCGTAGGGGTGAGCCTGACCTGCGCGCTGCCGCCGGGGGCGGCGGGGCCGGCCTTGGTGGTCGGGTTCTTCTGGTTGAGCCCGTAGACGTACCGGACCACGTCCTTGGCGCCGTTGCTGTCGAGGGTGAAGGTGCCGGTGGTCCTGGCCGGGGCGCCGTGGGTGCCGTCGTCCCCGTTGGGGAACTCCTGGGAGCTGACCGCGGGAGGGGTGCTCGGGCGGGTCTTGTCGACGGCGAACCGGCACGGCGGTTCGGGTGTCATGGCGGTGGTCGACCGTCCGTCCTGCGCGGCGACCTGCCAGGAGTAGGAGGTGCCGTCCTTGAAGGTGCTCTTGGGCACGGTCACTTTGGCGATGCTGCCGCTGGTGACGTTCACCGTCCTGTCGAAGACGCTGCCGGCGGTACTGCCGGTGGGCCACATCAGGAAGCGCGCCTTGAGCGTGCCGCCGTCCGGATCGGCGATCTTCGCGTAAAGCTGGACGTCGGTGTTGCCGATCTTCGGGTACGGCGTGGCCTGGCACGGTACGTGCGGGTTGCTGCCGTGGCCGGTGGGCTTGTTGGGGGCACGGTTGTATTCGACGATCAGTTTCGGGTTGCTGTTGAACTTCTTCCAGGCGTACGGATCCCTGCGGTCCTCGTACTCCTTGGGCACCCGCAGGCCGAGCGTCATGGTGGCCCACTTCTTCTTGGCCGCGTCCTTGGCCATCGAGGTCACGTTGAAGTCCACGCCGCGGTCCCCGCAGCCGTGTTCGTCGTTGCCGTGGGCGAAGCTCAGTGTCTGTACGAGCCGGATCCAGTCGGGCTGCTGGTTCCACGTCGTGCGGGGGGAGATCGTCCCGGTGTCCCACAGTTCGACGGGGTAGGGGGTGCAGGACCACGAGTGAATGTTGACGATGGTGAACTGGGCCGAGACCACGTCGACTCCGGCCAGGCCCTTTGAATCCATCTGGAAGAAGGAGCGCGCCGTGCCGCCGCCGCTGCTCTCGTGGCCGATCCGGGCCTCGGAGGTGCCCTTGCCGCTCCAGCCCGCGCCGTTCCAGAAGGAGGTGCCGGGGGCGGGCTTGTAGGCGATGGTCCATGCCTGGCGCTTGCCGCCGAAGGTGGGGTCGATGTAGACGGGGTAGGTGGTGTCGTGCCCGTTGAGTACGCTCTGGTCCGGCGTCAGGGTCAGGACCCCATTCGAGTAGTCCAGGCCGACGTCGGCCTGTTTACCGCCGGGTTCGGCACTGCCCGTGTCCGCGGGTCCGGCCGGGGCGGCGGCACGTGCGCGGCGCGCGCCGGAGGCCCCGGGCGGGGAGGCGGCGGGCGTCGAGGAGTCCCACATACGGGGAGTGGCGGAGGAGAACACTTCCTGGCCGGCGGGGTTGACGGCGCGGACCGTACCGGACCCGGGATCCTCCTGGACGGTTAACCCGTGCTCCTTCAAGCCCAGGCTCAGCTGCTTGAGTTCGGGATTGCGTGCGGCCTCCGCGGTCTTGACGACCAGGAGCTGGGAGATGGTCTCCGTCTCGGCGCGCATCTTGAGGTCGACGCCCGGGAACACCTCCGGGTAGGTGGCCTCATTGCCGTCCAGGACCGGGGCCGGGAGCTTGTCGGGCCACTCCAGGGTCAGCGAACGGCCCTGTTCGGACAGGGTGGCCAGGGCCTTGTCACCGCCCGCCGAGAAAGCGACGTCCAGTGTCGTGGCCCTTGGCCTGATCCTGTCGCCGACGCGTCCCAGTGTCGCGTCGACGGGCACCAGCTTGCCGTCCTTTCGTGCCCGTACGGGGCCGGCGTGCTGGGTGAGGGTGAAGGTGCCGGACGGGTTGGCGACCACCTCCTGGGTCTCCGTCCGCAGCGCGGTGACCTCCACTGGTTCGCCGCTGCTGCGTGCCAGGGCCAGTGCGCCGGCCTCGGTGGCGGGCGACGCGGCCGGGCCGGCCGGGGTTCGGGCGGCTTCGGAGGCGGAAGAGACACCGGCCGCTCCGGCCTGCGGGGCCAGGGACAAAGTGCCGACGCCGACCACGAGCGCCAGGGCGCTCACTCGGGCGCGCAAAGCTCTGCGGGGTCTGAGACGACCGCTCGTCAATATCACATTTTTCCCTTCTGCGGGATGGTCTTTGACCTCATAATCCGGACGAACTCTTTACCGGTTCTTTGCGCCTGGACGGGGCGCGCGTGACACCAAAGCACCATTGATGTGGGGTTGTCGAACAATAATGCGAACCGATATAACGGCGTGAGCTTTACCTGACCTTTAGGAGCGGTCGTGCCTGTGTTACGTGAATGGTGGTCTCCGCGAAGACGATGGAGACCGACCATCTCAGTGGTATTCCTCTCGCTGCTGATAACCCTGTTGAGCCCGGTCAGCCCGGCCGAGGCGGGCCGTACGGGGGCCGATCTGCCGGCGCTCCAGCGGGATCGGCCGGTGGCGGGCCACGAGTGGTCCGGCCGCAAGCGCGCCGGGGGGAACGGCGCCGCCACCCCGTGGAAGACCCCGGCCGCGCAACTACCGCGCGGCCACGCCGAAGTTGACCTGGCCTCCGCCACCAAGGCATCCCTCGCCCCTCGCGGCGACGGCCGGCGCGCGGCCGGAAGAGCCGGAAAGGCCGGCAACCTGCCGGTGCGGGTGACCCCCGTCGGGCAGCGCCGCGCGGCCTCCGCCGAGCCCGGCCTCGACACCGTCAAGGTGGAACTGCCGGACACCGGGACCATGTCCGGCCTCGGCGTGGACGGGCCGGTCATCAAACTCACCGGCACCGCCGCGCCCGCGTCCGACGACCGCGAGGGCGACCAGGCCGGCGACACCGGTTCCGGCAAGGTCTCACGGTCCGGGAAGGCGGACGGCGAGTCCTCACCGGACGACGCCGGCCCCCGCGCGCAGACTGCCGGCACCGCGGCCGCGCAGCGCGCACCGCCCCGGCAGCAGGTGGACGTCGAGCTCGACTACTCCTCCTACGCCCAGCACTACGGTGGTGACTGGGGCTCCCGGCTGCGGCTGGTACGGCTCCCCGACTGCGCCGCCACCACTCCCGGGCGGGCCGGCTGCGCCACGCCCGAGGAGATCGGCGGCGAGAACGACTCCGCCGCACGGCGGCTGACCGCCCGCGTCACCCTCTCCGCCGGCCACCCGCTGACACTCGCGGCAGCGGCCGGAACGTCAGGCTCCGCCGGCAGCTTCAGCGCCACCTCCCTGTCCCCGTCCGGCACCTGGGCCGCGGGCGGGCAGTCCGGCGGCTTCTCCTGGACCCACCCCATCGACGTCCCCGAAGCGCCGGGCGGGCCCGAGCCCGAGATCGAGTTCGGCTACTCCTCCCAGGCCATCGACGGGCGTACCGCCTCCACCAACAACCAGTCCTCCTGGATCGGTGAGGGCTGGGACTACCACCCCGGATTCGTCGAGCGCCGCTACAAGTCCTGCTCCCAGGACATGAAGGAGGGCGCGAACAACAAGACCAAGACCGGCGACCTGTGCTGGTTCGCGGACAGCCTCACCCTGTCCCTGGACGGCTCCAGCAACGAACTCGTCCGGGACGACAAGACCGGCGAGTGGAAGCTCGCCGACGACGACGGCGCCCGGATCGAGCTGAAGAAGGGCGCCGCCAACGGCGACGACGACGGTGAGCACTGGGTGCTGACCACCACCGACGGCACCCAGTACTGGTTCGGGCTGAACCGTCTCCCCGGCTGGTCCGACGGCAAGCCGGAAACGCACTCCACACAGACCGTTCCGGTGTTCGGCAACCACGCCGGCGAACCGTGCCACACCGGCTCCTTCGACACGTCCGACTGCACCCAGGCGTACCGCTGGAACCTCGACTACGTGGTGGACCCGCACGGCGACGCCATGAGCCTGTGGTGGGCCAAGGACACCAACCACTACGGGCGGCTCGGCAAGGCGGACAAGCCGGTCCGCTACGACCGCGACGCCTACCTGACCCGCATCGACTACGGCCAGCGGCACAACGCCCTGTTCACCGGCAAGGCCGCCGCGCGGGTCCACTTCCAGGTGGCGGAGCGCTGCCTGCCGGGCTCCGCGTTCGACTGCGCGCCGGGGAAGCTGACCAAGGAGAACGCCAAGTACTGGCCCGACGTCCCCTTCGACCTCAAGTGTGACGCGGGCGCCAAGTGCACCAACAAGCTCTCCCCGAGCTTCTGGACGACCAAGCGCCTGACGAAGGTCACCACCGAGGTACTGGCCGACGGCGCCTACGCCAAGGCCGACACCTGGGACCTCGTACAGAGCTTCCCGGCGACCGACGGCACCAGCCCCGCGCTGTGGCTGGCCTCCATCACCCGCACCGGGCACACCGGCGGCCAGGACACCACCCTGCCCCCGGTGACCTTCCGCGGCGAGATGATGCACAATCGCGTCGACGGTTTCGAGGGGCTGGAGCCGTTCGCCCGGTACCGCGTCCACGCCGTGGACACCGAGCACGGCTCCACGGTCGGCGTGACCTACTCCGCCCAGGAGTGCTCGGCCATGCCGGGCAAGGTCAAGCTGCCCACCGCGCACGACAACGGCATGCGGTGCTACCCGTTCTTCTGGACGCCCGAGTGGGCCGACAAGCCCCTCCAGGACTGGTTCCACAAGTACGTCGTCACCGAGGTCCGCGAAGAGGACAAGGTCACCGACGCCGCGCCGAAGGTCACCTCCTACCAGTACGTCGGGGCCCCGGCCTGGGCCTGGGACGAAAGCGAGCTGACCGAGGACAAGCACCGCACCTGGAGCCAGTACCGCGGCTACGCCAAGGTCCGCACGCTCACCGGCCGCGGCGACGACGGCAAGCGCGCCATGACCGAACACCTCTACTTCCGGGGCATGGACGGAGACCGGCTTCCGGACGGCAAGAAGCGCGAGGTCCAGGTCACCGACTCCGACGGCGGCACCATCGCCGACCTGCCCCAGTACGGCGGCCAGCAACGGGAGTCGCTGACCTACCTGGACGAGGGCGGCCAACTGGAGTCCGCCACCAAGGCGACCCCCATCTCCAAGATCACTGCCACCCGCAGCCGCGCGGACGACAAGGACCCCACGCGCACGGCACCCCTGCTGCACGCGTACCTGGGCCAGCCGGGCAGCAGCGAGGATCGCACCCGGCAGGGCGACGGGAGCTGGCTGCGCACCAAGGAGACCATCACCTACGACGAGTACGGACAGCCGGTCACCACGCACGACTTCGGTGATCTCGCGGACCCGGACGACGACGCCTGCACCACGGTCACCTACGCCCGCAACACCGACAAGTGGATCCTGGAGCTGGAGTCCCAGGAGCGCACCGTCACCGGCGCCTGCGGCGCGTCCGGCGGCCAGGTGGTCTCCGACACCCGCACCTCCTTCGACGGCGGCAAGTTCGGTGCCGCTCCGGTCAAGGGCGACGT
The DNA here is from genome assembly GCF_044332485.1 of Streptomyces sp. NPDC017056. Classification (NCBI taxonomy): domain Bacteria; kingdom Bacillati; phylum Actinomycetota; class Actinomycetes; order Kitasatosporales; family Streptomycetaceae; genus Streptomyces; species Streptomyces sp. NPDC017056. The sequence continues at coordinate 137,182 of NZ_JBIRPD010000023.1, read as the reverse complement.
CACCGCCGTCGAGGAGATCACCGGCGACGGCAAGGGTTACCAGGTCGCCGAGCGCACCGAGTACGACGTGCACGGCCGCCCGGTCACCAGCTGGGACGCCAACGACGAGGCGACCCGCACGGCGTACACCCCGGCCACCGGCGCCATCCCCACCAAGACGGTGGTCACCAACCCGCTCGGGCACACCGAGACCACGTACGCCGACCCGGCACGGGGCACCACCACGGCCGTCGTCGACGCCAACGGCCGGCGCAACGACATGCTCTACGACGGCCTGGGCCGGCTGACCAAGGTCTGGGACGTCAACCGCGACAAGGGCAAGGGCCAGTCGCCCAGCGCCGAATACGACTACAAGGTCACCAAGTCCAAGCCGACCACGGTGACCACCCGTTCCCTGAAGGAGGACGGCTCCTACTCCACCTCGGCGCAGATCTACGACGGCATGCTGAGGGAGCGGCAGAACCAGGACCCGGGCGTCGGCGGCGGGCGGCTGATCACCGACACCTTCCACGACACCCACGGCCGGGTCGTCAAGACCAACGACGCCTATTTCGCCGAGGGCGACGTGGGGGAGACGCTGCTGATCGTCGGCGACAACAAGGTCCCGCACCAGACGGCGTCCACCCTCGACGGCCTGGGCCGCCCGGTCAAGGAGGTCACCCGGCGCTTCGGTGACGACCAGCAGGTCACCACGGCCGAATACCGTGGCAACGAGTCCACGGTCTTCCCGCCGAAGGGCGCCACTGTCACGACGACCTCCACCGACCCGGAAGGCCGTACGACCAAGCGTCGCGAGTACCTCGACGCCGAGCGCACCAAGTACAACGACACCTCCTACGAGTACAACCGCAAGGGCTTGCTGTCGAAGGTCACCGACCCCGACAAGAACACCTGGACCTTCGAGTACGACGCCCGCGGCCGGCAGGTCAAGAAGACCGACCCGGACGCCGGCACCAGCACCACGGCCTACGACCGGGACGACCGGCCCGTCACCGTCACCGACGCCCGCGGCAAGCGGGTGTCCACCACCTACGACGCCCTGGACCGGCCGACATCCCTGCGCGAGGGCGGCCAGGACGGCCCCAAGCTGGCCGAGTGGACCTACGACACCCTGGTCAAGGGCCTGCCGTCCGCGTCGATCCGGTACGCAGGCGACGCGCAGTACCGCAACGAGGTCACCGGCTACAACCACGCCTACCAGCCCACCGGCACCCAGCTCGTCATCCCGTCCACGGAGGGCAAGCTCGCGGGCACCTACGCGTACGAGTACGGCTACAAGCCCAACACGGGTCTGCCGTTCTGGACGCTTATCCCGCAGACCGGCCCCATGGTCAAGGAACGGCTCGCCACCAGCTACAACAAGGAGGACCTGCCGACCGGCATCGGCGGACTGACGGACTACTCCTCCCACGTGGAGTACTCCGCCTCCGGTGAACTGCTGCGCAGCCAGTCCGGCGTGCAAGGCAGGAAGGTCTACTCGACGTCCTTCTACGACGAGCACACCCGCCGCCTGGTGCGCACCGTCCACGACCGCGACAGCAAGGACGCCAACGGCGGACGCATCGACGACATCGCCTACGGCTACGACCCGGCCGGCAACGTCACCAAGCTCGCCCGCACCCCGGGCGCGGCCATGCCGGACGCCGGGCAGGCCGACACCCAGTGCTTCGCCTACGACGCGCTGCGCCGGATGACCTCCGCCTGGACGGCCACCGACGACTGCGCGGCGACCCCGTCCAAGACCAACGTCGGCGGCCCGCAGGCGTACTGGCACAGCTACGGCTACGACGCGGTCGGCAACCGTACCCAGCTGGTCGAGCACGACACCGGCGGCAACACGGCCAAGGACGTCACCCGCACCTACCACTACCCCGGCCCGGGCAAGGACCGGCCGCGCGCCCTGTCCAAGGTCGAGTCCAAGGGACCCGACGGAACCTCGGTCAACACCTACGCCTACGACGACGCCGGCAACATGACGTCCCGCCAGGTCGGCGGCACGGCCCAGACCCTCTCCTACGATGCCGAGGGGAACCTCGCCAAGATCACGGAGAACGGCAGGACCACCGAGAACCTCTACGACGCCAACGGGAACCGGCTCATCCACCGCAGCGCCGACGGCGCCACCACGCTCTACCTCGGCGAGACCGAGCTGACCGTGGACGCCAAGGGCAAGCTGTCCACCACCCGGTACTACGAGCACCCCGACGGCGCCACCACGGTGCGTACCACCGAGGAGGGCGACGGCACCGGCGGCAAGGGCAAGCTCACCTTGCTACTCAACGACCACCACGGCAGCGCCTACACCTCGGTCGGCCTCGACCAGGAGGGGCTTCCGGTCGAACGCCGGCTGCTCACCCCCTTCGGCGAGGCGAGAGGAGCCCGGCCCACCTCCTGGCCCGGCAAGCGTGGGTTCGTCGGCGGCCGGACCGACGAGCAAACGGGCCTCACCCAGCTCGGAGCGCGGGAGTACGACCCGACCACCGGACGCTTCACCACGGTGGACCCGGTCATCGACTTCGGCATCCCGCAGCAGATGAACCCGTACGCCTACGCCAACAACGCACCGGCCACCGAGTCCGACCCGGACGGCGACTTCTTCCCGATCCTGATCGGCATCGCCGCCCGCATCGCCCTCCAGGTGGCGGCCCGCGCCGCCGCCCGCCGCGCGGCGCAGGCCGCGGCGCGAGCGCTGGCCAAGCGGCTCGCCGCGGAGGCCGCCAAGCGCCGGGCGCTGGCCGAAGCCGCCAAGCGGGCCGCCGCCGCAGCGGCCCGGAAGAAGGCCCAGCAGGCCGCGGCAGCCAAGGCCCGCGCGGCCGCGGCCCGCAAGCTCGCGGCCCAGGCGGCGAAGAAGGCCAAGCAGCGCGCCGCGTCCAAGGCGGCACCCAAGCGCTCGGCCAAGTACCGCTCCGCACCCAAGCAGCGGCCCAAGCCCCGCGCCAAGCCGCAGCCCCGCCCCAAGCCCCACCCCAAACCCAAGCAGGCCAAGCCGCAGGGATCCCGGCAGATCAAGAAGGAGATCAAGCAGGAGGTCAAGGAACAGGTCAAGGAACAGGTAAAGGAGGCAGCCCAGCCCCAGCAGAACCAGAGCTGCGCCACCAACAGCTTCGTGCCCGGCACCAAGGTCCTGATGGCCGACGGCACCCGCAAGCCCATCGAGGACGTCAAAACGGGCGACAAGGTCCTGGCAACCGACCCGGAAACGGGCGAAACCAAGGCCGAACCGGTCGTCGCGACCATCATCGGAGAGGGCAGCAAGGACCTGGTCCGCCTCTCCGTCCGCACCTCGGCCGAAGGCCCTGGCAAGGACGCCGCCCCGGCAACAGCCCGGCCCGGCGACTCCGGCAAGACCGTCAAGGTCTCCCAGCCTGCGGATCCGGACGGCTCCACCGGCAGCCTCATCGCCACCGACGGCCACCCCTTCTGGGTCCCCGACCTGAAGAAGTGGCTCGACGCCGGCGACCTGAAACCCGGCCAGTGGCTCCGGACCAGCTCCGGCACCTGGCTCCAGATCACCGCCGTCCGGGCATGGACCCAGAACGCGACCGTCCACAACCTGACGGTCCAGAGCGTCCACACGTATTATGCGGTGGCGGGGGCCACGCCGGTACTCGTACACAACTGCAGCTCTGGCGTAAACTCTGCCGGCGAATCATGTGGTTGCGGAGGCGGCCCCCAAGCCTATTCGGTCGCCTTTGAGATGACGCTCGACGCAGTCGATTTCGGTCGATCGCGAGGTACGCATTTCAGGCGGGCAAATACAGCGCTCGACGCGGCGCTTCAGTCGGACGCCGGCTTCGCTCAGTCGATGGAGCAAATGATTCCGGGGATCGGTAGGGCTGTCTCCTCGCAGGGAGGCAGACGAACACCGGCTGGGTGGACTTGGCAACATGAGCCGGCTTCCAACGCTGGTGGGCGACAGGGAGTGATGCGCCTCGTGCCGCGTTCCCAGCATGATCCTGGGTCGCTCTGGCAGCATCTGCTGCATCCCGGTGGCTCCGGCGGCTACTCGGAGTGGGCGGTGCCGAACGGCGCTCCACGCAATAGGAGGTGAGTCGACGATGTCGATTACGTTTACGCATCGAGACGGGGGTATGGAGGACGGCACCGAGGCCGACGTACCGTCGCTCGTCGCTGAGCTCGGTGGGCCCATCGATGATGAGCACCCAGACGTGTCAGTCACGGATGATGACTCCTCCTGGATTGTTTCAGCGTTTCAGGACGGAACTCTGGTGCTTGAAAACCTCGATGACAGCGACGTCCAGCCTCGCCATCTCCAGAACGTTTCGCGGGCGGAGACGACCCGGGTGATGTCCATGTTGGTTCGTGGTGACCTGGCCGCCCTCCAGCAGCTGGATTGGCTTCCCGGTTACAACTAACGCGCAGGATGAGCCCCGGTCGGCGACTACTGCCGACCGGGGCTTCCTTGGTCTCAGTGATGCCGAGGATCAAAGGGGAGGAGCGTAGCGAATGTTGAGCCGTGTCGGGCATGCGCTTGGGAGACTTCTGTGCGCCGCTGCGGCAGTAGATGACGACGACGTCAGCGGACGAGGGTGGCGGAAGGGGCGGTGACGCCGATGTGGGCGTGACCAAGGAGTTCCCTGATCACGACGAGTGCGATGTCCTGTCGTAGAAGCAGGGTCGCGGTCGAGTGCCGGAGGTCGTGGAAGCGGATGCGGCGGAGGCCGGCCTTGCGGGCAGTGTTGGGCAGGCGGTTTCGGGGCGCTCTTATCGCGCCACGGATGTGTCGGTGCGTTCAGGCAAGTGCCTCCGGAACGACAGTACGTGCAGTGGCATGTCCTCATGGGTGACGGCAGAGCGAAGCTGTCCGGAGGCGGATCGGTACAGCAGAATGACCAGCCGGTACCACCAGGGCAAGCAGTGCGGCGCGAGCAGGGAGAGCACATGGACCACATGGGCGCGGACCCGGATCCGGACGGTCGGACGGCTCGGGAGCAGCTCAAGAGTGAGCGTGAGCGGGATGCCAGGAGGAGGCGGGCGCGACGGCGGTTCTCGGTTGTCGGGGCGGTCGTGGTGGTGGCTGCGGTGATCGGTACGGTGTTCGCCCTCGGTGGTGCGGCGGAGGACGAGGCGGAGGGCAGGCCGCTCGTCGTGCCGGCCAACACGGTGGGGGAACAGCGGACTTCCGTGCTGTACGGGAAGGCCGACGCGCGGCACACATTGTCGGTCGTGGTGGACCCGCGGTGTGCGCCCTGCGCCCGCATGGAGGCTGCGTTGGGCCGGGCCATGCGACAGCTCGCCGACAAGGGCGCGTACCGCATCGAGTACCGGCTCGCCACCGTCGAGGACGACGCCCGGGGCGGAAAAGGCTCACGGTGGGCGGTCAACGCGCTGGGGGCGGCAGCCAATGAGGGGCCGGAGAAGTTCGTGCGGTACCTGGATGCGGTCCTCGCTGGCCGGTCGGGCCGGGAGGAGTGGGACGGTGACGCGCTGGCCTCGCCGGAAACGCTGCTGGGGATCGCCGGCCGGGTGGACGGTCTGCGGACACCGGCGTTCGACAAGGCCGTACGGGAACTGACCTATCTGCCTTGGGCGAAGAAGGTCGCCGCAGCCCACAACCAGAACGGTGACGAGGACGCGTTGCCTGCTGTCACTCTCGACGGCTCGACGGTCACCGTGCTGGGTGACGACGGCGTCCCGGTCTCTCCGGGAGAGTTCATCCGGCAGGTGCGCGGGGACAAGGGGTGAGGCGACGGCGGTGACGCAGGCGTCGGCTGCGTAACGCGCCCCCGGGCGGCTACCTTCCGCCGGCCGGGGCTTCCGTTCCGGTGCCGGTGCGAGCCTGCTGGCACCGGCGCCTCACATCCCGTGCTCGTCCCACGTCGGCATCAGCTTGCGCTCGTGTTTGAGTTCGGTGCCCAGGGCCGCGGCGCACGCGGTGAAGCCCTCGTCCGTACTGAGGAGCCGGTGACGGGCGCGGATGCTCAGGAGGAGGGGGTGAGCTGTTGGTAGGCGGCGTCGCCGGTGGGCTCCTTGAGCGGTTCGAGGAAGTGCAGGTACACGGGGAGCGCGTCGGTGGGGCGAGAGTTACGAATGCGGTCGGCGAGGGTGAGCCACTGGTGGTTGGAGGCACCCGACTCAATGGCGGGCCTGACAAGTGGTGTCGAGCCGGCGTCGAGAAGGGCGTCGATGAGGACGGGGCCGTTCCGCCGGTCTCTGCCGCCACGCTTAGCGCCTGGTAGGTGGTGGCGGACAAGCACGTGGCCGCTGCGGCTAACGGAACGACGTGGGCATGGGCCCGCGAGTTGGCCCTGACCCGGAGGGAACGTGCCACCGGCCTGGTTAAGCGACCGTACGACCTGTGGCACGCCTGGTTCTCGTTCTGGCTGCACTCGGGCGACCGAGGTTTGGGTCCGTGACTGGTCCGGAGGAGCTGATCAGGAGGGGGCAGCGGTGGGAGAACCGGGAGAGGCCGCGCATTGCGGGCCTCGCTGTGGGTGGGCGGGCATAAGGCGCCTCACCGGCAGAAGTTCAGGTCAGGCGCCTCCTTGCGGGCCGTTAGAAGAAACCCAGCTTCTTCGGTGAGTAGCTCACCAGCAGGTTCTTCGTCTGTTGGTGGTACAGGGCTCATGGTGACGCTGACCTGCTCCGATGCTGGCTGTGAGCGCCATTGGGGGAGCGTTGGTCCGTGTATGGTCCGGATCTTTGCCTCTGCCACCGACATGTGAGGTGTGTAGCGAGGAAGGAGGGAGCGTTTGCCGGATGGCGTCAGGGCTGGGATGCCGGGAGTACGGGGGAGCTGTCCATCCAGGCCGCATCGAACTGCTGCAGGGCAATGGAGTACAGGAGGCCAGGCGCACGGGCATACAGGCACGGAGAGTTCCTGCCGTGAGCGGAGTTGCTGTAGAAGGTGAGGTAGGCAGCCCGATCCGTTGCGATCACGCGACAGGTGTTGGGCAGATTGAAGCTTCTCAGCTCGAAGTTCCGTTGTGTGCGGGACACCTGGGTCAGGTAGTCCATGTTCGTCCGGACCTGGCTCCTGAGCAGATCCGGGGTGAAGCCGGGATCGAACCGGCGCAGGTCCTGTGAGCGCCGGTCAAGCCAGGAGTCACCTTGGATGCGTGGGTCGGGCAGCAGGACCTGGACGTACTCCGGGGACAGTTCGCCCGCCCACAAAGGGGAAAAGACGTCACGGGTGAGCACGTTTCCGCGCCCTGTCAGGACCTTGATCCAGCGAGCTCGGCCCAGGTCGCGTGCGATGTCCTGCTCGGCGGACGATTGATGACGGTACACACGGCCGAGTCCTGTGCCGGTGCACCAGGAGCAGGCGGTAACCAGCCACCACAGCGGGCGCGAGCCGCGCAGGAGGCCGAGGACGAGCAGGATCGCGCTGGCTGCCAGAGAACTGAGTATTCCGAATAGAAATTCAGTCAAGTGAGCCATCTCCCTAAGGTTGGGCGACCTTGATCGTTTGCCATTGCGGTCAGAAGAGATAGGGAAGGAGCCGCCGCAGAATGTGCGCGGCGTTACGAGACGCGAGTTCGTGATATCCGTGACCCTTTTGCGCGTCGGCGTTGTCGGACACGCCCCGGATCACGATCCATCCGGGATTGAACTCACCGTGGACGGAGTTCTCCTGCCAGTACTGGCTGAGCCCGCCGGCTTCCATGTCCACTGCCAGAACCTTCTCGTGGTAGTTCGTGAGATAGCGGCGAATGTCACTTTCACGGTCGGCGATGACGGCTTCGCCGGACCCGATCACGCCCGGGTAGACCTCAAACTCCTGCGCGGCGTGCGCGGGGAGCCGGCCATGGATGCGTGCCGGGGTTCCGTGATCGGTGAAAAAGGCGTTCACCGCGTGGACGACCGGTGCCGGCGCCTGCCGGTGCTCCCCACGGCGGCGGACGTCCCCGCGCGGATTGATCTTGCGATTCTCGTAATAGACGATGTCGGTGGAGACGATGACGTTGCCGATACGAGCGTGCTCGTCGTGAATCCCGCCACCGACGCCGACCAGGGCCCACAAGCGCGGGTTGTAGTGCCGGCGCAGGTTCTCCAGGGCAGCCATCGCCGATCGCTGCCCCTGGCTCTGGCTCTGGATGGCCACGATGCGGATGGTCGAGTCCGGTGTGGTGTGCTTGCCGCGGTAGAAGTACAGCCCGCCGGGTTCCTTGCGGCGCTCGAGCCCCAACTCATCGATTACGGAGCGCAGTTCCTCGCTGAGAATCGTGACCACTCCGACGTCCCACGTGGAGGTCCGCTCATCGGCGTTCCCGTCGCCGACGGGAGTTCCGTTGTCATGGGAGCGGTCGGTTGCGGAGACGTGAGCGTGTTCGCCGATGGCGTTGTTGCTGAAGTTGTTGTTGTCGCCGTGGCTGATAATGCCTCGATTAGTGATCACTGTCATCCTTCATTACCAGAGTTGTTGAAGACCGCCGACTGGTTCGCCGAGACGCTGACCTGGGCTGCGTCGCCGACGGCGTTGCCGTTGAATGTGTTGTTGTCGCCGAGGTTGAAGATGCCGCTGTTGATGATCTTGAGTGCCATGTCGTTGAATGCGGATGTGTCCACTCCTTTGGCGCACAGGAAGTCGTCGGCGGCATGAAGCAGCCGTCGCTCGATCGTCTTCAGCCGGCCCAGAATGTCACTCTTCTCGAGTTGGACTTTGGACCATGTCTGGGACGAGCTTTCCCGTACGCTGACCCGACTGCCGGTCAAAACGTTGCGGATCGGTACCGAGGTGAGGTCGCGAGGGAGTACGGCAGCCTTGCCCAGAGCATAGATGTAGCGGACGATCCGCCATGAGCGCTCGATCTCCACGGGCAGTGTGACCAATTCGCGGAAGGCCGCCAAGGCGACGGCTATGATTCCGTGGTGGCCGAACTCCTCGGTGCGCTGGAAAGACCTCGGTGTATGGGCCAGGACGCATGCCGCTGTGGAGATGATCAAAGTGCGTCCCTGAAGGCTAACGTGCAAAAGAACGGTCGCGACGAACTCCGACCCTTCCGTCGGTGTCGTGACTTCGAGGAAGTGGTGTTGCCTGGTTCCAGACGTGTTGATGATGGCGCGCAGGTCGGCCTCATCGAACTTCTGCGGGAGAAGGGAGCGGTCCATCGCCACGTCGGTTTCGGCCACGTAGACCCGATCGCGGACCTGCGCGGGAAGCCGGACGTCCTGGCTGTCGGTATTCAGTAGCTGAACCGCTTTGCGCAGGTACTCGATCAGCTCGTGTGCTTGGAAGGGAGGCACGGGATGTTCGCGTTCATGGAGCGGTGTTTTGTCGTCGGCGGGGCGCAGTAACTGGATGTTCATGGGCGGATTCCACTGGTAGACGAGTTCGCCGGCCCCGACGAACGGTGACTCGTCCCCGAAGAGCGTGAACATGGTGAGGTCGTCCTCACCCTCCTCTTCGTCCTCCCTGTGACGGGGGCGGCGGTATACGGCACAGACGTGGTGTTGCTGTATGTCCGCCGCTCGTTGCCGGCCGGACAGGCGTCCTGGCCGGAGAGTCGGCGCGCGCATGATGTGGTTGAGCATCACCTGACGGGTGGCTCCGACGCCCAAACACATCAACGCTATGCCCGCGGCCACGTGGAGAGCAGTCGTGGCGCGGTCCGGATGGACAAGTGCGACAGTCAGGCCGGTCAGTGTCAGGGAGAAAGCGGCGACACCGATACGTTTGCTGAGAAAGCGCGTCTTCTCTGGGTACCTCTGAGGGAAGAACAGCCTGAAGAGGCGCTCATGGCCTCGCGCCGTCCCCAGGCCGCGTCGTTTGGGCTTTTTCCGTCTTGGTATCAGTTCTCGGTCGACGTTCCGGAACAGTATGGCGAGGCGGAACAGCAACAGCAGGGCCAAACCACAGATGATAAGGATGGCGGTGGGCAGGGCACCCGTTAAAGCCGGAATGATCACGGCCCCCACCAGCGTCATGCGGAGGAGCGCCGTCAGTGTGGCGGCCCGCCACGCGTGGTGCATGACGGGAACGATGTCGAACCCGTAGGACGGGGCGACCCTTCGGTGCGGAGCGGTGCACACCTTGTCGATCACGAGATCGCGGAATCGTTCGTCCACGTACACGCCGGTGCATAAGTGGCGGGTAGCAGCGGTGGGCTCACCGACCGCTTCCTTGGTGGGTGGCGCATGGAAAGTGATCATGCCCTGCCCTTGTTTCGCGGGAGTTATGGTCTATGAGACCATAAGCGCTGAGGGTGTTTAAGTCAATGTGACCTTTAGGGGTTCTGGTGGATGACTGGCTGCAAGACTCTGCTGAGGTGGAGGCGTCGTGGGTGACCGTGGACTTGGCGATCTTCACCCTCAGGGGCGATCAGCTGATGGTGCTCCTGATCGAGCGCGGGGTGGAGCCTTTCCTCGGCCGAGCGGCACTACCCGGCGGCTACGTCCAGAAGGACGAGACCTTGCGCGAGGGAGCGCTGCGCGAACTCCGGGAGGAGGCCGGGATCGACGGTAGTCGGCTGCACCTGGAGCAGCTTGGCGCCTACGGAGACCCCCGACGCGATCCGAGGGGAAGAGTGGTCACGATCGCCTATCTCGCCCTAGGGCCCGACCTTCCTGTTCCCGTGGGCGGTACGGACGCCAGGCGTGCTTACTGGGCCCCTGTGTCGGAACTCGCGGACTGTGCACAGGGGTTGGCGTTCGATCACTCGGATATCCTCGCGGACGCCCTGGAGGAGATCCGCAGGAAGCTCGAGTACACCGCTGTCGCCACGGTTTTCTGTGGGGAGCCGTTCACCCTGAGCGAGCTGCGCACGGTGTACGAAGTGATCTGGGGCCAGTATCTGGACCCGAGCAACTTCCGCCGCAAAGTGCTCAATACCGCGGGGTTCGTGCAGTCCACGGGGGAGCAGAGGTTGCCCCCTACCGGGCGTCCGGCCGCCCTCTACCGTCGGGGGAGTGCATGGCTTCTCAGTCCACCTTTGCTGCGCGGTAATGGGCAGACCGCATAGCCGGTTTCGTGTCCCGGATGCCCAGGCGGCACCACTGTGAAGGCCGCCGTGCTTTTCGTCTCCGACTGCTGGCCGACCCCGACTGTTCGCAGCATCTTCTGCCTGTCGTGGCTGAGTGCGGCGGGGTTGCCGCCGTCCCAGACTGCCGCAATATCACACTCCTAAAGGGTGTTGCAGAAGGCTGTGGTCTGGCAGGTCAGGGCCCGGTTCCGGCGGTTGTGGTCATGTTGCCAGGGCGAGGTTGTGCATGTGGGCGACCGCTTGGACCGCGTGGTGGAGGCCGTCGCCGCGCTGCCGGCAGTCACGGAGGATCTTGTAGTTCTTCACCCTCGCGAAGGCATGTTCCACGCGGGCGCGGACCTTGCGGTGTTCGGCATGGTCCTCTTCCTCGCCCGGCAGGAGGGGCCGTCCCTGGCGTTTGCGGTGCGGGACGATGAGCCCGGTGTTGAGGTAGGCGCCGTCACCGAGCACGGTCACGCCCTGGCATCGGACGGGCAGGCCGGAGCTCCGCCAGACGTGGGCGTCGGCCTTGTTGCCCGGAGCCGGCCGGGCGGTGGCGACCACCAGCTGTGTGTCGGCATCGATGATGACCTGCACGTTCGCGGAGAACCGGTAATTGCGGCTCGATGCGCCGACCGTCCGGTCGCTCACCGGGATCAAGGTACCGTCCACGATCGACAGCCGGTCGGCGGCATCGGTGGGCCGGGCGGTCGGCTCGAGTGCCGGCAAAGGCCGCAGCCGCTGGATGATCCGGCACACGGTCGCCGGCGAGATTCCGAACAGCGGCGCGAGCTGCCGCATCGTGAGGTTCGTCCGGTAGTAGACGGTCACCAGCAGGACCCGGTCAGCCAGCGGCAGGCACCACGGACGACCGCCACCAGGACCGTTGCCGCCCCGCTCACGCACTGCCCGCAACAGCCCCTCAAACTGCCGCAGCCGCAGACCCGTGAACGTCTCCACCCACACCCGATCAGCCCTCAACACACCGGCCATACGAAGAAAATGCCCAAATCACGGCCTTCTGCAACACCCTTTACGACCTCGCGCATGGTTGGCTCCGTCGCGATGGCCAGCTTCGTTCCAGCCTGCGCGACCGCCGAGCTGCCCTCGCGCGGTCCAGAGCGTCCGCACGTATTATGCGGTGGCGGGGGCCACGCCGGTACTCGTACACAACTGCAACGAAGTCTTCTATCGCGCGATGAGTGAGAAATAATTCAACCAGCTGGGAACCAACGGCGAGATCACTGTCCGAGGTACCGAGAATTTTGTTACGCAGGACCGTGAGTCTCTCGAAGGTCTGTGGCATCAGACCCGCCGCAGGGGAGGCAGGAATTCCGAGAAGTACACGGCTCTGGTTCGCTTCGAGATGGCCCCGGGTGCCCGCGGCAAATTGATCGCTGCCGGTAAGAGGCCGGATGAAATCATTCAAGATGTAAATGCCGTGCACCTGAAGTCGGAGCGTGGTTTCGACACGTACGGCCTCAGACCTGGATCGGTCGGAGTGTTCAATTCGAAAATCGTCAAATCCGGAAGAGTGGCGGACTGGTGACGTTCCCCGAAGAGGAGAAATCTCAGGCTGATCTGGTCGAAGCGCTCGCCGACGGCTCGGGGCGGGGTGCCAGGTCCATCGCGGCCGGGTACCCCGAGGCCACTGAGCTCATCGCCTCCTGGATCCGGGAAGCCGCTCATGCGGGAAACTGGACAAGGGTCGACAAGTTCGCCAACCTGGCGGCCCCCTGGCGGGCGCCGGGCCTGGGCGGGGCTCTTCAGGAGATCCTTGATTCGGATGCTGTGGGGTTCAACAAAGAGGACCTTGTGGAGATCCTCGGCGAGATCCGTGAAACGGACGCGATCGCTTGCCTGTTCAGGGTGGCGGAAGGTTCGGTGCACGAGGACGCCCCGGCATACTGGCTGTGTCAGAAGGTCATCTCCTCCCTCGGGGAGATCGGCACGCCGAAGGCCCTTGAATGCCTTCGCCGGATGACGACCCGGTCGTGGCCCGACGTTGTCCGATGGCATGCGGCTGTCGAACTCGGGGTCGAGGACGAGCTCGGGTTTGACGAAGATCAAATGCTGGGGTAGCCGGAGCCCCGGGCGCTGTTGAGATCCAAGCAGTTCCCACGGGGCCAGCGAAAAGGAAGCCCCGCCAGATGTGTTCTGGCGGGGCTTCTGCGTTGGGGTGACCGCAGCAGCTGACGGCAACGTCAGTGGACGAGGGCGGCGCAGGAGGATGGTTCATCATCGTCGGTGTTGGCCGGCTCGGTGGTACCCGGGCCGACGAGCGCGGTGTCAAGGGGGCGTTGGCGCTGTGCTGGAGGCGGAGTCGTACGTAGGCGGTGGCGGTTACTCCGATGTGGGCGTGATCAAGAAGTTCCTTGATCACCATGAGCTCGACGCCCTGTTCCAGAAGCAGGGTCGCAGTCGAGTGGCGGAGGTCGTGGAAGCGGATGCGGCGGAGGCCAGCCTTGCGGGCAGTGTGAGGCAGGCGGTTTCGGAGCGCTCGTGCTGATCGTTTCGGAATGAATTTGGCTCCCGGGCTTGGCAGTTAAACTGGTGGGCGGCAGAGTTCTGCGGGTGTCGGATGATCTTGTGCCTGGTGATCTGTGGGCTCGTGTCGCTGCGCTGCTCCCACCTCGTCCGCCGCGGCGTCGACGGTATCCGGGCCGGCTGGCGGTGGTTGAACGTGCGGTTCTGCGCGGGATCGTCTCCGTGCTGCGCACGGGTGTGACCTGGGCGGACGTGTCGACCGAGACGATCGGCTGCAGCGGGGTGACGTGCTGGCAGCGCTTGCGGGACTGGACCGAGGCCGTCGTCTGGCCCCGCCTGCACGAGGTCCTCCCCGCGGAACTCCGCGAGGCCGGACTTGTGGGACATGGAGGACGCCGCGGTCGACGGCTCGCACGTCCGGGCTGGCTCAATCTTTACCACGCCTACTACGTGCTGCTGGACCCGGAGGGCCTGACGGAGTCCGATGCCACGTCCTGGGACACCCAGGCGGCATTCGAGAATTCCCTGGAAGACGCCTGGCGCCAGAGCGCGGGTGTGGAGATGGTGGGACGCTCGGAGGACGCACGCGTCAGCATTGCAGGCCCCTGAAGCTCATACACACCTCCGAAGGCCCGCTCAGCACGCGAATCTTGTTTGAGTGCGCGGCGGTGATCGACGAGCTCTTCCAGTTCGAAGGTGCCTTCATGCGGATAGCCGACCCGACGCTTCGGGAGATCCTGATTGAGGAGATGAGCGGTGAGTACGGGTTGCCGTGGCATCTGGCAAGCGCCCTGGCGGGGAGAGAGCTCGGTGGGAGCGTCGTCCTGGCCCTCATCGACTTCGCGCTGAACCCGGTGGTCCAGGGCCTGACCTCGGCCGAGCCGTCAGTCGACTGGACGGAACTGTACCCTCCCTACCGCTTCGTGGCGGCGGCAAAGGCGATGGCGGACTGGAAAAGCGACCTGGAATTCCAGTACCCGAGTCATGAGGTAACGGTTTACTTCCAGCGCATGCTGGCCAAACGCAGCGGGCTTCGGATGGGACGTGTGGCATCCCGCCTGTCTGGACTATCCACACTGCGGGACGCCGCCACGGCCCCATGCCCCTGGCCGAACGCACCCCCGCCGTCTCCTTCCTGTGCGCCTCACGCCTGCTTGATCTGCGCGAGCAGGATGCCTGTGCGCTCACGCACTATGGCGTCAATTTCCTGAACGACCGGGCGTTCAGGTACATCGACCCTGCCCCGGACATGTGGTGGCTGTTCCCCACGTTCCTGGTGAGCCAGGGTGAATACCGATGGCCCGCGAAGCGTGTGAACATCGGCGAAGCCACCGATCTGCTGATCGGCGCCGCCGTGGCGTCGGCGTACGACGACGTCCTGCACGGCACTGGCCCTCTCGCCTCGGATCATCTACCCCGAGCGCTCTTCGAAGTCACGCAGAGGTCGGGGCGCTGAACAAGGCCCTCAAGGACTCGACGGGCCTGAACTTGGGTTGGCGTCCAGGTTGCAGCCCTCACCACGCGTGACGCCAGACCTGTGCGCAGCCGAGTGCACGTGTGCCTGCGGGGAGTTCGTCCGTTAGCCCACCCGAATCGATGCGCTGGTGGGGCGGCAACACGGAGGCCGCAGCTGGGGACTGAACGGGAATCCGGCCCGCGTATGGCCCGTAACGGTTGGTCAGGACGGGTGCACGGGTGGGACGTAGTGGGGGAGCGGCACATTTTTCTGCTTCGCTCGAGGGAGCGCTGTGAAGGGCGCCTGATCTGTATAAGTGCAGGTCAGGCGCCCTTCTCGGCTCCTAGAAGAACCCCAGCTTCTTCGGTGAGTAGCTCACCAGCAGGTTCTTCGTTTGTTGGTAGTGGTCCAGCATCATCTTGTGGGTTTCGCGGCCGATGCCGGATTGTTTGTAGCCGCCGAAGGCGGCGTGGGCGGAGTTTGATGAAAGTCCGTAAATAAGGAAGGCGGTTGACCGGGCACGATGACGGACACGGAGTGGCTTGATCACTGGTTGCAACGGGCTCCGGCCCTCTCAGTGGAGACCGTGGAGCGACTTATGGAGCACCTGACCGAGGGTGAGGACGAGTGAAGGTCTTTGCCCTCACTCCGAGCTGGCGAGCCTCGAAGTCTGTTCGGGCAGCAGGCCACGGAGACGGCCGAAGACCCAGGTGTCGACGGCGTTGGGATAGCCGTTGATCCAGTCCGCCGGCGGCGGATCGTGCGGTTCAGCCAGGCCGTGGCACCACTGCGAGTTGATGTTGTCGCCGAGCGCGAGATCCGTCACGGCCGCGCGCAGCTTGGCGGTGTGCTGAAGGATGTGGTCGCGGTCCACGCACCAGATGGCGTCGATCGAGGCGCCTTCGTGGGCGATCCAGTTCCGGGCCTGTCTGGCCTTGTGCAGGGTGTCCATGTCCATCGTCCGGCCCATCGCGTGCGCGGCCAGGCTGTGCAGTGTGCCGCCCAGCAGCTTGTCGGCGGGGACTGAGGCGACGGCCTCTTCGAAGGTCATAGCCGGGTCGGCTTGGTGGGCGGTGATCAGGTTGCCGACACGGAGCACGTACTGGCACTTGTCCTCATAGGCATTCGCGAGGTGCAGCGCCCGGCCCACCGAGAGGAACAGCGCATCGAGCAGCTCCGGTTCCTGGGGCTTCAGGAGGCTAAGTGACCAGCTCATGCCCGTCACGTTAGCGCGCGCCTCCCTGTAGCCGCCGTGCTTTTCCGGCGGACGGCTACTTGCCGTGGGCGATGTCGATCTGGACTTGCACGTCTCGATCGACATCTCTCACGGCCTTCTTCCCGCGACCCGCCCGGCCCCGGAAGGAGAGCCGAAGGGCAGCGCCTCCTGGCGAGCCTCGCCTCAGGAGCTCAGAAGAACCCGAGCTTCTTCGGGGAGTAGCTGACCAGGAGGTTCTTGGTCGCCTGGTAGTGGGTCAGCATCATTTTGTGGGTCTCGCGTCCAATGCCGGACTGCTTCATCCCCCCGAAAGCAGCGTGGGCCGGGTAGGCGTGGTAGCAGTTGGTCCAGACGCGGCCGGCCTGGATGGCGCGGCCAGCGCGGTAGGCGGTGTTGGTGTCGCGGGTCCAGACGCCGGCGCCGAGGCCGTAGAGGGTGTCGTTGGCGATGGTGATGGCGTCGTCGAAGTCGGTGAAGGGGGCGACGGCGACGACCGGGCCGAAGATCTCCTCCTGGAAGACGCGCATGTCGTTGGTGCCTTCGAAGACGGTGGGGCGTACGTAGTAGCCGCCCTCCAGTTCGCCGCCGAGTTCGGCGCGGGTGCCGCCGGTGAGGATGCGGGCGCCTTCCTTCTGGCCGATGTCGAGGTAGGAGAGGATCTTTTCGAGCTGGTCGTTGGATGCCTGGGCGCCGATCATGGTGTCGGTGTCCAGGGGGTGGCCCTGGACGATCTGTTCGGTGCGGGCGATGCCGGCGGCCAGGAAGTCCTGGTAGTGGCCCTGCTGGAGGAGGGCGCGGGACGGGCAGGTGCAGACTTCGCCCTGGTTGAGGGCGAACATGGTGAAGCCTTCGAGGGCCTTGTCGTAGAAGTCGTCGTCGGCGGCCGAGACGTCGTCGAAGAAGAGGTTGGGGCTCTTGCCGCCCAGTTCGAGGGTGACCGGCTTCAGGTTCTCCGAGGCGTACTGCATGATCAGGCGGCCGGTCGTGGTCTCGCCGGTGAAGGAGATCTTCGCGACGCGCGGGCTGGAGGCGAGGGGCTTGCCGGCCTCCGCGCCGAAGCCGTTGACGATGTTGACGACGCCGGGCGGCAGCAGGTCGGCGACCAGGCTCATCCAGTAGTGGATGGAGGCGGGCGTCTGTTCGGCGGGCTTGAGGACGGCGGTGTTGCCCGCGGCGAGGGCGGGGGCCAGTTTCCAGGCGGCCATCACGAGCGGGAAGTTCCAGGGGATGATCTGGGCGACGACGCCGAGCGGCTCGTGGAAGTGGTACGCGACGGTGTCGTCGTCGAGCTGGGAGAGGGTGCCCTCCTGGGCGCGGATGGCGCCGGCGAAGTAGCGGAAGTGGTCGATGGCGAGGGGGAGGTCGGCGGCCGTCGACTCGCGGATGGGCTTGCCGTTGTCCCAGGTTTCGGCGGCCGCGAGGGCTTGGAGGTTGTCCTCCATGCGGTCGGCGATCCGGTTGAGGATCTGGGCGCGTTCGGTGGGGGAGGTGCGGCCCCAGGCGGGCGCGGCGGCGTGGGCGGCGTCGAGGGCGCGTTCCACGTCCTCGGCCGTGCCGCGGGCGATCTCGGTGAACGGCCGGCCGGTGACCGGGGTGGGGTTCTCGAAGTACTGGCCCTTGACGGGCGGTACGTACTCCCCGCCGATCCAGTGGTCGTAGCGGGTCCGGAAGGACATCAGGGCGTCGGCGGCACCGGGGTTCGCGTATCGGGCCATGGGGGGTCTCCCAATCGTTCTCGGGTCGCGCCTCCGCTCCCGCGTCGGGGCGCCGGTGCGCAGGTTAGGTGCGGGGACGTTGCATGGAGGTTGCGGACGGGGACGGGGATGGGAGTGGGGGCGGGGCTGCGACTCGGGGTGTGGGGGAGGGAGAAGGAGGGGGAGAGGGGGTGGTAAGGCCGTATGCCGTGCGGAGGCGGGTTGCTGTGGCGGATATGCCGGTGCCGTCCGTGATTGGTGCGGTGGTGGATGGGTCCGTGCCGTCCGTGGTTGGTGTGGTGGTGGGTGGGACGGTGTCGTGCGCGGTGGGTGTGGTGGACTCCAAGGCTTCCCAGATTTGCAAGTCGTGTTCGCCCCATGAGGTAGCGGCCCACAGGCGCAGGGCGTCCGGGTCGCGCCGGGTGAGGACGGCCCGTCGCAGGCGGTCGTCCAGGAGGGCCCGCAGGCGTCGCACGCCGGGAGCTTCGGAGAGGGGCAGGAGCGGACCGCGGTAGCCGCGTAGCGCCGCGGCCAGGTCGCCGGCCGACAGCGCGGATTCCACGGCGTCCAGGTCTGTCTGTACGGACTTGGCCAGACGGTACGGACGCGAGTCGAGCAGCGGCCCTGTGAGCTGCCGCAGCCGGGACATCTCGGCGCGCAGCGTGACGGGGCGTACCTCGCGCTCCCCGTACAGGAGGGTGGCGAGCCGGTCGCCTGTCAGGCCCTCCGGGTGTCGGGCCAGCAGCAGCGCGATCTCGCTGTGCCGCCGCCCTAGCCGCAGCGTGCGGCCGTCCGCGACCAGCAACGCCTCGTCCCGGCCCAGGACGCTCAGATGGGCCGCCGGGTCCGGCGGCTCCGGGGACGAGGCGTACGCGGCCAGGTGGGCTTCGGCGGCACGGGCGGTGGCCTGGACGAGGGCCAGGCTGTGCGGACTGGCGAGGTGGTCGCCGCCCGTGATGTCCACGGCTCCCAGCAGCCGGCCCGTCCGCAGGTCGTGCAGGGGAGCGGCCGCGCAGGTCCATTGCTGGACGTGTTTGTTGTAGTGCTCGGTCGCGAAGATCTGTACGGCGTGGTCGGCGGCCAGCGCGGTGCCAGGGGCGTTCGTACCGGCGTGCCGTTCGTCCCAGCGGGCGCCGGGGACGAAGTTCATACGCTCCGCGTGCCGGCGTACACCGGGGTGCCCCTCGACCCACAGCATCCGCCCCTGTGGGTCGCAGACGGCGAGGACGTGGGCGCCGTCGTGGGCGATGGAGCCCAGCAGTTCCCTGAACACCGGCATGGCGCGGGCCAGCGGGTGTTCGTCGCGGTAGGCGCGCAGTTCCGGCTCGTCGAGGTCGATCGGCGCCGGCCCGTCGAGCGTCGCGTGCCAGGACGCCGACCGGCGCCAGGAGTCGGCCACCACCCGGCGTACCGGTTGTGCCACCGGCCCGCCGGCCAGGAACTCCTCGTGGGCGCGCCGCACCGTGCGGGTGCGCTCCACCGGGTCGGCTCCCGACTCCATAGCCAGCCAAGGGTTGACCACGCGGCACCTCTCCGTTGCTGCTTCCGTCCCCGTCCGTACGCCGATGGTGCTCGTAGGGGGCGGGGCAGTAAAGCCCCGGAGAGGGTGACGCACAGCCCTGGGGATGGGGACGCACAGTCCTAGGGAGGGTGACGCACAGTCCTGGGGAGGAGGAAGCTTAGCCCTGGAGAGGGGAAGTGGAGTAGGGCGCCTTCGGGTTAGGGGCGTACTGACGGCCGTACGTCTGGCAGCAGGTCCGCCGTTGCCCGCCAATGCCCCTTCGGGAGGCCCACCAGGCCGTACAGCCACCGTACGGGGGAGCGGCGCGGCAGCAGGAGTGCGCCTGCGACGGGGGCGAAGGCCGCCAGGCCGACGGGAAAGCCGAGGAAGCGGACCAGCGTGCTCGCCAGGAGCGCGCCGAGCAGCGGCAGCCCGTACAGACCTGCGCCCGCGATGGCGACGGCGAGAACGCGCGGGACCTTCAAGTCCTGTGCGCCGCCGGGCAGCAACCAGCCTTCGGCCAGCCAGCCGATCTCGGCCAGCAGCATGGTTCCGATGACCGCGGTACCGAGGACGAGGAGCGCGAGGAAGGTGCCTGAGGTCAGGAAGCGCAGGACGTTGTCGACCAGGCTGTCCCCGGGCCAGGCACGCAGCGCTGCGCTGTCTGTGGTGAGGAAGCGGCGGTAACCCTGGCCGTCCCAGCCGTGTATGAGGGTGCCGAAGAGCAGGAAGTAGCCGCAGACGCAGTTCAGGTACGCCCAGTAGGCCGCGCCGACCAGGCACAGTGCCTGGGCGAGCAGGAAGCCGAGAAGGGTGGCGGTCACGACGCCGCCCGAGTAGAGCAGGGGGAAGCCGGCCCAGACTCCGCGGTGCCCGTCCGCGAGGTGCATCGTCGACCAGGACGGGTTCTGCCACATCAGGAACAGGCCCGTCGGCACCAACAACACTGCGGCGTACAGCAGGGTCAGGCACAGGTACGGGTTTGCGGAGCGGCTGACCAGACGCGGTGTGAGCAGCTTGGGCAGGCCGGTACGGTCGGCGGCGCGGCGTTCGAGGAACTGCAGTTGCCGGGCGGCGGAGAGCGCGAACGTCGATCCGATGGCGTACGCCCAGAACAGCGCGGCCGGCAGCCCGATCATGCCGTTCCCGATCTCGCCCCGGCGTGCAGGGTCAGCCCGTCCGCGACGATCAGGTCGGAGGTGACCAGGGCCTGCTCGGCGTCCACGTCGGTCATGAAGACGAACGGCGGCACGACCGGCGGCACCGGCAGCGTGTCGGGGGTGAAGGTCAGGCAGATCAGCCCTTCCAGACAGCCGCTGAACTTGGTCAGGTAGAGCGTCACGTGCCCACTGAGGTCCAAGTTGCGTGCGCCGAGTGCGAGTTGCGGTCCGCCGGCGTCGCGGGTGGTGAGCCGGTAGTCCGTGAGCGAGGCGGCCTTCATGCGGAGGACCATCGCCTTGACCGGGCCGTTGACCGTCTGTACCCGGGTGACCCCGGCCAGCGTGAAGCCCTTCGGTGCGAACATGGTGGTGGTCACGGTCGGCGGGGTGGGCTGCGCGGGAATGCCGGCCGCCTGGGCGGGTTCGGCGGGCGTCCCGATGGCTGTGAGCAGTACGATCGGCAGCACTACGGCGAGTGCCTTGCTCCGGCCGCCGTCGCCCTCGCCGGAGGTACCTTCCCCGGGCGTACTCCCGCCGGACGCGCTCCCGCTGTACGTACTTCCGTTGTACGTACCTCCGTCCTCTCGCGCGTCAACCTCCACGGAACCCTCAGAGCCCTCGAAACCTTCGGACTCCTCGCCGTCTTCCTCCCGCACTGGCGTCCACCCGAACCCCATCGCGCTGCCCGCGATCCCCAGCCCCATTCCCACCAGGAACCCGCCCAGGTTGGTCGCCGCGAAGGACAGGACGGACAGGATCAGCGCGTGCAGGCTCACGTAGTGGTGTGCGGCCGGGCGCAGCCACAGGAACAGTCCGGCCACGATCAGCGCGAGCCCGATGCCGATCGCGGCCAGTCCGCCCAGGCCCAGGCTGATCAGTACGGTCAGCGGCGACAGCGGTACGAGCAGGAGTTCGGCGCCGCCCAGTACGAGCAGCAGCCCGGCCCAGAACGGCCGGGTCCGCCGCCAGGCGCGGAACGCCGCGCGCTGCTTGGGCCAGGGCAGCCTGGCAGCGGGGCCTTTGGCGGTCAGAAGCACTTCTTGCCGTCCAGGCTCACGTCCAGCCGCAGGCCCTTGAGACGGAAGTTGCCACCGGTGGCGGACCAGGCGTGCGACCGGACCCCGGCGACCTCGATGTTGCCTGCCTGGAGCCCGAACTTGCCCTTCTCTCCCTGGACACCGGGCACCTGGTCGAGAGTGGAGGCGTCCCGCCCGATCTGTGCCGTGCCGAACCGCGCGTCGCCCACCAGGTCCTCGCCGTCGATGACGAGGTTGTCGGCGGTGACCTGACCGGCGTCGCCGCCCGCGGTCAGTTTGAACACCACGGTGCCCACGGGGGTTTTGACCTCGGCTGCCTGGCAGATGTCGCTCAGGACGGCCTTGCCCAGGCCGAGCAGCGCGACGGGGTGGCCCTTGCCGCTCGCGTCGCGGTCGGTGTGCACGTAGGAGGCCAGGCCCTGGCTGGTGAGCTTTCCCGAGGTGACCTGGAAGTTGGTGCCCGAGACGGCGAACGACGCGGCGAGCGCGCCTTCGGCCATCACCGATGCCATGGCGCCGACCGCGAGTACCGCGGGGATGGCCGTCACCGCGGTCTTCTTCCAGGAGGTCCGTCCCTGTGGCAACGGCCGCTTTTTCTTGCTCACTGCTTCCTCCCCGGGGCAGCGATGGAACGGCCGCTTCGGCGCGGCCGTGGACACGTGCGAGCGCGCAAGGGAAGTGCTGATGTGGAGCGGCCACGGGGCGAAGCCGCAGGTGACGTCCTCTGCCATACTGCGGAAAACCCGTGGCAGTTGGAGACTAGGGCCCAATTTGAATAATAGTCAACAGCGCGGACCAGGTGCCCCACCGGCCGCCCGCGCCACCGAGCGCTCGCAGGCGCGCCGCGCCGAACTGATCGCCATTGGAAGGAAGCTGTTCGCCGACACCTCGTACGACGCCCTGTCCGTGGACGACATCGCCCGCCAGGCCGGTGTCGCAAAGGGCCTGATCTACTACTACTTCAAGAACAAGCGCGGCTACTACCTCGCGATCATCGAGGACGCGGTAGCCGGTCTGGTCCAGCGCGCCGGCAGCACCCACGACCTGCCGCCCGTGGAACGCGTCCAGCGCACCATCGACGGCTACCTGCGCTACGCCGAGCACCACCAGGCGGCCTACCGCGCCATCGTCTCCGGCGGCGTCGGCTTCGACGCGCAGGTCCTCGCCATCCGCGACGAGGTCCGTGGGCGGTTGCTCGGCACCATCGCGCAGGCCGCGTGGGGCCGCACGGAGATACCCGCGCTGGCCCGTACGGCACTGGTCGGCTGGCTCTCCAGCGTCGAGGGCGTCACCCTCGAATGGATCGCGAAGCGGGAGCTGGACCGGGAGACGGTCGGCTCGCTGCTCGTACGGACGCTGGGGGACACTCTCCGGCTGATCGAGGAGTACGAGCCCGCCTGCCCGGCACCCACCCGGCCGCCCGTTCCCTGATGCGGGGGCAATCTGTTGCCTCGTCAACTCTTGTGCTGTGCGGGCTACTTGGTGCCTACTTGGTGATTACTTGGTGTCCTTGAGGCCCGCCGGGGCTGCCGCGCTCGGTGCCAGAAACAGGGGCTGGGCCGTACCCATCGAACGAGAGGATGGTTCGCTCGTGTCGTCACCCAACGGTCCCCACGCCGACCCGTCGTTCCTGGCGCTGGCCAACCCCGGATTCGAGCACGGCAAGGAGGGGTGGTCCTGGGACGACGGCACCGGCGTCGCGGCCGCCGATCCGCATACCGGACGCTGCCATGCCTACCTGGAGGCCGGAAGGGGACGGCAGGTCGGGCAGGCGGTGACCGCGACCGGGCAGGGCTCGTACGACGTGTCCGCCTGGATCGCCGCGGGCGGGCCGCGCGGCGCGTTCCTCGTGCGGGTCAACGGCGCGCCGGCCGGTGAGGTCGCCGTCGCGAACCGTTCCTTCTACTCCCGCCACACCGTCTCACGGGTCGCCCTGGGAAAAGGGGACCGGATGGAGATCGTCTTCGCGTCCGGCGACGGCTGGACCCATGTCGACGACGTCATGCTGTCCCCCGCGGCCCCGGCCGATCCGCAGGTCACGTCCTCGGACCCCGTACTGGTGGAGATGTTCCAGTGGGCCAAGCGCAAGGCGAACAGCTGGGTCCACCTGGCCGACACCATAGGGCCCCTCAACGTCGACGAGAGGAACCCCAGCGGGAACGGCACCGCAGCCTATGCCCCGTCGTACTGGGCCGGCTACGCGCACCGGAGCGGCTATTACGCGCGCGACACCGCCCACCAGGTCGCCGGGGCCCAGATCCTGGGGCTGACCAAAGAG
This sequence comes from Streptomyces sp. NPDC017056, assembly GCF_044332485.1. Lineage (NCBI taxonomy): Bacteria > Bacillati > Actinomycetota > Actinomycetes > Kitasatosporales > Streptomycetaceae > Streptomyces > Streptomyces sp. NPDC017056. Next base: position 113,431 of record NZ_JBIRPD010000023.1, on the reverse strand, counting down.
AACAAGGCCATGCTGGGCTCTTTCGCGGTCTCGGCAGTGGCCGCACACGCGTACTACCCCGTGTGGTCGTACAACTTCGACGCCCGAACATTTCTGCGTATCGACTACAACAGCCCCGAGTCGTTCGTGCGCGAGGTGCCTGCGCCCTTCGAACTGGTGGAGAAGGCGGAACATGCCTACCGCTGGAGCGGCGACGCCTTCTACGTCGGCGACACCATGTGGGACTTCTGCCGTCACGCCACCACGGAATTCGTCAAGGAACACGACCGCGTCAAACCCAACGGCGTCGCCGAGGGCACGGGGCGGGGCATCTTCGAGGGATCGGCCAGCTACAACGAGACGAGCGGCGAGCAACTGGTCGAGGCCGGCGACGCGTTCGCCTCCCAGTACCGGGCCTACCTCGCCGCCTCGGGGCTGGCATCGGCCCGGGGAGACGAGCAGCAGGCGGCCCAGTATGCCGAACGGGCCGCGGAACTGCGCAGGTACTTCCATCACGGCTGGGTCGCGAACCAGGGCGCCGCGATGACCCGCGCCTACACCCTCACCGGCGCCCCGCTGTCCGGATGGGGCAAGGAGAACAGCTGGTTCATGCCCATGAAACGCCTCCTGCTGCCCGGCCCTCGCAACGACGCCTATCTCGACTACATCGACGAGATGGCCGAGGGAGCGGGCAAACCGGTGAACATCGAGGCGATCACGTACCTGCCTGACACCTTCTTCGCCAACCATCGCGACCGGCAGGCGTGGAAGTGGATGCGCTACGTCTACGACCACCGCGACGACCGCCATCCCGTCGCCGCGCAGGGCCTCAACGGCGACTACCCGGAAGTCGCGTTCACCCTCGTATCGCAGACCGTCGAGGGGCTGATGGGTTTTCGCCCGGACGCCCCGCGCACCAGGGTGACCACCCGCTCGCACCTGCCCCGCGACGTCGACTGGCTACGGGTCGACGGGATTCCCGTCGGCAACGGCTCCTTCGACCTGCGGCACGACGGCACCCACCGGTCCCAGCTCACCAACGGCACCTCGAAGACGTATGTGTGGCAGGCCCGTTTCCCGGGCGACCACCACAGCGTCAGGACTGACGCCGGGCCGTACGAGTGCCGGCGGAAGACGATCCACGGAAAGGTTCACACCTGCGTGGACGTCCGGGTGCCACCGGGCGGGACCGCGACCGTCGAAATCGTCCGTGCATGACTGGAGGCGGACCGGTCACCAGGACGCCGGAATCGCCTCGGGGCGGCGGAAGAAGAGGCCCTCGTGCCAGCGGATGTCCTCCGGCGCCACGGACAGACGCAGACCGGGGTGGCCGGCCACGGCGCGCACCATGGCCTCGATCAGGCAGCGCGCCAGTCGGTTTCCGGGGCAGAAGTGCAGGCCGCGCCCGAAGCCGAGGTGCGCCGGGCCCTGGCGGCCGAGGATGAAGGCGTCCGGGTTCTCGAACGCCTCGGGGTCGTGGTTGACGGCCTCCATCGAGACCATCACCACTTCGCCTGCCTTGATGGTCACGCCGTCCACCTGCACGTCTTCGGTCGCCCTGCGTTTGGCGGACCCGGTGGCGAGGGGGGTGTGGCGCAGCAGTTCCTCGACGGCGGACGGGATCAGCGCCGGATCGCGGTTCAGCGCCGCGACAACCTCGGGATGGTTCAACAGGGTGATCAGGGCTCCGCAGAGGAACCCGGCGGAGGTCGGGTACCCGGCCACGACGAGGAGTTCGGCGACCTCGGCCAGTCCCTCGTCGCTGAGCCGGCCACCGTCCGTGCAGGTCGCGGCCACGGTCTTCAACAGGTGCTCGCCCGGTGAATCGGCCAGGCGGCGGGCCTGGGCGAGGAAGAAGCGGTGCATGTCGGTGAAGGCGCCGACCTGCTGCTGTGGGGTTGCGCCGCAAAAACGCAGGCCGAGGTCGGCCCAGCGGACCAGCTGCTCCTCCTCGTCCGCGCCGAGCCCGCCCAGCAGCGTCCGCGAGGCTGTCTGCCGCGCCAGGGGCAGGGCGAACTCCCCTGCGAGGTCGATGGTGTCCCGGCGTTCGACGAGGCCGTGCATCAGGTGGCCGGCCCGTTGGCGGATCCACTCTTGATGGCGGCGTACCGCACGCGGCCCGAGGCCGTCGGCGAGCACTGCCCGCAGCCCGGCCTCCTTGAGAAGCGCAATGGCGTTGCCGCGCGTGCCGGGCGCCCGCAACTCGACGGGTTCCTGGCGCGGGGAGCCGGAGGCCATGGCGGCAGCGGAGCTGAGCCGCGCGTCCTCCAGCACCTGCACGGCGGTGGCGTAGCGGGTCACCAGCCACAGCCGGTCGCCGGTGTACGCGGAGACGACCGGGCAGACCGGCGGGCCGGATGCGCGCAGCCGCGCGTAGTGCGGGGAAAGCTGCTGGCTCCAGTCGTGGAACGGGTACGTGAGGGTGCCGGATGCGGGGTCCGCGGGCGCGGCGGAGTCGTGTGCGGTGGTCACGGTGGGTGCTCTTTCCCGTGGTGGGGCGGCCCGCACCTGCCTGCCGGGCGGGACGGGCGTCGCCGACGGCTGCGTTCGGCGGCGTGTTGGCGATCAGTGTTCGGCCGGGATCTCCGAGAGCAGGACGAGCCCCTGGTCGGCGGCGGCGCGCAGCGGGCCGTTCTCGGTGTAGAGCAGATCGGCGAACGGGACGGGGGCGTGGTAGCTGGCCAGTGACGCGGGCACGCCGAGGATGCTCGGGGTGTCGATGAAGAACGGCAGCTCGTCGATGAGGTACTCCAGGGCCAGGCCGGTCGGATCGCCCTCCGCGGTCTCGTCCCGCACCCTCTCGGGGCCGTCGGCGGGGGAGGTGACAGCCCGGGCCGTCACCTCCCGGCAGACGCGGCGGGTGTGCTCGTCCGTGGCCAGCGCGTCCCGGACCCGCTGGTGGAGTGCGCGGTACGCGGGTGACTGCGCCAGCTCGGACAGCAGGTGGGTGCGTTGTTCCGGTTCGGGGATGCCGCTGTTTTCGAAGGCGCGGCGGACCCGGCGGCGGACGCTGGAGATCTCGGTGCGGGCCTTCTTGCGCGCCACCTGCTCCGGATAGCCCTGCGCCCGGTAGTTGGAGTCCAGGGAGCGGTCCGGGACGATGACGTCCACCCGCCGGAAGGTGGCGTGTGCCCAGCGCAGCATCCGGGCCAGGGTGGGGATGCGGTAGTAGCTGTTGCCCGGACTGACGCCGATCAGCAGGTGGTCGGCGCCCGACAGCAGCCGTCGGCAGTTGGGCGTGTGCGGCAGCGCGGTGTAGCTGTCCGCGCTCGTGGTCGCGGTGGGGGTCAGGGGATGTGACACGGACGTTCCTCGATGTCGGTGGGCTTGGCCGGGGCGCCTGGGTCAGGGGTGTGCGAGGTGTCTGCGGCCGGCGCGGGTTCCCGTACGGCGTGAGCCACCTGGCAGCAGAGGCCGTCCAGGAGCGCAGCAGCGTCGAATGGCTGCTGCGGGCCGGTGGCCAGGCGTTCGATGTCGGCGCGTACGGCGGCCAGCCGCGGGTCGTGGGCTCCGCTCGCCTCCAGCAGTTCCAGGGCGCGGCGCGCCCCGTCCATGCACCGGAAGACGCCGTAGAAGCCGGGTTCGTCCATCAGGCCCCGCGCGCTGCTCAGCAGGAAGCCGGCCAGCAGTGCGAGCCCCTCACTCAGCTGCGGCGGGTCGGGACAGGCCGACTCGCTCATAGCTGATCACCTCGCTTCTGGGGCGGCGCGGGGACGGTTGGGGTGTCTGCGCGGGATGTCCGACCGGAACCAGTAGCAGCGGGTCGAGCGTGTCCGGCAGGTCGAGCAGCTCGCGCAGCACGCCGGGCACGAAGCCGTGCACCGGGCAGGCGCCGAGCCCGTGCGCGTGTGCGGCGAGCAGCAGGTTCTGGGTGGCCATGGCCGCGCACAGCGGCGCGATCCGCCGCCCGGAGGCATCGGTGCTTCGCGTGGTGTCCACGCAGACGACGACGATCAGCGGTGGGAGCCCGATCACGCCCGGTGACAGGCCGCGCAGCCGCCGGACGGTGCGCCGGTCCTGGACGGCGAGGAAGGACCACGCCTGGGCGTTGCCTCCGGAGGGCGCGGCGAGCATGGCGTCGAGCAGCGTTTCCACGACGGGGGCGTCGATCGGCGCGTCGGTGTAGCCGCGTACGACGCTGCGGGTGAGCAGGGTCTGCATGAACGCGGTCGCCGACGGGGCCCGCGGCGGGCCGGTACGAGGCAGCCCGCTCGGAGCGGCGGTGACAGCGCTGAGCGTGTCAACCACGGCGACGGGGCCACCTGTGTCCGGCGGCGCGGGAGCGAGCGGGACAACGGTCTGTCGGGGAGGCCGGGCGGATCGGCGATACCGGGTCCGGGGCCTCGACGTGGGCGGACACCACTCGGTTCCTTTCACCAGGCCCGCAGGTCAGCCGGCCGGCCGCGCAGGCAAACGGGAGTAATCCCAAACTGCCTGCCGGGCCGCGATCGCGCGCCCTAGGAGTGCCGAACGAGTGATCGACCTCCCGTAACGCAGCGCAGTTACCTCACGCGCGCGTGGGCGTCAGGCGCGCGGGCTCGCGCGCGGCTTGTCATGCCCTACGCCCAGTGGCTGATTTATGGGTCCGAGATGTTCACGTGTGTCGTAATGCCGCTGATGCCGATTTATTCGAGTGGCGGCAGTGAATCGTGCTGCGTGCACGGCGAACTGTTGCAGCCAATTGCGGATTTGGAGGGTTCGGGCGCCGTTCCTCGGTTAGCCGATTCCCTGGCCTCCGGTGAAATCAAGGAGGTTGCTGCCGCCCCTTCGAAGTTTTCCTGGTTGTGTCTTCGGCCGGCCTTTGAACGGGTGGTGCGGACAGGGGAAGCCCGGAAGCCGTCGTCCGGCCTCCACGGGAAACGAGGAGAGGGAACACGTCATGGTCGATTCTTCCGTCGCCACCGCCGCCGAACTGGCCGACCAACTCAGGAACCGGCGTGCGAAGGAGCCGGTGGGCAACGCGCTGCTGGACGCCGCCGCGCAAGGGAAGCTGACCGAGGGCGCGTTGCGGCGCCTGATGGGGACCGAGGCGCACTGCCACACGGCCGAGCTCGCGGCGTACGGCACGGCGCTCGCCCGGTTCCCCCGACGCCCGGCAGCGGACCTGTTCATCCGCCTTGCCCGGCTGGTGTGTGACGCGCAACCCAAACTGGAGAGCTGCGCGCGGGCTCTCGGGATGGGGGTGGACGTGCATACGAGCCGGTGGCCGACCGAGCACGCCGCCTATGCGTTCAACGGCACCGTGAGCTGGCTGGCGTCCCAGAGCAGCCAGGCCGCGTTCGCCCTCGCCATCTACACGGACCTGCAGGTGTACTTCTCCGGCTGTGCCGAAGTGATCGCGCGGGCGAAGGATTCACCGTTGCACGTACCGCAGGAAGTGCTCGATTACTACGAGGACGAGGCTCCCGAGGGATTGGAGCGGCTGGCGCTCGACGTGGTACAGGACGGCCTCGACCGGGGCGACGACCCGCAGGACGCTCTCTTCAGCGCACGACTGATGGAGGAATCCATCGGGCAATTCTGGCGCGCCGCCGCGGGAACGCCCGAAACGCCGGCCACCTGACGTCCCGCGAGCATCGGAGGTGACCGCATGAGGGTCGGTATCGCCGGAGCCGGGGCCGCCGGGCTGGCCACCGCCTGGTTGCTGGAGGACGCGCACGACACGCTGGTGCTCGAAGCCCGCGAGAGTGTCGGCGGCAACCTCCGCTCGGCGTACGTGCCCGGCTCCGCTGGTGCGCCCACCGCACTCGACCTGGGGGTGCAGGAGGTGCCCCTGCATCTGTCCAGCGTGGTCGGCGAACTCGCGAAAGCCCTAGGAATGGGCGGCCACTGGGAGGAGTTGCCCACCGGGCGCACCATTGTCTGTGACGGCACGCCGTCAGCACGGACTGGCGGCAACGGGTCCGTCGGGGCACCCCGCGTCACCGCGGACGAAGCGCTCGCGGCACAGGAACTGCTGGCGTCGGAAGCTGCTGACTGGCAGCGGCAGGACGTCGCGTGGACCGTTCCGATGGCGGATCTGGTGGAGCCCTGGGAGCTGCCCAGGCACGTCAAGGAACAGGCGGTGTACGCCCTTCCGGCTTCGGTGTTCGGCTGCACACCGGCCGACGCCCGGGGCCTGTCCGCTCGCGCCGTGGGCACGTTCTACGCCGATCCCGGACCGGACGCGGACGCCCGCACCTACCGGCTGCGTGGCGGTATGCAGGCGCTGGCCTGGCAGTTGGCGCGTGAGTGCCGGAACACCCGGTTCGTGCCGGGCGCGGCCGTACGCCGGGTGCGCCGCGTCAACGGCCGGCTCGAAATGATCGACTCCCACGGGGACCGACACCTGGTGGACGCCGTGGTGCTGGCGCTGCCCGCCGAGGCCGCCCGCCGCGTCGTCGGGTCGCTCGGCGGCACCGGCCCGCTGCGCCGGGTCCTGGGCGCGTACGACTACAACGACCTGGTGTACGGCGCGCACAGCGACCCGTGCTACCTGCCCGGCGAGCGCGGTCGCTGGTCGCCGACGACGCTCGCGCTGCACGGTGCCTGGGCGGAGACCACCACGTGGCACGCGAAGCCCGGCGGTGACGTGTTCGTCAGCCAGCTCACCCACCGCGACGTGCTGCCTCGTTCGGTCCTGGCCACGACGGCGTTCCGCACCGTGCTGCCCACCCCGGCGATGCTGACCGCCCAGGACGAGCTGCTCCGGCTCCAGGGCGAGGGCGGCCTGTACTTCGCCGGTCACATCACCACCCCCGTCGACGACCTGGACAGCGTCCTCGGCTCCGCCGTCGCGGTCGCCCGCCACCTGGCCACTGACAGTCGGCGCCTGCGCTCTCTCATGCGCGCCACCGGAAAGGAGACATGATGCAGCAGCCCGTCTTCCGCACCCAGCGTGACCACGTCGGTGACCTGGTGATTCCCTGCGTGGACGTGGCCGGCGGCCGCGCCACGGAACCCAGCCGTATCGCCGGCCTGGACGATCCGGGCGACGTCACGGCCATCGTCGCGGCGTACGCCGGAGGCAGTGCCCGCAAGGTCTTCCTGGACGTCTTCGACCCGTGGGACGCCATCGACTACCTTCCCTCCCTGCTGCGTGGCATCAAGGAACTGGGCGTTCACCCCCTGGTGTCCGTGGGGCACGGCGACCTGCCGTCCGCGGTGCATGCCGGTGGTCTCCTGGAGGCCGGTGCGGACGCGCTGTCCGTGAGCACCAGCCTGATCGAGAAGCCCGCAACAGTGGAGGCGGCGGTGCGGGAATTCGGCGCCGAACGGCTGATGGGTGTCGTCAACTGCCGCAGGACCGGGCCAGGGGAGTGGGGCGCCTTCACCCACGACGGCAAGGAGGACGCCGGAACCAGCGCCGTCGACGTCGCCCGGCAACTGGCGCAGCTCCGGGTCGGTGCCGTCCTGGCCAACAGCGTCGACCGCGAAGGCACTGGCGAGGGCTTCGACCTGGAGCTGTTCCACACGATCGCCGCCGTTTCCGGGCTGCCGGTCATCGCCTCGGGCGGCTGCGGCAGTCTCGACCACCTCCACGAGGCGCTGAACGCGGGTGACGCGACGTACGTCCTGGTCAACAACATGCTGCACAAGGGCCGGTACCGCATCGACGAGGTCCGCGACCACCTGCTGGCTCATTCCTCCTTCGGCGACGCCGGGAGCTGAGGTGGCCGCGATGCGACAGATCGTCTTCCGCCGGTACGGCGACCCCGCCGACGTGCTGCTGCTCGACCACCGGCCCGTGCCCGTACCCGGTGCCGGACAGGTGCTGGTACGGATGCGCGCCAGCCCGGTCAACCCCTCCGACCTGCTGCTGGTCCGGGGTCGTTATGGCCGGCCGGCCCCGTTCCGCCCCGGGCCGCGCCCGGAGCGGGATGCCGCCGCCTCACCCGTCGGCTTCGAGGGGGCGGGCGTGGTCGTGGCCACCGGCCCCGAGGTGTCCCTCCGCCCGGGAACACGGGTGGCGGTGTCCGCTCTGGGCACCTGGGCCGAATACGTCGCCACGGACGCCGCCGACGTCGTGCCCGTACCCGACGGCCTCGCCGACGACGTGGCCTGCCGGCTGACCATCAACCCGGTCACCGCCCACCTCCTGCTCGACGGCCTGGACGTACACCGGGGCGACCGCATCGTCCTGACCGCGGCCGCTTCCACCGCCGGCCGGATGCTCGTCCGGCTCGCGCACGAGCGGGGCCTGGGCTGCCTGTGCCTGGTACGGGACAAGCGCCACCGCCCCGCCCTGATGGACATCGGCGGGGAAGCCGTCATCGGCCAGGACTCCCCGAACGCCGGACGGCAACTGGCGGCCGTCGCCGGCGGGCGGGGCATCACCGCCGCCCTCGATGCCGTCGGCGGCGCCGCCGGAACACTCGCCTTGCGTGCCTTGCGCGACCACGGGCAGTTCGTCAGCTACGGCATGCTCTCCGGCCGGCCCCTCACCGTCACGCCCGAGGAACTGCTCTTCCGCGGGATCACCGTGTCCGGGTTCTGGCTGCCGGACCGCCTCGGCCGGCTGTCTGCCGAGCAGACCGAGCGCCTGCTGCGCCGCGTCACCGACCAGCTGGCCGACGGCTGTCTGCCGGTGCCGGAGGCGGAACACTTCGACCTGGCCGAGGTCACCCGGGCCGTACGCCACACACCGCACCCAGGCCGTACGACCAAGGCCGTCCTGACGAGCTGACGGTCCTCCCGCCACGCCCTGCCGTAACGCGACCTCCGGGAATGCCATGAGTGACGCCGCCCGTCATGTACCCGACACCATCCGCGCCTGGAACGACACCGCCACCGACTATCCGCGCGACGCGACCGTCCCCGCCCTGTTCGCCGAGCAGGCCCGCCGGGCTCCCGGCCGCCAGGCAGTGGAGTGGAAGGAGGGCAGCCTCACCTACCGGGAGCTGTACGCCCGTGTCCGCAAGGCGGCCGCCCACTTGCGGGCGCGCGGCATGGAGGACGGGGACACCGTCGCCGTCCTGTTGCGACGCTCGCCGGAGGCCGTGTCGGCCGTCCTGGCCGTCCTGGAGGCCGGCGGCGCCTATCTGCCGCTGGACCCGGACGATCCCGAAGAGCGGCTGGAGACGGTGCTGACCGGCGCCGGAGTCCGTCACGTGGTCACCGCGCCGGGCGAGCCGCCGGCTCCGGTCGGGCGCCATTGCACCCAGGTGACCAGCGACGCCCTGGCCGGACACCGGACGCCGGCCGACGACGAGCGCTGGGGAACGGACCGGCGCGCCACCGACCCGGCCTACGTGATCTACACATCCGGGTCCACGGGCACCCCGAAAGGCGTTGTCTGCCCGCACCGCGGCCCGGTCCGCCTGGTGAAGAACACCAACTACCTCCAACTCGGCCCGGACGACCGCCTGCTGGCGACCACCGCGCTGACCTTCGACATCTCCTGCCTGGAACTGTTCGCCCCGCTGCTGAACGGCGGCTGTCTGGTGCTGCCTGACCCCGAGGTGCTGCTGTCCGCCGACGCGTTGGAAGAGAGCCTGCGCACCAGGCACATCAGCGTGCTGTGGCTCAGCGCCGGGCTGTTCCACCAGTACGCCGAGAAGAACCCCCGCATGTTCGCCACCCTGCGCGCACTGATCGCGGGCGGCGACGCGCTCAGCCCGTCCGCGGTGCGCGCCGTGCTCCGGCACGGCCGCCCCGACCTGCTGATCAACGGCTACGGACCGACCGAGGCGTCCTCGCTCGTCACCACCCACCACATCGAAGACCTGGCCGACCACGCCGAGACCGTGCCGATCGGCCGCCCCATCGCCAACGCCACCGCCTACGTGGTCCGTGCGGACGGCCGCCTGGCCGAACCCGGCGAGGACGGCGAACTGTGGGTCGGCGGCGACGGCGTGGCCTGCGGTTACCTGGGCGACCCCGAGCGGACCGCCGAGGTCTTCGTGCCCGACCGGTTCGGGCCCGACCCGGAAGCGCGGCTCTACCGCACCGGCGACGTCGCCCGCTGGCGGCGCGACGGCGTCCTGGAGTACCGGGGACGCCGCGACCGGCAGGTCAAGATCCGTGGCTACCGGGTGGAGCTCGACGAGATCGAACTCGCCCTGACCAGTCACCCCGAGGTCCGGGAAGCCGCCGTGGACGTCCTGGGGGAGGGGGCCGGGCAGCGCCTGGTCGCCGCGGCGGCACCGGCCCCCGGCGCACGCGCCGAGAACCTCGAAGCCCGGCTGACCGCCTACGTCAGGGACCGGCTGCCGCAGTACATGGTCCCCGCCCGGGTGGCCACCGTGGACAGCATCCCCCTCAAGACCAGCGGGAAGATCGACCGGGACCGGTTCATGGAGCTGGTCGCGCGACAGGACGGCCGGGGCGAAGGAAGCGGGGCCCCGCCGCAGGGCGCGGCCGAAGAGACCGTCGCCGCCGTGTGGAAAGAACTGCTCGGACTGGACCACGTCGGCCGTGACGACGATTTCTTCGCACTGGGTGGCACCTCGCTGCACGTCACACAGGCCACCTCCGCCCTACGGGACCGGCTCGCCCTGACCCCGGGCGCGAGCCGGACGCTGATACGGCACCTGCTGGACGGCGCCTCCCTGGCCGACTTCGCCGCCCGCGCCGGCGCTCTGCGCGAAGGCGGCGACGAGGACGCAACCCCCGTGGACTTCGCCGCGGAGGCCAGGCTCGACGACCGACTGGCCTTCGGTGCTCCCACGGCCACCGCGCCCACCGCCCCCGGGACCGTACTGCTGACCGGCGGCACCGGGTTCTTCGGCGTCCACCTGATCGACCGGCTCGCCGATGCAGGGGTGCCGCGCATCCGCTGCCTGACCAGGGCCGACGGCCGCGACGCCGCGCATGCGCGGATCGCCGCGCGCATGCGCCATTACGGACTCGACCCGTCGTGCTGCGAGAGCCGCGTCGTGCCGGTCCCCGGCACCCTGGACGCCCCGCGCTTCGGCCTGTCCGACGCCGACTGGGAGAACCTGGCCCACACCACCGACCTCATCGTGCACGCGGGGGCCCAGGTCAACTTCGTCTACCCGTACGCGGCGCTCGCCCCGGCCAACGTGGGCGGCACGCGCACGGTCCTCGGGCTGGCCGCCGCTCACCACCTCAAGCCCGTCCACTACATCTCCACCGTCGCCGTCCGGTCCGGCGACGGGGCCGCGGGCGTCCGCCACGCCGAAGAGGACACCCGGCCCGGCCACCCCGAGCTGATCTCCCTGGGCTACCCGCAGACCAAGTGGGTCGCCGAACGCCTCGTCCACCAAGCCGCCGAACGCGGCCTGCCGACCGCCGTCCACCGCCCCTACGAGATCACCGGGACACGGAAACGGGGCGTGTGGAACACCGACACCATGATGTGCGCCCTGTTCCGCACCATCGCCGAAACAGGCATCGCCCCGGACATCCCACTGCCGCTGGACTTCGTCCCGGTGGACTACACCGCCCAGGCCGTCGTTCACATCCTCACCCACGAGCAGCCCGACGGACGCGCCTACCACCTCACCAACCCGCGCCCCGCGCGCTTGTCACTGCTGGCCGACCGCCTGCGGGCCATGGGCTACCCCGTCACCGGCCTCGCCCACGACTCCTGGGTCGCCCGCATCGCCGAGCTGACGGCCCGGCATCCGGACCACCCGATGGCCCCCTACCTGCCGATGTTCACCGGCCCCGGCCCCGGACACGGGCTCCCAGGGCTGGGCCGCGGGCATGCCGAGGCTGCCTTGCACGGCAGCGGCATCGTCTGCCCACCGGTGGACGGCGACATGATCGATCTCTACCTGCACCGCTTCCAGGACATCGGCTACCTCGCGCCGCCCCAGCAGGTCACGCCCCACTGACCGGGGTGCGGAACGGCTGAGGTCGCCTAACCGAAATGTCCGACTAGTGTCGTATGTGGAGGGTGATCACGTCGGTCACCGGCAAGAACGTGAGGAGTGCGGAGCATGGCCGAGAACACGCTGCGGGACAAGGTCGCGGTCGTCGGCGGGGGCGAGAAGAACCTGGGCGGACTGGTCAGCAGAAACTTCGCGGAATCCGGGGCGAAGGTGGTCGTGCACTACCACAGCTCCCAGAACGAGGCCGAGCAGACGGTGGACGCGATCAAGGGGGCCGGAGGGCAGGCCGTCCCCGTCCAGGCAGACCTGACCAAGGTCCCGGAGGTACGGCGGCTCTTCGACGCGGCGGTGGACGCCTTCGGCGGCGTGGACATCGCGGTGAACACCACCGGGATGGTGCTGCGCAAGCCGATCCTGGAGACCACCGAGGAAGAGTACGACCGTATGTTCGGCATCAACGCCAAGGCGGCGTACTTCTTCATCCAGGAGTCCGGGCGCCGGCTGAACGACCACGGGAAGATCATCAGCCTGGGTACGTCGCTGCTGGCCGCCTTCACGGACGGCTACTCCACCTACGCCGGCGGCAAGGCGCCGCTGGAGCACTTCACCCGTGCGGCGGCCAAGGAGTTCGCCGACCGGTACATCTCGGTGAACACCGTGGCGCCGGGCCCGATGGACACGCCGTTCTTCTACCCGCAGGAAACCCCGGAGAGGGTGGAGTTCCACAAGTCCCAGGCGATGGGCAACCAGCTCACCCACATCGAGGACATCGTCCCGATCATCAGGTTCCTGGCCACCGAAGGCTGGTGGTTCACCGGCCAGACACTGTTCCCCAACGGCGGCTACACCACCCGCTGACCCCGCACCTCCCCGGCGGGCCGCACCGGCCGGGTTTCGGCACGGCCGGCCTCCGGCGCAGATCGTCTCGACGGTGTCGACGGCCCCGGTGGTCCGGCGTGCCCTTCGCCTCACTGGGGAAAGCCTTCGTCCCCAACTGAATCGGTCCGATCGGATAGCCCACCGGGGCAGGAATCCGGACCCGCGCCCGTTCCGTGTCAGGCAGGGGTTGGCGGCGCGGTGTCGGTCAGGTTCAGGGCGTGTTCCAGGAGGGTGTCGACGATGCGGTGTTCGGGGACGGTGGCGACGACCCGGCCGCGGACGAAGATCTGCCCCTTGCCGTTGCCGGAGGCGACTCCCAGGTCGGCTTCGCGGGCCTCGCCCGGTCCGTTGACGACGCAGCCCATGACCGCGATACGCAGGGGGTGGGGGAAGCCGTCGAAGGCGGCCTGGACGCGGGCGGTGAGGGCGTAGACGTCGACCTGGGCGCGTCCGCACGAAGGGCAGGAGACGATTTCCAGGGTGCGTTCCCGCAGGCCCAGGCTGGCGAGGATCTGCTGTCCCGCCTTGACCTCCTCCACCGGGGGTGCGGTGAGGGAGACCCGGATGGTGTCGCCGATGCCCTCGGCGAGCAGCACGCCGAAGGCGACAGCCGACTTGATCGTGCCCTGCGGCGGTGGGCCTGCTTCCGTGACGCCGAGGTGGAGCGGGTAGTCGCAGGCGCCGGCGAGCTGCCGGTAGGCGTCGATCATGACGAGGGGGTCGTGGTGCTTGACGGAGATCTTGAGGTCGGTGAAGCCGTGTTCCTCGAACAAGGAGCATTCCCACAGCGCCGATTCCACGAGGGCTTCGGGGGTGGCCGCCCGGTGCTTGGCGCGCAGGCGCGCGTCGAGGGACCCGGCGTTGACGCCGATCCTGATGGGGGTGGCGGCGTCGGCGGCGGCCCGGGCGATCTCGCGGACCTTGTCGTCGAACGCCTTGATGTTGCCGGGGTTGACACGTACGGCCGCGCAGCCGGCGTCGATGGCGGCGAAGACGTAGCGGGGTTGGAAGTGGATGTCGGCGATGACCGGGATCGGGGATTTGCGGACGATGCCGGGCAGGGCGTCGGCGTCGTCCTGGGTGGGGACGGCGACGCGGACGAGCTGGCAGCCGGCGGCGGTGAGTTCGGCGATCTGCTGCAGGGTGGCGTCGATGTCGGTGGTGGGGGTGGTGGTCATGGACTGGACGGACACGGGGGCGCCGCCGCCGATGGCCACGTCGCCCACGTTGATCCGCCGGCAGGGGCGCCGCCTGGGCCGGAGACTGGTGTCTGCGGTGGCGCCGGGTGCGCCCGTGACACCGGGCGTGCGTGGGCTGGGGGTGCCGAGGTCGGTGGCGGCCATGGGGTGCTCCTGGAATCAGGGGGCGGCGCGGGGGGTGAGGGATTGGGTGACGGCATGGGTGATGCCTTGCGCGTCCAGTCCCGCTCGGGCCAGCAGGTCGGGGCGTTCCCCATGGGTGAGGAAGGCGCGGGGCAGGCCCAGGACCCGTACGGGAGTCGTGATGTGCCGGTCCGCGCAGGCGGCGCGCAGGGCGCTGCCGATGCCGCCTTCGGCGAGGGTGTCCTCCACGGTGACGGCCAGCCGGTGCCGGGCCGCCATGCCGGGCAGGGCGTCGTGGACGGGGTGGGTCCACCGGGGGTCGACGACGGTGACCCCGTGGCCGTCCCGCTCCAGTGCGGCGGCGGCCTCCAGGCACGGGCCGGCCATGACTCCGGCGCCGACCAGCAGGACGTCCAAGGGGCGGTGGGGGCTGCGGCGCAGGATGTCGATGCCGTCCATGGCGCCTAGGGCACGGACGTCGGGGCCGGCGGTGGCCTTCGGGAAGCGCAGTGCGGTGGGTCCGTCGGCGTACTCGACGGCCTCGCGCAGCAGTTCGCGCAGGGTGGCGGGGTCGCGGGGCGCGGCGAGCCGGATGCCGGGCACCGCGGACAGCAGCGTGGTGTCCCACATGCCGTGGTGGCTGGCCCCGTCCGGGCCGGTGACGCCTGCCCGGTCCAGGACCAGGGTGACCGGGAGCCGGTGCAGGGCCACGTCCATGAGGAGTTGGTCGAAGGCCCGGTTCAGGAAGGTCGCGTACAGGCAGACGACCGGGTGCAGCCCGCCCATGGCCAGGCCGGCCGCCGAGCACAGCGCGTGCTGTTCGGCGATGCCGCAGTCGAAGACCCGGCCGGGGAACGCCTCGGCGAACCGGTGCAGGCCGACGGGCCGGAGCATCGCCGCCGTGACGGCGACCAGGTCGGGATGCCGGGCGGCGAGCGCGGTGATCTCCGCGGCGAACACCGAGGTCCACGACTTCTTGCTCCGGACGGCGGCGGGGGGCCGCCCGGTGGCGGGGTCCAGGGTGCCGATGCCGTGCATCCGGTCGGCCTCGTCGGCTTCGGCTGGGGCGTATCCCTTGCCTTTGGCCGTGACGCAGTGCACCAGCACCGGGCCGGCCAGCGAACGGGCGTGGCGCAGGGCCGCCTCCACGGTACGGGTGTCGTGGCCGTCGACAGGACCGAGGTAGGTGAAGCCCAGGTGTTCGAAGAGCGTCTCCGTGGTGGGGGCGGGGCCCGCGGCACCCGCGTCCGGGCCGTGCCCGCGCAGGCGGCCCAGGTGGCGGGCGAGGCCGCCGACGGTGGGCGCGTAGGAACGGCCGTTGTCGTTGAGGACGATGACGACCGGCCCGGCGTGCGCGGAGGCGGCCAGGTTGTTCAGGCCCTCCCAGGCCAGGCCGCCGGTCAGCGCGCCGTCGCCGATGACCGCCACCACCCGGCGGCCGGTCTCGCCGCGCAGGCCGAGGGCCTTGGCCAGGCCGTCGGCGTAGGACAGAGCGGTCGAGGCGTGTGAACTCTCGATCCAGTCGTGTGCCGATTCGGTCCGGGCGGGATAGCCGGACAGGCCGCCGGGCTGCCGGAGCCGGTCGAAACCGGCCTGCCGCCCGGTGAGGAGCTTGTGGACGTACGTCTGGTGGCCGGTGTCGAAGAGGAGTACGTCGCGGGGCGAGTCGAAGACCCGGTGCAGGGCGAGGGTCAGTTCCACCACGCCCAGGTTGACGCCCAGATGGCCGCCGGTGGCGCAGACCTTGGCCACCAGGAAATCCCGTATCTCAGTGGCCAGCTGCCCGAGCGCGTGGTGGGGGAGGGCACGCAGGTCGGCGGGGCCGTCGAGCCGCGCCAGCAGGGGCCGGCGGGCCGGCGGGGCGGAGGGGAGCGCCGGGGCGGGGGCCGGGGGCGCGGGAGCCGGGGACGCGGGGGCACGCGGTGTGATGGTCATCAGCGGTCCCTTCGGGTGATGAGCCGGGCGAGGCTCAGGAGTTCGCCGGCGGCGTCCGGATCGGGAACCGCCTCGGCCAGGCAGTCCAGCGCCCGGCGGGCGAACTCGTCCGCGCGGCCGCGGGCCCAGGCGCGGCCTCCCGCCCGCTCCACGAGGTCTGCCACGTACGGGAGCTGGACGTCGGAGAGCGGAGTGCCGCGCGCGTACACGGCGGCCAGCTCGCGGCCCGCCTCGGTGCCGGAGGCCAGGGCCGCGACCACGGGCAGGGACTTCTTGAAAGCGGTCAGGTCCGAGCCGGCGGGCTTACCGGTGGCCCGTGGGTCACCCCAGATGCCCAGGAGGTCGTCGATGAGCTGGAACGCGATCCCCAGACAGCGTCCGAAGGCGTCCATGGCGTCGACGACCTGTTCGCCGGCCCCCGCGGACAAGGCGCCGAGCGCGCAGGAACAGCCCAGCAGAGCGCCGGTCTTGGCCTCGGCCATGGCCAGGCATTCCGCCATGCCGACATCGGCGCGCTCTTCGAAGGAGCAGTCCGCGTGCTGTCCCTCGCACAGCTCGATCACACACGAGGCCAGCCGCGCCCCCGCGGCCCGCGCCTCCCGGCCGGCATTCCGGGCCGGCAGCCGCAGGGCCAGCGCCAGGAGGGCGTCGCCGGCCAGGATCGCGTCCGGGGTGCCGAAGACCGACCAGGCAGTGGGCCGGTGCCGACGCACCTGGTCGCCGTCCATCACGTCGTCGTGCAGCAGCGTGAAGTTGTGGACGAGTTCCACGGCCGCCGCGGCACTCAGCCCGGCCCCGCTCGGCCCGGCCTGGCCGTCCGCGCCCGCGGCCCGGGCCGCCGCCAGCACCAGAGCCGGGCGGAGCGCCTTGCCGCCCCCGCCGTGACAGGGGGCGCCATGAACGTCCCACCAGCCCAGGTGGTAGCCCGCGACGTGCCGCATCCGCGTCGGCAGGGTGCCTACTGCGGCGCGGAGCACGGGATCCACTTGCGCGTGGGTACGGGCCGGCACGTCGGCGGCCTGGGACGCGTCCCGGCCCTGGCCCGCTGCTCTGGTCTGCATGGACGTCCCCCAGACCCCCTCGGGCGGCGGGTTCATGGGCCGCTGTGCGTGCCGGGCCCGGCCCCCGTCGGCGCCCGGCTCGGCGTGAGGGTGACGGGCAGTTTCGCCAGGCTGCGGAAGAGGAAGGTGGAGCGCCAGTTCAGTTCCTCTTCGGGTACCGCCTGCGTCATATGTCCGAAGGAGTCCAGCAGTTGGGTCAGGGCGACCTCGCCCTCGATCCGGGCCAGGGCCGCGCCCAGGCAGTAGTGGATGCCCTTCCCGAAGCCCAGGTGGTGCCCGATGTCGGCACGGTGCGGGTCGAAGCGGTCCGGGTCGGCGAACCGCTCGGGGTCCCGGTTCGCGCTCGCCACGCACGCGTAGATCACCTCGCCGGGGCCGATATCGACCCCGCTGTAGGTGACGGGCTCGCGGGTCACCAGGGTAGGAACGCGTTCGATGGGCGATTCGTAGCGCAGGATCTCCTCGACCGTCTGTGGCAACAGGTCGTGGTCGGCGCGGAGTTCGTCCGCGATGTGCGGGAAGCGCAGCAGGAGGTGTGCTCCGTTGCCGATGAGGTTGACCGTGTTGGCGTAGCCAGCGATGAGCAGCAGCACGGTCATGGACAGCAGCTCGTCGTCGGTCAGCGATTCGACCCCGGCCTCGTGTGCGGCGATCAGCGCGCTGAGCAGGTCGTCGCCGGGCCGGGTGCGCTTGGCTTCGATCAGGTCGGTGAAAAACTCTTCGAGCCGGGACACATGGCCGGTGATGCCATGGGCCGGGGTGCCGGCGGGAGCCGCGAACACCTTCAGCACGCAGGAGTGGAACTCCTCCCGCTCGATGAGCCCGGTCACACCGAGCAGTTCGCAGATGACGCGGAAGGGAAGCGGCAGCGCGTAGTGGGAGATGAGGTCGACGGGTGCCGCGACGGGCAGGCCGCCGGCCAGTTCGCGCGCTATGGCGACGACTTGGACCCGCATCTGCTCCATCCGGCGCGGGGTGAAGGCGCTGGCCACCAGGCGGCGCAGCCTGGTGTGGTCGGGCGGGTCCAGCGAGAGCATGTGGGTGCTCATCCGCGACTCCGCGTATGGGTCGCTGACCCGCTGGCTGATGTGGCGGTTGTTCTTGCTCATCCGGCCGTCGGACAGCGCCGCCACGACGTCGGCGTAGCGCGTCAGCAGCCAGCCGTGCCCGCCGCGGGACAGCGGAATACGGCGGACGGGGCTGTGTTCGCGCAGCCACGCGTACGTCGGGTAGGGGTCTGCGGAGAAGTGCGGCTCATCGACCATCGGAGGGCGGGACAAGGGGGCGTGTGATGCGCTCATGGTGTCCTCGGTCAGTTGTCTCGATCACGATACGGATTCGGCCCCGGACGTCATCCGGGCAGACGGAAGAGCAGCATGCGCGTCTCCGCCGCCCGGTCGCGCCAGGCCCGGAAGAACCGCCCGTGGGCGATCAAGGAGTCGATGAGCCGCTTCTCGGGCAGCGGCCATTCCTTCGAGGCGTAGGCGTGGTCCAGTTCGGAAGCGGTCCACGCCATGCTCTGCACCCAGAATTCCAGGACGCGATCGGTGATGTCCGTATCGCGTTCCAGTGTGAATCCGCATGCTTCGGCGCTCTCTCGGTATTCCCGCACCGTTCCCAGGTTCGTCCGGTAGTAGCCGTTGATCATGCCGGCCCATTCGTCGCGGAGCAGGAAATGATCCTCCAGGGCGAACCATCCGCCGGGCCGGAGCGCTGCGGCCACTGCCGCGAACGCGCGCCGCCGGTCCAGGTGGCAGACACTCTCGAACGCGACCGCGGCGTCGTGGCGTACCGGCACCGCCAGCTCATTGGCGTCCATGACCACCGGTGACACCAGGTGCGATACGTTGGCAGCGGTGGCCAGTTCGCGAACGACGGGAACATGACCCGGGACGTTCGTCACCGCTGTGACGGCGGCACCGCAGCGCTGCGCCCAGTAGATCGCGCCGCCTCCGAAGCCGCATCCCACATCCAGAATGCGCTGGGGCGGGTTGGCGGAAACCCCCCAGGTCTCAGCCGCGAAGTCGAGCATGTTCTCCTGCGCCTCGATCAGCCTCTTGCGCAATGTCTCTCGCGGGACCGAGGTATTGGGCCGTTCGCCGGGTGGAAAAAGCCCGAGATGGAAGTGGACGCGCGGGCCCGGCCCGTACTTGCGCATCACATCGGGCAGCTTGTTGGCGTAGTAATCGATGACCTCGCTGGACCCGGCTGCTCCGTCGGCGACCGATCGAGAGGACATGATTCCTCCTGGGCGCTCTCCCGCTCCTCAACGAGGAGCGGCGTATCCGGCGCTGTGCCCGGACCTGACTTTGGGATGTGTGCGCTTGGACACCGACGGCCCTGCGTAGCGCCCGGTGTCGTCGACCCATTGCTGCAGACCCGCCAGCAGTTGTTCGAGGCCGGTCACAAATTCGGTGATCTCGTTTCTGGCGGCTTCGTCCATACGGTGCTCGTCGAACAGTTCACGGAGCGCCGGACCCGCGACGGACCGGAACTGGCCTGTGCGCCGGTCTGCCAGGTCGTTCGCGACGTGCGCCGCCGCCACCGGGTCGTCGGTGCCGAGCAGTTCCTGAATGACCGTGACGAGGTTGTTGACGGCACCGTCCTCCGCCAGCTCCATGGGGTAGGAGGCGGCATCGTTGTTCACGGTCAGAATGTCGGCGGTGATCTCCCGGAGCTGCGTTATGGGGCCGGAGTCCCAGATTTCGCCGGAAAGGCTCTTCTCCAGGCAGTACTCGACCTTGTTGGCACTGAGCAGACCTCCCAAAGACGCGCGGCGCATCTCCAGGTAGTCCACCGGGTCGGGAACCCTGTCTTCGATGGAGTTGGCGGCCTGCCAGAGCCGGCCCTCCAGGAATCCGGTGAAATCCGTGCGCCAGTGACGGCGGCTGTCCTGCGACAGCTCCGGCAGCAGTCGCTGCCACAGGTCGGCCAGTCCGCGTTCCGCCGGATTCAGTGGCACCGGCATCGCCGCGAGCCGGTCGGGCAGGAACGTCTTCAGCCGTTCCACGAATGCCTTTGCGCCGGCCGGGCCCCCGCCGCGAAGGAGTTTCTTGGTGATGTAGTCGCCTACGTGTGTTCCCCACACGCTGCAGTCCACGGCGACCTCCAGGCGCGGCCTGGGGGCCGTGGGAAAGGACAGGGCCGAAACGGTCGGGAAATCGGACGCCTCGAAGGACGCCTCGTCAAAGGTCGCATGCCGGCTGGACCAGTCGGGCCCGACTCCGCTTCCCTCGCGCACCATTCCCATCTCCCGTGCCCATCGCCTGACATGGGTGCGTACCTCGCCCATGAAGGGGTTGGGAGCAACGGAGCGGAACGGCACGTGGAAGACGGGGAGTTGGAGCGTGTGGCCTCCAGGTGGGCGGCGGCCGGCCCGGCCAGGGGCGTCTGCCGCAGTGCCCGTTGAGGCCACGCGTGTCCCGGAGCAGCCGAAGCCGTTCGTGCCACACGGCGTCCACGACCGGCGCGGATGCCGGGGCGCGGTCCCCCGTGAGGATTCCGGCGGCCGGGTCAGCCACTCGTGGAACCCTGCCTGCCAGTCCCGCAGGGAGCCCGTGTGGCGCAGCACCGAGGTGCGTTCGCCCAGCAGCAGACCGTACTGGCCGAACAGCGGTGGCAGTTCCGCGGCTTCGGTGCGGTCGAATTGCCGCATCCGCGAGGCGAGATGGCCGGCCACTATGTCAACGGCCTGCTGGGGGGCGCACTTCAGGAAGTGGCCCGCTACGTTGACCGCGTTGCCGGGCCGATCCGCGGCCCGGCGGCCACCGAGCACGGTGACGATGTCCTCGCGCAGCCCCGCCGCGTCGGCGAAGGTGTCCTCCAGGACCCGTATCGGGCGGGTTCCCACCAGCCGGCCGGGTATCTCGAACGCCGTGACATGCTCGACCAGCCGCGCCGCCCAGGGCCCTCCGCTCGCGGCGCGGCGCGCCGCGACGTTCTCGACGGGGTTCGGCACCCGTCCGGCGTCTAGGTCGGCCAGGTCCCCGCGAGCGCTGTCGACCATGCCGTTGATGCTCTTCGCGAATCGTGTACGCCACCCGTCCTCATGGCCCGCGACGGTCCGGACCCACAGGTCGGTGAGCCCGCGTTCCACCGGGTCGATGCCCGCCGGGGCCGCCTCTGGTGGCGCGGGCGCTTCGGACGGTACGGGCCCGGCCGCCGGGTCCGCCTCCCCGCCGTCGTGGTGCCCGGCGCTCCCCATGACGTTCCGGAGCCGGGCGGCGTACTCGGCTGCCCCGGCCACGTTCCGGCTGTAGAAGAAGTCCGCTGCGAACCGGTCGGCGAAGAAGTACCGCCAGACGTACCAGTCGGCGAGCAGGCAGAGCCGGGGTGCCGAGGCGTCCGGATGGGCCAGCGCCGCCAGCAGCCCGTAGTCCGCCGCGTCGAAGACCTTCTCGTCCCAGACCGTCACTCCCTCCTCCTGCGCCTGCCGCTCCGCGGTCCGGGCGCCGAGCGGCCCGGCACGCAGCATCCCCATGTCCACGGCCCAGGCCCGGCAGTGGCTGCGCGCCTCCTCCACATGCGGGTTGAGCCGCGCCGGGCCCGGCAGGTAGAACTCCGGAGGCTTCGGCCCTGGGCCGGCGTCCGTGTGATCGTCCATCGCTGTCTCCGTACCTCGCGGTGGGCTCTTCGACGCAGCGGCGACCGCTCGCCGCTCACCGGTCAGTCGTGGCGCGCGACCTCGACGTTCTCCAGCACGCCCAGCGCGTCGGGCACCAGGACGGCAGCCGAGTAGTACGCGCTGACCAGGTACTTGATGACGGCCTTGTCGTCGATGCCCATGAACCGCACGGACAGGCCGGGCTCGTACTCGTCGGGGATGCCGGTCTGGTGCAGCCCGACGACGCCCTGGTCCTCCTCGCCGGTACGCATCGCGAAGATGGAGCTGGTTCCCGCGTCGCTGACCGGGATCTTGTTGCACGGCAGCAGCGGCACCCCGCGCCAGGCAGCCACGGAGCGGCCGTTCAGCTCGGCGTTGGGCGGATAGACACCGCGCCGGTTGCACTCGCGGAAGAAGGCGGCGATGCCACGCGGGTGGGCCAGCAGCACCTTGGTACGGCGGCGGCGGGAGAGCAGCTCGTCCAGGTCGTCCGGCGTGGGCGGCCCGGTGAGGGTGCTGATGCGCTGGTCGTAGTCGGCGTTGTGCAGCAGCCCGAAGTCGCGGTTGTTGACGAGCTCGTGCTCCTGACGCTCGCGCAGCGCCTCGATGGTCAGCCGCAGCTGCTGCTCGGTCTGGTTCATGGGCTGGTTGTAGAGGTCGGCGACCCGGGTGTGGATCTTCAGTACGGTCTGCGCGACGCTCAGCTCGTACTCGCGCGGCCGAAGCTCGTACTCCACGTAGGTGCCGGGGAGCGCGGGCTCGCCCACATGGCCCGACGCCAGGTCGATGTCCGCCTCGCCCTTCCTGTTCTGCGGCTGCGCGGTACCGGCGAGGTAGCGCTCGACCTGCTCCTGGAGCACCGTGGAGCGCTCGCGCAGGCTGACGAACGCCTGCCGGGGCAGCGCCAGCAGGGTGGCGGCCGTGGCCGCCTTCACCGCGTACGGCCAGGTGCTCTCCGTCTCGGTGAGCGCCTCGTCACCGAAGTGGTCGCCGTCCGCCAGCACCCCGAGCACCAGCTCGGCGTCCCCGAAGGGCCCTTCGCCGATCCGGTTGAGCTTGCCGTGCGCGACGACGAAGACCTGGTCGACGGGGGCTCCCTGTTCGACGACCACCTCTCCCTGCTCGACGTCCCGCTGGGTGAACCGGCCGGCCAGCTCGGCGAGCAGTTCCTGGTCGTCCAGGCCCCGCAGTACGGGCAGTTCCGCCAGGCTCGGCGGCACCAGCCGGGCTTCAGCGCCGGTCTGGACGAAGCTCACCCGCCCGTGGCCGACGGCGTAGCTGAGCCTCCGGTTCACCCGGTAGGTCCCTCCCGAGACCTGCGCCCAGGGAAGTACACGCAGCAGCCATCGCGAGGTGATGCCCTGCATCTGCGGGGGCGTCTTCGTGGTCGTCGCCAGATTCCTGGCTGCCGCTGTGCTCAGCGCGGTCTGTGCCGCGACCTGCTCCGACGTGCCCTCCGAACCCGTGTGACCTGTCTCTGTCGACATACGACTCTCCCCATCATCGGGCTGGGCTGTGCGGCGCACGCTAGCGAGGGGCCGGGCGAGTGTCAGGGCCTTCGGGGCGGTAAATCCCAGTATGTGAGACGATGAATTGCTTTCGGGCCATAAGTCACTTACGTCCCGTAGTTGTCTCCCTGGCTCAGCATGGCTGCCGGAGGCGGTCGGCACGGCACACTCACTCCGGTTCGCGGGGAGGGCGCCACCTGGGCGCTCCGTTTTGGCTCGCCCGGTCTACAGTCCCGGCGGAAACGACAGGCGGATATTCCTGTGTCATGCCAGGAAACGGGGCCGGCGCGCGGCATCGCACATGACGAACCTCTGGCCAACGACCACCGTTCAACTGGGTAGACGTAGGGCGAGCGGCATACATCGCCGCCTGCGCGAAGTCGGCCGGAACACATACCGACTGTGGTTCGAATCAACCAGCCCTCGCTGCGCGGCCGTCGCTCCACTTACCGGGAGTGCCCACTCCCTCTCCGGCGGCGCAGACACCACCTCGTACAGGAAACTGTCCGCCGCACGGCAGCAACATGGGGGACCACGAGGCCGCGCTCGGCGGGTAGGCGGACCCTCACCTGACCTTGTTCAGTCCGCCTTCCAGGGGCAAGGTCTTCCGGGGTCAATGCCTCGCGAGGCTGCCCGGTCCTGTCACGTGCGCGGGGCCAGCACGAAGACGGGGATCACTCGGTCGGTCTTCTGCTGGTACTCGGCGTACGGCGGATACGCGGCGACCGCGCGCTCCCACCACTCGGCCTTCTCGTCCCCGGTGACCTCACGAGCCGTCATTTCCTGGCGCACGGCACCGTCCTGGAGCTGCACGTGCGGGTCGGACTTGAGGTTGAAGTACCAGTCCGGGTGCCGCGGGAAGCCGCCCTTGGAGGCCACGGCCGCATACCGCCCTTCGTGCTCCACGCGCATCAGAGGGGCCTTGCGGATCTTGCCGCTCTTCGCGCCGCGCGTCGTGAGAATGACGACCGGCAGCCCCGTGTCCCAGAGCGTCGCCCCCTGCGTGCCGTCCGAACGCTCATACAGGTCGACCTGTTCGCGAATCCACTGCGCCGGACTCGGCTCGTACTC
Organism: Streptomyces sp. NPDC017056; assembly: GCF_044332485.1. Taxonomy (NCBI): domain Bacteria; kingdom Bacillati; phylum Actinomycetota; class Actinomycetes; order Kitasatosporales; family Streptomycetaceae; genus Streptomyces; species Streptomyces sp. NPDC017056. Next base: position 89,296 of record NZ_JBIRPD010000023.1, on the reverse strand, counting down.
ACCCTCAAGAGGCATCGTGGTCACCCCGTCGTCGCGTACGGACCCATGGTGCGCAGTACAACACAAGCCACGCGCCGAGGCGAGACCACATCGAATGTGGGGGGACAAGGGGCGGAAGCGTCAGGCCAGTCTCTAGTTCCGACGGGGCCGACAGTGCCGACGTTAGATATCCGTTAGATCGGCAGGGCAGGGTCGGAGATATCCGCTGGAGGCACGGCCGCTCGTGCCATGCACCCCCTATCGAAGGACTCAACCGTGATGTCAACTTTGCGCGCCGTGCTCGCGCGCTTGCTGGCGGCTTCGCTCGTCGTTCTGACCTTGGCTGGGCTGACCGCCCCTGCCGCCCACGCTGACACGTCGCGCCCGCGTCATCAGATCATCTGGAACATCCACAGCCTTCTGCAGGGAGACATGCAGAACGCCCAGACCAGCTACTGGGCCATGATCGGTGCCTTGCGGAACGCCGCCGGCCACAACGTCGGGAACGGCGTCGGCGCCACTGAGCGCCTGCGAGCGGAGGGGCCGCGCGCCGTCGAGATCCGCCTCATGGACAACGACGCGCCCTACGCTGCCCTCTACGTGCGCTCCGACAACCTCTACATGATGGGTGTGTGGTCACCCAGCTCGCACAGTGGTTCTGTGACCGGTCTGGTGGGCTTCCGTGACCAGCGCGCCGAGATGCAGGCCATCCTCCAGCGCAACGGCACTCCGGCCGCGGTCACCGATTTCGGCTTCGACTCGAACTACGACGCGCTCGGCAGCGACACGCGCGCCACTGTGGGAATGAACGGTTACACGATCGCGGACGCCGTCCGCGCGGTGCACGGATACAACCGCAACATGACCCATACCGCGCAGACCGGCTTCCAGGCCAGCCTGATCATCCTGATTCAGGCTGTCTCCGAAGCAGCCCGGTTCCAGGACATCGCCATAACGGTGGGCGCCAACATCCGCAATTACGCGTCGGGGTCGGGAACACGGCTGTCGATCAACCAGGTGAACATGGAGAACGACTGGAGCGACATCTCAGAGTGGCTCCACGCCGCCCTCAACCCTGAGCCGGATACGATCCTCGCCACTATGCGCATCGGCAACGAGGAGTTCAACAGCCTGGACTCGTTCAACCGGCGCTTCCACTACACCCTTGCGCAGGGCAAATTCTTCTGATCCTGCCCGGGTGCCCGGCGCGGCAGCGCCGCGCCGGGCACCCGGCCGCACTTCTACCCGGGAGAACCTTGGTCGTGGCGGTTGCCGGGTACATCATGGGCGCAGCGACCGATGCACCGTCAGCGGTGCGTGGTCGGCAGTCTCCTCAGGGAGCATGCCGTGAGTCGAAAGAGGAACGGTTCGGCCGGCGGCGTCGCGCGTGCGTCGTGGTCGATGGGCACCGGTGTGGCTGTGGGCGTCACTGTGGCTGTATTGGTGTTGGCCAATCTGATCAACAGCCGATGGGCGCCGTCGTTCGGGGTGCTGACGGCCGTCGTGGTCAGTGCGCTGCTGTTGGGGGTGCTGTTCCGGGCCGGAGGCACTTGGGCGGATGCGGGGCTGGATGCTGCGACGCTCAAGCGCGGCGCCCGCTGGGCGGTGGTGCTGATCGGGCTGGTCGGCGTGGGATATGCGGCGGCGGCGCTGCTGCCGGCCACGCGGGGCTTGTTCGCGGACGAGCGGTACGGTGGGCTGTCCGGCGGCCAGGTGGCGTTGCGCGTCCTGGTCACGGTGCCGGTCGGTACGGTGCTGCTGGAGGAGGTCGCCTTCCGGGGTGTGCTGTACGGCCTGGTGCGCCGGGCCCGGGGCGCGGTGTGGGCGACGGTCGTGTCGAGCGTGTTGTTCGGGTTGTGGCACGTTCTGCCGTCGCTGGGGCTGGCGACTGACAAGCCCGCCCTGACGCCGCTGTTCGGCCGTTCCGCGCTCGGTGCGGCGGCCGCCGTGGTGGCGGCGGTGCTGTTCACCGGGGCGGCGGGCGTGCTCTTCTGCGAGCTGCGCCGCCGTAGCGGGAGCCTGCTGGCGCCCATGGGCCTGCATTGGGCGGTCAACGCGTTCGGCTACCTGGTGGGCTTCCTGCTGCGGTGACCGGGTGGGGCAGGGGCGGATGCCGCACCGATCGGAGATGCGCGGCGTACGCGGTCACTTCTCGGCCGTGATGAAGTCTTTGAGGCGGCCGAGGTCCTGCGCGGTGACGCCCGGGGGCCGCAGGACGGCGTTCCACGCGTCCACGTACTCGGTCGTGTAGGTGTGGCCGTGGCCTCTCGGAACGTCGGCGGCGAACGGAAGGTCCGCGGAGACCTGCCAGAACGTCACGAACGGCAGCCACACCATCGCTTCGAGCACGTCGTCGCCCGGGTGCTGGGCGATCCAGTCCGGTTCGCTGTAGACGAGGTGCGGGCTCCACCAGACGATCGGGTCGGACGAGTGCATGAGGTAGAGGACGCGGCTGCCGTTCCAGGGCCGGTCCGCCGGCGGGATCCCCGCTGCCGGATCGTTGGCGAACCGGACGGTCCGCCCCTCCTTGTAGACGGGCTGCACCTCGGGACTGCCGGCGTCACGATGGTCGCTGAACTCCCGGAACAGCGTGTTGAAGGCCGGCGGGCCGGCGAACAGGGTGCCCGCGGTGCGGTTGCGCAGGTCGTACTCCCCGCTGAAAGCCGTCTCGCCGCCGAATGACCCCAGGCTCTCGCCGGAGACGAACAGGCGGGGGCGCCGGTCGGCCGGCAGTTTCGACCAGCTGTCGTACACGGCGTCGAAGAGGGCGCGGCCCGCCTCGCGGGCCTTGGTCTGGTCGACCAGGTAGGAGAGCCACGAGGGGAGGTAGGAGTACTGGGTCGCGACGGCGGCGGAGTCGCCGCCGCTGAGGTACTCGAAAGTGTCCACCGCGGCAGGGTCGACCCAGCCGCTTCCGGTCGTCGTCACCACGAGCAGGTTCTCGCGCTGGAAGCCGCCCTGCCGGGTCAGGTCGGCGACCGCCTGGGCGGCACGGGACTCGGCGTCGTCGGACGACGCCAGTCCGGCGTAGGACCGGATCGGTTCCTTCGCCGGACGGCCGGTGAACTGTCCGATGGCGGACGCCGACGGGCCGGTGCCGGTGAAGTTGCGTCCTTGCAGGCCCAACGAGTCCCACGGTACGAGCGAGCCGGGGCCGCCCGAGCGCAGGGTCGTCGTGGGCCGGTGCGCCCCTTCCTCGGTCGTCGTGTCGCGGAGCGAGAAGGTCTCGTTGGCGAGGGCGACGAGGCCGTCGAGCAGCACTCCGGTGACGATCGCCCAGACGAGGGCGGCGACCGCGGTCCAGCCGACGGCGGACGCGGCGCGTGGCCCGATCCAGCGCTTGAGCAGGCGTACGAGCCGGCGGTACAGGCCGCGGATGCCGCGCGCGGTCAGGAGGAGGAGCCAGAAGACCAGTGCCGCGATGAGAGGAGAGGCCACGGCGAGCGGAACGTTGTAATCGGTCACCCCCATCAGCCGGCGGATCTGGTACTGCCAGTACTGCCCGAAGCCGAAGAAGAGCCCGAAAAGGACGACCGCGCTGATGAGGAAGCCGGTCCAGGACTTGGGCCGCGGGGGCCGCGGCTCCCGGTCGGCGAACGCGCGCCACACTCGCGCGGCGAGCACCCCGGCCGCGTAGCCGAGAGCCGCGTTGATGCCGCAGATCAGGCCCTGCAGGATGCCGCCGCGGGGGAGGAGTGACGGGGTGAAGGAGAGGCAGGCGAACAGGAGCGCGCCCCAGCTTCCCGGGAGGGTGACGGACAGCAGCCCCCGGCGTTCACGGGACTCCGGCGGCCGGCCGGAGCCTTCGGCCGCTGCCTCGGCATCCGCAGGAGGGGGCGGGCCGCCCGGCGCCCCTGATGCGTCTCCCACCATGGCTACCTCCGTCCGGAAGACCTCACTGGGACAGCACGACGAGCGTTTCCACCATGGAAGCCAGTGCAGGACCTTGCCCTCCGCCCGCTGGAACTCGCCGTCCGAGACCTCACCGCGCTCCCGGGCCGGGACGGCTTCGTCCCGCTGAGGAAGGCGACCGGCGTACGGGTCCTCATCGACGCGGTCCCGGGTTCGTCGGCTGCCGACATTAGAGCGGCCGTGCGGAAGGAGCCATAGCAGGACGGGCCAAAAGACGGCGGGTGTTCAGCTCCTCGTGGAGTCCCGCGTTTTCACGGCTCGGCACCCCCGGAGGAGGTAGGAGGTGAGTGCACGGCGCGAGGGCGCGGCGCGCGGCGACTCGACCGCTGTCCGAAAGACGCGAGGCGACGCCTCCGGTGGGATCGACGCGCTCAGGCACCGAGTACTGTGTGCGTCACCTGCACACTGGGACGCTCCTGACGGCCACGGTCCACGCCCTCGCGTACCGGCCCGACGCCAGGGCGCGTCCCGACCAGGAACACGGCACTCTCGACGTGAGGTGTCCCGGTGTGACGATCTCGCCTCTGCGGCGCTTGCTGTTGTTGCGCCATGCCAAAGCCGCCCGTCCCTCGGGGACGGCGGACCACGAGCGGCCACTGTCCGGGCGCGGCCGCCGGGACGCGCAGGCCGCGGGACACCTGCTGGCGAAAGAGGACTGGCTGCCTGACCTGGTGCTCTGCTCCACGGCTCACCGTACGAGGGAGACGTGGGAGCTGGCCGCGGCGGAACTGGCGGGGCTGCCCCAGGTGCGCTTCGATCCGCGGCTGTACCACCCGCCCGTACCGCAACTCCTGGCCGTCGTGCACGAAGTGCCCGCCCACGTATCGACGTTGCTGGTGATCGGCCACAACCCGAGCCTGCGGGACACGATCCTGATGGCGGCCGGCGACGGAGTCGGCCGGCGGATCCGGCAGGTCCGGGAGAAGTTCCCGACCGCCGCGGTCGCCCTGCTGGCCTGGCGCGGAACGTGGGACGAGCTCGACGCCCGTACGGCTCTCCTGACGGGGCTGGCCGTCGCTCGGGGCGGACCGCCAGGGCCTTCGTGAACGGCACGTCGTCCGGCGGCGAGGCGAGCCGGACGGTGTTCCTCAGGCGGAAGGTCCGCCGTACTCTCGTCCTACAGTTGTCGCCCCGGACCTCGGCGGCTCGTGTCACCGACGCACGCCGAAAGGGCCGACCGCGGATGACCGACACGACAGCGGAACGGATCGAGGCGTTCATCGAACAGCTGCGGGTCCCTCCTGGCACAAAAGTGGACCTGGAAGAGGACTTCGACCCCGGTTTCCGGGCGGGCATCGTGAAGAAGACGGACGGGGTCGAGCTGTTGCGTGTGGGCATCGAGCTGCTGGCCGAGTACCAGCAGCGACTGGCCGCCGAGCAGACCCGGGGCGTACTGGTGTGTCTGCAGGCGCTGGACGCCGGTGGCAAGGACGGGACGATCCGCCATGTGATGAGCGGCCTGAGCCCGCAGGGTGTGCGGGTGGCGAACTTCAAAGTGCCCTCCGCCGAAGAACTCGACCACGACTACCTGTGGCGTTACGCGCGTCAGCTGCCCCGGCGCGGCGAGATCGCCATCTTCAACCGGTCGCACTACGAAGAGGTCCTGGTGGTGCGGGTGCACCCGGAGAACCTCGACCGGCAGAGGCTGCCCGGGACGACGCAGGACGGCGCTGTGTGGGAACGCCGCTACCGGGAGATCAATGCCTGGGAGCGGTACCTCGCCGAGAACGGTTTCCACGTCGTCAAACTGATGCTGAACCTGTCGAAAGAGGAGCAACGGGTCCGGTTCCTCAAGCGGATCGACGTACCGGAGCACAACTGGAAGTTCTCGGCGGCCGACGTACGCGAACGCGCGCACTGGGACGCCTACCAGCGGGCCTTCTCCCGGATGCTCTCCGCCACCAGCACCCCTTGGGCGCCTTGGTACGTCGTGCCCGCGGACCGCAAGTGGCTGGCGCGGCTCTGCGCGGCCGCCGTGCTCGCGCACACGCTGATCGACATCGGCCCGCAGTTCCCGCGGATGAGCAAAGCGGACCGCCAGGAGCTCGCCAAGGCCAAGAAGGACCTGGAGAAGGAAGCGCCCAAGGGCGCCCAGGCAGATCCGTACGCGGCGTCGGTCGCCGGCAAGAACCGCGAGCGGCACGGGAAGGGCGGCAGGAAGAACAGCGGGAAGAGCGGGCGGAAGGAACAGGGATAGGGCGCAGTCCGGGGACGACCGGAGCGGAGGCAGTCACGATGGCTGTGGAAACAGGTGCCCGTAACCATCGAGCAGTCGAGCCCGAGCGGTGGTACGCGCGGTCGGCGGAGGAGGTCGCTTCGGCCTTCGGGGTGGACCCCGCGGTGGGACTGTCCGCGGCGCGCGCCGTCGAACTGCTGGACCGGAACGGCCCGAACGCGCTGCCGGCGGAGGAACCCGAGCCGGGCTGGCGGCGGTTCCTGGCCCAGTACCGCAGCTACATGCAGATCATCCTGGTCGTTGCCGCCGTGGTGTCCCTGTTGATCACGGAGTGGGGGACCGCCGGGATACTGCTGGCCCTGACGGTGCTCAACGCGGTGATCGGCATGCGGCAGGCCGGCAAGGCCGAGAGCGCCATGAACGCCCTCAAGTCGATGATGAAGGCGACCGCCCGGGTGCGCAGGGACGGGAAGGAAGCCGTGATCCCGGCCGAAGAAGTGGTGGCCGGCGACATCGTGCTCCTCTCGGCAGGGAACGAGGTACCGGCGGACGGCCGCATCATCACGGCCAGCGCTCTGCAGATCGACGAGGCCGCGCTGACAGGCGAGAGCGCGCCGGTCGCCAAGGAAGCGCGGACGTTGCCGGGCGAACGGCCAGGACCGGCGGACCAGTCGAACATGGCCTTCATGAACACCCCTGTCACACACGGCAGCGGCATCGTCATCATCACGGCCACCGGCGCCGACACCGAGCTCGGGACCATATCCGGCATGCTCTCCGCCACCCCCGAAGAAGTCTCGCCGCTGACCAGGGAGCTGGACCGGCTCACCCTGTGGATCGCGGCGGCGGCCGGCCTGACGATGATCGCGATGTTCGCCCTGGGGCGCAGCCGTGGCGAAGCCTGGGACGTGCTCTTCGTGAGCGCCGTCGCCCTGGCCATCGCGGCCATCCCGGAGGCACTGCCCACGGTGGCGCAGACCATCCTCTCGATCGGGGCCGTCAACCTCGCCAAGGGACACGCGATCGTGAAGGACCTGCCGTCGGTGGAGACCCTGGGGTTCACCTCGGCACTCAACTCCGACAAGACCGGCACCCTGACGATGAACCAGGTGACGGTCGTGGAGGTGCTGACGCCGACGGACCGCTACACCGTCTCCGGCAGCGGTTACGGCCTGGAAGGCAAGGTGCACCACGCCGCGGGCAGTGCGGACTCCATCGAGCAGGCGGTGCTGCCGTACCTGGTCGCCTCCGACGCCACACTCGTCGACGGCACGGTGGTCGGAGACCCTACGGAAGGCGCTCTGCTCGTCCTCTGCCACAAGGCCGGCCTGGACGTCGACGCCACCCGTGAGCGCCTGCCCCGGCTGGCCACGCTGCCGTTCGACCCGACCTACAAGCTGATGGCCACGTTCAACGCGGCGAGCGACGCCGCCGGGCGGCCGGTCGTACGGTGCTTCGTGAAGGGCGCGGCACCGGCGGTGACGGCCCGCGCGGCAACGGCGCTCTCCGACGGCGCGAGCCTGCCGTGGGACGCCGGCCCGCGCGAGCGGGCACAGGCACACGAGGACCGCATGGCACGGCAGGGCAAGCGGGTGATGGCCGCCGCGGTCCGCGACCTGGACCCGGAACGGTTCGACCCGGCCGGCGACCTCCTCGGGTATGTCACCGAACTGCAGATGACGAGCTTGGTGGGGATGGTCGATCCGCCACGGGCCGAGTCCCGGGCCGCGGTCGCCGCCGCGCAGGCGGCCCGGATCCGGGTCCGCATGGTCACCGGGGACGAGGTCACCACCGGTGCCGCCATCGCCGAACAGCTCGGCATCGAAGGGGACGCCGTCCTCGGCGCCGACTTCGCCGCCCTGTCCGAGCCCGAACGACTGGCCGCCATCGAGCACATCGGGGTGGTCGGCCGGGTCGCTCCCGAACACAAGGTGCTGCTCGCGGACACCTTGAAGAAGAAGGGCGACGTGGTGGCCATGACGGGGGACGGTGTCAACGACGCCCCGGCGATCAAAGCGGCCGACGTCGGCATCGCCATGGGCTCGGGCACGGAAGTCGCCAAGAACGCCGGCCAGCTGATCCTCTCCGACGACAACTTCGCCAGCATCGTCTCCGCGGTCGAGCAAGGCCGGAAGATCTACGACAATCTCACCAAGTACATCCGCTTCGTCCTGGTCCTGCTGGTGGTCTTCGTCCTGACGTTCCTCGGCGCCGCCCTGTTCAACATCGCCGCCGGTGAACCGTTCACCGCCGCACAGGTCCTGTGGATCCACTTCTTCGTCAACGCCGCTTTCGGCTTCGCCCTCGGCTTCGACCGGGAGAGCCCGGATCTCATGGCCCGCCGGCCGCGCTCCCGCGGCGAGCCGGTGCTCACCACGGGAGTGATGATCACGGTCGGCTCGGCGGGACTCGCCATCAGCATCGGCCTGCTCTGCATGATCCAGCTCGGTCAGTCGCTCTTCGACAGCCTTCCCATCGGCAACTCCATCGCGTTCACGGCCTTCGCCCTGTGCCTGATCGTGGCCGCGCTCGAATGCCGCAGCGAGACCGGTACCGCGCTGACGACCGCCAGCTTCGACAGCAAGCAGATGAACCGGGCGATGCTCGTCGAGGTCGTCCTCGCCGTCGCGGTCACACAGATGGACCTCTTCCACCGTCTGCTGGGCACCACGGAACTCGACCTGAGGCATTTCGCGTGGGCCCTCGTACCCGCCGCCGCACTGCTGCTCCTGTGGGAACTCGGCAAGCTCGTCGCCCGCGGCCGCGGACCCGCCCGGTGACGGGCGACTGCGCCCGCACCGCAGCCCGGTCAGGCGGTCAGGCGTGGCCGCCAACGGTGACCGGGCCGAACGTGAGCCGCGGCGTAGCTTCCAGGATTTCGCCGATCCGGACCACCCGGCGCTCGACCTCGGTGCGCTGCGCGGCGCTGAGCGGCACCAGGGACTCCACGGTGACGTCCAGCTTGCGGCCGGAGCGCCGCTGGTGCCAGAGTCCGCCGACCACGCCGTCCACGATCAGCACCTGGAAGTTTCCGGGCAGCACCCGTTCACGGGCGGGGCCCGGGTAGAGGAGTTCCGGTGGCTGGTTGCCGACCCGGTAGGCGTAGCCGTCGAAGTAGGGCAGCAGGTGCAGGCCGCGCGGCGGCGTGTCGGGCACGGCGGTGTCGCCGGCGGCCACCCAGGCCGGCTTGCCCTCGACCTCGACCGGCTGGAGTTCGCCGGCCAGGGACGCGAAGAGTTCGTTGGCCCAGCGGACCGGCGCGTTCAGCCAGTGCGCGAACTGCTGTGGGGTGGCCGGGCCGTAGGCGTGTAGGTAGCTGGTCACGACATGGGTGAGGGCGGCGCGGGGGTCGGCCGGCGCGAGGCCGGGCAGCCGGCGGGCCGGATGGGTGTAGGTGACCTTGCGGCCGCGGTTGGGGCCGAAACACAGTTTTCCCCGCAGGCCGGCCAGGTGCAGCGCCTGACGCCAGCGCGGCCACAGGTCCTGGAAGCCGGGTATGACCAGGTCCCCGGCCCAGGGTCCGGTCCTGCGTAGGACTTCCTCGCTGAGTTCGTCGATGGTGAGCTCGGCGTCCTGGAGGGCGTCGCCGATGGCCGCGACCACCTCGGCGGTCTGCTCCTCGGTGAAGCGGATGTGCGCCGGATGAGGGTTCTTCGGCTCGGGAACGGCGGAGAAGGCCGCGATCCACAGTGGCAGGTCGCGCGTCGGGAACAGATGTACGGTGCCGCGTTGCCCGAACGTCTTGACCAGGCTCTGCTCCGACCAGAGCGCCTTGCGCACGTCCACCCGGGTGGCTCCGGTCGTCCGCAGTCCGATGGCGAGTTCGGCGGCCGGCAGAACCTGGGCGTGGGTACCGGCCATGGCGCCGACGATGTCGTCGGGCCGGGCGGTTGCCGACGGCGTGCTCAGCGCGTGGCGTTCCAGACGGCGGGCGCACACTTGGGGCCAGGTGAAACGCGGGACCTCTGGCGAACGTGCGGGCATGCGGGCGGGCTCCTTCGGCGGCGGGTGGTTCATGAGGGCGAGGACGTGGGGCGCGGACGAGGGTGGTGGTGGGTCCCGTTGCGCCGTGGTCACGTGGTCACCCCGTTCACCAGGGACTGTATGGGCCATGTAGGTCAGGAATGGTCCTAAGGGTGTCCCGTAGCGGTGTGTCTCGTGGGTCGTCAGGCGGATACGTCCGCCGCGGGGAACAGCTCCCGGATCCGCTGGACGATGCCGGGGGAGTCGAGCGCGGAGAAGTCCAGGCGCAGGGCCGGCTGGGCGGCGCGGCCGTCCTCCATCCCGGCGGCCAAGCGCGCGCGGCCGCCCCCGGTGATGTTCAGAAGGACGCGGGCCCCGCTGGATACACGGCCCTCCTGCACGGAGCGGCCGAGGCAGGTGACGGCAACCGCCGCCGCGGGTTCGATGTCGATCCCCTCGGTCCGCGCGAAGAGTTCGGTGGCCGCGCGGGCGGCCTCGCCGGGGCAGCGGAGGACGTCTCCGCCGCTCGTGCGCAGCGCCTCCTCGATGCCTCCGGTGAGGGAGTACGGGGGGCGCTGGTTGACGAGTTCGTCCGCGTACACGCGGCCGGTCGCGGCGCGGCGCTGTTCCTTGTCGACCGGACCGTGCGCTTCGGGGCCTCCGTGCCACAGGCGGTGAACCGGTGCGACTCCCTCGTTCTGGCACATCAGCAGCCGTGGTGTCGCCGTGCCGTAGCGGCCGGAGGCGATGAGCCGGGTGGCCGCCTCGTGGACCGCGATCGCACCGACCGCGCTCCCGACGGCCTGGACGTAGACCTCGGGCAGCTCTCCCATCGCCTCGACCGCGGACAGCAGGACCGTGGCGAGGCCGTCGCGGCGGGCGACGTTCCAGGCCCCGCCCACCGCCCGGAATCCCGGCAATGCCGAGACCCGCTCGGCCAGTTCGATGGCGTCGTCGTAGTCGCCACCGGTGATCGACACCAGCCGGACGGTGGGCGCGATGTCGGAGACCGTGGCGAACCGGTGCAGTCCGCTGTCCGGCACGACGAGCAGGCACTCCACCTCGGTCCTGGAGAACACGGACGCGAACGCGGCGGCGGTGTTGCCGACGGACGGTACGACGAGGACGGGGGGCCGCTCGGGCAGCCGGCCGAAGACGGCGTAGGCTTCGAGTTCCTTGAACGTGCCGGTCCGCAGGTCGGCGCCGCGTTCCGGCCAGTAGCCGTTGAACGCGATCCACAGCTCGCCGAGCCCGAGAGCGCGTCCCAGCACTTCGGCCCGGTAGACGACCGTCCCTCCCGCTCCGGGGAGGGTGCGTACGACCGGCAGCCAGCGCCGGTAGCGGTACAGGCCCTCGGATTCGGGACTGACGGCGGGTTCCCGGTCGTGGTAGCGGGTGCGCAGGAACGCCGGTGTGTGGTTCCCGGGACAGCGCAGGGTGAGTCCGTCGTCGGCCATGGTGTGGCCACAGGCCCGGCAGACGAGGTCATAGTGACGTTCGAGGTGCTGCGGGGCAGTGGTGTTCTGGCCAAAGGACGTCGCGTTCACGGGTGTTCCCTCTGCTCGGGCCGGCCGGCATCACGCACCGCTCTTGAGGACGGCTTCCGGCGGCCTCGGCAGGAAACCCGTCTCGATGAAGTACCTGAGGTACTGGTGCAGCAGTTCGGACCCGACGGGAATCCCGGTGACCTGGCTACCGGCCAGCCCGCTGAGGAGGTTGTCCAGGTCGGCCCGGAGCCGGTACGCGCCGGTGGCGGGCCGCGGAACGCCGGCCAGCAGCAGGGCGGCGTGCAGCGACGTCCGCTCGGACACGGGCGTCTCCAGCGCCGCTTCCCCGAGCCTCTTGTGCCACTCGTCGTACGGGACGGGCTGGAGGGGGTAGCCGAGGGCGGCCACCTGGTCCAGCATGGTCACGGTCTCGGTCGCGGCCGGTGCGGCGATGTTGTAGACCGTTCCGTCCGCCCGCTCGCCGAGCGCGAGGTGGGCGAACGCCTTGGCGACGAAGTCCACGGGGACCAGGTTCGCCTGGAAGTCGACCCGCGTGGACGGGCGTGCGCCCAGCTCGACGCAGGCCCTGAGGAAGTGCCAGAGCGCGCCGTCGCCGCTCACCACGCTGGTCCGGGAGTCCCCACTGACGTGTGCCGGGCGGTAGACGGCCGTCGGGATGCCCCGTTCGCCCGCGAGGCGGACGATCCCTTCCGCGACCCACTTGCTCGCCGCGTAGCCGCTGAACTCCAGCAGGGCGGGGTCGCTGCGCCATGCCTCGGGCAGGACCTCGGGGTCGTCGGGGCCCGCGATGGCCGTACTGAGCGTGGAGACATAGTGCACCGGCTTCACGTGGTGCAGGGCCGCCAGCCGGCAAATCTCCCGTACCGCCGACACGTTGGCGTTCCTGAGCCGTGCGTACGGTTCGGTGAGGTTGACCCGGGCGCCGTTGTGGAAGATGGTGTCGACCTGTTGCGCGAGGTGGTCGAAGCGCTCCCGCGCCAGTCCCAGGAGGGGCTGCTCCAGGTCTCCCGGGACGGGGACGATCCGCCCCTCGAACCGGTTCTCCCACAGTCCGTATCCGTCCATGTTCCGGTGGATCCGCTTCAGGGCCTCGCCCGGACCGGCCGCACGCACCAGGCAGTAGACGTCTGCGGCCGTCCGGTCCAGCACCTCGCGGAGGATGAACGAGCCGAGGAATCCCGTGGCGCCGGTGAGGAACACGCTCCGCGGGGCCTGCCCGTCCGGGACCCGGGGTGTGCGCCCCTCGGCCGTGACGGCGGGGTCGAGGTGGACGTCGGCGATCATCTGGTCCGCGGCGGCGGGGAAGCCCGCCGCCCCGTTCGCCGGGGCCTCCTCCAGCAGAGGCGCGAGCGCGGCGACGGTGTCGTGTTCGAAGATCACCTTTAGCGGCAGGGCCGCGGCCAGGCGTTCGTTGACGATGCCGACCAGCCGGGTGGCGAGCAGCGAGTGGCCCCCGAGGAGGAAGAAACTGTCGTCGATGCCGATCCGCTCGACGCCGAGCACCTCGGCGAACAGTTCGCACAGTTCCGCCTCGCGGCGCGACCGCGGCTCCCGGCCCGTCACATCGGTCGGATACTCGGGCGCGGGCAGGGCCCGCCGGTCCGGTTTCCCGTTCGCCGTGAGCGGCAGCGCGTCCAGCACGACCACGGCGGCAGGCACCATATGGGCCGGCAGCCGGCCGGCGACGGCTGCCCGCAGCTCCGCGGCGCCGACTGCCCCGCCGGGGGAGGCCAGGACGACGTAGGCGGTCAGGCGTTTGTCTCCGGGGGTGTCCTCCCGCACCGTCACCACGGCCCGGGAAATCCGCGCGTCGGCCACGAGGGCCGCCTCGATCTCGGCCGGCTCGATCCGGAAGCCGCGGATCTTGACCTGGTGGTCGGCGCGGCCGACGAATTCCACCAGCCCCTCGGGGCTCCACTTCACCACGTCACCGGTGCGGTACATCCGCTCCCCGGACCGGTAGGGGTCGGCGACGAAACGCTCCGCCGTCAGCGCGGCCAGGCCCAGATAGCCGCGTGCCACATGGGCCCCCGCCACGTACAGCTCCCCGGGCACGCCCGGAGGCACGGGGCACAGCCCGGCGTCGAGTACGTACACCCGGGTGTTCCAGTAGGGGCGTCCGACCGGGACAGGCCCCCGCGGTGTCGGTGTACCGGGCTCCATCCGGTGGTCGAGGCAGTTGACCGTCACCTCGGTGGGGCCGTAGGCGTTCACCACGACGGCGTCCGGGTGGCGGCGCCGCCACGGGGCGAGCACCTCGCCGGACAGCGCCTCCCCACCCACGATCAGCGTGCCCGAAGGGGACGCCCCGGGCGGGAGCGCCGCCAGCAGGGGGAGGTGTGACGGGGTCACCTTCATGTACGACGGCCGCGGTCCTGACACCACCTCCTCGTCCAGGTCCGCCAGCCGTACCGCCCCGCCGGAGACCAGCGGGACGTACAGGGCGGTCACCGTCGCGTCGAACGAGATCGAGGCATGGAGCAGTGCGGTGCCTCCCGCCACGTCGCCGTGCACTTCACGCTCCCGGGCCAGGTAGGCGACGACCGACCGGTGTTCGATCACGACGCCCTTGGGACGGCCGGTGGAGCCGGAGGTGTAGATCACGTACGCGGGGTGCTCCGGCCGCAGCCGGCCCCGGCGCTCCGTGTCGGCGAGCGCCTGCCTGCCCGCCGCGGCCAGCGCGGTGGAGACCTCGGGAGTGCCCAGGACGATACGGGGCGGCGCCGCGGCCCCCTCGGGAACCGCCTCCTCCAGCCGGCCCGCCACCGATGTATGGGTGAGTACGGCGACCACCCCGGCGTCGGCCATCGTGCCCGCGATCCGCTCCGCCGGATACGCCGGGTCGACGGGCACGTACGCGCCTCCGGCCTTGAGCACCGCCAGGCAGGCGACGACCAGCGCGGCCGAGCGCTGCACGACCACCGCCACGCGCGACTCGGGCCCCACTCCCCGGGCTACCAGCAACCGGGTCAGTGCGTTCGAACGCTCCTGGAGTTCCGTGTACGTCAGCCGGGCGTCGCCCGAGACCACCGCGACGGCGCCGGGGGTACGGGCGGCCTGTTCGGCGATCAGTTCCGGCAGCGTCGTCGCGGGCACCTCACGGGCCGTGTCGTTCCATTCCACCAGGATCCGGTGCCGCTCGGCCTCGCCCAGGGCGGACACCCGGCCCAGCGGGGTGCCGGGACCGGACTCCAGGGCGGACACCACTCCCTCGGTCGCGGCCAGGAACCGGGCGCGCACCGACTCGGGACCGATCGGCTCCGCAGCCTGCGCGACGACCACGAACCCCGACCCGAGGTCGTCCACGGACACCGTGAGGGGGTAGTTGGTCCGCCCCTTCGCCGAGAGCACCTCGACGCCGTCGAACAGCGCCCGGCCCTGGCGGCGGGCGTCGCTGTGCCGGTAGTTGAAGAGGGTGGTGAACAGCGGAGCCGGCGCTGTGACACCACTGGCGCGCTGGGCCAGCGCGAGGGACGCGTGCTCGTGTACGAGCAGGTCGGCCAGCTGGGCCCGCATGGCGCCGACCGCTTCCGCCACCGTCGTGCCCCGGATGCGGGCCCGTACGGGCAGTGTGTTGATGAACAGTCCCGGGACCCGGTCGGCTCCGGCTCCGGCCCGCATCCGGCCGAACAGCACGGTGCCGAACACGACGTCGTCGCGTCCCGAGACAGCGGCCAGTGTCCGCGCCCAGATCACGTGGAAGACCGTCGCGGGACTGACCCCGTACCGGCGCGCCTGTTCCCGTACCCGGGCCGCGAGCCCGTCGTCCACCGTGCCCCGGGCCTCGCTGACCGCACCGACGCCTCCTCGTGCCCGCTCCACACCGAACGGCGCGGTCGGCTCGGTGACGTCGCCGAGGAGCGCCGAGAAGTGCGCCTCGTGTTCCTCCTGCGGGACGCCGAGCAGGGCCTGCGCGACGAAGGCGCGGTAGGGCAGTGGCGCGGGCAGCGTGGCCTCCCTTCCGGCGAGGAACTCCCGTACCTCGTCGAGCATCACTTCCAGCGCGGTGTGATCCTGGATGATGTGGTGCATCCGCAGCAACATGATCCACCGGCCGCTGCCCGGTTCCGCCGCGACATGCGCGTCCATCAGCGGGGCACGGTTCAGGTCCAGGGCGGTTCCCGCGGCCTCGGTCAGCAGGCGCGTCGCGTCGTCGCCGGCCGCCCGGCCGGGATCGACCTCGATCACCGGAATGCCGGCGCGCCGGTGCACCACCTGCACCGGGTGCGGCAGCCCCTGCCAGGCCAGGGCGGTACGCAGCACGTCGTGCCGGTCGACGACATGCTGCCAGGCGGCCACGAAGGCATCGAGGCGCGCCCGGGAATCGAACCGCAGGACCTGCCGGAGAAGGTAGGGATCGTGGC
Organism: Streptomyces sp. NPDC017056; assembly: GCF_044332485.1. Lineage (NCBI taxonomy): Bacteria > Bacillati > Actinomycetota > Actinomycetes > Kitasatosporales > Streptomycetaceae > Streptomyces > Streptomyces sp. NPDC017056. The sequence continues at coordinate 73,394 of NZ_JBIRPD010000023.1, read as the reverse complement.
CGTCCCCGGCCTCCAACTGGTGGTGGAAGAAGAGCCCTTGCTGCAAGGGAGCCAGCGGGTAGACGTCGGCCACGTTCGCGGCGCCGCCGGGCACACCGGCCACCGCGTCGGCCAGTTCGCGGGCGGACAGCCCGGAGAACGGCACCATCCCCGGCGTGATCGCCGACGCCTGCTCCGGGATCCGGCACGGCGGCGCCTCGACCTCGTCGCGGACCTCGGCGGCGGCCAGCCGGGCCACGGTGGGCGCAGCGAACAGAGTACGTACGTCGACCGGGACACCCCGGGCGCGCAGCCGCTCCACGAGCGCCACGGCGAGCAGCGAGTGCCCTCCGAGGTCGAAGAAGTTGTCGTCCACTCCGACCTGCTGGAGACCCAGCACCTGGGCGAAGGCTGAGGCAAGGATCTCCTCCCGCACCGACACCGGACCGCGGCCACCACCCGGCACCGGCCCGTAGTCCGGAGCCGGCAACGCCCGGCGGTCCAACTTGCCGTTCACCGTCACGGGCAGTGAGTCCAGGGCCACTACCGCCGCCGGCACCATGTAATCCGGCAACAACCGCCCCACGAACTCCCTTACTTGCCCGGCAAACCCCTCACCCGCACACCCCGAATCCGCAACCACATAAGCCACCAGCCTTTTGTCCCCAGGCACATCGTCCCGCGCCACCACCGCGGCCTCGGCAACCCCCTCGTGCGAAACAAGAACCGCTTCCACCTCGGCAGGCTCGACCCGAAAACCCCGAATCTTCACCTGCTCGTCCACACGCCCCACAAACTCCAGCACCCCGTCAACATTCCACCGCACCACATCACCCGTGCGGTACATCCGCTCCCCACTCCCGAACGGGCTCGCCACGAACCGCTCCGCCGTCAAACCCGCCCGGCCCACATACCCACGCGCCGTCCCCGAGCCCGCCAGGTACAGTTCACCCGCCACTCCGGCGGGAACCAACTGCAAACCACCGTCCAGCACATACGCCCGCGTATTGTCCATGGGGCGTCCGATCGGCAGCACCCGACCCACGTCACCGGGACCGTCCAAAGCGATCTGCACAGAACACAACGTCATCTCCGTCGGGCCGTACAGATTGCGCACGACCACGCCGGGAACGGCCTCCAGCACCCGCCTCGCCGCGATGGCGGGTACGACGTCGCCCCCGGTATTGACCTCGGCGATACCGGTGAACGCGGCCGGGTCCTCCTCGGCCACGACCCGGAACAGCCCCGCCGTCATATGAACGTGCGTCAGCGCATACCGCTCGATCAACGACCGCAGGAGCGCCGCATCGAACTGCACCTCCGGTGCGAGCGCGACCAGTCCGCCGCTCAGCAACGGCGCCCACAGCTCGTACGTCGACGAGTCGAAGGAGTGCGGGGAGCGCAGCAGCACCCGCAGCGGCTCCCCGTGACGCCAGCACGCGTCACCCGCCAGTTCCACCACGTTCCGATGGGTGACCGCGATCCCCTTGGGCACCCCGGTCGACCCTGACGTATACATGATGTACGCCAACTGGTCGGGGACGGCGCGGGGCGCCGGCGCCGATCCGTCTCCGGACGCGTCCGTCCCGACCTCCACGACGACACCACCCCGCGCCCGGAACGCGCCGACCGCCCGGTGCCCGCTCATCGCGGCGTCGACCAGCAGTACCTCCGCCGCCGCCTCCTCTTTCAGCACCCGCATCCGCTCCGCCGGGGCGCGCGCGTCCAGCGGCACGTACGCGCCGCCCGCTTTCAGCACCGCCAGCAACGCGACAACCAGCTCGGGGGAGCGCTCCATCAGCACGGCCACCCGCGCCTCGGGCGCCACGCCCCGGCCCACGAGCCGCCGCGCCAGGGCATTGGAGCGTGCCTCCACTTCCGCGTACGACAGCTCGCGATCCCCAGCCAGCAACGCAGGTGCCGTCGGGGTGCGTGCTGCCTGGGCCGCGAACAGCTCCGGCACCGTGCCTACCGGTGCGTCGCACGTCGTGTCGTTCCACTCCGCCAGCAGGCGGTGCCGCTCCTCGCCGCCCAGGATGCGGATCCGGCCGACGGGCTGGGCGGGGTCGGTGGTGGCGGCCTCCAGCACCCTCAGGAGCCGGTGGGCGATTTCCTCCGCGGTGGACCGGTCGAACAGGTCGGTGGCGAAGACGATGTCACCGAACAGGCCGGCCGGTGAGCCGTCGGGCGCGAATCGCTCGGTGAACTGGATGTCCAGGTCGAACTTGGCCGCGGGCCGTCCGGCGGGGCGCGCCTCGGTCCGCAGCCCCGGCAGTTCCAGCGCCGCGGTGCCGGTGTTCTGGACCGCGAGCATCACTTGGAACAGCGGGTGCCGCGCCGGCGACCGCTGCGGCGCGATCTCCGCGACCAGCCGCTCGAAGGGGATGTCCTGGTGCTCGAAGGCGTCGAGGACCGTCTCCCGTACCCGGTCGAGAAGCTCGGTGAACGCCGGGTCTCCCGACACGTCGGTCCGCACGACGAGCGTGTTGACGAAGAACCCCACCAGGTCGTCGGTGGCTTCGTCGCTACGGCCCGCGACCGGACTGCCGACCGGGATGTCGTGGCCGGCGCCCAGCCGGGACAGCAGTGCCGCCAGCGACGCGTGCAGCAGCATGAACATCGTCACGCCCTGGCGCTGCGCCAGCCTGTGCAGGCGGGCGTGCAGTCCGGCCGGAACGTGTACGTCGGTGCGCCCGCCGCGATGGCTCGCCACCGCGGGACGCGGCCGGTCGACGGGCAGGACGATCTCCTCCGGCGTCCCCGCCAGCTTCTCCCGCCAGTGGGCGAGATGCGAGGCGAGTGCGGAGTGACCGTCACCGTCGGCCAGCGCACGCTGCCAGAGCGCGAAGTCCGCGTACTGCGCCGGCAGCGGCTCCCATAGGGGAGCCTGTCCGGTTCGGCGCGCAGCGTACGCCCTCGACAGGTCCCGCCACAGTGGCCCCATCGACCAGGCGTCTCCCGCGATGTGGTGCATGACCAGCACGAGTACGTGCTCCGGGGGCCGGTCCCCCTCGTCACCGGGCGGGGCGTGGTCCGGCGCGACCGACAGCAGCGCCGCCCGGACGGGAAGTTCCACCGTGAGGTCGAAGGTCTGCGTGGCGGCCTCGGTCACCCGCGCGTCCAGATCCGCCCGCGAAACCTCGGTCACGGCCAGGTCCAGGCGCGCCGCGTCCGGAGGAAGGATCCGCTGCCACGGGTCACCCTCGGCCGACGGGTAGACCGTGCGCAGGACCTCGTGTCTGGCCACTACGTCCGCGAGCCCGTCCGCCAGTGCCCGCACGTTCAGCACACCGGTCAGCCGCACGGCGATCGGGATGTTGTAGGTGGTGTTCGGGCCTTCCAACTGCGAGAGGAACCAGAGCCGTCGCTGCGCGAAGGAGAGCGGAACCCGGTCGGGCCTGGGTCCCGCCACCAGCGGGGTGCACGCGGGGCGGGTGCCTCGCAGCCGTCGGGCGAGCCCGGCCACGGTCGGCGTATCGAACACCTGCCTGATCGGCACCTCGGCGTCCAGAGCCGCCCTGATCCTGCTGATCAGACGGATCGCCAGAAGTGAGTGTCCTCCGAGGTCGAAGAAGTTGTCGTCCACTCCGACCCGCTGGAGACCCAGAACCTGGGCAAAGGCGGAGGCAAGGATCTCCTCCCGCGCCGATGCGGGGCCACGGCCGCCCCCCGGCACGGACCGGTGGTCCGGATCCGGCAACGCCCGCCGATCCAACTTCCCGTTCACCGTCACCGGCAATGAGTCCAGGACCACCACCGCCGCCGGCATCATGTAATCCGGCAAGAACTGCCCGACATACTCCTTTACTTCCCCGGCAAAGCCCGCACCCACGCCCGCGGAACCCGCTACCGCATAAGCCACCAGCTGTTTGTCCCCAGGCGTGTCCTCCCGCACCACCACCGCGGCCTCGGCCACTTCCTCGTGCGAAACAAGGACGGCTTCCACCTCGGCAGGCTCGACCCGAAAACCCCGGATCTTCACCTGGTCGTCGGCACGCCCCACGAACTCCATCGCCCCGTCGGCGCTCCATCGCACCACGTCACCCGTGCGGTACATCCGCTCCCCGCACGCGAACGGATTCGCCACGAACCGCTCCGCCGTCAAATCCGCCCGGCCCGCATAACCGCGCGCCATTCCCGCGCCCGCCAGATACAGTTCACCCGCCACTCCGGCGGGAACCAACCGCAAATCACCGTCCAGCACATACGCCCGCGTATTGTCCATGGGGCGCCCGATCGGCAGCACCCGGCCCACATCATCAGGACGGTCCACGGCAATCTGCACGGAACACAACGTCATCTCCGTCGGACCGTAGGTGTTCCGTACGGTGATCCCCGGCGCGGCCTCCAGCACGCGGCGCGCGGCAGCGGCGGGTACGACGTCACCACCCGTGTGGACTTCGGTGATACCGGTGAACGCGGTCGGGTCCTCCTCGGCCACGACCCGGAACAGCCCCGCCGTGACATGGACGTGCGTCAGGGCGTACCGCTCGATCAACGATCGCAGGAGCACCGCGTCGAACTGCGCCTCCGGTGCGAGCGCGACCAGTCCGCCGCTCAGCAACGGCGTCCACAACTCGTACGTGGAGGCGTCGAAGGAGTGCGGCGACCGGAACAGCACCCGCAGCGGCTCCTCGTGACGCCAGCACGCGTCACCCGCCAGGTCCACCACGTCCTGGTGGGTGATGGCGACCCCCTTCGGCGCCCCGGTCGATCCGGATGTGTACATGACGTACGCCAACTGGCCCGGTACGCACCTGGCCGGCAGCGCCGACCCGTCACCGCCGATGCCGGGCCCGGCCTCGACCACGCGGACACCCGACGTGGCCGCGTGCCGCGCGAAACCGCTCCCGCCGGCCCCGGCGTCGACCAGCAGCACACCGGCCCCGGTCTCCGCGAGCAGCCGCCGCATGCGCTCCGCCGGGGCGCGCGCGTCCAGCGGCACGTACGCGCCGCCCGCTTTCAGCACCGCCAGCAAGGCGACAACCAGCTCGGGGGAGCGCCCCATCAGCACGGCCACCGGCGACTCCGGCCCCACCTCGTGGTCCGCCAGCAGACGCGCGAGCCGGTTGGACCGCTCGTCCAGCTCCCCGTACGACAACCGCTCCGCGCCGGACGCCACCGCCCCCGCGTCCGGGGTGCGGGCCGCCTGGGCGGCGAAGACTTCCGGCACCGTGGCGGCCGGCACCTCGCGCGCGGTGTCGTTCCACTCCACCAGCACGCGATGCCGCTCGGCCTTCCCCAACAGCTCGACCGCGCCCAACGGACTGTCCGGGTCCAGCGTGGCGAGATCGTCCAGGAACCGTGCGAACCTCTCGGCGTGCAGAGCGACGTCGTCGGCCCGGTACAGCGCCGGATTCGCGTCCACGTAGAGGTGCATGCCGTCCGACCTGCGGTCGTGCACGACGAACGCCAGGTCCTCGACGGGAATGTTGGCGACGTTGTGCGCGGTGGTCCGGTGGCCGGCAAACGTGATGTCGAACGGGGCCGGCTGAATGTTCACATGCGGGCCGCACAGGGGCTCGTCCGAGTTCGTGAGACCGCGGTCCCGTCTCATCTGCTCCAGCCGGTAGCGCTGATGACGCAGGGCCGCGCTGACGGCCGTCCTCGTCTCCACGACGAACTCGCGCAGGCTCCTCTCCGGCACCACCGTCAACCGCAGGGGCAGGATGTTCGCCATCATGCCCGGAACCGACCGGGTCTCCTCCTCCATCCGGGCGGTGACCGGCATTCCCAGCACCACGGTCCTGACCCCTGTGGCCAGCTGGAGGTAGGCCCCGGTGGCCGCGATCACCAGCGCGGGCCAGTGCACACCGAGACGCCGGGTCGCTGCCCGCAGACGGGCGGACTGGCCGGGGGAAAGCTCCGCGGTGTGCCGCAGGTTCGCGTGGGACGCGGGCGCGGTCCGGCCGGCGAGGGTGACGGGTGCGGGGCCGCCGGCCAGCTGCTCCCGCCAGTACTCGCGGTCCTGGGCGTACTGCTCGGAGCGTCGGTACGCCTCGTCCGCCTCCACCAGCTGCCGGTACGGGGGCAGGGCCGGGCCTGTGGCGGAGCCCCCTTCGGCCAGCGCGGTGTAGATCTCCGCCATGCGGCGCGCGGTCAGTGTGTTGCCGTGGCCGTCCTGGAGCGCATGGTGGAACACCTGCGCCCAATAGAAATGGTCGGAGGCGGCGCGGAACAGGACCGTCGTGCTGTGCGGGTCGCGCGCCAGGTCGACCCGGCGGGCCGACTCGGCCTGCGTCCAGGTCTGTACGGCGCCCCAAGGGTCGCTCTCGCCGCTGACGTCCCTCACCCGCGGCTGCTCCCCGGGGCCCGGGAACTGGCGCAGGCCCTCCGGTGTCTCGGTGACCAGGAACCGGCCCGCCTCGTTCTCCTTGAGGAGCTGCTCCGCAGCCCGCTGGAACAGGCCGACGTCGACCGCACCGTGGATCTCCAGGATCTCCGCACATCGATAGGACTGAGTTCCCGGAGCCAGGTGCTGGACGAACCACATGCCCTCCTGGGCCGCGGTCAGCCGCAGGAGCCCCTCACCAGATCGGTCCACGCCGGCCACCCCAACCACTCGACGGTGTTCCCCCAACCATCCGGTGCCGCGTCGGCCCGGCGATATCAGCGTTCGCCGCCGTTACGGCCGTGAAGAAGTGGCCGCCGCGGCCTTTCCGGGTCGGCGGAATGTAACTGTGGACACCACTGATGCTCCGACCGGCGGTTTTCTGGATTCTTGAGCCAGGTACATGGTGGCGCGCTGGCGCTGGCGTAAGGAGCACGCCTCACTCCGCGGACCAGGCCGGTTCACAGAAAGGCAGCAGCACATGACGGCCATCCGGGATGAACTGTCGAAGATGGCCTCAGCAGAGTTCCCGTTGACGAGGGAACGCGCCTACCTGGATGCCGCCTGCATCGGTGTGGCTGCGCAGCGCACCGTGGACGCCGTCACCCATTTCACCGAGCGGACCCAGTGGATTCCGGCGGATTCGGGCACGGCCCACCACGGCGAGCTGAATACGGCGCGGGACGCGGCCCGTCCCCGCGTGGCACGCCTCATCGGCGCACAGCCGCAGGACATCGCACTCGTCGAGAGCGCCACCCACGGCCTGTCGATCGCCGCGCAGGCGTTACCGCTCAAGCCCGGGGACGCCGTGGCCCTCGCTGACCTCGAATACATCCAGATGGGCGTCACCTGGTCGCAGTTGGCGCGGAGCGGCATCGGCATCCGCCGGGTGCCGCACACCGCGGGAGAGGTCTCGGTCGACGTCCTGCGCGCCTGTCTCGACGAAGACGTGGCGGTTCTCGCGCTGAGTTCCGTGCAATGGACCAACGGCTTCCGCGCGGACCTCGCCGCCGTGTCGGAGATGTGCCGCAGCCGTGGAATCTGGCTGGTGGTCGACGCCGCCCAGCACGTCGGTGCCCTTCCGTTCGACGTATCCACGGCACCCGTGGACATCCTGGTGTGCAGCGGACACAAATGGCTCAACTCGCCTTTCGGTACGGGATTCCTCTATCTCGCGCCCGGTATCCGGGAGCGACTGCACCGCCCGATGGCAGGCTTCTTCGCGGCCGAGCCGCCCGCCGACACCTGGGGCAAAGCCTTCCTGCGTCCCGACATCAGTCCTTTCCAGGACTTCACGTACACCGGCGACGCGCGGGCCTGGGAAATCGGCGGCACCGCGAATTACCCCGGAGGCATCGCGCTGGCCTCCGCCCTCGACCTGGTGATCGAAGTGGGGCCTCCGGCGATGGCCGACCACATCATCGCGCTCACCGACCAGCTGCTCGCCGGGCTGGACCGCCTGGGCCTCCTCGTCGTCACGCCGCGCCGCCGGCGGTTCCGCTCCGGCATCGTCACATTCACTCTGGGCACGAGCAAGGCGGACACGGCCCTGATGGACTGCCTGGGCGGGGCCGGTGTCGCGGTGAGCGTGCGGTACACGGCCGGGGTGGGCGGGGTCAGGGTCTCCTGCCACTGGTTCAACTCGCCGGCGGACGTCGGCCTGCTCCTCGACGTGGTGGGCTACTTCACGCGCTGCTGACGAGAGCGGAACACCGGTGCCGGCGCGGTCAGGAAGCTGTCAGGACGAGCGCCGCGTTGTGACCGCCGAACCCCATCGAGGTACTGACGGCGACATCGACCGGAGCGCTGCGCGGCGCGCCGCTCACCACGTCGATCTCGACTTCCGGGTCGAGCCGCGTGAGGTTGGCGGTGGGCGGCACGCTGTGGTGTTCGACGGCGAGTGCGGTGTAGGCGGCTTCGATCGCGCCGCACGCACCCAGCGAGTGACCGATGACGCCCTTGGTGGACGTGACGAGGGGCCGGTCGCCCAGCACCCGGCGCAGCATCCGGCCCTCGGCGACATCGTTGAGGACGGTGGCCGTTCCGTGGGCGTTGACGTGGTCGACGTCGGGCGGCCCGAGGCCGGCGTCCGCCAGAGCGGCGCGCAGCGCCCGCTCGATGCCGTGGCCGCCCGGATCCGGCGCGGTGGGGTGGTGGGCGTCCGAGGCGCTGCCGTAGCCGCGGAGCACGGCGTGGACCCTGGCGCCCCGGGCGCGGGCGTCCGCGGTCCGCTCAAGGACCAGCACGCCCGCGCCCTCGGCGGCCACGAACCCGTCCCTGCCCGCGTCGAAGGGGCGAGAGGCCCCGCCTGGTTCGTCCGTACGCCCGGACAGCGCACCCATCTTGCCGAGCGCGGCGACGACAAGCGGGGTCAGCGCGGACTCGGTGCCGCCGGCCACGACCACGTCGCAGACGCCCGAGCGGAGCAGTTCGCGTGCGGCGCCCACCGCCGTGCCGCCCGCGGCGCACGCGGCGGCGCTGACCTCGCTGGGGCCCTTCGCCCCGATGTCGATCGCCACATGACCGGCGACCATGTTCACCATGAACATCGGGATGGTGAGCGGGGAGACCTTGCGCGGTCCCCGCTTGAGCAGGGTGGTGTGCTGGCGTTCCAGGGACTGCATCCCACCGAGCGAATTGCCGAGCACGACCCCCACGCGGGCGCCGTCCCACCGCGCCGGATCCCAGCCCGCGTCCGCCAGTGCCTGGCGCGAGGCGACGATCGCCAACTGCGCGAACCGGTCGAACCCCCACGCGGAGAAGCCCCCCAGGAGGGCTTCGGCGTCAAAGCCCGGTACACGACAGGTGACACCGACCGGGAGGCCCCGCAGTGTCTCGTCCGCCGCCGCGCACGAGCGGCCCGATGTGACGCGGTCCCAGTTCTCCTTGATCCCGATGCCGGCCGGCGTCACCAGGCCGAGCCCGGTGATCGCCGCCCCGAACGACGCCTTCTCCCCGGCCATCAGAGCGCGGCCTCCCGAGCCTCGACGAGCCGGGCGGCGTCGCGCACGGTCATCGAGACGGTCAGCTCGCCGTCCTCGATCAGGACCCCGAACTCGTCCTCCAGGGCGAGTCCCAGCTCGATGAGGGTCAGGGAGTCGAATCTGAGCGCCCCGAACACCGATTCCGAGCGGATCGCCCCCCGCTCGACCTTGAACCTGGTGGACAGCACCGCGGCCATCCGCTCCTCAGTGGCATTCATACCGTCGCTCCCTTGGCGGGTCATTCCCACGAGTGGGACCTGAGCAGGTCCCTGTTCCGCAGGAGCTTCCCGCTCCTGTTGCGGGGCACGGCCGTCGACGTGAAGACGGCCTTCGGAACCTTGGCAGGGCTCAGGTTCCGCTGACACCAGCGGATCAGTTCGCCGGACGGCGGAAGCCCTTCGCCTCCCACGTACGCCTCGATCGCACCGCTGTGGACGACGACCGCCTCCTGAATCGCCGGATGCCCCCGCAGCACCCCCTCGATCTCGGCCAGATCGACCTTCATGCCCCCCACCGTGACGACGGAGTCCAGGCGCCCGAGAATCGCGAGCGCTCCCGTCGACTCGTCCAGTACGCACCGGTCGTAGGTACGCAGCCAGCCGCCCGCGTAACGGTCGGCGTGGCCGTGCAGGTAGGGCGAGCGGTCGACCCGCACGTGGAGTTCCGAGTCCACGGATTTGAGTTCCACCGTGTCGCCGGCCGGGTAACCGACCCACGGCGCGCGGCTCTTGGACCCGGTCAGGTCACCGGTCACCATGCCCGTCTCCGTCATCCCGTAAATCTGCCCGACAGGCACGCCGTACCTCTCCAGGAAGCGGTCGTAGGCGGCCTCGGGGAGCGGTTCACCGGCCGACATGGTGACCCGCAGCGACCGCAAGGGCCGGCCGGAGGCACGCGACAGCAGGTCGAAGTGGAGGGGGATTCCGAAGACGGCGTGCACCTCGGCCTCCCGGCCGGTCTCCAGTACCGCGCCGATGCGGGTGCCGACCGGGAGCACGAGCTCCGCGCCCGAGCCGAGCGCGTGCAGGAACCCTCCGATGAGCCCCACGGTGTGCACGAGCGAGTTCAGCAGGAGGATGCGTTCCCCCCTGCCGGGCATGCCGTCCAGGGACGCGTAGCGCACGAGTTCGTCCCGCAGCGACCGGCCGGTGCGCCCGATGACCTTGGGCACACCGGTGGACCCGGAACTGAACTGCACCAGGCAGATGTCCTCGTCCGCGGGGCGGCCACCGGGCCGGACGGAGACCGTGAGAGGACTCTCCTCCACGAGCCCCCCGTCGCCACCCTCCGGGACCGCCGCGGCAACCAGGAACTGCGGCTCGCACAGCGCGACGAGGCGCTCCCGCTCGCCGAGCGGGGCGCGGGCGTCGATCAGGATCGGCTGCGCGCCGACCGACCACAGGCCGACCAGGGTCCGCATCAGGGTGAACCCGGGCGGCACGTACACGGCGACGGATGCCCCCGGGCCGATGCCCGCACTGCGGAACAGGTCCGCCAGCTCCCGTGCGCCGGAACGCAGGCCGCCGCGTGTCAGACGCCCACGAAGCCGGGCCAGCGGGGCGTCCTCGGGCCCCCGGTCCAGAAGTTCTTCGCCCCACCATGCTCGTGCAGCCATGGCTCACTCCTTCACCGTCTGGTTGCCGGCCGGTTCGGACCGGACCGTGTGCGGCGTGCACGACGGGCGCTTCCCCGTTGACGCGGCCGTGGGCGCCTCCACGTCGGCCGGGAAGTTCGCCGCCAGACAGAGGTGGATGTCCCTGACCGAAGCGAAACCGTTGAGAACGACCTGCTCCGGCTCGAATTCGATGCCGTGACGTTCCTCCAGGAGGTGCTGGAGCAGGACGAACGAGAAGGAGTCCAGGGCGAGCGGGGTGTCGTAGCCGACCTCTCCGGACGCCTGGAGGGACAGGGCTTCCGTCACGATCCTCTGGAGGTCGCTCTTCCTGATCACAGTAAGGATTCCTCTCGCCACAGCATGGACGCGTGCCCGGTGGCGGCCCTCGGGCTCAGAGCCGACGATGCCGTGCTGCCCACTCTGCGGCCGACCGGCGGGATGCGGCTATCGGCGATGTCCACCGTTACGTCACCCACCGCCTGAGCAGACCGGATCGCGTTCTCAGAGGATGCGCAGCAGTATCGCCGGCTGCTCGACGCAGTCGGCCACGTAGCGCAGGAAGCCGCCCGCGACACCGCCGTCGCAAACACGGTGGTCGAATGCCAGGGACAGCTGGACGACCCGGCGTACCGCCAGCTCGCCGTGGTGTACCCACGGCTTGGGCGCGATCCGGCCGACGCCGAGCATGGCGGCCTCGGGATGGTTGATGATCGGGGTGGCACCGTCGACGCCGAAGACACCGTAGTTGTTGAGTGTGAAGGTGCCGCCGGTCACCTCGGCGGGCGCCAGCGTCCCCTGCACGGCACGGTCGGAGAGGCGCGCGAACTCCTGCGCCAGCGATTCGGCGGAGCGGGTGTGCGCGTCGCGCACGACCGGCACGACCAGGCCCCTGTCGGTCTGCGCGGCGAAACCGAGGTGCACGGCGGGCAGCCGTACGACCTCCCGGGCCGCCGCGTCCACCGTGGCGTTCAGCTCGGGGAACCGGCCGAGCGCCGCCGTGCAGAGGCGGGCGAGCAGCGCGAGCACGGAGATCTTCGGGCCGCCCGCCGCGTTCATCACGGCGCGGGCCGCCAACAACTCCGTCGCGTCCGCGTCCACCCAGCAGGTCGCCTCGGGAATCTCCCGTCGGCTGCGGGCCATCTTCTCCGCGACCGCGCCCCGCACACCCTTGAGCGGCACCCGCGAGCCCTTCGCCGCCGCCCTCTGCTCGATCGCCCGCTCCACGTCCGTCCGCAGGACCAAGCCCTGACGCCCCGCCCCGGCCAGCTGCCGCAGATCGAGACCGTGCCGCCTGGCCAGCCGCCGCACCGGCGGCGACACCACTGGCACCGGCCCGGTCGCAACGGCCGCATCCCGAGCGCCCACGCTCGCCGCGGGACCACTGTCCACGAAAGCGCCGTCCGGCGGAGGGCCGTGGGCCCGCAGGCCGTCGGGTGCCACCCGCCGGCGGCGTGCGGAGGGCGCTGTCGTGCCGTAACCGACCAGCACATTGCCCGACGTGTCACGCTCGCCCGAAGGGCCGGGCGGGCCCGGCAGGCCGGACGAGGTTTCCGCCCGTGGTACCGCGTCGCCGGGCACCGGCACCGTGCTGCCGCCGCCGACGGCGACGGTCATCAGCCGCTCCCCGACCCGGAGTTCACTGCCCTCCTCACCGAAGCGCGCCGCCACCACCCCGTCATACGGGCAAGGCACCTCCACCCGCGCCTTCGACGTCTCCACCTCCACCACCGGCTGATCCACCACGACGACATCACCGACCGCCACCAGCCAGCCCACGATCTCCGCCCCGGTCAGCCCCTCACCAAGATCGGGCAGCCGGAACTCGTGCATCCGGGCCATCAGCTCTCCGCCTCCCACTGCAGCCGCGCGACGGCGTCCAGCACCCGGTCCACCCCGGGAAGGTGATGCCGCTCCAGCATCGGTGGCGGATAAGGAATGTCGAACCCCGTCACCCGCAGTACCGGCGCCTCCAAATGATGGAAGCACCGCTCACTCACCCGCGCCGCGATCTCCCCTCCGGGACCACCGAACCCCGCCGCCTCGTGCACCACCACCGCACGCCCCGTGCGCCGCACCGACCGCACCACCGTCTCGTCGTCGAAGGGCACCAGCGACCTGAGGTCCACCACCTCCAGATCCCAGCCCTCGGCGCGCGCCGCCTCCGCCGTCTCCAGACACACCGGCACACTCGGCCCGTACGTGATCAGCGTGGCGCTGGAACCGGAACGCCGCACCACGGCCCTGCCGATCGGCCCCACAGCCGCCGGCGCCCCCGGCGACCACCGCGCCTTCGACCAGTACAGCCGCTTCGGCTCCAGGAACACCACCGGGTCGTCCGAGGCGATCGCGGCACGCAGCAGCCCGTAGGCGTCCTCCACGGTCGCCGGGGTGACGACGTGCAGGCCCGGCGTGGCCATGTAGTAGACCTCCGACGAGTCGCTGTGGTGCTCGACGGCGCCGATCCCGCCGCCGTAGGGGACGCGTACGGTCAGCGGCATCCGTATCGCGCCACCGGTACGGTTGCGCATCTTGGCCACATGGCTCACCAACTGCTCGAACGCCGGATACGCGAAGGCGTCGAACTGCATTTCCACCACCGGCCGCAGGCCGTACATGGCCATGCCGACCGCCGTGCCGAGGATGCCGGCCTCCGCGAGCGGGGTGTCCGTGCACCGGTCGTCCCCGAACTCCTTCGCCAGGCCGTCCGTGATGCGGAAGACGCCGCCGAGCGTGCCGACGTCCTCTCCCAGCACGTGGACCGAGGGGTCCTCGGCCATCGCGTCGCGCAAGGCGCGCCGCAACGCCTGCGCCATCGTGGCCGGCCTCTCCGCACACGCGGCCGGTTGCGCCGCGGCCGTGGTCATCGGGCGTCACCCCGTCCCGGCGACCCGGCCGCATCCGCCGCCGCCTCCAGTTCGGCTTGCAGGCTGCGGGCCTGATCCGCCAACTGGCTCGTACGTTCCGCGTACACCTGCCCGAACAGGTCCATCGGGTCGAGCACCGGATCCGCGTTCATCCGCTCCCGCAGGTGCGCCGCCATCTCCTCCGCCTCTCCCGCCACACGAGCCGCCGTCTCGTCGTCCAGCAGGCCCCGGTCCCGCAGCACGCCCTCCAGCAGAACCACCGGGTCGTACGCGCGCCACGCGGCCACCTCGTCGTCCTCGCGGTACCGCGTCGCGTCGTCCGTGTTCGTATGGGCCTCCACGCGGTACGTGACGGCCTCGACGAGCGTCGGGCCCCCACCGCCCCGTGCCCGCTCCACCGCCCCGGCGAGGACCGTGTGGACGGCCGCCACGTCGTTGCCGTCGACCAGGCGGCCCGGCATCCCGTACCCGACGGCCTTGTGCGCCAGCGTCGGAGCCGCGCTCTGTTTCGCCAGCGGCACGGAGATCGCGAAGCCGTTGTTCTGGACGAGGAAGACCACGGGCGCCCGCCACACGGCCGCGACGTTCAGGGCCTCGTGGAAATCGCCCTCGCTCGTGCCGCCGTCGCCGACGAGCGCGAGTGCCACCACGTCCTCGCCCTTGAGGCGGGCAGCGTGCGCGAGACCCACAGCATGGGGCAACTGCGTCGCGAGCGGAGTGGACAACGGCGCGACACGGTGCCGGTACGGGTCGTACCCCGTGTGCCGGTCGCCGCGCAGCAACGTCAGGGCCTCCACCGGGTCCACGCCACGGGCGACCACGGCCAGCGCGTCGCGGTAGCTGGGGAACAGCCAGTCGCGCTCGGCGAGGACGGCCGCAGCCGCCACCTCGCACGCCTCCTGACCGGTGCTCGACGGGTACACCGCGAGCCTGCCCTGCCGTGTCAGCGCCGTGGCCTGCGTGTTGAACCTGCGGCCCCGTACCAGCCCGCCGTAAAGACGCAGCAACAAAGCGGGATCGGCCGCGGCCTCGGCCGGAGTACCGAACACGCGAACCGGCCGCTCATCGGGAAGCAGCGGCGCCGCGGCGGGACATTCCCGCCGGTAGGGCGGTACGGGCCGATCGGCCGGTGCGGGACCGCCTCGCGACGGGGCCATGCTGCTCTTCACGCGTGCGCCTCCTCCTTGCGGTGGCCCGGCTCCGCGTCGCGGGAGCCGGCGAGACCCGCGGACCGTGCGGGGCGAAGCGGGCCGTGCCGGGCCTGGCGACCGGCCCGGCACCGTCGTCGGCCGACGGTCCCGCGTACGGCTCACGGGCACCGGCCCGGAAAGCGGGGACGGGCCGGTCCGCCGGAGTCAGGGCCGGCGTCGATCCGCATCCCGGCGCGCATCCCAGACTCCGGACGGGTGCCGGCGCGACCGGTTGATCCATGTTCGTTCCAGATTGGCGATGAGGTCGGGGCTGTACATGCGGACGGCCTGCTCGATCGCGTATACCGCCATGTACTGGCGGAACACGTCCAACGGCTCCTCACCGATCGCCAGCATCCGCTTGTTCGCCGCGACCGCCGGATTGTCCAGGTGCACCGCCGCCCGCTCCACCGCGGCGTCCAGCTCCCGCGCCGGCACGACCTGGTCGCACAGCGAAGACGTCTCCGGATCTCCGGCCCGCAGCCGCCGGCCCCAGAAGATCATCTGTCTGCTCGGGCGACTGCCCATCGCATGGACCAGCCGCAGATTCGCGGCCCCCGGCACCAGCCCCTCGTCCATCGCGGGCAGGCTGAACCACGCGTCCTCGGCGGTGACCACCCGGTCCAGCGCCAGCAGAATCTGCGTGCCGCCGCCGATCGCGAACGAATCCACCGCCCCCACCCACGGCTTGACCACGCGCGGAGGCAGCCCTCCCGGGCCGTCCTCCCCGTGGAGCAACCCGTGGACGAACTTGGCCAGGTAGCCGACTTCGCGCCGCAGCATGAAGCCCACGAGGGAGATCTTTCCCTGGAACAGGTGGGTCAGGTTGATGCCCGCGCTGAACACCCGCCGGCCCCGGTAGGCGGGGTGCGACATCACCCCTCCCCGCAGGACGCCCACCCGGCTCTCCTCGTCCAGCAGCACCAGGTCCGTCGCCGTCTCCAGAGCTTCGACCAGGGCGTCGTCCTCCGCGTTCAGGTACGCGTCGTTGCGCACCTCGACCTGGGCGATCCCCTTCCTCCGGGTCACCGAGACGGCCTCCAGGTCCGCACGGCCGGTGGCACGGAACCCGGGCAACGCCGCGACCGACCGCCGTGTCGGCCGCAGCATCGAACGCAACAGGTGCGGCCCCGCGACAGCCGAGCCGAACAGGGCCTGGAAGAGGAGGCCCTGGTCGATCTCCCACCCCTCCTTCTCCCACTGCGGCAACCGCGCCTCCGCCGCCAGGCGTTCGGAACCCGGTACAAGCCCCGGACAGCGCTCGGCGGCGAGTACGGCGACCTCCTCCACGCGCAACGACCGGGTGAGCCCCTCGGTAAGTTCCTCGTAGAGCCGCTCGGCATGGAGGCCCAGGAATCTCCGGCGGAGCACGCGGGCTCGCTCGTGCAGGCCCTCGGCATGCAGCCTCAGGTCCTGTGACCGCTTAGCCTTCGGCGGCAGTGCGTCCACCGCCCTCACCAGCTCTGTGAGGGAACGGGACACCCGCTGCCGATCCGCGCCGAACACGCCACTCAGCGTGGGGAGTTCGCGGACGCCGGCGATACAGTCGTCCTCCTGGGCGAAGTGCTCCGCCTCGCGGGGGGCCGGGGTATCGGCGTGCCCTCCGGCCGAGAGCCAGGTCGTGGACGGCTTGACTGCCTGTGACACCTTCACAGACGTGGCGTCCGGATCCGAAAATTCCATACGGCCCACTCTCTGTCCGGTCGTACACCCCGGACCATCCGCGATCACCGCCGTTACGTGCGCGGGGAAACTCCGGGGAGAGGCGACCGGGCACGGCTCGGGGCAGGACGACCCGGCGTGCCGGGACGACGGTTTCCGATCGGCACATCGCCCGAGACCGGCGCCTGTTCACGGAAGCGATCACGGGGCGGGCGCCGGCGGGGCGCAACCGTTCATCGCCTCGACCAGGCTTTTGGGCCGCATGTCCGTCCAGTTCTCCTCGATGTACGCCAAGGCACCGGAACGGCTGTCCCGGGCGTTGGCCACGCGCCAGCCGTCGGGCACGTCGAAGGCGGCAGGCCAGAGGGAGTGCTGTCCCTCGTCGTTGACCAGTACGAGGAACTCGTCGTCCGGATCGTCAAAGGGGTTCATGCCCCCGAAGGTTCCAGACGCCGAACGCTTCGGGTATCGGCGATGACCGCAGTTACGCAGGTTCGTTCGCAGGCGGAAAGGCGATAGGGTCGCTCGAATTCGGGGCTCTGGATAAATGCGCAAGACGAAAAGGCGCCACATGGCCAATAGGGCAAGTGCGCGGTCGGAAGCCAAAGTTCGCGGAGTGGGCGGTGTAGTGGGCCCCCGCACTCGGGCAGAAGCCTTGGGGTGTACCCCTGCCCGACCTTCCGACGGCCGGAAGTGTTGTCATAATATGAGGAAAAACGAAACCCTTGAAACCTCGGGTGACGGTCCCTACCATAAAAATGGCTGACTACTCCGCACCGTCCATGAGATCCCCCTTCCCATCGCGCGGGACTTCCCTCCGATTCTCATGGAGTTGTTCATGGTCGATCCGAATTTTATGCCTTATTCCTGTGATTCATGTGGTTCTCTCCTGGGGAAAGGATGCAAAACCGAAGCCTCAGCTGCTCGATACTGCTCGAATGCATGCCGACAGCGCGCCTATCGGCGACGCGTGAAAAGCGAGATTCTGGCCACGGAAACGTCCGGCGATCTGCTGACCCCGCTGAGCAGCTTCGTCGGCCGTGTGGACGAGATGGTGGAGGTCAGCAGGCTGCTTCGGGGCACCCGCCTGCTCACGCTGACGGGCACCGCGGGCGTGGGGAAGACGCGACTGGCACTCGAAGTGGCCGGGAAGGAGCAACGGGGCAGGCGCCAGAAGGTCATGGTGGCCGAACTCGGGGCGTGTGCCGGGCAGGAGTCCGTGGCGGGCCGGGTCTCCGCGGCGCTGGACAGCCATATCGGCACCGACATCTTTTCGGCGGAGGCGAGGGGGGCGGGTGCCAAGCTGTCCGGCGGGCTTTTGGTTATCGACAACTGTGAGCACGTGATCGGCGAGTGCGGACTCCTCGTGGGCCGGCTGCTCGCCCGGCACCCCGGGCTACAGGTCCTCGCCACCAGCCGCGAGGTGCTGCGGGTACCGGGCGAGACCTTGTATCCGGTGCACGGGCTGTCGCTGCCCGGCCCTGGCGACAAGTCGTCGGCCACCGAATACCTGCGGTCCGACGCGGTCCGGCTGTTCGCCGACCGGGCGCGCGCCGTGGTGTCGGACTTCGAACTTTCGCAGGAGAACGCTGCGGACATCCGGGCCGTCTGCGAGCGGCTGGGCGGCCTCCCGCTCCTCATCGAACTCGCCGCACAGCTGCTTCGGACTTTCTCCGTGGCAGAGCTGCGCAAACGGCTGGACGACCCGCTTTCGCTGCTGGTCGGCGGGTGGCGGACGGCGTCCGCCCGTCACCGGAGCTGGCAGGCGGCGCTCACCTGGAGCTACGACCTGCTCAAGCCCGCGGAGCAGCTGCTCTTCCGCTGGCTCTCGGTCTTCCCGGGCGGCTTCGGAGTGGACGCGGCGGCCGCCGTGGTCACGGACGAAGTCCCGGCGGCGTCGGTGCCCGAGCTGTTGACGGCGCTTGAATCCAAGTCCGTCATTCAGTCCCCCACCAGGCGGGGCCGGAAGGAATCGGGAGCCGGCAGGTTCCTGATGCTGGAGCCGGTCCGAGGCTACGCCCACCAGAAACTCCGCGACCTGCACGAGGAGGCACCGGCATACGAGGGACTCACTCGGTGGCTGGCGACTCTGGTCAGTCCGCTGTGGCAAACAGGAATCGCGCCTTTCGACACGTTACGTATGGCGGGGACCGAACTCGCCAACCTGCGACACGCCCTCGAAAGGCCGGCCGGCGGCGATGACGAACGCCGATTGCTGCTGGCAGGCGGGTTGGTCACCCTGGACACGACCCCGGCGGCCGGGACGGACGTGGCACGCCTCGTCCGCAGCGCCTTGCACACCGGGCACCCCGAGTCGCGTTACAGGGCGATCGCTCTTGAGGGAGCGGCGGTGCTGGCCGCTCGGCGCGGTGCGCACGTCGAGGCGCTACGCGTCATCCAGGAGGCGGTCGACGGGGAACGCGCGGCCGCGCCGAGCCCCCTGCTGTGCCGCCTTCTGCTGCGGCTCAGCCTCTTGAAGGAGCATTCCGGCGACCGTTCCGGAGCCCTCGAAGTCCTCACCGCGAGCGTCCGCATCAGCGAACGCCTGGGTGACGAACCGACCTTCGCGGTAGGCGTGGGTCACCTCGCCAGGCACGAGCTGACCTGCGGCGATCCCGCCTCGGCGGCCCGGCTGATCGGCAGGGCGCTGCCCGCCGTGCAGGCTCTTCCGCCGGAGTGGCAGTGCGACGTCATGAATGTGGCAGGGGCGCTCGCCGTCGAGTGTGACGACCTTTCGACGGCGGAGAGGTACTTCGCCGAACCGCTGCGCTCGGTGACGGAGGAGCCTGGCCATGCGGCCGGGCTGATCGAAGGGCTGGCCGTCGTGGCTGTCCGGCGCCTCCAGTTCGACCGCGGACTCCACCTGATCTCGGCAGCCGAGGCGATGGACGAGTCGGCCACCTGCGGATTGCGGCCCCATCCTTGGTGGCGTCAACGGGTCGAGGCAGCCAAGGCCGCCGGCATGAGCGGGCTGGCCACCCGGGCGGACCGCGAGCTGGCCTTGGGCCGTGCGCTCCGCTCGGACGATGTGGTGGCGTACGCGCTGGGCGACGGACAGCCATCGGCCCCGGCCCAGGACGAGGCCGGCCACGGCCCGTTGAGCCCACGCCAGTGGACCGTTGCCGCCTTGGTCATAAAGGGCTTGACGAACCGTCAGATCGCTTCGCGGATTCACGTGTCGGTGCGCACGGTGGAAACACACGTCCGCAACATTCGCGGCACGCTCGGCCTGCGCTCGCGTTCCCACATCGCCGCATGGGCCGCCCAGACCCAGCAGGAATAGGAAACGGACGCCACCAAGACCCGAGCCGGCGCGGGGGCGGGTTCCTGCGGGGCGGCTGGGTGTGCGTGTGCACGCGGACGCAGCCGGGCCCGCGAAGGACGGGTCCGGCTGCGTCGCTGTTGCGCTTTCGCTGCTGCGACACCGCTGCGACCTGGTGTCTCGTGCAGAGCTGCGCCCTGTTGGACTGCTACTGGATGGCCTTGATCAGCTCGCCGTTCGCCGTGTCGCCGCTCAGTTCCCAGAAGAACGTGCCGCCCAGTCCCTGCTGGTTCTTGTATGCCATCTTGGTGCCGATGGTCTCCGGGGTGTCGTAGCTCCACCACTGGGTGCCGCACTTCGCGTAGGCCGTGCCGGCGACCTTGCCGGTTGCCGGGCAGCGGGTCTTGAGGATCTTGTAGTCCTCGATGCCCGCCTCGTACTTGCCGGGCGCCGCGCCCGTCGCCGTGCCGCCCGGGGCGTCCTGGGTCACGCCCTGCCAGCCGCGTCCGTAGAAGCCGAGGCCCAGCAGCAGCTTGTTGGCGGGGACGCCCAGGCTCTTGAGCTTCTTGATGGTGTCGGTGGTGTTGTAACCGGCCTTGGGGATGCCGTTGTACGAGGTCAGGGGCGAGTGCGGGGCTGTCGGTCCCTTGGCGTCCCAGGCGCCGAAGTAGTCGTACGTCATCGGGTTGTACCAGTCGACGTACTGGGACGCGCCCTTGTAGTCGGCGGCGTCCAGCTTGCCGCCGGGCGAGGCGTCGGCGCTGATGGCTGCCGTCACCAACTTGCCGTTGAACTTGGCGCGCAGTGCCTTGAGGAGGTTGGTGAGCGCTTCCCGGCCGCTGGTGTCGCAGGTCAGACCGCAGGCGTTCGGGTACTCCCAGTCGATGTCGATGCCGTCGAAGACATCGGCCCAGCGCTTGTCCTGGACCAGGTCCAGGCAGGACTGCGCGAACGCGTTGGGGTTCTTGGCGGCCTCGGCGAAGCCGCCCGACCAGGTCCAGCCACCGAAGGACCAGATCACCTTGAGGTTCGGGTGCAGCTTCTTGAGCTTGCGCAGCTGGTTGAAGTTGCCGCGCAGCGCGCCGGCGTCCCAGGTGTCGGCCTTGCCGTCGACGCTCTGGTCGGCGGTGTAGGCCTTGTCGTAGTCGGCGTACGCGTCGCCGATGGCGCACTTGCCGCCCTGGACGTTGCCGAAGGCGTAGTTGATGTGCGTCAGTTTGTCGGCCGAACCGGACGTCTGGATGTTCTTGACGTGGTAGTTGCGGTCGTACACGCCCCAGTTGGTGAAGTAGCCGACCACCTTGCCGCCGGCCGCCGTGGGGGCGGCCGGTGCGGACGCGGTCGTCGCGGCGGACGCGGCGGCGGGGGAGTTCGCGGTGGCCGTTCCCGCGAACAGGCTGCCGGCCAGGGCCGCCGTACACAGTGCGGTGGTGGCCGCGGCCAGCCGGCGCGGCGATCGCGAGCGGAGCGGTCTGAGCATGTCGTCTCCTCGGAGGGGGGTCGAGGGGGTGCTGCCGGACACGCGTTCCGAATTGGCATGAACGCGTTGAGTGTTGGGGGAGAAGGTAGAAGGACTAGACCAGTTCGGTCAATGGTTTGGACCAATTTCGCGCTGCGTACAGGCTCCGTTGGCCCTGCCGGGTGAGCGGAGGACGAGGTAACGGCGCAGGTGGCGGGGCTGGGGGAGGGGAATGGGAGATGGGCGGGGGGTGGGTGGGAGGGGGTGCTGCCTTGTCGCTCGATCGGGTGGATGGGTGGAGCCGCAGGTGCGGGGGGTGACGAAGTCCGCTGGGTAGCGGAACAAGATCGCTGTCAACCGGTGACGGGAAGCTGTCCATCGGGCATACTCACAGCGCCACAGCTGCAGGTCACCGCCCTCCGCGATCCGGTGGGAGATCATCGGCTGAGTACTGCTGTGTACGTCCGGCGACGCCGCCACACCCTCGCGCGCGTCGTCGTAGCGCCCGACAGGGAGGAGAGCGCCGCCATGATCGAGTACGGCCCCCGGCCGGTGGACCGCAGGCTGCCCACCGAGGAAGCCCGCGACCTGCTGACGCTGGTACGGGACCTCGTCGAGCGCGAGATCAAGCCGGCCGCGGCCGAACAGGAGGACGTCGGCCAATTCCCCCGGCAGACCTTCACCCTGCTCTCCGAGTCCGGACTGCTGTCCCTGCCGTACTCCGAGGAGCACGGCGGTGGCGGCCAGCCCTACGAGGTCTACCTCCAGGTGCTGGAGGAACTGGCCGCCGGGCGGCTGACCGTGGGCCTCGGCGTCAGCGTGCACACCCTCGCCTGCCACGCGCTCGCCCGGTTCGGCACCAAGGAACAGCGCGCCACCCACCTGCCCGCCATGCTCGGCGGGGGCCTGCTGGGCGCCTACTGCCTCTCCGAACCCTCCGCCGGTTCCGACGCAGCCTCCCTGACCACCAGGGCGGTCCGCGACGGTGACATGTGGACCCTGGACGGCACCAAGGCGTGGATCACGCACGGCGGCATCGCCGACTTCTACACCGTGCTGGCCCGCACGGGCGGCAAGGGTGCCCACGGCATCACGGCCTTCCTGGTGCCAGGCGACGCGGACGGGCTGACCGCCGCCGCACCCGAGCGCAAGATGGGCATGAAGGGCTCGCCCACCGCCCAGCTGCACTTCGACGGCGTACGGGTGCCCGACGCCCGCCGCATCGGGGAGGAGGGGCAGGGCTTCGGCGTGGCCCTGTCCGCGCTGGACTCCGGGCGCCTGGGCATCGCCGCCTGCGCCATCGGCGTCGCGCAGGCCGCCCTGGACGAGGCGCTGGCGTACACCGCCTCCAGGCAGCAGTTCGGCCGCCCGCTCGCCGACTTCCAGGGCCTGCGCTTCATGATCGCCGACATGGCCACCCAGATCGAGGCCGGCCGTGCGCTCTACCTGGCCGCCGCCCGCCTGAGCGACGCCGGGCTGCCGTTCTCGAAGGAGGCGGCGATGGCCAAGCTGTTCTGTACCGACGCCGCGATGCGCGTCACGACGGATGCCGTCCAGCTCCTCGGCGGGTACGGCTACACCCTCGACTTCCCGGCCGAGCGCTACATGCGCGAGGCCAAGGTCCTCCAGATCGTCGAGGGCACCAACCAGATCCAGCGCATGGTCGTCGCGCGCCAGCTCGTGGGGCCCGAATCCCACTGACGCGCGACGGGGCCGCGCACCACCACCGCATACGACCGTGGTGAATGGCGGGCCGGGAGCGGGCTGCCGCCGGGGTGCCCCGGCGGTGCGATCACCGGCCGGCCGTGCCCAGCCCCTTCATGCCCGTGGCCGTGCCGATCGCCACCACCGGTTCCGGCAGCTCGCGCAGCAGCCGGCGGGCCGCGGACACCGCGACGCTGGACGACACCTCCAGCAGCAGGCCCTGCTCGGCGAGGCGGAGCTGTTCGGTGACGAACTCCTTCTCCGCCACTGCGACGGCAGTGCCGCCGGACCGCCACAGTGCGTCCAGGCCCTGCCAGCACGGGCGTTCCTCGCCGAGCGAGAAGGCGGCGGTGGGGTGGCTGATCACGCGCGTGCGCTCTTGGGCCGCGCGGTCGGCGTGGCGCAGCGCCGCGGTGAAGGGCGCCGCCCCCGCGGGCTCGGCGGCCACCATCCGCGGCGCGGCGGACACCAGCCCGGCGGCCGCCAGCTCCCGGAAGCCGCGCTCGATCCCCGCCAGCAGGTCCGCCCGGCTCGTCGGTACGACCACGGCGCCGATCCGCCGCCCCGCGAAGTCCCGCGCCAGCTCGTACGCCACCGACTTGTACCCCTCGTTGGCGTACGGGTTGCCGCCGGGGGAGGGCGAGGAGTAGCTGGTCAGCGGGTACCAGCCGTGCTCCTCGACGGCCTGTGCCAGCGCGGCGTTGCGCGCCCGGAACCCGCCCTCGACGCGCACCTGCTCGGCACCCAGCAGGTCGATCTGCGCGGCCATCGCGGGCGGCACGCCCTCGTCGGTGAAGACCACACAGCGCAGCCCGGCGCGGCCCGCGTAGGCCGCGGCCGCCGCGCCCGCGTTGCCTGACGACGCGGCGGTCACCGTGTCGGCGCCGGTCTCCACCGCCGCGGCCACGCCGACCGCCATCGCACGGTCCTTGTGCGAGCCGGTCGGGTTGCCGCCCTCGTACTTGACCCACAGCTCGCTGCCGCACTCGGGCGCGTTGCCGTCGCCGAGCGCGGCCGGATCGGTGCGCAGCCGTACGTTCGGCGTGCCGCCTTCACCGAGGGTCACCGGCGGCCCGCTGACCGGCAGCGTCTCCGGCCATCCCCAAGGGCCGCCCGGGTAGGACGCGAGATCCAGGCCGTCCAGATCGGCGAGCGGGGGCATCGCGTTGGCTCCGATGCCTTCCGCCGCGCAGCGGGGGCAGCCGGCGAACCCCGTCACCGGCAGGCCGCAGCGCAGACAGTGCAGGCTGCTCGGGCCCTGCCCGGAGCTTGCCGTCGTCATGGTGTCCCCCTCGTTCGGTCGCTGCTTTCGTTGCCGGTGTCCGCGATGGCCTTGCCGTTCCACTGTACGGGGCGGCGTACGCCGTACGGGGCAGGCGGGGTTCTCCGTGTCCGGCAGGTGTGGGACGGAGTGTTCCCCCTGCCCGCGCGGGTACGGCTATGGCCCGCCGACGACTCCTGACGTACGGTCAAATGCTTTACGTGGGACGGAGGATTCCGCGCTCCACGGTCTCCTGCCCGCGTCCGCCCGCGCGTCCAGGAGGTTCCCGTGACCGACCGTCCGATCGCGCTCGACGAATACCCGATCCACCAAGTCCCGCTGTCCATGCGGCATGTCGCCACCGGCGACCGCAACGCGTACGACCGGTGCATCTTCCACGTCGTGGACCACACAGGCCGCGCACTGCTCGTCGCCGGCCTCGGCGTCTACCCCAACACCGGTGTCATCGACGCCTACGCCACCCTCCGGCTCGGCGACCGCCTGGACGCCGTACGGGCCTCCGACGCGCTGACCGACGACCGCCTCGCCCTTTCCGTCGGCCCCCTCACCATCACCGTCGACCGGCCTCTCGAACGGCTGCGGCTGCACTGCGCCGCCGACCCGGCCGACCCCGAAGGGCTCTCCTACGACCTCGAATGGCACGCCGCCTTCCCCGCCGTCTGGGAACCGCACCACACCCAGTACCGCGGCGGCCGGCTCATCCTGGAAGGCCGCCGCTTCGTCCAGGCGGGCACCTGCACCGGCACCATCCGGGCCGCCGGCGAGGAGTCGGCCGTCACCGCGGGGGAGTGGACCGGCACCCGCGACCGCAGCTGGGGCGTCCGGCCGATCCCCGGCGAGGAGACCGGCCGCGCGGCGGAGGAAGCGCGGCCCGAAGGCTTCCACTGGATCTGGTGCCCGGTCCGCTTCGACGACCGGTTCGTCATGGTCGTCGTCCAGGAGGACGCCGACGGTCACCGTACCCTCAACGAGGCACTGCTCGTCCGCGACGGCACGCCCGATGTCCAACTCGGCTGGCCGTACGCCGACATCACCTACCGGCCGGGGACCCGGCAGCCCGAAAGGGCCGTTCTCCACCTCACCGATCCGGGCCGCAAGCCGCTCGAACTCACCGCCGAGATCCTCACCTCCTCGCCCCTGGCCGTCGGCGCGGGCTACCCGCCCGCCGACGACTGGCAGCACGGCACCTGGCGCGGACGCGGCTGGACCGACCGCCGCACCTACGACCTCGGCGACCCCGCCGCCCACCCCCTGGCCGCCTGCGGCGTCACCGACCACGCGGCCCGCTTCACCCTCGAAGGGCGCACCGGCTACGGGATCTTCGAACACGGCAGCTTCGGCCGCCACGACCCCAGCGGCTTCACCGGATACGCCGACACGGCACCGCCGGCCGACGCGGAGGCAGCGCGCCCCGCCAGGGACCCCGGGAGCCGGTCATGAGCAGCACGCCACGGCCTCGCACCACCACCCGCGACCCCGCCGAGCTGACCCGCCGCCTCTCCACGTGGCTGGCCGTCCGCCTGCCCGGCGCGCGAGCGGTCGCGGCGACCGTCCCCGCCTCCAACGGCATGTCCAGCGAAACCCTGCTCTTCGACATCGACCACCCCCGTCCGCCCGCCCGCTCCTGCGCGTTGCGCCTCGCCGCCGACCCCGCCGCTTACACGGTATTCCCCACCTATGACATGGCCCGCCAGTACCGGACGATGCGCCTGGTCGCCGAGCACACCGACGTGCCCGTGCCGCGCACCTTCTGGCTCGAAGAGGACCCGGAGCCGCTCGGCGCGCCGTTCTTCGTGATGGAGCGCGCCCAAGGCCGCGTGCCGCCGGACGTCATGCCCTACACCTACGAGGGGAGTTGGCTGCACGCCGCCACCGACGCGGAGCGCGCGGGCCTGGAAGCGGCCACGGTCTCGGCCCTCGCCCGGATCCACGACCAGGTGCCCGTCGCAGAGGCGCAGTTCCTCGCCCTGCCCGGCAGCGGAAGCGCGCTGCGCCGGCACGTGGCGGCCCAGTGGGCGTACTACACGTGGGTCGTCACGGGACGGGAACCGTCGCCGCTCATCGAACGCGGCTTCGCCTGGCTGGCAGACCACTGGCCGCCGGACGCCGAAGGCGCCGACGGTACGGTCATGACCTGGGGCGACGCGCGCGTCGGCAACATCGTCTACGACGGCTTCGCGCCCGCCGCCGTCCTGGACTGGGAAATGGCCGCACTCGGCCCGCGCGAACTCGACCTGGGCTGGATGATCTACCTCCACCGGTTCTTCCAGGACCTGACGGAGAGCGGCGGCCAGCACGGTCTGCCGGACTTCCTGCGCCGTGAACGCGTCGAGGAGCGCTACGCGCGGCTCACCGGCCACGAGCCGCGGGCCATGGACTTCCACACCCTCTACGCGGCCCTGCGGCACGCCGTCGTCATGCTGCGCGTGGCCTACCGGCAGGTGCATTTCGGTGAAGTGCCCGCACCGGCCGACCCGGACGCGCTGATCATGCACCGGGCGTCGCTGGAGGCGATGATCGAGGGCCGCTACTGGTGAGGCCCTCGGCGGCGGTGGTGTGCCGCCGAGGTGGCGCGGGAGCGGGGGTCCGCTCCCGCCCGGCTCAGGGCCTGCGCATGCGCGGCACCCGCGTCGGCCGCGTGCCGGGGCTGCCCACGTGCGAGAACGGCTGCCGCCGCCAGTCGAGCCCCTCCGGGAGCGTCAGCAGCACGCCCGCGTCCCGCTCCTGCGCCTCCATGGAGTCGTCCGGTGACGGGGCGTCGGCCACCGGCCGCCCCGAGCCCTCGCACACCGTCAGGCAGAAGGGGTCCCACGGCGTCGGGCACAGCGCGTGCTCCGGCAGCGTGTCCTCGTCCGCCAGCATCGCGATCGGCTGGGCGCAGTCCGGGCAGTTCACCCGGAAGATCTCCATGGTCTCGAAGGCGTCGTACGGATCGTCGTCAACGGCGAAGCCGAGACTGTCGCCCTCCTCGGCGTCGTGGCTGAGCGGCGTGGATTCGGACTTCAGACGTCGCAATGTGGTCATCCCCCTCGGGTGGGCCGTATGCGGGCCGCCGGCTTCCTGTGACGGGCGGCTCCGGCCATCACGAGCAATTCCCCTCATGCCCCGCGCATAATCGCCGAGCCCTGCGGGATACGGGGTCACGCGTGTGGCATTGGTCACACACTCCGCGCGAACGTGTCCACGATCCGGCGCACGGTGCGCATATGCGCCCGAGCACAGTAGGTTGATCGGGTGGAGGAGTTGGACCGACAAATCGTGGATCTGCTCGTCAAGGACGGGCGGATGAGCTACACCGACCTGGGCAAGGCCACCGGCCTGTCCACTTCGGCGGTGCACCAGCGGGTGCGCCGCCTGGAGCAGCGCGGTGTCATTCGCGGCTATGCCGCCATCGTGGACCCGGAGGCCGTGGGGCTGCCGCTCACCGCCTTCATCTCGGTGAAACCCTTCGACCCCAGCGCCCCGGACGACATCGCCGACCGCCTCGCCGAGGTGCCGGAGCTGGAGGCGTGCCACAGCGTGGCGGGTGACGAGAACTACATCCTCAAGGTGCGGGTGGCCACGCCTCTGGAGCTGGAGCACCTGCTGACCCGTATCCGCACGCTGGCCGGGGTCTCCACACGCACCACGGTCGTGCTCTCCACGCCGTACGAGGCCC
This sequence comes from Streptomyces sp. NPDC017056, assembly GCF_044332485.1. Lineage (NCBI taxonomy): Bacteria > Bacillati > Actinomycetota > Actinomycetes > Kitasatosporales > Streptomycetaceae > Streptomyces > Streptomyces sp. NPDC017056. Next base: position 45,404 of record NZ_JBIRPD010000023.1, on the reverse strand, counting down.
GCCCGCCGCGCATCTGACGCCTGTCCGGTGCGTTGCGTGTGCCGGGGGCGTGCCTCCGGCCGGTCCGCCCGCGCGGGCGCCGCGCACGCCGGGCCTCGGAATCCCGACCCCGCGCGCGGAAGTGCCGCCCGCAGGGGCCAGACTGTCCGCTATGAGTGAGCGCACCCCCGACCCGGCCCGGCCCCGTACCGTCCTGCTTCGCGGCGGGGAGGTGCACAGCCCCGCCGACCCCTTCGCCACCGCCATGGTGATCGAGGGCGGCAGCGTCGCCTGGGTCGGCGAGGAGGGCGCCGCCGACTCCTTCGCGGACGGCGTGGACGAGGTCGTCCACCTGGACGGCGCGCTCGTCACCCCGGCGTTCACAGACGCACACGTGCACACGACGGCCACCGGCCTCGCGCTCACCGGCCTGGACCTGGCCAGGGCCGGTACGCTCGGCGACGCGCTGGCCCGCGTACGGGAGCACGCCGCGGCACGTCCCGGCGACCGGGTCCTGCTGGGGCACGGCTGGGACGCCTCCGCCTGGCCCGAGGGCCGGCCCCCGTCCCGCACCGAACTGGACGCCGCGGCCGGCGGCCGCCCGCTCTACCTGACCCGGGTGGACGTGCACTCGGCGGTCGTCACCACCGCCCTTCTCGACCTCGTCCCCGGCATCCGCGACCTGCCCGGATTCCACGCCGAGCAGCCGCTGACCGGCGACGCGCACCACGCCGTACGAGCCGCCGCGTACGCCACCGTCACCCCCGCCCAGCGCGACGCCGCCCAGGCGGCGGCCCTGGCGCACGCCGCGTCCGTCGGCATCGGCACCCTCCACGAGTGCGCCGGACCCGAGATCTCCAGCGAGGACGACCTCGCCGCCCTGCTGGCCCGCGCCGCGGACGGGCCGGGCCCTCGCGTCGTCGGCTACTGGGCCGAAACCGTCACCAACGCAAAGGACGCCGACCGCATCCGTGCCCTCGGCGCCCTCGGTGCCGCCGGCGACCTCTTCGCCGACGGATCCCTCGGCTCGCACACCGCCCACCTGCACGCCCCGTACGCCGACGCGCCCCACATCGGCACCGCCCACCTGGACGCCGACGCCGTCGCCGCGCACGTCGCGGCCTGCACCGAGGCCGGGCTCCAGGCCGGGTTCCACGCCATCGGCGACGCCGCCCTGACCGCCGTCACCGACGGCGTACGGGCTGCCGCCGACCGCGTCGGCACGGCCCGCGTCCGGGCCGCCCGGCACCGCGTGGAGCACGCCGAGATGCTCACCGGGGACACCATCGCCGCGTTCGCCGAGTTCGCCCTCACCGCCTCCGTCCAGCCCGCCTTCGACGCGGCCTGGGGCGGCGAGGACGGCATGTACGCGGCCCGCCTCGGCGCCGACCGCGCCCGTACCCTCAACCCGTACGCGGCCCTGCTGCGCGCCGGCGTCCCGCTCGCCCTGGGCTCCGACAGCCCCGTCACGCCGCTGGACCCGTGGGGCACCGTCCGCGCCGCCGTCTTCCACCGCACCGGCGGGCACGGCATCTCCGCCCGCGCCGCCTTCACCGCGCACACCCGCGGCGGCTGGCGCGCGGTCGGCCGGGACGACGCGGGCGTCCTGGTGCCCGGCGCGCCCGCCGACTACGCGGTCTGGCGCACCGGCGACCTCGTCGTACAGGCCCCCGACGAGCGTGTCGAGCGCTGGTCCACCGACCCCCGTTCCGGCACGCCCGGCCTGCCCGACCTCACGCCCGGCCGGGACCTGCCCGTATGCCTGAAGACGGTGGTGGCGGGGCGTACGGTGTACGAGCGGCCGAACGAGTGACTTCGCGCGGGCGCGTACCACCTCGGGACGCGCCCGCAGGCCCCAGCCCCACCTGCGAGGCTGGGGCGCCGACCTGGGGCGACGCGAAAACCACGCAGGTTGGCCAACTGTTGACAGCAGACGGTCGGCGGCCGGTAGGTTCGGCCGGGTCCACCACAGGACGTCCGACCGGGAGACCTCCGCGCAGTCGTCGAGCGCAGCTGGGCCATGGGACGGGGTGCCGCACCGGCACACCGCCACTGGGAGCCAGGTCCAGCACCTGCGGCACGGGGACGACGGAAAGGTTTCGTCCGATCGGCAGGTGCGACCCGGGTGGGGCCCGGTTGCTCAGTAGACAACGGCTTTCGGTCGATCCGCAGCCAGCGGGTCCCAGGTCGGCCCGAAGGGCGCCGGGCCCCGATCCGCACCGCGTGCGGAGCCCCGCCTGCCGCCGCCGTACCACGGACGCGGCTCCCCGTACCTTCCGCCACCCCCGCTCCGCCGCCGCGGCGCACCGTTGTACGGTCTGCACACCACCGCACGACCTGCAAGGAAGGCCGCGACCGTGCCATCGGGCTCCGACACCCCCCAACCAGCCGTTCCCGGGCGCGGTCGCCGGTTCGCGGCGCTGGTGCGCCGTGCGGCGCCGCGCACGGCGCTCGCCGTAGTGAGCGGCCTCGCGCTCGCGCTGGCCTTCCCTCCGTACGACCTGTGGCCGCTGTCGCTCGCGGCCGTCGCCGCCCTCGGTCTGCTGACCCGCGCCCGGACGGCCCGTCAGGGCGCCTGGACGGGCTTCGCCTTCGGTCTGCCGTTCTTCTTCCTCCTGCTCAAGTGGCTCCATGTCGTCGGCTGGGACGCGGTGTTCGGGCTGGCGGTGATCCAGGCGCTGTACCTGGCCCTGCTCGGGGCCGGCCTCGCGGTCGTCTCGCGCCTGAAGTTCTGGCCGCTGTGGGGCGCCTGCCTGTGGATCGCGGAGGAGTGGGCCCGTGACCGCGCGCCCTTCGGCGGCTTCCCCTGGGGGCGGCTCGCTTTCGCCAACACCGGTTCGCCCTTCACCCCGCTCGCGGCCCTCGGCGGCGCCCCGCTGGTGACCTTCGCCGTCGCCCTCGCCGGCTCGCTGCTGGCGGCGGCGGCCGTCGTCCTGTGGAGGCTGCGTGGTCCCGGGCGGTCCGCGAAGGCGGTGCTGCCCGCCGTCGAAGCCGTCGGCCTGGCCGCAGCGGTCACGGTGGCCGGCCTCCTGGTCCCGGTGCACACCGGCGCGGACGAGCACACGAACATCGCCATCGTGCAGGGCAACGTGCAGCGGCCCGGCATGGACTTCCTCGGCCGTCCGATGCAGATCCTGGACAATCACGCCACGGCGACGGAGAAGCTGGCCGCCGACGTGAAGGCGGGCAAGGCCGAGAAGCCCGACCTGGTCATCTGGCCGGAGAACGCCTCCGACCTGGACCCGTTCCGCTACCCGCAGGCGTACGACCGCATCGACGAGGCGGTCAAGGCGATCGGCGTGCCCGTCCTGGTCGGCGCCCTCGTCGACCACCCGGACAAGCCGGGCTACGTCTTCAACCAGGGCATCGTCTGGGACCCGGTGAAGGGCCCCGGCGCCTCGTACACCAAGCAGCACCCGGTGCCGTTCGGCGAGTACGTGCCGTTCCGGGAGCAGCTGAGCAAGATCATCACACGTTTCCAGCGGGTGCCGCGCGACTTCTACCCCGGCGACCACACCGGCGTCCTCGACGTCGGCCCCGCCCGGCTCGGCGACGTCATCTGCTTCGAGGTCGCCTACGACGAGATCGTGCACGACACCGTGAACGCGGGCGCCCGCGCCCTCGTCGTCCAGACCAACAACGCCACCTACGGCCGCACCGGACAGCCCGAGCAGCAACTGGCCATGTCCAAGCTGCGCGCCGTGGAACACGGCCGTGCCGTCGTCACGGCGGCCACCAGCGGGATCAGCGCGGTGGTGGCCCCGGACGGTACGGTCACTCACAAGATCCCGGAGTTCACCCAAGGGGTGCTGGAGGCGAGCCTCCCTCTGCGTGATGAAAAAACCGTGGCCGACCGCGTCGGTGCCATTCCCGAGTGGGTGCTCGCTATCGTGGGACTTCTGTCCTGCGTCGCCGCGACAGTCATTGGCCGGCGCGGGCGTACGAAGGACGAGAAGGGGCAGCAGTGACAGACGGCGGTCAGCGGAAGTACGGTCCGCTCGGCACCACTTTGGTGATCATTCCGACCTACAACGAGGCGGAGAACATCAAGCCGATCGTCTCGCGGGTACGGTCCGCCGTGCCGGAGGCGCACATCCTCGTCGCGGACGACAACAGCCCCGACGGCACGGGAAAGATCGCCGACGAACTCGCGGCGGTGGACGACCACGTCCAGGTGCTGCACCGCAAGGGCAAGGAAGGGCTCGGCGCCGCCTACCTGGCGGGCTTCAAGTGGGGCATCGAGCACGGCTTCGGCGTCCTGGTGGAGATGGACGCCGACGGCTCCCACCGGCCCGAGGAGCTGCCGCGGCTGCTCACCGCCCTCAAGGGCGCCGACCTCGTGCTCGGCTCGCGCTGGGTCCCCGGCGGCCGGGTGGTGAACTGGCCCAAGCACCGCGAGTACCTCTCCCGCGGCGGCAGCACGTACTGCCGGGCCATGCTGGACGTGCCGCTGCGCGACGTGACCGGCGGCTACCGGGCCTTCCGCAAGGAGACCCTGGAAGGGCTCGGCCTGGACGAGGTCGCCTCACAGGGCTACTGCTTCCAGGTCGACCTGGCCCGCCGTGCCGTCGAGAGCGGCTTCCACGTCGTCGAGGTGCCGATCACCTTCGTCGAGCGCGAGCGCGGCGACAGCAAGATGAGCAAGGACATCGTCGTGGAGGCCCTGTGGCGGGTCACCGGCTGGGGCGTCGGCTCCCGGGTCAACAAGCTCCGCGGCCGCTGAGCCGTAGCCGCGCGGGATAGGCCGGTCGGGCGGAGTCCTCTCGGCCCGGCCGGTCATCATCGGCCGGGCCGAGTTTTGCGGTCGCATGATCGGGAAACTCGCGCCATATGGTGCAAATCGGCTACACGATGATGACTGAGCAAGCCGGCCCGCGTGATCTCGTCGACCACGTCGTCCGTGCCGAGGAAACCGGGTTCGACTTCTCGGTGACCTCCGACCACTACGCGCCCTGGCTGGAGTCCCAGGGCCACGCCCCGTACGCGTGGAGCGTCCTGGGAGCCGCGGCGCAGGCCACCTCCCGCATCCCGCTGATGACGTACGTGACCTGCCCGACGGTGCGCTACCACCCGGCGGTCGTCGCGCAGAAGGCCGCGACCCTGCAACTGCTCTCCGGCGGCCGCTTCCGGCTCGGTCTGGGCTCGGGCGAGAACCTCAACGAACACGTCGTGGGGCGCGGCTGGCCGGGCAAGAGCACCCGGCACGAGATGTTCACCGAGGCGCTGGAGATCATCCGGGCGCTCTTCGACGGCGACACCGTCACCTACCACGGCAACCACTTCGACGTGGACGCCGCCAAGCTCTGGGACCTGCCCGACCAGGCCCCGCCGATCGGCGTGGCCGTTTCGGGGGAGCGGTCCTGCGAGATCGCCGGCCGCCTCGCCGACCTGGTCATCGCGACCGAGCCGAAGAGCGAGCTGATCACCTCCTTCGAGAAGCACGGCGGCGCCGGCAAGCCGCGGGTGGGCCAGCTGCCCATCTGCTACGACCCCGACCGGGACGCCGCCGTACGGCGCGCCCACGACCAGTTCCGCTGGTTCGCGGGCGGCTGGAAGGTCAACTCCGAGCTGCCGGACCCGGCCGGGTTCGCCGGGGCCACCCAGTTCGTGCGCGAGGAGGACGTGGCCGGGACGATTCCCTGCGGGAACAACGTGGACGACTTCGTCGAGGCGGTGCGCCCGTACGCGGAAGCCGGTTTCACGGAGATCGCCGTCGTCCAGGTCGGCGGCGACCACCAGCGGGAGTTCTTCGACTGGGCCGAGAAGAAGCTGCTGCCCGCGCTGCGCGAGCTCTGAGCGGGCCGGAAAGCCCCGAGCGAGCCGGGAGCCCCGCCGGACGGTGTCCGCGGGGCTCCCGGGCCGTACGAGGGGCGTGCGCCGCCCGGCGGGCCCGCATCAGTCGGCGGGCTCGTCCGGGGTCGGCTCCTCGGCCTGCGTGTCGTGGTCGTGCGCCGCCCCGCGGCGGCCCGTGCCGGAAACATCGGTGTCGGGGACATCCGTGTGCTCCTCGCGGTCGTCACCGTCGTCGGGGGTGCGGCCCTCCCACGGATCCGGCGCGCCCCGCGGGTCGGCCTGCTGGTCCGGCAGGTCCCGGGGAATGGCGCTGCCGCCCTGCTCCGGCGTCTCGCTGCGCTTGTCCATCGCGTTCGACCTCCTGGTACGGGGAAGGGGAATGGTGTCCGGTACGGGTGCCCGACGGACGGGCCCGCATGCGTTCCGCATGATCAGCAGTACGGGAGAAGGGGAGACAGCGGTGACGTCCAGGGAACTCGCCATGGTGCTGGACTGCGCGGACCGGGAGGCGCTCGCCGCCTTCTGGGCCCAGGTCCTCGGCTACCGGATCACGCGCGAGACACCGCCGTACATCGCCCTGACCGACCCGGCGGGGCGCGATCCCGAGCTGCTCCTCCAGCAGGTGCCGGAGCCCAAGCAGGGCAAGAACCGGATGCACGTCGATCTGCGGGTGCCCGCGATGGAGCCGGAGCTGAGCCGGGTGGTGGGCCTCGGCGCGCGGGTGCTGCGCGGGCCGTTCGACGACGAGGGCTGCCTGACGACGGTGCTCGCCGACCCCGAGGGCAACGAGTTCTGCCTGATCGTCTTCAGCAGCACGTGAGGCGGCCCCGGGGCCCACCCGCGGGCGTGCCGGGCGCGCGGCGCCAGGCACACTTGAGACATGACGTTCGCAGCCACGCCATCGCCCCAGTCCCGCCCGCCCAAGCGCTCGCGGGCCCGCCGGTTCGTCCCGTTGGGCATCGCCGCCTGGCTGGTGCTCGAAATCTGGCTGCTGACGCTGGTCGCCGACGCGGCGGGCGGCCTGACGGTGCTTCTGCTGCTGATCGCCGGCGCCGTCGCGGGCGGCTACGTGATCAAGCGGGCCGGGCGCCGGGCGTGGAAGAACCTCACGGAGAGCATGCAGGCGGCCGGAGGCGCCACGGCGTCGGCGGAGCCGCGGGAGCGGAAGCCGTCGGGCAGCGGCAACACCCTGCCCATGCTCGGCGGGCTGCTGCTGATGTTCCCTGGCCTGGCCTCCGACGTCGCCGGGCTGCTCTGCCTCTTCCCGCCCACCCGCAAGCTGCTCCACCGCCGCGCTGAGCGCTTCCTGACCCGCCGGGCGCGCTATGCGCCGGGATCGCTGGGCGACGCCTTCCAGCAGGCCCGTATGCACCAGCCGGACGGCAAGGTCGTCCAGGGCGAGGTCGTCCGCGAGGACGAGCGGCCGGCGCCGCGCCGCGAGGACCCGCCCCTGCCGCGCTGAGGCCCGGTACACCGCCGCGGACCTGCGGAAGATTCCGCAGGTCGCGCGTGACCCGGCCCACACCGGCAGGGCCGGGAAAGGGTACGGAAACGGGCCGGGGCCACTGCGTGATGCAGTGGCCCCGGCCCGATCGCGCGTCCGTTCGTCAGGCGGACTTGCGACTGTTGTTGTTGTCGCGCGGGTGCACGGCAATGTTCATGGTGCCGGAGCGCAGGACGGCCAGCCGTTCGGCCAGCACCTCCTCCAGCTCCTCGCGGGTGCGCCGCTCCATGAGCATGTCCCAGTGCGTACGCGCGGGCTTGCCCTTCTTTTCCTCAGGGCCATCGCCATCCACCAGGAGGGCTTGTGCACCACATACCTTGCACTCCCACTCTGACGGAATCTCGGCCTCTACCGAGAACGGCATCTCAAAGCGATGTCCGTTCTCGCATGCGTACTCCACCGCCTGGCGCGGGGCCAGGTCGATGCCGCGGTCGGTCTCGTAGCTGGTCACCACAAGTCGCGTGCCGCGAAGAGCTCGCTCACTCATGAATCGTGCCTCCCGGGCTTTGTCGCCCACAGGACAGGTGTCGCTGTCGTCGTCATCCGGTCAACGTCCGGTCGGCGGTGAAGATTCCCGTCACCGGGACCCGTGCCCACCCGTCGCCCACCACCGCCCAAGATGGAGGCGCTGGCGCTGCTGCCTTCCTTCGTGCCGCCCCTTGTTGTACCCACCAGTGCCCGGTTTGTCACATCTGGCAGCAGATGTCACCCAGCGCTTTCGGTAGTTCAGCGCGCAGTAACGGTCCGCCTGGTGAGCCAAAGGCGTACACTACCGGCCCACCGGCCCCATCCCTAAATCCGGGGCGCCATCGGCGGGACCACCGGGGTCTGCTAACGGCTCGTCAGGGGCCCGGAAGCCTCACTGCGAGGGCCAGGAGTCCCGGGCGGCCAGTACCTTCCGCAGGGCGCCGATGTCGTCGGTCATGATCCCGTCGACTCCGAGATCGAGCAGCGCCGCCATCCGCCGCGGGTCGTTGACCGTCCACACGTGCACCTGTAGACCCCACGCGTGCGCCGCCCGGATCAGCAGCGGGTCCACCACGCGCACCCCGGACTGCCGCTCCGGGACCTGGACGCAGACCGCGTTGCGCCGGACCGCGGCCCCCATCAGCCGGTCCAGCGGCACGCCCCGGCCGTACGAGCGCACCCGCAGCCCCAGGACCCCGCGCGTGCCGAGCGACGTCGCCAGCCGCGGACCGGCCAGCCGCTGCGCCCGCGCCACCCTGGCCTCCGAGAACGAGCCGACGCACACCCGGTCCCAGGCCCCCGTGCGGCGCAGCAGGTCCAGCGTCGGCCTGAGCGCGGCCTCCGCCTTGATGTCGACGTTCCAGCGGGCCTGCGGGAACTCCTCCAGCAGCTCTTCGAACAGCGGCAGCGGCTCCCGCCCCGCCACCCGCGCCTGCCGGACGGCCTGCCAGGGAAGGCGCCCGATCGCCCCGCCCGTGTCCGTGACCCGGTCCAGCGTCGCGTCGTGGAACGCGACGAGCCGGCCGTCCGACGTGGCGTGCACGTCGGTCTCCAGGTAGCGGTAGCCGAGCGCCACCGCCCGCCGGAAGGCCGCGGCGGTGTTCTCCAGCCCGTCCGCCGCGCCGCCCCGGTGGGCGAAGGCGAGCGGGCCCGGGTGGTCGAGATAGGGGTGGCGTACGGGAAAGCCGCGGGAGGTCAACTGCTGGGAGCGCATTGGCCAGAGGATATACAGGCCGGGTGGCCGCCCCGTCGGCAACCGGCCATGCGCCACCGGTCACGCGGGGCGACGGCCCGTCGCTCCGCGCGCATCAGCGCAGGGTCTCTCCGGACAGGTCGAGTATCAGCTCGGCCGCGGTCTCCAGCTGGGAGAGATCGTGCCGCGGGCTCTCCTCCGGCGGTACGGGCCCGGCGTAGCTCGACAGGAAGGTGTCGAGAACGACGTAGGCGACACCCAGCTCCGCCAGCGCCTCCAGGTCCGCGCGGACCTGGTCGACCGTCCCGTGCCCCGGGAGGCGGGTCTCCGACTCCACCGGCCGCTCCGTGAGGTGCAGGGCGATCCGGGGCGCCACCGCCGGCGTCGGGCGGCCGGCCGCCTCGGCCGCGGCCTCCAGGACGGGCAGCCGCTCGCGGATCGCGTCCGCGCCCAGCGTGTACGGGTGCCAGGCGTCGCCGAAGCGCGCGGCCCGGCGCAGCGCGGCGTCGCTGAGGCCGCCGACCCAGACCGGCGGGTGCGGGTCCCGTACGGGGGCGGGGCCCGTGGTGATGCCGGAGTACTCGGCGTGCTCGCCGCTGAACGAGACCTCCGGCTGCGTCCAGTGCTCCTTGATGCAGGTCAGGTACTCGTCGGTGATCCGGCCGCGGGCCGCGAAGTCGATGCCGAGCGCCGCGTACTCCTGCTCGGACCAGCCGATGCCCACGCCGAACACGAGCCGGCCGCCGCTGAAGCGGTCCAGATTGGCGGTCACGCGGGCGGTCTGCAGCGGGTGGCGGTACGGGAGCACCACCACCGTGGTGCCCAGCTCGATGGTGCTGGTGCGGCCCGCGAGCCAGGCCAGCGTGGTGAACGGGTCGTAGAAGGGCGGCGGGAAGGCGCCGGCGACCTCCCGCGGCAGCGTCACGTGGTCGGAGATCATCGCCAGGTGGTACCCCAGCTCCTCGGCGCCGCGCACCCACGTCTCGATGCCTTCGGGGGTGGTGCCCGCCCCGTAGTTGAGGATGTTGATCCCGACCTTCACAGTCCGCTCCCTCGGTTGGTGCTCCCCGCCAACCGGCCAGCCGGACATAAAAAAGACCAGGTCAGAGGGGGTGTTGGCGAGGCGAGCGTAACAGTTGGCGGGATCGGCGAAGGGCGCGTACCGCGATAAAAGGGCATAAGCGGAAGGGAGTTGGACCGGGGAGCGGCGGGTGCGCCCCGGTCAGCGGTCGACCGCCGCGGGGGCGTCGGCGGCCGGGGCGGGGGGGGGGGGGGGGGGGGGGGGGGGGCGCCCCCCCCCCCCCCCCCCCCGCCACGGTCGCCGATCTCGAAGAAGCGCAGCGAGAACTGGGCCAGCGGCCCGATGGCCAGCGCGTAGATCACGGTGCCAGCGCCCACCGAGCCGCCCAGCAGGAAGCCGACGGCGAGCACGGTGACCTCGATGCAGGTCCGCACGAGGCGCAGCGGCCGGCCCGTACGCCGGTGCAGGCCGGTCATCAGGCCGTCGCGCGGGCCGGGGCCGAAGCGCGCCGAGATGTAGAGCCCCGTCGCCAGGCCGTTGAGGAGGATGGCGCCGGCCAGTAGCGGGATGCGGGCGCCAAGGGAAGAGATCTCCGGTACGACGGCGAGCGTCGCGTCCATCACGAGGCCGAGGAGCACGACGTTGGAGACCGTCCCCAGGCCGGGGCGCTGCCGCAGCGGAATCCACAGCAGCAGGATCAGCGCTCCGGAGACGATCGTCACCGTGCCGATCGTCAGGCCCGTGTGCCGGGAGATGCCCTGGTTGAGGACGCTCCACGGCTCCAGACCGAGGCTCGCGCGCAGTTGCAGGCCCATGCTGAGGCCGTACAGGACCAGCCCCGCGTAGAGGTGGACGAGCCGGCGCGGCAGCCGCCGTCCCCGAGCCCCGGGGGTGTCTGCCGTACGGCCGCCGGTGCCGCCCTCCGTGGGACGGTCGGCGCCACCTTCCGTACGGCGCTCGTCCGCGCTCCCCGCCGTACCGGACCTACGCGTGCTGAACAAAACCTTCCCCCTCCTGGCATGATTGGACTGGCGCGTGTCACTCTGTGGCCCGGACTTGATCTCTTTCCATGGCCAATTCCAGAAAGGTGGACTGCTTCAATGGCGCAGTGGACTTCGGCAGTAGGGGCGTCACAGCTCGCCAGGCTGCTCCGGTCGCAGGACACCCGGGACGCCGTGCCACCGGCCGGCGGCCGCCGCGTCCCCGCCTACCGCGGCCTCGCCGACGGCGTACGGCTCCTCGTCCTCGAAGGCCGCGTGCCCGTCGCCGCCCGCCTCCCCGCGGAACGCGAACTGGCCGCCGCGCTCTCCGTGAGCCGCACCACCGTCGCCGCGGCCTACGAGGCGCTGCGCGCCGAAGGCTTCCTGGAATCCCGCCGCGGATCGGGCAGCTGGACGGCCGTACCCGCCGGGAACCCCCTGCCCACCCGCGGCCTGGAACCGCTGCCGCCGGAGGCCGCAGGGTCCATGATCGACCTCGGCTGCGCCGCCCTCCCGGCCCCCGAGCCCTGGCTCACCCGCGGCGTACAGGGCGCCATGGAACACCTGCCGCTGTACGCCCACACCCACGGCGACTACCCGGCCGGCCTGCCCGCCCTGCGCCAGGCCCTGGCCGACCGCTACACCGCCCGCGGCATCCCCACCATGCCCGAACAGATCATGGTCACCACCGGAGCCATGGGCGCGGTCGCCGCCATCTGCCGCCTGATCACCCGGCCCGGCGAACGGGTCGCGGTGGACTCCCCGTCCTACGCCAACATCCTCCAGCTCATGCGCGACGCGGGCGCCCGGCTGGTTCCCGTCGCCCTCGCCGACCGGCTCGCCGGCTGGGACATCCCCGCCTGGCGTCAGGTCCTGCGGGACGCCGCGCCCCGCATGGCGTACGTCGTCGCCGACTTCCACAACCCGACCGGCACCCTCGCCACCGAGGACCAGCGCCGTCGGCTGGTGGACGCCGCCCGGGCGGCCGGCACGGTCGTGGTCGCCGACGAGACCATGAGCGAACTCAACCTGGACGGCGTCGACCTGCCCCGCCCCGTCTGCGCCTTCGACCCGGCGGGCAGCGCCGTCATCACGGTCGGCTCCGTCAGCAAGGCGTTCTGGGCCGGCATGCGCATCGGATGGGTGCGGGCCGCTCCCGACATCATCCGCAGCCTCATCGCCGCCCGCGCCTACGCCGACCTGGGCTCGCCGGTCCTCGAACAGCTCGCCATCACCTCGCTGCTGGAGAGCGACGGCTGGGAACAGGCCGTGGAGGTGCGCCGCGACCAGGCGCGCGAGAACCGCGACGCCATCGTCGCCGCGCTCCGGCGCCACCTGCCCGACTGGGAATTCAGCGTGCCCGGCGGCGGCCTCACCCTGTGGGCGAGGACCGGCGGGCTCTCCGGTTCACGGATCGCGGAGGCGGGGGAGCGGCTCGGCGTACGGGTGCCCTCCGGGCCCCGCTTCGGCGTCGACGGCGCGTTCGAGGGGTTCGTCCGGCTGCCGTTCACGGTCAGCGGGGCCGTCGCCGACGAGGCCGCTTCCCGGCTGGCCGCCGCGGCCCGCCTGGTCGCGACCGGGGCCGCGGCCGGCGAGGTCGAGACGCCGTACAGCTTCGTGGCCTGACGGGCCGGTGCCCGGCGCGTGGCCTGACGCGCCGGTGCCCGGCGCCGGGCACCGGCCCTGGGTCATCCGCGCCGCACGCTACCGGGCCCGGCCGGTGTCAGGCGGCGGGGGAGCACCGGTAGAGCGACCCGGTGGCCGTCCGTTCGGCCGCCGAGGCTGCCGGGCCGCCGTACGCCTTCGGGGGCACCTCGGTGCAGTGCGACCGCACCCAGGCGCTGATCTTCTCCGTCTCCGACACGGGCGCAGGCCCCTTGTTGCCGCCGTCGTTCGGCTTCGGGACCGTGAGCATCGCGTAGCGCAGCTCCCCGGACGCCACCATCCTCTGATACTCGGCGAGGGTGACGGACGGAGCCGAGCCGGTGAGGCCACCGAGAGGCAGGATGGGCAGCCCGGTCGCGGCGATGGCCGAGGCCCGGGCCCAGCCGCCGTCCGCGGAGAAGGTGTACTCGGCCCCGCCGTTGTGCTGCCGGACGTAGTCGATGATGCGCTTCTGCAGGGGCGTCAGTGCTTTCGGGGTGTGGTCGGCCGACGATTGGGACTGGCCGCCGACGACCCTGCTGACCGGTGCCGTGCCCCGGGGCGGCCCCGTGCCCTTGTCCTCGGGGCCGCGCGGTCCCGCGTTGGCGTCGAATGCCGTTCCCGCGAACCGCGGGTTGAAGACGGACAGCGACCAGACGGCCGGGGCCGCGAACATCGCCAGACAGCCGGCGGCCGCCCCGGCGAGACCGATGTGCCGCAGCCGTACCCGCCCGCGCAACACCAACGCCGCGAGGCCGACGAGCGCGGCCGCGATGATCAGAGGCAGCAACCACGGTGTGAAATAGGGGTATTGGGAGGCAATGTAAGCCGACCATGCGGCTTGCAGGGCGACGGTCACGGGAAGCGCGTGGGCCCAGCGGCCGTCGCGCGTGCGGTAGGCACGCCACATCGCCAGGGTCCCGGCCGCCGACAGCGCCGCGAGGGCGGGGGCGAGTGTCGCCACGTACGCGGTGTGCGGCACCGAGGCGAAGCTCAGCGCCACCGCCACGGTCAGCAGCCAGGCACCCCACATCACATAGCCACCGCGCCCCACGTCGGTACGCGGCCGCTTCCGGTGCCTGAGCAGTCCGAACGCGAGAGACGCCAGCGCCAGGGGATAGAGCCAGCCGATCTGCGCCAGCAGACGCAGGTCGAACAGCTTGTGCCAGACGTTCCCCCAAGGCCCCATGTTCAGGCGCTTGCCCTGGCCGCCTTGCGGGGGAGTGCGGCCCTTCTTGCCGGAACCGTCACCGCCCTGGCGCTGCCCCGAGTCGCCCTGCCCCGAGCCGGCGGTGGCACCGCCTTGACCACCGGTGTTCCCCTTCTGGCCGCCGGAGCCGCCCGACGTGATGCCTGGTCCGTTGCCCTGGTCGATGCGGTCGAAGCCGTTGTATCCGAAGACCATCGAGAAGGCACTGTTGTTGGCCGACCCGTCCACGTAGGGGCGCGAGTCCTTCGGCGTGAACGTCACCATCAGCACCCACGAGAGGGACACCGCGCCCATCACCACCCCCGCGGTCAGCAGATGGAGGAGCCGCCTGCGCAGCGTGACCGGTGCGGCGATGAGGTAGCCCAGGGCCAGGGCCGGCGCGATGAGCCACGCCTGCATCATCTTGGCCTGGAAGCCCAGCCCCACCCACACGCCGGCGAGGAGCAGACGCGACAGCCACCCCGTCGTCACGGCCCGCTGGTACTGGTCCGCTGCCAGCACCAGGCACATCACCAACGCGGCGTCCAGGATGGCGTGGGCGAACATCGACGCGGCGATCGGGGTGAGCGTCAGCAGGCCGGCCGCGAACAGCCCCGCCGCCGCTCCCCGCCAGCGCCGCACCACCCGGTACATGACCAGGACGCTGACGACCCCTTCGACGCACTGCGGCAGGGTCAGCGACCAGTCGTGGAAGCCGAAGATCCGTGCGGATATCGCCTGCGGCCACAGGAAGCCGCCGATCTTGTCAAGGGTGACGGTCGCCCCGGGGTCGTAGGCGGTGAACAAGAACGCCTTCCAGCTCTCCGTCATGCTGCGGGCGGCGACGGAGTAGTAAGGGGCCAGACCGCTGGAGGTGATGTTCCAGGCGTACAAGAGGGCGGCGAGCGCGGCGATACCGAGCAGCGCGGGCCTGGCCCACCGGGGCTGGTCCGCCGGCGACCGCCAGAACTGCCACCGGGGGCGCGCCGGGGCGCCGGGCGCCGTGGCGCTGCGGGACGCCGACGACACCGGGGCGGAGGAAGAGGGGGGAGGAGGAGACGACGCTGACATGACTGAGGCAGCTCCCTGATCGCAGGGGTTGTCGGTGAGAGGGCCGACGCGATGACGGTCGTCGCCCGGCCGGGCACGGGCGGCGCGCCGCCACAGCGTGGCTCGGTAAGGACCAAAATCACCGTGCGGTGCAGATACTGGGCCCCGCGCATTGGGCGAGGCAAGAGGGGCGGAAGTCCATAACGGGTTCAGCCGTGGTCCCGGCGGGCCGCAGACGACGGGAAGTCGCCATTCCGGAAGGGGACGGAACCACCGCAGGCCCGGAGCCCGGAGGTTGCCTCCCGGGACGTGCCGGGATGTGAGGTCGGTGACGCGTACGGACACTTACGGGGACGCCAGGATTCCGATGGCGAGTGGCTGGTGCTGAATACTGAGGCGAAAGAGGCTCCGGAGAACCCGCAAGTTGGCCGAACTTGCCCAAACTCCGACGGCCGTGCCGTGTCCAGAGTCCGCACCCCGCCACGGTGGTCGCGGTAGTGATGATGTCACTGATGGCGACGTCATTACAGGGGAGCAAGGAAATTCCGTGGTCGATGGTGTCCGGAACTCCGAGATCGAAAAGAGTGTGCCCCGGCCAACCGGTTATTTGGACAGTTGGACACGAGAACGGAGAGTCCGGCGTCCGGACCTGTGTCGAACGGACGCGACTGCTGAGCGCTGGGAATTCGGACAGGTCATCAGTATCGTTCATGACGTGACTTCCGCCGTTCACGCGTAATGGCGGACCAGTTCGACAAGACGGGGGCGGCCACCTCGGTGGCCAGCCAGTAGGCGTCGCAGACGACGTTGGAGTACTGGAAATCAAGTGCGGAGCGCAACCCGACCCTGCCTTCCCTCCGGGGTGAAGTGCGGGCCGGTGCCGACTGTTGCCGGTCGACGAGCGGGCGGAATGTGATCGACCCGTGATCGGCCGGGAACGTCGTGCTGCGGGGAGCGCTCCGCATAACGGGGGGAAATGATGAACGTCCACACCGGTGACACGCTGCCCCTGTCCGATTGCCAGGAGGGGATCTGGCGGTCACGGCGCGCGAATCTTTCCGGAACGCCTGGCCACTCCGGGCTTTCCGTCGACATACACGGGCCTCTCGACCTGGCCTTGTTCGAACGCGCATTGCGACAGGTCGTTTCCCATGTGGACATGCTGCGTGTGCGCTTCGTGGAGGACGGCGAAGAGGGCGTGTCGCAGATATTCACCGGGCAGCCGATATGGGAGCTGTCGGTCGTCGATCTCGGCGCGGAAAGCGACCCTCGGACGGCAGCCGAGAGCCTGATGCGGGCGGAAGCGCGGCGGGTACAGAACACCGCAGCCGACCAGCTGTTTTCTTACACAATCTACCGCCTGGCCGCCGATCGCCACGTGTGGTTCCAGTGCTACAACAGCCTGCTGATGGACGGTTACGCGTGCGCACTGCTGGGGCGCCGGGTTGCCGAGGTGTATACGACGCTCTCCCAAGGCGAGACGGTCTCCGGGCCGCAGCACGCCTCCTTGCGTGAACTGTGGGACCAGGAGGCGAATTACCACAGCTCGGAGAGGTATACGCGCGACCGGGCGTACTGGCTCGCGCGTTTCGCGGACCGGCCGGAGTGGACCGGCATTCCGGGATACCGGTCGGGGCGCGCCCAGGACGTCGCGGCAGAGGACGGTGTGCTGCGGGAAACCGGGCAGCTGCCGCCCACGGTGGCGGCCGGGCTGCGCGCGGCGGCCGACTGCGCGGGGGTGAGCTGGACGAGGCTGCTGCTCGCCGCGACCGGGGCCTTCCTGGGCCGGATGACCGGGGCGGACGAGACGGTCCTGAGCCTGCCGGTGACGGGACGGGCGGGGGACGGGGCGCGGCGGACGCCGTGCGCGATGGCGAACACCCTGCCGCTGCGGCTCCCGGCGCGAGCCGGATCGAGCCTGCTGGAACTGGCCGGCGCGGCGGAGCGAGAGGTCGCCGCGCTGCTGGAGCACCAGCGGTTCCGCGGCGAGTGGCTGCGGCGGGAGCTGGGCCGTCCGGAAGGCGGGCGCCGGCTCTTCGGGCCGTACGTGGACGTCGTTCCGGCGGGCGCGGACCTGTGGTTCGGGCCGCACCGGGGCGTCGTGCGGGAGCTGCCGAGCCGACGGATCGAGGACTTCGGCGTACGGGTGAACAGCTCGTCGGACGGCGAGGACACGCAGATCACTTTCGAGGCCGACGCCGACCTGTACGACCACGCGTGGCTGTCGGGAGCCCACCGGTCGTTCCTGCGTTTCCTGGAGCAGGCGGCGGACGATCCGGCCCTGCCTGTCGGCCGGATGGACGCACTGGGCGAGGCCGAGCGTTCGCAGGTGGTGGAGGAGTGGAACGACACCGCACAGCCGGTGTCAGCGGGCAGCGTCGTCGAGTTGTTCGCCGCTCGGGCCGAGGCGGCGCCGGACGTGGCCGCGGTGCGGTGCGGTCCGGAGGTGTTGTCGTATGGGGAGTTGGAGGCGCGGGCGAACCGGTTGGCGCGGTATCTGACGGGTCTGGGTGTGGGGCGTGAGTCGCGGGTTGGTTTGTGCCTGCCGCGTGGGGTGGACATGGTGGTGGGTCTGCTGGCGGTGTGGAAGGCCGGTGGTGCGTACGTGCCGCTGGACCCGGAGTACCCGGCCGACCGGCTCGCGTACATGGTCGCCGACAGCGGCGCTTCGGTGGTGCTGGGCACGGCGGAAACACTGTCGGAGATACCGGTCGGAGCGGCGACGAACGTCGTGCTGCTGGACCGGGTGGCGGAGGAGATCGCGGCCGAGTCGTCCGCCGGCCTCGAAGTGGCCTGCATGGCAGACCAGTTGGCGTACGTGATCTACACGTCCGGTTCGACGGGTCGGCCCAAGGGCGTGGCGGTGGCCCACGGTGGGGTGGCGAATCTGGCGGAGGCGATGCGCCCGGTGCTGGGCGTGGCCCCGGGCGTGGCCGCGCTCCAGTTTGCTTCGTTCAGCTTCGACGCCGCCGTACTGGATGTGGCGGTGACGTTGGGCGGAGGCGGCACCCTCGCGATCGCTTCCGGCGAAGAACGCATGGAGCCCGAGGCGCTGGCGGAGATGATCCGTACGGCGGGTGTGCGGGTGGCGAGTGTGGTGCCGTCGCTGCTGGGTGTGCTGGACCCGGAGGCCGTGCCGGGGGTGGAGAACTGGGTGCTGGGCGCGGAGCGTCTGACCGCTGATTTGGCGGCGCGGTGGCGGGCCGGGGCGCGGGTGTGGAACACCTATGGCCCGACCGAGGCGACCGTGATCACGACGGCGACGCCGTTGAAGGAAGGTATCTCCCCGGCGGACGCGGCGCCCGCGATCGGGCGGCCGATCGGCAACACGCAGGTCTTCGTGCTCAACGAGTTCCTCCAGCCGGTGCCGGTGGGCGTGGTTGGCGAGGTGTACGTAGCGGGTCCGGGCCTGGCGCGCGGTTACGTGGGGCGCCCCGATCTGACGGCGGAGCGTTTCGTGGCCAGTCCGTTCGCCGAGGGTGGGCGGGTGTATCGCTCGGGTGACTTGGCGCGGTGGACGGCCGGCGGGGAGTTGGAGTTCGTCGGGCGGGCGGACGAGCAGGTCAAGATCCGTGGGTTCCGGGTGGAGCCGGGTGAGGTCGAGGCGGTGTTGGCGGGGCATCCGGACGTGGCCCAGGCCGCGGTGGTGGTGCGGGAGGACCGGCCGGGCGAGAGGCGTCTGGTGGGTTATGTCGTGCCTGGGGTGCGTGAGGTTGATCCGCAGTCGTTGCGTGCGTATGTGGCGGAGGCCGTGCCGGAGCACATGGTGCCGGCGGCGGTGATGGTGCTGGACGCGCTGCCGCTCACGGTGAACGGAAAGCTGGACAAGGCCGCCCTGCCCGTACCCGAACCGGAGAACCGGCGCGAGGGGCGAGCCCCGCAGAACCCTGTCGACGCTCTTTTGTGCGACCTGTTCGCCGAGGTACTGGGCCTGGAACGGGTGGGCGCCGACGACAGCTTCTTCGAGCTGGGCGGCGACTCGATCCATTCCATGCTGCTGGTGTCGAGCGCCCGGCGGGCCGGCCTGGCCATCACCACCCGCGAGGTCTTCGAGCACCGGACGCCGGAGGGCCTGGCAACCGTGGCCGTCGTCCTGGGCGAGGGTGGTCTCGGAGCGGAAGGCACCGCTGCCGGGGCGGCGGTCGCGCCGACCGGCGGCCTGCCGCTGACCCCGGTGATGCACGAGGTGCTGGGACGAGTGGGCCCGGAGGCTCTGCCCGAGGTGTACCAGTCGGCTCTGGTGGCCGTTCCGGGCGGCCTGGATCTCGCCGTGCTGGTGGATGCGGTGCAGGCGGTGGTGGATCACCACGATGTTTTGCGGGCGCGGTTGGAGGTTGTTCCGGAGCGGCGGTTGGTGGTCGGTGAGGTGGGTGCGGTCTCGGTTGAGCCGTGGGTGCGCCGGGTGGATGTGGCGGGTGTCGGTGACTGGCGTCCGTTGGTTGCCGAGCAGGTGCGGGCTGCGGTGGGGCGGCTGGATCCGCTGGCCGGTGTGATGGTGCAGGTGGTGTGGCTCGACGCCGGGCCGGACGTCCACGGCCGTTTGCTGCTGGTCGTCGATCACCTGGTGGTGGACACCGTCTCCTGGCGGGTCCTGGTCCCGGACGTACAGGCCGCGTACGAGGCGCTGGACGCAGGCAGCCGACCGGAGCTCGACACCGCGGGCACCTCGTTCAGGCATTGGGCGCGGGAACTGTCGGCGCAGGCGGAGAGCGCGGAGCGGTTGGGCGAGCTGGCGCAGTGGCGTGAGCTGCTGCAAGAGCCTTCCGTTCAGCTGACGGCTGAGCCGGTGGACCCGGGCCGGGACGTGGGCGGCGCGGTGCGGGAGGTCTCGGTGACGGTTCCGGCGGGGGTTACGTCGGCGTTGCTGACCAGCGTCCCGGCCGCGTTCCACGCGGGTATCGACGATGTGCTGTTGGCGGGGCTGGCCGCGGCGGTCGCGGAGTGGCAGGGTGACCGGGAACAGGGCCGGCGGTCGGCTGGTGGGTTCTTGGTGGATGTCGAGGGCCATGGCCGGGTGCCGTTGGACGAAGGAATGGACCTGTCGCGTGCGGTGGGTTGGTTCACTGCCGTGCATCCGGTGCGGCTGGATGCGGGTGCGGTGGATGGGGCCGAGGTGCGTGCGGGTGGTCCGGCGGCGGGCCGGGTGCTCAAGCGCGTCAAGGAGCAGGTGCGGGCGGTGCCCGGGGATGGCCTGGGTTACGGCATGCTGCGTTATCTCAACCCCGGAACGGCGTCGGCACTCGCCGGGCTGCCGTCCGCGCAGGTCGGCTTCAACTACCTGGGCCGGTTCGCCGACCGGGACGGGGAATGGCAACTCGCCGGTGACGGCATGGGCGAGGGCATACCGACGCACGCACCGGTGATGCACGCGCTGGAACTCCTGGGCCTGGTGCGCGACCGGGCCGGGGGGCCGGAGCTGACGCTCACCCTGTCGTGGCCTGAACGCCTGCTGGACGCTGCGGCGGCACAGGGGCTGCTCGACACTTGGGCGTCGATGCTGGCCGGGCTGGTCACGCATGCGGCGCGCCCCGAAAGCGGTGGGTTCACGCCGTCCGACTTCCCCCTCGTGCAGCTCGACCAGCCGCAGGTGGAAGAGCTGGAGGCGGAGGTCCCCGGGCTGGTGGACGTGCTGCCGGTCGCACCGCTGCAAGAGGGCCTGCTCTTCCACGCCCTCTTCGACGAGGGGGCCGAGGACGTCTACGTGGAGCAGATGGTCCTCGACCTCGACGGACCGGTGGACGCGGAGGTCCTGCGAGCGTCGTGGCAGGCGTTGCTGGACCGGCGTACGAGCCTGCGGGTCGGCTTCCGTCAGCCGGCCGGGATGGACCGGCCCGTGCAGACGGTGGCCCGGCACGCGGTGCTTCCCTGGCGCGAAGAGGACCTGTCTGCCCTAGGCGCGGATGCCGCGCACGCGGAGTCGGAGCGCTTGGGTACGGAGGAACGGGCCCGCCGCTTCGACCTGGAACAGCCCCCGCTGCTGAGGGTGCTGCTGGTCAAGACCGGCCCGGCCAGGCACCGGATGATGATCACGCTGCACCACCTCCTGCTGGACGGCTGGTCGCTGCCGATCCTGATGCGGGAGCTGTGGTCCTGCTACGCCGAGGGCGGTACGGCGCGGGCGCTGCCGGCCGCGGCGCCCCATCGCGACTACCTGGCTTGGCTGGTCCGCCAGGACGAGCAGGCCGCGCGCGAGGCGTGGCGGCAGGCCATGGCCGGCGTGGAGGAGCCGACCCTCGTCGCCCCGGCTGCCCCCGGCGGAGCCTCGGCTTCGCTCGGCAGGATCACGCTGCAGGCGGGTACGGAACTGGCCGGGGCACTGGGCGAGCTGGCCCGTCGCCACGGCGTGACGCTGAACACGGTGGTGCAGGCTGCCTGGGCCGTCGTGGTCGGGCAGTTGGCGGGGCGCCGTGACGTGGTGTTCGGCGCGACGGTGGCCGGGCGACCCGCAGAGCTGCCGGGCATGGCGGACATGCTCGGGCTGTTCATCAACACCGTGCCGGTCCGGGTCCGGTTCGACCCCGCATGCACCGTCACGGAGACGCTGACCGCCTTGCAGGCCCAGCAGTCGGCGCTGCTGGACCACCAGCACCTGACCCTGAGCGCCATACAGCGCCTCGCGGGCCCGGGTGCGACCTTCGACACCCTCATGACGTTCGAGAACTACCCGGGTGACCCCGGCATACCGGCTTCCGTCGAGGGCCTGACGCTGACGAACACCGAGATGCGGGAGTCGACCAACTTCGCGCTGGCCCTGGGCGTCATGCCGACCGACGCCCTCCACCTCCGCCTGGACTACGGGCCCGACCTGTTCGACCGGCGGCAAGCCGTGCAGATCAGCCGCCGGCTGCTGCGGGTCCTGGAACAGCTGGTGGCGCACCCGGAGGCCCGGGTCGGCGACATCAAGGTGCTGGACGAGGCCGAGCGTTCGCAGGTGGTGCAGGAGTGGAACGACACCGAGCAGCCGGTCGCGGCGAACACGCTGCCGGAACTGTTCCGGGCGCGAGTGGAACAGTCGCCGGGCGCCGCCGCGGTGCGGTGTGGCTCGGAGGTGCTGTCGTACGGGGAGCTAGAAGCGCGGGCGAACCGGTTGGCGCGGTATCTGACGGGTCTGGGTGTGGGGCGTGAGTCGCGGGTTGGCTTGTGCCTGCCGCGTGGGGTGGACATGGTGGTGGGTCTGCTGGCGGTCTGGAAGGCCGGCGGAGCGTACGTACCGCTGGACCCGGAGTACCCCGCCGACCGGCTCACGTACATGATCGCCGACAGCGGTGCGTCTGTCGTTCTCGGCATGTCTGAGACGCTGGCCGGAGTGTCTACCGGTATGGCGGACGCGGTGTTGCTGGGCGAGAACACGACCGAGCGCACGGTCGCCGCCGAGTCCGCGGAGCCGCTGAACCATGCCGTGGTGCCGGACCAGTTGGCGTACGTGATCTACACGTCCGGTTCCACGGGGCGCCCCAAGGGCGTTGCGGTGGCCCACGGTGGCGTGGTGAACCTGGCGGAGGCCATGCGGCCGGTGCTGGGCGTGGACGAAGGCACGGTGGCACTGCAATTCGCTTCGTTCAGCTTCGACGCCGCCGTCCTGGACGTGGTGGTCACTCTTGGCGCTGGTGGCACCTTGGCCATCGCGTCGACTGAGGAGCGTACGGACCCCGAGGCGCTGGCGGAGATGATCCGTACGGCGGGTGTGCGGGTGGCGAGTGTGGTGCCGTCGCTGCTGCGTGTGCTGGACCCGGAGGCCGTGCCGGGGGTGGAGAACTGGGTGCTGGGTGCGGAGCGCCTGACCGCTGATTTGGCGGCGCGGTGGCGGGCCGGGGCGCGGGTGTGGAACACCTACGGCCCGACCGAGGCGACCGTGATCACGACGGCGACGCTGTTGGCGGACGACATCACCTCGCAGGACGCGCCGCCGGCGATAGGGCGGCCGATCGGCAATGCCCGGGTGTACGTCCTGGACGACTTCCTGCGACCGGTGCCTCCTGGTGTGACAGGTGAGGTGTACGTGGCAGGGCTCGGGCTGGCGCGCGGTTACGTGGGCCGAACGGACCTGACCGCCGAACGCTTCGTGGCCAGTCCGTTCGGCGCGGGTGGGCGGGTGTATCGCTCGGGTGACTTGGCGCGGTGGACGGCTGGCGGGGAGTTGGAGTTCGTCGGTCGGGCGGACGAGCAGGTGAAGATTCGTGGGTTCCGGGTGGAGCCGGGTGAGGTCGAGGCGGTGTTGGCGGGGCATCCGGATGTGGGGCAGGCCGCGGTGGTGGTGCGGGAGGACCGGCCGGGCGAGAGGCGTCTGGTGGGTTATGTCGTGCCTGGGGTGCGGGAGGTTGATCCGCAGTCGTTGCGTGCGTATGTGGCGGAGGCCGTGCCGGAGCACATGGTGCCGGCGGCGGTGATGGTGCTGGACGCGTTGCCGCTCACGGTGAACGGGAAGCTGGACAAGGCGGCCCTGCCCGCGCCTGAATTGGCGGTCGGCAACGGCCGGGCCCCGGAGACACCGGCCGAAGCGGTGCTGTGCGGCCTGTTCGGTGAGGTGCTGGGGCTGGAGCGGGTGGGTGCGGAGGAGTCGTTCTTCGAGCTGGGCGGCGACTCGATCATGTCGATGCTGCTTGTGTCGAATGCTCGCCGCGCCGGGCTGGTGTTCACGAGCCGCCAGGTGTTCGAGCAGCGGACACCGGCAGGACTGGCGACGGTGGCAGCCGCGGCGGACAGCGTGGTCTTGCACGAAGGAGTGCCTGCTGTCGGCGAGGTGCCGCTGACACCGGTCATGCACGAGTTGCTGGACCGGGTCGGCCCGGATGGGGCCGGCCAGGTCGTCCAGCCCAGCGTCGTGGCCGTTCCGGGCGGCCTGGACTTTGCCGTGCTGGTGGATGCGGTGCAGGCGGTGGTGGATCACCACGATGTTTTGCGGGCGCGGTTGGAGGTCGTTCCGGAGCGGCGGTTGGTGGTCGGTGAGGTGGGTGCGGTCTCGGTGGAGCCGTGGGTGCGCCGGGTCGATGCGACGGGTGTTGGTGACTGGAGTCCGTTGGTTGCCGAGCAGGTGCGGGCTGCGGTGGGGCGGCTGGATCCGCTGGCCGGTGTGATGGTGCAGGTGGTGTGGCTCGACGCCGGGCCTGACGCCCAGGGCCGTTTGCTGCTGGTCGTCGATCACCTGGTAGTGGACACGGTCTCCTGGCAGGCGCTGCTGCCGGATGTGGCTCGGGCGTACGCGCAGTTGTCTGTAGGCGGCCGACCGGAGCTCGACACCGCGGGCACCTCGTTCAGGCACTGGGCGCGGGAGCTGTCGGCGCAGGCGGGCAGCGAAGAGCGGTTGGGCGAGCTGGCGCGGTGGCGTGAGCTGCTGGAAGGTCCTGCCGCTCAGCTGACCACGGCACCGGTGGACCCGGGCCGGGATGTCGAGACCACCGTGCAGCGGATCTCGATGACGGTGCCGGCGGGCGCTACGTCGGCGTTGCTGACGGCTGTTCCGACCGCGTTCCACGCGGGTGTCGACGATGTGCTGTTGGCGGGGTTGGCTGCGGCGGTTGCGCAGTGGCAGGACGACCGGGAACAGGGCCGGCGGTCGGCTGGTGGGTTCTTGGTGGATGTCGAGGGCCATGGCCGGGTGCCGTTGGACGAGGGGATGGACCTGTCGCGTGCGGTGGGTTGGTTCACTGCCGTGCATCCGGTGCGGCTGGATGCGGGTGTGGTGGATGGGGCCGAGGTGCGTGCGGGTGGTCCGGCGGCGGGCCGGGTGCTCAAGGCCGTCAAGGAGCAGGTGCGGGCGGTGCCCGGGGATGGCCTGGGTTACGGCATGCTGCGTTACCTCAACCCCGAAACGGCGTCGGCACTCGCCGGGCTGCCGTCCGCGCAGACCGGCTTCAACTACCTGGGCCGGATCGCCGACCGGGACGGGGAATGGCAACCCGTCGCGGAAACCGGGTTCGAGGGGAGTGCGACCGGGGCGTACCCCGTCATGCACGCTCTTGAGGTTCTGTGCATGGTCCACGACCGGGCCGACGGCCCGGAACTGACGTTGACGCTGGCCTGGCCCGAGCGGCTGCTCGACCAGACGGCCGCACAGGACCTGCTCCAGGGCTGGGCGTCGATGCTGACGGGCCTGGCCACCCACACCCTCCGGCCCGGCAGCGGTGGGCACACGCCCACCGACTTCCCCCTGGTCAAGCTCGAACAGCGGCAGGTGGAAGAGCTGGAGGCGGACGTTCCCGGGCTGGTGGACGTGCTGCCGGTCGCGCCGCTGCAAGAGGGCCTGCTCTTCCACGGCCTGTACGACGAGCAGAGCGACGACACGTACGTGGAGCAGATCATCCTCGGTCTGGAAGGGCGGCTGGACGCGACAGTACTGCGGGCGTCGTGGCAGGCGCTGCTGGACCGGCATGCGAGCCTTCGTGCGGGCTTCCGCCAGCTGGCCGGGATGGACCGGCCCGTACAGACGGTGTCCCGGCACGTAGTACTGCCGTGGCGCGAAGAGGACCTGTCGGCACTCGACGCGAATGCCGCTTGGGCGGAGTCCGAGCGCATAGGCATCGAGGAACGCGGGCGCCTGGACCTCTCGGCACCGCCGCTGTTGAAGGTCACTCTGATCCAGGTGGGTCAGGACCGCTACCGCATGATGATCACGCTGCACCACATCCTGCTGGACGGCTGGTCGCTGCCGATCCTGATGCGGGAGCTGTGGGCCTGCTACGCGGCGGGCGGCAGCGCGGGCGACCTGCCCGCGGTCACTCCGTACCGCGACTACCTTGCTTGGCTGGTCCGCCAGGACGAGCAGGCCGCGCGCGAGGCGTGGCGGCAGGCACTGGCCGGCGTGGAGGAGCCGACCCTCGTCGCGCCGCTCGCCTCGAACACCGCGCCGGTGCTGGGGCGCATGCTGACCGTCACGGCGGACGGTTGGCTGGCGGAGGCGCTGCGGGAGGCGGCCCGCGGGCACGGCGTGACGCTGAACACGGTGGTGCAGGCTGCCTGGGCTGTCGTGGTCGGGCAGTTGGCGGGGCGCCGTGACGTGGTGTTCGGCGCGACGGTTGCCGGGCGGCCTGCGGGCCTGCCGGGTATGGCGGACATGCTCGGGCTGTTCATCAACACCGTGCCGGTCCGGGTCAGCCTCGACGCCCGGCGGACGGTCGCCGAGCTGCTGACCGGCTTGCAGGCCCAGCAGTCGGCGTTGCTGGACCACCAGCATCTGAGCCTGAGCGCCATTC
Source organism: Streptomyces sp. NPDC017056 (assembly GCF_044332485.1). Classification (NCBI taxonomy): domain Bacteria; kingdom Bacillati; phylum Actinomycetota; class Actinomycetes; order Kitasatosporales; family Streptomycetaceae; genus Streptomyces; species Streptomyces sp. NPDC017056. The sequence goes on along the minus strand of NZ_JBIRPD010000023.1, from coordinate 19,395 downwards.
AGCGCCTCGCGGGGCCGGGTGCGACCTTCGACACCCTGCTGGCGTTCGAGAACTATCCGGGTGACCCGGCGATGCAGCCTGCCGTCGACGGGCTGGCGCTCACGGACACCGGCATGCGGGAGTCGACCAACTTCGCCCTGACGCTGGGTGTCAACCCCGCCGACGACCTGGGCCTGCGGCTGGACTACCGGCCTGACCTGTTCGACGAGGAGACCGTCCGCGCCTTGGGCAACCGTCTGCTGCGGGTACTGGAACAGGTCGCGACGGCTCCCCAGACTCTTCTGGGCGACATCGACCTGCTGGGCGAGGCCGAGCGTTCGCGCGTGGTGGGGGAGTGGAACGACACTGCCCGGCCGGTGCCGGCTGAGACGCTGTTGAGGTTGTTCGAGGGCTGGGTGGAACAGACACCGGGTGTGGCCGCGGTGCGGTGTGGCTCGGAGGTTTTGTCGTATGGGGAGTTGGAGGCGCGGGCGAACCGGTTGGCGCGGTATCTGACGGGTCTGGGTGTGGGGCGTGAGTCGCGGGTTGGTTTGTGCCTGCCGCGTGGGGTGGACATGGTGGTGGGTCTGCTGGCGGTGTGGAAGGCCGGTGGTGCGTACGTGCCGCTGGACCCGGAGTACCCGGCCGACCGGCTCGCGTACATGATCGCCGACAGTGGTGCGACCGTCGTCCTGGGCATCGACGAGACGCTGTCGGGAGTGCCGGTCGAAGCGACGACGCAGGTCGTGCTGTTGGACGAGGCGGCGGAACCCATCGCTGCCGAGTCGACCGCATCGCCCGACATCGCGGTCAAGGCTCACCAGTTGGCGTACGTGATCTACACCTCCGGCTCCACGGGCCGGCCCAAGGGCGTGGCGGTGGCCCACGGCGGCGTGGTGAACCTCGCCGAGGCCATGCGGCCGGTGCTGGGCGCGGCCCCGGGCGTGACCGTGCTCCAGTTCGCTTCGTTCAGCTTCGACGCCGCGGTACTGGATGTGGCGGTCACGCTGTCCGCCGGTGGCACCCTGGCGATCGCATCCAGCGAAGAGCGTACGGAGCCCGAGGCGCTGGCGGAGATGATCCGTACCGCCGATGTGCGGGTGGCGAGCGTGGTCCCGTCGCTCCTCGACGTGCTCGCCCCCGCCTCCGTGTCCGGGGTGGGCAACTGGGTGCTGGGTGCGGAGCGGCTGAGTGCCGGTTCGGCGGCGCGGTGGCGGGCCGGGGCGCGGGTGTGGAACACCTACGGCCCGACCGAGGCGACCGTGATCACGACGGCGACGCTGCTGGAGGAAGGCATTTCTCCGGCGGACGCGCCGCCGGCGATAGGGCGGCCGATCGGCAATGCCCGGGTGTACGTCCTGGACGACTTCCTGCGGCCGGTGCCTCCTGGTGTGACGGGTGAGGTGTACGTGGCCGGTCTCGGGCTGGCGCGCGGTTACGTCGGCCGGACGGACCTGACCGCCGAGCGCTTCGTCGCCAGTCCGTTCGCCGAGGGCGGCCGGGTGTACCGCTCGGGCGACCTGGCGAAGTGGACCGCCGACGGGGAGCTGGAGTTCGCCGGGCGCGCCGACGAACAGGTCAAGATCCGCGGGTTCCGCGTGGAACCGGGCGAGGTCGCGTCCGTACTTACCTCCCACCCGGACGTGGCCCAGGCCGCCGTCGTGGTGCGCGAGGCCGGTCCGGGCGAGAAGCGCCTGGTCGCGTACGTGGTCCCGCACGCCGACGCCGAACTCGACACCGTGCTGCTCCGCGACCACGCCGGTGCCCGGCTGCCTGACTACATGGCGCCGTCGGTGCTGATGGTGCTGGACGCGCTGCCGCTCACCGCCAACGGCAAGGTGGACCGGGCGGCTCTGCCGGTGCCCGAGGAGAGCAGCGGCAAGGGTCGCGGCCCTGAGACGCCCACCGAGGCGCTGCTGTGCGGCCTGTTCGGTGAGGTGTTGGGGCTGGAGCGGGTGGGTGCGGAGGAGTCGTTCTTCGAGCTGGGCGGCGACTCGATCATGTCGATGCTGCTGGTGTCGAATGCCCGCCGCGCCGGGCTGGTGTTCACGAGCCGCCAGGTGTTCGAGCAGCGGACACCGGCAGGACTGGCGACGGTCGCGGCCGCGGCCGACGGCGTGGAGGTCCATGACGCGGTCCCCGGCGTCGGCGAGGTGCCGCTGACACCGGTCATGTACGAGCTGCTGGACCGCGTAGGCCCGGAGCACGTGGGAGGCGTTTCCCAGTCGAGCGCGCTGGTCACGCCGGCCGGTGCCGAGTTCGGGGCCTTGGTGCGCGCGGTGCAGGCGGTGGTGGATCACCACGATGTGCTGCGGGCGCGGTTGGAGGTCGTTCCGGACCGGCGGTTGGTGGTCGGTGAGGTGGGTGCGGTCTCGGTGGAGCCGTGGGTGCGCCGGGTGGATGTGGCGGGTGTCGGTGACTGGCGTCCGTTGATTGCCGAGCAGGTGCGGGCTGCGGTGGGGCGGCTGGATCCGCTGGCCGGTGTGATGGTGCAGGTGGTGTGGCTCGACGCCGGGCCGGACGTCCAGGGGCGCTTGCTGCTGGTCGTCGATCACCTGGTAGTGGACACGGTCTCCTGGCAGGCGCTGCTACCGGATGTGGCTCGGGCGTACGCGCAGGTGGCGACCGGTGGCGAGGTGTCGTTGGACGCCGTACCGACGTCGTTCAGGCACTGGGCGCGGGAGCTGTCGGCGCAGGCGGAGAGCGCGGAGCGGTTGGGCGAGCTGGCACGGTGGCGTGAGTTGCTCGAAGGCTCTTCCGCTCAGCTGACCACGGCACCGATGGACATGGGCGGCACGGTGCGCGAGGTCTCGGCAACGGTTCCGGCGGGAGCCACGTCGGCCTTGCTGACCACCGTCCCGGCCGCGTTCCACGCGGGCGTCGACGATGTGCTGTTGGCGGGGTTGGCTGCGGCGGTTGCGCAGTGGCAGGGCGACCGGGGGCACCGCTTGGCTGGTGGGTTCTTGGTGGATGTCGAGGGCCATGGCCGGGTGCCGTTGGACGAGGGGATGGACCTGTCGCGTGCGGTGGGTTGGTTCACTGCCGTGCATCCGGTGCGGTTGGATGCGGGTGCGGTGGATGGGGCCGAGGTGCGTGCGGGTGGTCCGGCGGCGGGCCGGGTGCTCAAGCGCGTCAAGGAGCAGGTGCGGGCGGTGCCCGGGGATGGCCTGGGTTACGGCATGCTGCGTTACCTCAACCCCGAAACGGCGTCGGCACTCGCCGAGCTGCCGTCCGCGCAGATCGGCTTCAACTACCTGGGCCGGCTCCCTGCCACAGACTCCACCGGCCCGATGGCCGCTCGGCAGGACTGGGCGCCCACCGGGGAGGCCGGGCCCGGGCAGGGCGCGACCGACCCGTTCCCCGCGGCGCACGCCCTGGAGATCCTGTGCATGGTGCACGACCGGGCCGGAGGGCCGGAGCTGACGCTCACCCTCGCCTGGCCGGAACGCGCGCTGGACGCGTCGGCCGCGCAGGCCCTGCTCGACGCCTGGGCCGCGATGCTGACCGGCATGGCCGCGCACACCGCAGCCCCCGCCGCAGGCGGTCACACCCCCTCCGACTTCTCTCTCCTCGACCTGTCGCAGGAGACCGTGGAGGAGCTGGAGGCCGCGGTCCCGGGGCTGGTGGATGTCTGGCCGCTGTCGCCGCTCCAGGAGGGGTTCTTCTTCCATTCCGCCTATGACGAGCAAGGCATGGACGTCTACGCGGGCCAGCGGGCGCTGTCGCTGGAGGGCCCGTTGGATGCTGCCCGACTGCACGCTTCGTGGGAGGTGTTGGTGCGGCGGCATCCGGTGTTGCGGGCGAGTTTTCATCGGTGTGGGTCGGGTGAGTTGGTGCAGGTGGTGGCTGGTGAGGTGGTGTTGCCGTGGCGTGAGGTGGATGTGTCGGGGTTGTCGGTGGGTGAGGTGGAGGTTGAGGTGGGGCGGTTGGCTGAGGAGGAGTTGGGTCGGCGGTTTGATGTGGGGGTGGCGCCGTTGGTGCGGTTGTTGTTGGTTCGGTTGGGTGGGGGTCGGTTCCGGTTGGTGTTGACGTCGCATCATATTGTGATGGATGGCTGGTCGTTGCCGGTGTTGTTGGATGAGTTGGCGGCGGTGTATGGGGCGGGTGGCGATGGTGGGGTTTTGTCGCCGGTGTTTTCGTATGGGGAGTATTTGGGGTGGTTGGCGGGTCGGGATCGGGAGTTGGTTCGGGGTGTGTGGCGGGCTGAGTTGGCGGGTGTGGAGGGGGCGACGTTGGTGGCGTCGTCGGGGTTGGGTGGGGTGGCGGTGCGGCCGGAGGCGGTGCGTTGGGAGTGCTCGGTGGGGTTGACGTCGGCGTTGGTGGGGTTGGGTCGGGTGTGTGGGGTGACGATGGCGACGGTGGTGCAGGGTGCGTGGGCGTTGGTGTTGTCGCGGTTGGCGGGGCGTGGGGATGTGGTGTTCGGGGGGACGGTGGCGGGTCGGCCTGCGGAGTTGGCGGGTGTGGAGTCGGCGGTGGGGTTGTTCATCAATACGTTGCCGGTGCGGGTGCCGGTGGTGGCTGGTGAGTCGGTGGAGGGGTTGTTGGTGGGGTTGCAGGGTCGGCAGGTGGGGTTGTTGGGGACGCAGCATGTGGGGTTGTCGGAGGTTCGGCAGGTGGCGGGTGTGGGGGCGGAGTTCGATACGTTGGTGGTGTATGAGAACTATCCGCGGTCGTCGGCGCAGCCGGGGGGTCCGGGGGAGTTGGTGATGCGTCCGGCGGGTCAGGCCAAGGACGCGAGTCACTATCCGCTGGCGTTGATCGTGGGTCCGGGGGAGCGGCTGGAAGCGCAGCTGGACTACCGGCCGGACGTGTATGACCGGGCCACTGCCGAGGCCATCCTCGGCCAGTTCGTCCACGTGCTGGAGCAGATGGCAGCCGACCCCACCACCCCGGTGGACCGGGTGAGCGTGCTGAACGCCGCCGAGTGGGCGCGGCTGACAGAACCGAGGAACGTACCCGGCCTCCCTGTTCCCTACGGGACGCTGCCCGAGCTGTTCGGCCGCCAGGTGCAGCGCTCGCGGGACGCCGTGGCCGTCGTCGCGGGTGAACGGTCCCTGACGTACGGAGAGATAGAAGAGCGAGCGGGCCGGCTGGCGCGCTATCTGATGGCTTCGGGCGTAGGGCCCGAGAGCCGGGTGGCCGTGGTGGTGGAGCGGTCCGTCGCGGTGATCGAGACGCTGTTGGCGGTCTCCATGGCGGGCGGCGCCTTCGTACCCGTAGACCCCAATTACCCGTCCGAGAGGGTCGAGTTCCTGCTCGGGGACGCGGACCCGGTGCTGGTGATCTGCACCGGTGCCACGCGCGACGTGGTCCCGGAGGAGTTCTCCGGCCGGGTGACGGACCTGGACACGCCGGCGGTCGCCGAGGCGGTGGCGGGCTTCGCGGCGGGCCGGGTGGCGGACGAGGAGCGCCTCGGACGGCTGAGCGTCGCCAACGCGGCGTACGTGACCTACACATCGGGTTCCACGGGCCTCCCGAAGGGTGTCGTCCTCTCCCACGCGGGCCTGGCGAACCTGGCGCAGGCCCAGATCGAGCGGTTCGGCGTCCACCCGGGCGCCCGCGTGTTGCAGTTCGCGTCGCTGAGCTTCGACGCGGCGGTGTCCGAACTGTGCATGGCGTTCCTGTCGGGCGCGTCGCTGGTGGTCGTCGGCACCGAGGACCTGCCCCCGCGCGTGGCGCTCGGCGAGGCCGTGCGTGCGTCCGGGGCGACGCATGTGACCGTGCCGCCGAGCGTGCTGGCGGTCGAGGAGACGCTGCCGGACGAGTTGGAGACGCTGGTCGTGGCGGGTGAGGCATGCCCGTCCGGGCTGGTGGACCGGTGGTCCGGCGGGCGCCGGATGGTGAACGCGTACGGGCCGACGGAGGCGACGGTCTGCGCGGCCATGAGCCTGCCGCTGACGCCGGGGCACGAGGGCGCGGTGCCGATCGGCCCGCCGATGACGAACGTACGGGCCTTCGTGCTCGACGGGTTCCTGCACCCGGTCCCGGTCGGAGTGGCGGGCGAGCTGTACCTGTCCGGCCCCGGTCTGGCCCGCGGCTATCTCGGCCGCCCGGGTCTGACGGCGGAGCGGTTCGTGGCCTGCCCGTTCGCGCCGGGCATGGGGGTCCCCCCGGCCGAAGGCTGGGGGAGGATGTACCGGACCGGGGACGTGGTGCGCTGGACCGGCGAAGGCGAGCTGGTCTTCGTGGGCCGGGCGGACGCCCAGGTGAAGGTGCGCGGGTTCCGGGTGGAGCCTGGCGAGGTGGAAGCGGTCCTGGCCGCGCGCCCGGAAGTGGCGCAGGCCGTGGTCGTCGCACGGGCGGACGGCTCCGGCGACAAGCGGCTGGTTGCCTACGTCGTCGTGGACGTACCCGAGGACGTGCGCGACGAAGTGCCGGATGCCCTGCGCGAGCACGCGGCGGCGTTGCTGCCGGAGTACATGGTCCCGGCGGCGACAGTCGTCCTGGACGCGCTGCCGGTGACGGTGAACGGGAAGGTGGACCTGGCCGCGCTGCCTGCACCGGACTTCTCCGGTCTGGTCACCGAACGTGCGCCGCGGTCGCCGGCGGAGGAGTCGCTGTGCGCCGTGTTCGCCGAGGTGCTGGGGCTGGAACGGGTCGGCGCCGAGGACAGCTTCTTCGCGCTGGGCGGCGACTCGATCATGTCGATGCAGGTGGCGTCGCGGGCCCGGCAGGCGGGCTGGGCCGTGACCCCGCGCCAGGTCTTCGAGGAGAAGACTCCGGAGCGGCTGGCGCTCGTCGCCGAGGCGGCCACGGCGGAGCGGCAGAGCACCTCTCCCGCCGACTTCTCTCTCCTCGACCTGTCGCAGGAGACCGTGGAGGAGTTGGAGGCCGCGGTCCCGGGGCTGGTGGATGTCTGGCCGCTGTCGCCGCTCCAGGAAGGGCTGCTGTTCCACTCCTCCTATGACGACGAAGCGGCGGACGTGTACGGAGGACAGCGCGAGCTGGACTTGGACGGCCCCCTCGACGTGGACCTCTTCCGCGCTTCGTGGGAGGTGTTGGTGCGGCGGCATCCGGTGTTGCGGGCGAGTTTTCATCGGTGTGGGTCGGGTGAGTTGGTGCAGGTGGTGGCTGGTGAGGTGGTGTTGCCGTGGCGTGAGGTGGATGTGTCGGGGTTGTCGGTGGGTGAGGTGGAGGTTGAGGTGGGGCGGTTGGCTGAGGAGGAGTTGGGTCGGCGGTTTGATGTGGGGGTGGCGCCGTTGGTGCGGTTGTTGTTGGTTCGGTTGGGTGGGGGTCGGTTCCGGTTGGTGTTGACGTCGCATCATATTGTGATGGATGGCTGGTCGTTGCCGGTGTTGTTGGATGAGTTGGCGGCGGTGTATGGGGCGGGTGGCGATGGTGGGGTTTTGCCGCCGGTGTTTTCGTATGGGGAGTATTTGGGGTGGTTGGCGGGTCGGGATCGGGAGTTGGTTCGGGGTGTGTGGCGGGCTGAGTTGGGGGGTGTGGTGGGGGCGACGTTGGTGGCGTCGTCGGGGTTGGGTGGGGTGGCGGTGCGGCCGGAGGCGGTGCGTTGGGAGTGCTCGGTGGGGTTGACGTCGGCGTTGGTGGGGTTGGGTCGGGTGTGTGGGGTGACGATGGCGACGGTGGTGCAGGGTGCGTGGGCGTTGGTGTTGTCGCGGTTGGCGGGGCGTGGGGATGTGGTGTTCGGGGGGACGGTGGCGGGTCGGCCTGCGGAGTTGGCGGGTGTGGAGTCGGCGGTGGGGTTGTTCATCAATACGTTGCCGGTGCGGGTGCCGGTGGTGGCTGGTGAGTCGGTGGAGGGGTTGTTGGTGGGGTTGCAGGGTCGGCAGGTGGGGTTGTTGGGGACGCAGCATGTGGGGTTGTCGGAGGTTCGGCAGGTGGCGGGTGTGGGGGCGGAGTTCGATACGTTGGTGGTGTATGAGAACTATCCGCGGTCGTCGGCGCAGCCGGGGGGTCCGGGGGAGTTGGTGATGCGTCCGGCGGGTCAGGCCAAGGACGCGAGTCACTATCCGCTGGCGTTGATTGTCGGTCCGGGGGAGCGGCTGGAAGCGCAGCTGGATTACCGGCCGGACGTGTATGACCGGGCTGCTGCCGAGGCCATCCTCGGCCAGTTCGTCCACGTGCTGGAGCAGATGGCAGCCGACCCCACCACCCCGGTGGGACGCATCGGCGTACTGGCGTCGGCGGAACGCGACCTGGTCGTACGGGACTGGAACCCCGTGGCCGCCGAGGTGCCGAGCACGTCGGTGCCCGAGCTGATCGCCGGGCAGGCCGCACGCAGGGCTGCCGCGGTGGCCGTCTCGGACGGCGAACGGACGCTGTCGTACGGAGACCTGGCGGCGCGGTCGGCCCGGTTGGCCGCGTACCTGCGCGGGCTGGGCGTGCGACGCGGAGACCGGGTCGCGGTGGTGATGGAACGTTCGGCGGAGCTGCTGGTGACGCTGCTGGCGGTATGGCGGGCCGGCGCCGCGTACGTACCGCTGGACACCGGAAACCCGGCGGAGCGCGTGGAGTTCATACTGTCCGACGCCGATCCGTCGGTAGTGGTGTGCACCCAGGACAGCCGGGACGCGGTGCCGGCCGGTGCCGTGGCGGCGGAGCTGCTGGTGCTGGACGACCCGCGGGTGGCGGCGGCCGTGGCCGGGTGCCCGGCGGACGGGACGCCGGTCACGACGGGCCCGGAGGACGCGGCGTACGTGATGTACACCTCGGGATCGACGGGTGCGCCGAAGGGCGTGACGGTGCCGCACGGCAGCGTTGCGGCGCTGGTGAGCGAGCCAGGCTGGTCCGTAGGCCCGGACGACACGGTGTTGCTGCACGCCCGGCACGCCTTCGACATCTCGATGTACGAGATGTGGGTGCCGCTGGCAGCGGGCGCCCGGGTGGCGGTCGCCGGGCCGGGCGTGGTGGACGCCGAGCGGATCCGCGCGGCGGTGGCGGACGGCGTGACGGCGATCCACGTCACGGCCGGGCTGTTCCGGGTGATCGCGGAGGAGGAACCGGGCTGCTTCGCCGGCCTGCGGGAGGTGCTCACGGGCGGTGACGTCGTACCGGCCGGTGCGGTGGCACGCGTACGGGAGGCGTGCCCGGAGGTGGCGATCCGCCACCTGTACGGGCCGACCGAGAGCACCCTGTGCGCGACCTGGCGGCTGCTGCCGCCGGGCGACGAGGCACCGGAGGTGCTGCCGATCGGGCGCCCGCTGACCGACCGCAGGGTGTACGTCCTGGACGCCTTCCTGCACCCGGTGGCGCCGGGCGTGCCCGGCGAGCTGTACATCGCCGGGGCCGGCCTGGCCCGCGGCTACCTGGGGCGGCGGGCGCTGACCGCCGAACGGTTCGTGGCCTGCCCGTTCGCGCCCGGCATGGGGGTCCCCCCGGCCGAAGGCTGGGGGAGGATGTACCGGACCGGCGACCTGGTGCGCTGGACGAACGACGGCGAGCTGGTCTTCGTCGGCCGGGCCGACGAACAGGTCAAGATCCGGGGCTTCCGGGTGGAACCGGGCGAGGTGGAAGCGGTCCTGGCCGCACACCCCGCCGTCGGCCAGGCCGTGGTGGTGGCCCGCGAGGACCGCCCCGGCGAGCGCCGCCTGATCGGTTACGTCGTACCGGGCGAGCAGCAAGAAGTGGACGCCCGACTGCTGCGGGAGCACGCTGCCGGGACGCTGCCGGAGTACATGGTGCCTGCTGCTGTGGTGGTGCTGGACGCGCTGCCGGTGACGGTGAACGGGAAGGTGGACCGGGCCGCGCTGCCCGCCCCGGACTTCTCCGCCCGTGCCGCCGGGCGCGATCCGCGCACCCCGGCCGAGCGGACGCTGTGTGCGCTGTTCGCCGAGGTGCTCGATGTGGACCGGGTGAGTGTGGAGGACGGCTTCTTCGAGCTGGGCGGCGACTCGATCAGCTCGATGCAGTTGGCTTCACGGGCGCGGCGCGCCGGTCTCGTACTGACGCCCCGGCAGATCTTCGAGGAGAAGACCCCCGAGCGGCTGGCGGAGGTGGCGACGCCGGCCGACGAGGCGGCACGTACCGTCCGGGACGTCGGTGTGGGCGAGGTGGCGTGGACACCGGTGATGCGCGGCATGGGCACGCAGGCCGTCAACAGCGAGTTCGCGCAGTGGATGGTCGTCGGCGCCCCGGCGGAGCTGACACAAGATGTGCTGGTGGCCGGGTTGGGGGCGCTGCTGGATACGCACGACATGCTGCGGGCCCGTGCGGTTCCCGGCGAGCAGACGCTGATGGTGGGTGAACGCGGCTCGGTGGACGCCGCCTCGCTGGTCACCCGTACGGTCGCCGGGGACGGCTCCCTGGACGAGGCAGTGGACCGCGCGGCGCACGAGGCGGTCGGCCGACTGGACCCGTCCGCCGGGGTGATGCTGCAGGCCGTATGGCTGGACGCAGGCCCCGACCGGGTGGGACGGCTGGCTCTGGTAGCCCATCACTTGGTGGTGGACGGGGTGTCGTGGCGGGTGTTGTTGCCGGATCTGCGGGTGGCGTGTGAGGCGGTGGCGGCGGGCCGGACACCGGTGCTGGATCCGGTGGGGGTGTCGTTCCGTGGCTGGTCGCGGGAGTTGGTGGCGCAGGCCGGTGGTGTGCGGGTGGCGGAGTTGGCGGACTGGGTGGCGCTGGCCGGTGCGGGTGAGCCGGTGGTGGGTCGCCGGGCGCTGGATCCGGTGCGTGACACGGTGGGGACGCTGGAGCACCGTTCGTGGGTGGTGCCGTCGGAGCAGGCGGCGACGTTGGCGGGGCGGACGCCGGTGGTCTTCCACTGTGGTGTGCACGAGGTGTTGTTGGCGTCGTTGGCGGGTGCGGTGGGCCGGTGGCGGCCGGAGCTGGCCGGCGGGGTGCTGGTGGACGTCGAGGGTCATGGCCGTGAGCCGTTGGGCGGTGTGGATCTGTCGCGCACGGTGGGCTGGTTCACCAGCGTCCATCCCGTACGCCTGTCGGTGCCGCACGACACCGCCCTTGAAGACGTATCCGCGGGCAACCAGGCAGCCGGTGTGTTGTTGAAGGCGGTCAAGGAGCAGGTGCAGGCGGTGCCGGGGGATGGGCTCGGGTACGGGTTGTTGCGGTATCTGAATCCGGATACAGCGGAGACGTTGGCCGGGTTGCCGTCGGCGCAGATCGGGTTCAACTATCTGGGCCGGTTTGCGGCTGGTGGGTCGGTGGGCCCGGTGGTGGCGTGGCAGTTGGCGGGGGAGTCGGCGGTCGGGGGTGCGGCGGGGGCGGATATGCCGGTGATGCACGCGCTGGAGGCGGGTGCGGTGATCCGGGACACGCCGCAGGGTCCGGAGCTGACGCTGAGTCTGGGGTGGCCGGGCGGTCTGCTGTCGCAGGCAGAGGTGGAACGGCTCGGCGAGGCGTGGTTGGAGATGCTGGCCGGCCTGGCCGAGCACACCACCGCGCCCACCGCGGGCGGCCACACCCCCTCCGACTTCTCCCTCGTGCACCTGACGCAGGAGGGTGTGGAGGAACTGGAGGCCGCGGCACCGGAGCTGGTGGACGTCTGGCCACTGTCGCCGTTGCAGGAAGGGCTGCTCTTCCACTCCGCCTATGACGACCAGGGCCCCGACGTCTACTCCGTGCAGTGTGTCCTGACCTTCGACGGGCCACTGGACCCCGGCCTGTTCCGGGCGTCGTGGGAAGCGCTCGCGGACCGCCACCCGGCGCTGCGGGCCAGCTTCCACCGGCCGGACTCGGGCGAGGCGGTGCAGGTCATCGCGCGGAACGTGACGCTGCCCTGGCGGGTGGTCGACCTGTCGGCACTGGCGGACACCGCCCAGGCCGGCCAGGTCGACGCGATCGCCGCGCAGGAGCGGGACGGCCGCCTGGACCTGGCGGCGGCACCGTTGCTGCGGCTGGTCCTCATCAGGCTCGGCGACCGCCGGCACCGCCTGGTGCTGACGACGCACCACATCCTGACGGACGGCTGGTCGCTGCCAGTCCTGTTCGGCGAACTGTCCGCGGTGTACGCGGCGGGCGGCCACGCGCGGGCGCTGCCACCGGCGGCTTCCTACCGGGACTACCTTGCCTGGCTGGACCGCCAGGACACGCAGGCGGCACGGGACGCGTGGCGGGCGGAACTCGCGGGCGTGGAGGAGCCGACGCTCGTGGCGCCCGCGGACCCGGCCCGGCAGGCGGTGCTGCCGCGGGAAAGCCTGATCGCTCTGTCCGAGGAGACCACCGGGAGGCTGACGGCGTGGGCCCGGCAGCAGGGCCTGACGGTGAACACCGTGCTGCAGGGCGCGTGGGCGCTCGTACTGGCCAGGCTGACCGGGCGCAGCGACGTGGTGTTCGGCGCCACCGCGGCCGGCCGGCCGCCGGAGCTGCCGGGCGTGGAGTCGATGGTCGGCCTGCTCATCAACACGCTTCCGGTACGGGTCTCGCTCGAGGGCGGGCAGCCGGTGCCGGAGATGCTGACGCGGTTGCAGGAACGCCAGTCCGCACTCATCGCCCACCAGCACCTGGGACTGCCGGAGGTCCAGCGGCTCGCCGGGCCCGGGGCGACGTTCGACACCCTCATGGTGTACGAGAACTACCCCCGTCCGGCTGCCGCCCCCACCACGGCCGACAGCCTGGTCTTCCGGGGCATGGAGACGCACCAGGCGACCAACTTCCCGCTGTCCATCGGAGTCATACCGGGCGAGCCGCTCCAGATCCTCGTCACGTACCGGCCGGACCTGTTCGACGAGCGGGAGGCGACCCGCATGGGCCGCCGTCTGGTGCGGGTGCTGGAGCAGGTGGTCGCCGGTGCGCCGGTCCGGGTCGGCGAGATCGACGTCCTCGACGAGGCCGAGCGCTCGCAGGTGGTGGAGGAGTGGAACGACACCGCCCGCCCGGTGCCGCAAGGCACGCTGGTGGACCTGTTCGAGGAGTGGGCGGAACGAACGCCCGACGTGGCTGCGGTGCGGTGCGGCTCGGAGCTGTTGTCGTACGGGGAGCTGGAGGCGCGGGCGAACCGGTTGGCGCGGTATCTGACCGGTCTGGGTGTCGGCCGTGAGTCGCGGGTGGGGCTGTGCCTGCCGCGCGGGGTGGACATGGTGGTCGGGTTGCTGGCGGTGTGGAAGGCCGGTGGTGCGTACGTGCCGCTGGACCCGGAGTACCCGGCTGACCGGCTTGCGTACATGGTCGCCGACAGTGGTGCGGCCGTGGTGTTGGGCACGGGCGAGACGCTGACCGGCGTCGAGGTGGGTTCGGCGGCTGCCGTGTCGCTGGAGGAGGCGACCGGAGCCATCGCCGCTGAGCCGCCCGGGCCGCTTGCCTTGCCAGTCACGGCGGACCAGTTGGCGTACGTGATCTACACGTCCGGTTCGACTGGCCGGCCCAAGGGCGTGGCGGTGGCCCATGGCGGTGTGGTGAACCTGGCGGAGACCATGCGGCCGGTGCTGGGCGTGTCCGAGGGGGTGCCCGCCCTCCAGTTCGCCTCCTTCAGCTTCGACGCGGCGGTACTGGACGTCGCGGTCACGCTGGCCGGAGGCGGCACCCTGGCCATCGCCACCAGCGAGGAGCGGTCCGAGCCCGAGGCGCTGTCCCGGATGATCCGTGCCTCGGGCGTGCGGGTGGCGAGCGTGGTGCCGTCGCTGCTGGGCGTACTCGAACCGGAAGCCGTGCCGGGCGTGGAGAACTGGGTGCTGGGCGCGGAACGTCTGACCGCCGACCTGGCGGCGCGGTGGCGGGCCGGGGCGCGGGTGTGGAACACCTATGGTCCGACCGAGGCGACCGTGATCACGACGGCGACGCCGCTGGCCGACGACATCACCTCACAGGATGCGCCGCCCGCGATCGGCCGCCCGCTGGGCAACGTCAAGGTGTTCGTGCTCGACGACTTCCTGCAGCCGGTTCCGGTCGGCACCGTCGGCGAGTTGTACGTGGCCGGGCTCGGGCTCGCCCGCGGTTACGTGGGACGCGCCGACCTGACGGCGGAACGCTTCGTCGCCAGTCCCTTCGCCGAGGGCGCGCGCATGTACCGTTCCGGCGACCTGGCGCGGTGGACGGTCGACGGGCAGCTGGAGTTCGCCGGGCGGGCGGACGAGCAGGTCAAGATCCGCGGCTTCCGGGTGGAGCTGGGCGAGATCGAGTCCGCCCTCACGTCGCACGTGACCGTGAACCAGGCCGCGGTCGTCGTACGCGAGGACCGGCCCGGCGACAAGCGGCTGGTCGCCTATGTCGTCAAGGACGTCCACGAAATCGACACGGCGCTTCTGCGCGAGCATGTGGCGGCTGTGCTGCCGGAGTACATGGTGCCCGCGGCTGTGGTGGTGCTGGACGTGCTGCCGGTGACGGTGAACGGGAAGGTGGACCGGGCCGCGCTGCCCGCGCCGGACTTCTCCGCCCGTGCCGTCGGGCGCGAGCCGCGCACCCCGGCCGAGGAGGCCCTGTGCGCCCTGTTCGCCGAGCTGCTGGGGCTGGAACGGGTCGGTGCGGAGGACAGCTTCTTCGCGCTGGGCGGCGACTCGATCATGTCGATGCAGTTGGCGTCGCGGGCGCGGCGCGCCGGCTGGGTGGTGACTCCGCGGCAGATCTTCGCGGAGAAGACCCCGGAGCGGCTGGCGCTCGTGGCCGAAGCGGTCGGAACCGAGGCGCAGGACCGTGACCTGGGCGTGGGCGAGGTGGCGTGGACGCCGGTGATGCGGGCCCAGGGCCCGAAGGTCACCGACTCCGAGTTCGCGCAGTGGATGGTGGCGGGCGCCCCGGCGGAGCTGGGCCAGGACGTGCTGGTGGCCGGGTTGGGGGCGCTGCTGGATACGCACGACATGCTGCGGGCCCGTGCGGTTCCCGGCGAGCAGACGCTGATCGTGGGTGAACGCGGCTCGGTGGACGCGTCCGAACGGGTCGTGCGCATCGACGCGGCTGCCGCGGCTGACGACGACCTGGACGCGCTCGCGGGAGAGGCCGCGGAGCGTGCGGTGGAGCGGCTGGACCCGGCGGCGGGCGTGATGGTGCAGGCGGCGTGGGTGGATGCCGGGCCGCAGCGGACCGGACGTGTGGTGTTGGTGGTGCACCACTTGGTGGTGGACGGGGTGTCGTGGCGGGTGTTGTTGCCGGATCTGCGGGTGGCGTGTGAGGCGGTGGCGGCGGGCCGGGTGCCGGAGTTGGATCCGGTGGGGGTGTCGTTCCGTGGCTGGTCGCGGGAGTTGGTGGCGCAGGCCGGTGGTGTGCGGGTGGCGGAGTTGGCGGACTGGGTGGCGCTGGCCGGTGCGGGTGAGCCGGTGGTGGGGCGCCGGGCGCTGGATCCGGTGCGCGACACCGTGGGGACGCTGGAGCATCGTGCGTGGGTGGTGCCGTCGGAGCAGGCGGCGACGTTGGCGGGGCGGACGCCGGTGGTCTTCCACTGTGGTGTGCACGAGGTGTTGTTGGCGTCGTTGGCGGGTGCGGTGGGCCGGTGGCGGCCGGAGCTGGCCGGCGGGGTGCTGGTGGACGTCGAGGGTCACGGGCGCGAGCCGTTGGGCGGTGTGGACCTGTCGCGCACGGTGGGCTGGTTCACCAGCGTCCACCCCGTACGCCTGTCGGCGACCGGGGTCGACCTGGGCAGGGCCCGGGCCGGTGGTGAGGCGGCCGGTGTGTTGTTGAAGGCGGTCAAGGAGCAGGTGCAGGCGGTGCCGGGGGACGGGTTGGGGTATGGGTTGTTGCGGTATCTGAATCCGGATACAGCGGAGACGTTGGCCGGGTTGCCGTCGGCGCAGATCGGGTTCAACTATCTGGGCCGGTTTGCCGCTGGTGGGTCGGTGGGCCCGGTGGTGGCGTGGCAGTTGGCGGGGGAGTCGGCGGTCGGGGGCGCGGCGGGGGCGGATATGCCGGTGATGCACGCGCTGGAGGCGGGTGCGGTGATCCGGGACACGCCGCAGGGTCCGGAGCTGACGCTGAGTCTGGGGTGGCCGGGCGGTCTGCTGTCGCAGGCAGAGGTGGAACGGCTCGGCGAGGCGTGGTTGGAGATGCTGGCCGGCCTGGCCGAACACACCACCGCGCCCACCGCGGGCGGCCACACCCCCTCCGACTTCCTTCTCCCCGCCCTCGCACAGGACGAAGTCGACGACCTGGAAGACGAGTTCGCCGACGAGGACATATAACCCCGCGAAATCACTCAGGAGGAGAGAGAACAATGACCCGATCCCGTATCGAGGACGTCTGGCCGCTGTCGCCGCTGCAGGAGGGGTTGCTGTTCCACGCCACCTTCGACGGCGAAGGCCCGGACGTCTACCAGGGACAGCGAGGACTCGAGCTGGTCGGACCGCTGGACACGGGCCGCCTGCGAAGGTCGTGGGAGAGCCTGCTGTCCCGGCACGCCGCCCTGCGGGCAGGCTTCCGCCGGCGCAAGTCGGGCGAGGCCATGCAAGTCATCGCCCGGGAAGTGACGCTGCCCTGGCAGGAAGCCGACCTCTCCGACATGGCGGAGGCGGAAGCCCTCGCCGAGCTGGCCCGGCTGTCCGAACGGGACCGCACGGAGCGCTTCGACCTGGCGACCGCACCCCTGCTGCGCGTGCTGCTCGTCCGGCTCGGCGCGGAGCGGCACCGTATGGTGCTCACCCACCACCACATCCTCCTGGACGGCTGGTCCCTGCCCATCCTCGTCAACGAGATGTTCGCGGCGTACCGGGCAGGCGGAACCACCGCCGGACTGCCGCCGACCACCTCCTACCGCGACTACCTGGCGTGGGCGAACCGCCAGGACAAGGAGGCGGCGCGGGACGCGTGGCGGGCGGCGCTGGCCGGGATCGACGAGCCGACGCTCGTGGCGCCGGCGGACCCCGCCACACCGACCGTGGTGTGCGAGTCCGAGACCACCGACATGCCCGCGAAGCTGTCGCAGGACCTGGTGCGGCTGGCCCGTGGCCAGAACCTGACCGTGAACACGCTGGTACAGGGTGCCTGGGCGCTGGTGCTGGCCCGCCTGACCGGCCACGACGACGTGGTGTTCGGCGCCACCTCCGCCGGGCGGCCCACGGAGCTGCCGGGCGTGGAGTCGATGGTCGGCCTCACCATGAACACGCTTCCGGTACGGGTCCCCCTCGAAGGCGGGCAGCCCGTGCTGGAAATGCTGGCGCAGTTGCAGGAACGCCAGTCGGCGCTGATGGCACACCACCACCTCGGGCTGTCGGAGGTCCAGAGAGTGGCAGGGCCCGGCGCGGCCTTCGACTCGCTCGTCGTGTACGAGAACTACCCCCGGCCCCCGGCCGGGCAGCCCGCCCCGGACAGCTTCGCCATCTCGTTCACCGGCGGCCAGGAGTCCGCGCACTACCCGCTCACGCTGATCGTGGCCCCCGGCGACCGGATGCCCTGGAAGATCGACTACCGGCCCGACCTGTTCGACCGGGGCACGGTTCAGTCGATCCTCCGCCGTCTGCTGCGGGTGCTGGAGCAGGTCGCGGCCGACCCGTCCGCCCGGGTCGGCGAGATCGACGTGCTGGACGAGGCCGAGCGTGCCCTCGTGGTGCGGGAGTGGAACGACACCGCGCGGCCGCTCGCGGGGGGCATGCTGCCGGAACTGTTCCGGGCACGCGTGGAACGGGCGCCCGACGTGGCCGCGGCGCGGTGCGGTCCGGAGGTGTTGTCGTACGGGGAGCTCGAAGCGCGGGCGAACCGGTTGGCGCGGTATCTGACGGGACTGGGGATCGGCCGTGAGTCGCGGGTGGGTCTGTGCCTGCCGCGCGGGGTGGACATGGTGGTCGGGCTGCTGGCGGTGTGGAAGGCCGGCGGCGTGTACGTGCCGCTGGACCCGGAGTACCCGGCCGACCGGCTCGCGTACATGATCGCCGACAGCGGTGCGTCCGTCGTGCTGGGCACCACCGGGACACTGGCCGGCACGGCGGTGGGCTCGGCGGCTGCCGTGGCGCTGGACGAGGCGGCCGAAGCCATCGCCGCCGAAGCGCCCGGCCCGCTCGACGTGACGCTGCACCCGCAACAGGCGGCCTACATCATCTACACGTCTGGTTCCACCGGCCGGCCCAAGGGCGTGGCAGTGCCCCACGGAGGTGTGGCCAACCTGGCGGCGGCGATGCGTCCGGTGCTGGGAGCCGACCCGGGTGTCACCGTGCTCCAGTTCGCTTCGCTCAGCTTCGACGCCGCCGTCCTGGACGTGGCGGTCACACTGGCCGCCGGTGGCACCCTGGCGATCGCTTCCAGTGAAGAACGCATGGAGCCCACGGCGCTGGCGGAGATGATCCGTGTCGCCGGCGTGAGCGTGGCGAGTGTGGTGCCGTCGCTGCTGGACCTGCTCGACCCGGCCGCCGTCCCCGGCGTGTCGAACTGGGTGGTCGGCGCGGAGCGCGTGACCGCGGAACTGGCGGCGCGGTGGCGGGCCGGGGCGCGGGTGTGGAACGCCTACGGTCCGACCGAGACGACCGTGATCACGACGGCGACGCTGCTGGCGGAAGGCATCACCCCGCAGGACGCACCGCCCCCGATAGGCCCGGCGCTCGGCAACGCCCAGGTGTACGTCCTGGACAGCTTCCTGCGACCGCTGCCTCCCGGCATCACCGGCGAGCTGTACGTGGCCGGGCTCGGCGTGGCGCGCGGTTACGTGGGACGCCCCGCCCTGACGGCGGAACGCTTCGTCGCCAACCCCTTCGCCGAGGGCGCGCGGATGTACCGCTCCGGTGACTTGGCACGGTGGACGGCCGACGGGCAGTTGCACTTCGTCGGCCGGGCGGACGAGCAGGTCAAGATCCGCGGGTTCCGCGTGGAGCCGGGCGAGATCGCGTCCGAACTCCTCACGCACCCGGACGTGGCCCAGGCCGCGGTGGTGGTGCGCGAGGACCGGCCGGGCGACAAGCGCCTGGTCGCCTACGTCGTCCCCGAGGGTGACCGCGTCCTCGACGGCCCGGCGCTGCGCGACTTCGCCGGCACCCGCCTCCCGGAACACATGGTCCCCGCCGCGGTGGTCGTACTGGAGGCACTGCCCCTCACGGTGAACGGGAAGTTGGACAAGGCTGCTTTGCCGGTTCCTGGGTTTGTGGTGGTGGGTGGTCGTGGTGCGGCGACGGCGACGGAGGAGGTGTTGTGTGGGTTGTTTGGTGAGGTGTTGGGTTTGGTGGGTGTGGGTGCTGAGGAGTCGTTCTTTGATTTGGGTGGGGATTCGTTGTTGGCGATGCGGTTGGTGGCGCGGGTTCGGTCGGTGTTGGGTGTTGAGGTGAGTGTGCGGGAGTTGTTTGGTTCGCCGACGGTGGCGGGGTTTGCGCGGTTGGTGGATGGTGTGGTGGATGTGGGGCGGGTTGCGTTGGGGCGGCGGGTGCGGCCGGAGTTGTTGCCGTTGTCGTTTGCGCAGCAGCGGATGTGGTTCTTGAATCGGATGGAGGAGGGTCCGGCTGCGGGTGCGGCGTACAACTTGCCGTTGGCGTTGCGGATTTCCGGTGCTCTGGATGTGGGGGCCCTGGAGGCGGCGTTGGGGGATGTGGCCGAGCGGCACGAGAGTCTGCGGACGGTCTTCCCGGACGTGGAGGGCGTGCCGTACCAGCGAATTCTGGA
>NZ_JBIRPD010000022.1:0-163069 GCF_044332485.1 Streptomyces sp. NPDC017056 | reverse complement strand
TCGCCGACAGTGGTGCGGCCGTGGTGTTGGGCACGGGCGAGACGCTGACCGGCGTCGAGGTGGGTTCGGCGGCTGCCGTGTCGCTGGAGGAGGCGGCCGGAGCCATCGCTGCTGAGCCGTCCGGGCCGCTTGCCTTGCCAGTCACGGCAGACCAGTTGGCGTACGTGATCTACACGTCCGGTTCGACTGGCCGGCCCAAGGGCGTTGCGGTGGCCCATGGCGGTGTGGTGAACCTGGCGGAGGCCATGCGGCCGGTGCTGGGCGTGGACGAAGGCACGGTGGCACTGCAATTCGCTTCGTTCAGCTTCGACGCGGCGGTACTGGACGTGGCGGTGACGTTGGCCGCCGGTGGCACCCTCGCGATCGCGTCCAGCGACGAACGTATGGAGCCCAAGGCACTGGCGGAGATGATCCGTGTCGCCGGTGTGCGGGTGGCGAGCGTGGTGCCGTCGCTGCTGGGTGTGCTGGACCCGGAGGCCGTGCCGGGTGTGGAGAACTGGGTGTTGGGCGCTGAGCGTCTGACGGCCGACTTGGCGGCGCGGTGGCGGGCCGGGGCGCGGGTGTGGAACACCTACGGTCCGACCGAGGCGACCGTGATCACGACGGCGACGCCGCTGGCCGAGGACATCACCGCGCAGGACGCGCCGCCGGCGATAGGGCGGCCGATCGGCAACGCGCGGGTCTTCGTGCTCAACGAGTTCCTCCAGCCGGTGCCGGTGGGCGTGGTCGGCGAGGTGTACGTAGCGGGCCCGGGCCTGGCGCGCGGGTACGTGGGGCGTGCGGACCTGACGGCGGAGCGTTTCGTCGCCAACCCCTTCGCCGAGGGCGGGCGGATGTATCGCTCGGGTGACCTGGCGCGGTGGACGGCCGACGGGCAGCTGCACTTCGCCGGGCGGGCGGACGAGCAGGTCAAGATCCGCGGCTTCCGGGTGGAGCCGGGCGAGATCGAGTCCGTCCTCGCCGCGCACCCGGACGTCGCCCAGGCCGCGGTCGTGGTGCGCGAGGACCGGCCGGGCGACCAGCGCCTCGTCGCCTACGCCGTCCCCGGCACCGGCCGCGACCTCGACCCGCAGCTCCTGCGTGAGCATGTGGCCACGACGCTGCCCGACTACATGGTCCCGGCAGCGGTCATCCTCCTGGAGGCGCTGCCGCTGACCGCGAACGGCAAGCTGGACCGGGCCGCGCTGCCGGCGTCCGACCCCGCCGAACGGGTTGCCGGGCGGGCACCGGAGAGCGAGACGGAGAAGGCGCTCTGCGCGCTGTTCGCCGAGGTCCTCGGGCTCGAACGCGTCAGCGTGGACGACAACTTCTTCGACGTCGGCGGCAACTCGACCCTGGCGATGCGCCTGGCCGGCCGGATCAGGACCGAACTCGGCGCCGAGCTGAGCATGCGGCACTTCTTCGGCGCGCCGACACCGATCGGTGTGGCACGGCTCCTGGAGTCGAAGGTACGTCCGGAGCTACGGGCGGTCGATCACCCGGACGAGATCCCCCTCTCGGCGGGCCAGTCGCGCCTGTGGCCGCCGGCCCGGCCGGACGAGGCGGCGGAGCAGCAGCTCCCGCTCGCGCTGCGCCTGGTCGGTGAGCTGGACCCGGCCGCACTGGAGGAAGCCCTCGCGGACGTCGCGGCGCGCCACGACATCCTGCGTACGGTCTTCTCGGACACCGGCACCGACACCGGCACCGACGGCGGCCACGCGTACCAGCGGGTCCTGGACGCCGATGCCGCGCGTCCCTCCCTCGCCGTGGTCCCGGCGGCCGAGGCGCAACTGCCGGACCTGCTGCGCTCCCACGCCCGGCGCCGGTTCGACCTCGTACGGGAGACGCCCTGGTCGCAGCACCTGTTCGTGTTGTCGGACACCGAGCATGTACTGCTTCTGGTGCTGCACAGGATCGCCGCGGACGACGCGTCGTTGGACGTTCTCGTCCGCGACCTGGCGGCCGCCTACGGCGCCCGGCGCGAGGGGCGGGCCCCGCAACGGGCTCCGCTGCCCCTCCAGTTCGCCGACTACGCGCTGTGGGAGCAGGAGCTGTTCCGGAGCGAGCAGGACCCGGACAGCCTGATCAGCGACCAGCTCACGTACTGGAAGAACACCCTGGCCGACGTGCCGGCGCGGGCGCCGCTGCCCACCGACCGGCCGCGGCCCGCGCGGCCCGTCCACCGGATGGACTCCGTTCCGCTGAGCCTGGACGCCGAGGCGCACGACCAACTGATGGAAGCCGCCGAAGACGCGGGTGCCACGGCCTTCATGGCGGTGCACGCCGCGCTCGCCCTCCTGCTCAACCGGCTCGGTGCGGGCACCGACGTCACGTTCGGGACCATGCTCCTGCGCCGGGACGAGGAAGAGGGCCTGGACGCCGTGGTGGGCCCCCTCACCGACTGGCTGCCGCTGCGCACGGACACCTCGGGTGATCCCGCGTTCGGCGAGCTGCTCGGCCGGGTCCGGGAGACCACCCTGTCCGCGCACGCCTACAAGGACGTGCCCTTCGAGCACGTGGTGGACGCGTTGTCGTCGCCCCCTGCGGAAGGGGCGCATCCCGTGTTCCAGATCCTGCTGGACATGCGGGACGACATCGCCGAGAAGTGGGACACGCCGGAGCTGCCGGGCCTGGACACCACGCGCCTCCCGCTGGAGGCCGGAACGTCGGCGATGGACCTGTCGTTCGACCTCGTCGAGCGGCAGGAGGACGACGGCACCCCGGACGGCATCGACGGCGTCCTGCACTACGCCACGGAACTCTTCGACCGCTCCACCGCCGCTTCCCTCGCGAACCGGCTCGTGCGCGTCCTGGAACAGGTCGCGGCCGATCCGGGGCTGCGGGTGAGCCAGGTGGACGTGCTGCTGGACCGGTTCGAGCACCGTCAGGTGGTGGAGACCTGGAACGATACGGCGGCCGAGGTTCCGGACGGCACCGTGGTCGAGTTGCTGGCCGAGCGGGCGGCCCGTACGCCAGAGGCCCTCGCCGTCACGGACCGGGACGGCGCGTTCACCTACGGCGCGCTGGACACGGCGGCCGGTCTGCTCGCCAGGCGGCTGGCCGAGCGAGGGACCGGGCCGGAGGATGTCGTGGTGGTGGCGCTGCCACCCGGCGCCAGGCTCGCGGTGGCGCTGCTGGCCGTGTTCAAGGCCGGGGCCGCCTGCCACTTCGCCGACCCCGCCCAGCCTGTCGGCGAGCGGTTCCCCGCTCTGCGCCGGAGCCGTCCGGCCGCACTGGTCTGCACTCCGGCAACGGCCCGTCTGCTGTCCGCCGATCACCCGATCCCGGTCGTGGCGGTCGACCCGGCGCCGTCCGCGGTGTACGGCGTGCCGTACCAGGCATCTCCCGCCCGTACGCCGCTGCCCGGCCAGGCGGCCCTGGTGCTCGGTGCCACGGCGGGGGCGGTGGTCGAACACCGCGCCCTCGTCAACCATGTGGCGCGGCAGATGCACGCCTCCCAGGCGGACCGCAGGGTGACACTGGACGTCAGGGCTTCCGCGTCCGCGCTGGTCACGCCGCTGCTCGCGGCCCTGTGCGCCGGGCACGAGGTCCTGCTCGGCGTGCCAGGCCAGGACGTCCCGCCGTCCGGCACGGCAGAGGGTACGGCTTCGCTGGTCACCACCCGCGAGCAACTGCCGGCCGTCGGGCGTCCCCAGACCGGACGGTCGCCGTACGCGGAGGTCGTGGTGGTGGACGGCGAGCACCTGTCCACCGACGACCTGACGAGGTGGCGGGCACACCATCCGGACGGTGCGCTGGTCAGCGGACACGGCACGGCGGAGACGGCCGGCTCGTGGCTGGCCCGGCGGCACGAGTCCGGGGAGCCGTTCCCCGCCGAGGCGTCCGCCGGGCGGCCGGTGTGGAACACCCGCGCGTACGTACTGGACGATCTGCTGCGTCCGGTGCCGCCGGCCGTCACCGGCGACCTGTACGTCGCGGGGGCCTCGCTGGCGCGCGGTTACGGCGGGGCGCCGGGGCTGACCGGCGCACGGTTCGTCGCCTGCCCGTTCGGCCCCGACGGGGCGCGGATGCTCCGTACCGGCGAGCGGGCCAAATGGACCGGCGGCGGTTTGCTGACGGTGTCCGAGCAGAGCCAGGAAGCCGGCAGGCCGGCGGCGGCTTTGAGCGTCGTCAGGAACCGCGACGACCTCGGGGTGCTGCTGCCGCTGCGCTCGGAAGGCACCCGCCCGCCGCTGTTCTGCGTGCACCACACCACCGGACTGGCCTGGGGCTACGCGGCCATCCTCCAGCACCTGCCGCCGGACCGGCCGGTCTACGGGGTGCAGGCGCGCGGCCTCGCCGGTCCCGAGCCGCTGCCGCAGAGCGTCGAGGAGATGGCGGCGGACTACGCCGACCGGATCCGGGACGTCCAGCCCGACGGCCCGTACCACCTCCTCGGGTGGTCCGTCGGCGGGGTGTTCGCGCAGGCCGTCGCCACCAGGCTGGAGGAACTGGGCGCGGAGGTGGCGCTGCTCGCGGTGCTCGACGGCTATCCCACCGCCCCCGGCAAGGTCGCCGTCGGCGAGGAAGCCGCCGGCGGGCCCGCGCGTCCGGGGCGCGAACTCCAGATGCTCCCAGGGGAGGAGGCGCCTCTCCCGGGTGGCGTGAGCGGCCCGCTCATGACGAACATGCGGGAGGTCATGCAGCACACGGTCAAGATCGCCTGGGACCACACACCGCGGCTGTTCCGGGGCGACCTGCTGCTCTTCGCCGCGACCGAGGAGCGCCCCGCGGAACTGCCGATAGCGGAAGCGGTCGAGACGTGGCGGCCTTATACGGCCGGTGCGATCGTGACGCACGAAGTCGCCACCAACCACAACGACATGCTCCAGCGCGCCCACTTGTCGCGCATCGCGCGTGTCATCGCGGACACGCTCCGCGCGGGGAGCGAGGCGCCGCGAGGGACGGCCCCGGCTGATCAGGGGCGAGCGGACCGTACCAGGTGAGGAATCCGGCGGGCGCGGCAGCCAAGGCCACCGCGCCCGCCGGCCCGCGCGTGCGCGGAAAAGCCGAATCCGTGAACACTTCTGGCGTTCAAGGGAGGCGGTGTGGCAGGTGCATCATTTGCCGGGGAAGCGGCAGGCGCAGTGAAATTACCCTTGCGGAAAGGCGAGGGTGCGAGAAAAGGCCGAAGGGGGCCCGCACATGACGAAGCCGGCAGAATCTCCCAAGCGACAGCACCGTATCGGGGCCAAGGCGATGGAGCCCCCCGCTTTCATGCAGCGGAACGGGCAGAACCCGTCGCCCGAACTGAGCCGGATGAGCGCGGAAACACCGCTCGTCGAGGAGACGGGGCCCGGCCCCAGCGACTGGATCGCCACCGGCCGCGAAGAGGTGCGGGCGATCCTCGGCGACGCGGAACGGTTCAGCACGCGGCCGCCGGCGGACAGCGAGGCGGACTCCCGCCGGCTGACCCAGATCGGCAACCTGCTGCAGTACGACCCGCCCGAGCACACCCGGCTGCGCAAGATGCTGACGCCGGAGTTCACCATGCGGCGGATGCGCAGGATGGAACCCATCATCGAAGGCGTCGTGGCGGACCGGCTGGACGTCATGGAAAGGGCCGGCCAGCCGGCCGACCTCATGCGGCACGTCGCCTGGCCCGTGCCGGGACTGGTCGCCTGCGGACTGCTCGGCGTGCCCCGCGACGACCAGGCCGAACTGGCGCGCAACCTGGACCTGAGCCGTCGCAACGACCGGCCGCGCCGACTGGTACAGGCCGCGGTGAACGCCTTCGAGGGCTACCTGGACCGGTTCATCGCGCAAAAGCGCGCCGACCCCGGCGGGGACGACCTGATCAGCATGCTGATCAAGGAGCACGGGGACGGCGTCAGCGACAAGGAGCTGGTGGGGTTCTCCGACTCCCTCCTGGCCGGCGGGCTGGAGAACATGGCCGGGATGCTCGGGCTCGGCACGCTGACCCTGCTGGAGCACCCCGACCAGCTCGCCCTGCTCAGGGAGCGGCCGGAGCTGATGGGCCAGGCGGTGGAGGAGATGCTCCGCTACGCGGCCGTCGCGCCGATGGCCTCGCCCCGCACCGCCCTGGTGGACGTGCCGATGGCGGGCCGCACGATGAAGGCCGGCGAGATCGTGTCCTGCTCGCTGCTCGCGGTCAACCGCTCCCAGTGCCCCGACGCGTCGCGGGACGGCTTCGACATCGTCCGCGAGAACAACAACCACATGGCCTTCGGGCACGGCATCCACCACTGCGTCGGCGCGGCCCTGGCCCGGATGGAGCTGCGGATCGCCTTCACCAGGCTGCTGGAGCGCTTCCCCGGCCTGCGGCTGGCCGTACCGGCGGAGGAAGTGCGCTACCGGCCGCAGGGGCTGTCGGTCTACGGCATCGAGAAGCTGCCCCTCGCCTGGTAGGGCCCTCGCCTGGTAGGGGTGGCACCACGGTGGGACGCCGGAGTGACGAGGGCGGCGCACGGGTTCGCGTGAACTGTCCAAGTGGCGCAATCGGTCCGTTGGACAGCGGCCGCTGTTGCGGACGGGACCGTCCTCGTGCCGTACACCCCGCGTCCGGTGTCCCCAACGATTCCCGAGCGGCCCTGTGTGCCCCGGGCGCACCTCCGACGCCGTGCGGGAAAAGAGAGAAAACAACTGGTTCCCGAGTTCGCTGTGCAAGGGGACGTGCCGAATTTTGGACAGCTTTGTAGGGGCCCGGTAAGGGTGCCATCCTGAGCGTCCTGTCCGAAGCGGCCGGGAACGGGCTCTTTCAACAACTGATGCCCGCGGGGGAATCTAATGGCTGTAAAGGGTGTAGTCCGCAGTGCGCTGCCGGTGCGCGACCTCGCGCAATCCGGGGCCGCGCCGACGCTGCGCAAGGCCGATCTGCACGCCAGCGTCCGTGATCCGGTCCTGGAAACGATGACCTTCCTGAACGAGGTCACCTACCGCTATCCGGACGCGATCTCCTTCGCGCCGGGGCGCCCGTACGACGGCTTCTTCGACATCGAGGAGATCTTCGGCCACCTCCGCAGGTACCTCGACCACGAGGTCGGGCAGGGGCGGACACCGGAGCAACTGCGCACCCTCATGTACCAGTACGGGCCGGTCGCCGGCCAGATCCGCGAGATCATCGCCGACTACCTGCGCGAGGACGAGCGCATCGACGTCCCGGCCGAGTCCGTCGTGGTGACCGTCGGCGCCCAGGAGGCCATGCTGCTGGTGCTGCGGGCGCTCGTCACCGGACCCGAGGACGCCTTCCTGGTCTCCAGCCCGTGCTTCATGGGCATCACCGGCGCGGCCCGGCTCCTGGACATCCCCGTGACGCCGGTGGCGGAGGGCGAGGACGGGTTCTCCTGCGCCGCGCTGGAGGCGGCGATCGCGCACGAGCGGTCGCGGGGCCGCCGCCCCCGCGCCTTCTACGTGATTCCCGACCACTCCAATCCCAGCGGCGCCACGCTGAGCCTGCGGGCCCGCGCCGAACTGCTGGACTGCGCGGCGCGCCACGACATCCTCGTCGTGGAGGACAGCCCGTACCGGCTGGTCAGCCCGGGGCCGCCGCTGCCGACGCTGAAGGTCCTGGACAAGGACCGCCGGGTCGTGCACCTGGGGTCCTTCGCCAAGACGGTCTTTCCCGGCGCCCGCCTGGGCTTCGTCGTCGCCGACCAGCCGGTCGTGGACGACGCCGGCCGCACCACGCTGCTCGCGGACGAACTCGCCAAGATCAAAAGCATGGTGACGGTCAACACGCCCGCACTGAGCCAGGCCGTGGTCGCGGGCACCCTGCTGGCCGCGAACGGCCGGCTCTCGGAGCTGAACGCGCGGGCGGCCGTCCACTACGACGCGGCCATGCGGCTGACGCTCCGGCACCTGGACCAGTGTCTGCCCGCGGCCCGGCGGGCGGCCCTGGGAGTGCGCTGGAACCGGCCGGCGGGCGGCTTCTTCCTGGGAGTCCGGGTGCCGTTCCGTGCGGACAACGCCGCACTGGCCCGGTCCGCCGAGGACTTCGGTGTCATCTGGACACCGATGCACTACTTCCATCCGGACGGTGGCGGCCTCGACGAACTGAGGCTGTCCATCAGTTATGTGACGCCCGCCGAGATCGCGGAGGGCATCGCAAGGCTCGCGCGCTTCATCGAGGCGCAGAGCGAGTCGTCATGACGGCCTATGACGCGTGCCGAAAGGGTCCTCGTAAGAAGGGCGGCAGAGATGACCAGTATCAGTGGCACACGGCAGCCGCGTAGCAGGCGACGTATGTGGGGGTGGACGTTCCGATGACCGTCATCGTGGAATCTCCGGAGTTCCTGGACCCGGGAACGCTGGAAGCGGAAATCCTGGCGACCGGGCACCGCACCGCGGTGGCACTCGGCCGCCCCCGGATGATCGGGGTGGGCACGGCGACGAGCGCCACCTCCTACTCGCAGGAAGAAGTACTGGACGCCTTCGGGATCACCGACCCCCGTATCCGTTCCGTCTTCCTCAACAGCGCCATCGACCGGCGCCACCTCACGCTCCCCGCCCCGGACAGCAACGGCGTCCGGGCCCCGGAGCCACAGGGCGACCTGCTCGACAAGCACAAGCGCATGGCCCTGGACATGGGAGCCGAGGCACTGCTCGCCTGCCTGAAACGCGCCGGTGCCCAACTGTCGGACCTGCGCCACCTGTGCTGCGTGACCACCACCGGCTTCCTCACTCCCGGACTCAGCGCGCTTCTCATCCGGGAACTGGGCATCGACCGGCACTGCAGCCGCTCCGACATCGTGGGCATGGGCTGCAACGCGGGCCTGAACGCCCTCAACGTGGTGGCCGGCTGGTCCGCCGCGAACCCGGGCGAACTCGCCGTCGTCCTGTGCGTGGAAGCGTGCTCGGCGGCCTACGCGGTGGACTCGACGATGCGGACCGCCGTCGTCAACAGCCTGTTCGGTGACGGCGCCGCCGCGGTGGCGCTGATGACCAGCCCGGTCACGGTCCGGCCCGCCGCTCCCGAGGCGCCGGCCACCCGTGTCAGGGCCGTCCCCGCGCTGCCGCCCACGGCGGAACAGGTCACCGTGTCGGAGGAGTTGGCCGACACGCCCGCGGCGGCCGTCATCGTGCTGATGACGAGCCCGGACACGGTCAAGTCGCCCGCGCCCCGCGCGGTGGCCGCGGGTGCCAGGACCCTGGCGGCGGTGCCGGCCGCGGAGGAGCCGGCCACCGTTCCCGAGGCCCTGGCCGCCGTGCCGGCCGTCCGCGAGGGCCCCAGCATCCTGAAGTTCGCGAGCTGCATCATCCCCGAGGCGGTCGACGCCATGCGGTACGACTGGGACCGCGACCAGGGCAGGTTCAGCTTCTACCTCGACCCGCTCATCCCGTACGTGGTGGGCGCGCACGCCGAGATCGCCGTCGACCGCCTGCTGGCGGGCACGGGACTGCGCCGGAGCGACATCAGCCACTGGCTGGTGCACTCGGGCGGCAAGAAGGTGATCGACGCCGTCGTGGTCAACCTCGGGCTGACCCGGCACGACGTGCGGCACACCACCGGCGTGCTGCGGGACTACGGCAACGTGTCCAGCGGCTCGTTCCTCTTCTCCTACGAACGCCTCCTCGAAGAGGAGGCCGCCAAGCCCGGTGAGTACGGAGTGCTCATGACCATGGGGCCGGGCTCCACGATCGAAACGGCGCTGGTCCGATGGTGAACCCGGAGGGGGCAATGGAGTACACGCTCACGCTGGAGGTCGACGGGAGCGCGCCGCTGACGGCGGCGTCCGTCAAGGCCCTCGCGAACCTCTGCGACCGGGCCGAGGACCAGGGCGGTTCCGGCGTCGTCACGCTGCACGTCACCGGGGTCCCGGACCGGGGCTGGGCCGACGGGCTGGACGTGACGCTGGTCAGCAAGTGGGAACGCGCGCTGCGCCGCCTGGAGCGGCTCCCGATGGCCACCCTCGCGGTGGCCCGCGGGGAGTGCGGGGGCCCGGCGCTCGACGCCTTCCTGGCCGCCGACATCCGTGTCGCGGTGCTCGGCACCAGACTCGTGTTGCAGAGCGACGGTTCGGCCACCTGGCCCGGCATGGCCGGCTACCGGCTCGTCCAGTTGGCGGGTGCCGCCCGGCCCCGCAGAGCCGTCCTGTTCGGCCTGCCGATCGAGGCGCCCGAGGCCCTGGCGCTCGGCGTCGTCGACGAGCTGGTAGACGACCCGGAGAAGGCCGTCGCGGCCGCCGCCGGGCTGGTCAGCGGCCTGTCCGGCAAGGAACTGGCGATCCGCAGGCAACTGCTGTTCGACGCCGGGACGACCAGCTTCGAGGAAGCCCTCGGCGCTCATCTGGCCGCCTGCGACCGGGCCCTGCGGGGCACCGCGCAGGAGGCCTCATGACCACCCTGGACGCTGCCAGGGCACCGGCCCTGGAGGTCTGGCCCGCGCTGCGCGAGGCCGCCGCGCGGGCCGAGGAGCTGGTGGCTTCGCTGCCGGCGCCCGGCTCGCGCACCGCCGCCCAGCGGGCCGCGGCCGCGGCGGCGAAGGACGCGGCCCGCGCCCTGCGGGTCCGCTTCCTGGAGGCGCACGCCGACGCCGTGTACGACGAGCTCACCGAGGGCCGCACCGTGCACCTGCGGCTCGCGGAGCTGGTGGCGGCCGCCGCGGTCGCGTTCCCCTCCCTGGTGCCGACGGACGCGCAGCTGGCCCGGGACCGCGGCCGCCGCCAGGCGGACAAGGAGGGGCACGAGATCGACCAGGGCATCTTCCTCAGGGCGGTGCTCGGGTCCCCGTCCGCCGGCCCGCACCTGCTCGACGCCATGCTGCGGCCCACACCACGGGCCCTGGAACTGCTGCCCGGGTTCCGCCGCACCGGCGTCGTAAGGACGCCGTCGGTCCTGCTGGAGCGGCGGGACGGGGCGGCGTACCTGACGATGTGCCGCGACGACTGCCTCAACGCCGAGGACGTCCGGCAGGTCGACGACATGGAGACCGCCGTCGACCTCGCGCTGCTCGACCCGGACGTCCGGGTGGGAGTGCTGCGCGGAGGCGAGATGACGCACCCCCGCTACCGAGGGAAACGGGTCTTCAGCGCGGGCATCAACCTCAAGAGCCTGCACGCGGGTGAGATCTCGCTGGTCGGCTTCCTGCTCCGCCGCGAGCTGGGCTACCTCCACAAGATCGTCAGGGGGGTGCTGGCCGACCACGAAGGTGCCTGGCACGCGCGCGGCGTCGACAAGCCCTGGATCGCCGCCGTCGACACGTTCGCCATCGGCGGCGGCATGCAGCTGCTCCTGGTCTGCGACCACGTACTGGCCGCCGCGGACTCCTACTTCACCCTCCCCGCCGCCCGCGAGGGCATCGTGCCGGGAGCCGGCAACTTCCGGCTGGGCCGGCACACGGGGCCGCGCGTCTCCCGGCAGGTCATCCTCCAGGGGCGCCGGCTGCGGGCCACCGAGCCCGACGCCCGGCTGGTGGCCGACGAGGTGGTGGAACCGGAGGAGATGGACGCCGCCGTCGCCGCCGCCGTCGCGCGGCTGAGCGGCGAGGCGGTCCTCGCCAACCGCAGGATGCTCAACCTCGCCGAGGAGCCGCCGGACGAGTTCCGGCGCTACATGGCCGAGTTCGCGCTGCAACAGGCCCTGCGGCTCTACGGCGAGGACGTCATCGCCAAGGTCGGCCGCTTCACGGAGCGTTCCGCATGACCCCAGCCGCCGCACCGCCGCGCGGCGGGTGAAGGGAGAAGCCGATGCCGGTGGCGAGGATCGACGACATCGCCCTCAGCTACGACGAGTACGGTGCCGGGGAACCGGTCGTGATGATCACCGGCACCGGCGCGCCCGGCCGCGTGTGGCGCGCCTACCAGGTACCCGCGTTGAAGGCGGCGGGGTACCGGGTCATCACCGTCGACAACCGCGGCATCCCGCCGAGCGACGGGTGCGGCCCCGGCTTCACCCTCGACGACATGGTCGCGGATGTCGCCGGACTGATCGAACACCTCGGTGCGGGACCGTGCCGGGCCGTGGGGTTCTCGCTGGGCGCGATCGCGTTGCAGGAACTGCTCGTCGCCCGGCCCGGACTCGTCAGCGAGGCCGTGCTGATGGCGACGAGCGGCCGGGCCGACACCTTCATCCGCGCCATGGCGGCCGCCGACGTCGAACTGGCCGACAGCGGAATCAAGCTCCCTCCCCGCTACGCGGCCCATGTGCAGGCCCTGCAGAACCTGTCACCGCAGAGCCTCAACGACGAGGAACGGCTCAAGGGTTGGTTGGACGTCTTCGAGATGTCGACGGTCGACCTCTCCGCGGTCCGGGGGCAGCTGGAGATCCAGGTGATCCCGGACCGGCGGCCGGCGTACCGGGCCATCCGCTGCCCCTGCCTGGTCATCGGTTTCCGGGAGGACCTGGTCGTGCGGCCGCACCTGGCGCGCGAGGTCGCCGACAGCATTCCCGGCGGCAGGTACACCGAGATATCCGGATGCGGTCACTACGGGTACCTCGAAAAACCGGAAGCGGTGAATTCCGCGATCATCGATTT
Source organism: Streptomyces sp. NPDC017056 (assembly GCF_044332485.1). Taxonomy (NCBI): domain Bacteria; kingdom Bacillati; phylum Actinomycetota; class Actinomycetes; order Kitasatosporales; family Streptomycetaceae; genus Streptomyces; species Streptomyces sp. NPDC017056. The sequence goes on along the minus strand of NZ_JBIRPD010000022.1, from coordinate 150,657 downwards.
CTTCGCCGGCCGGACAGCCCGCACGCCGTGAATTGCGGCGGACGGCTGCCGGTCAATGATGAAAAGGCATGCCTGTCCAACCGGTTGGCAGTGCCGTCCTTGTCGGGCGCATAGGGCCCGGCTTATCGTCAATCAGGTTCCAAAACACACAGCAGAACCCGTCAGGGTGTACTGAACAGGAGTGATCGTGGCTAATCCGTTCGACGACGAAAACGGTTCTTTCCTGGTTCTGGTGAACGAGGAGAACCAGCATTCGCTCTGGCCCTCCTTCGCCGAGGTCCCGGCCGGCTGGCGGGTCGTTTTCGGTGAGGACACCCGCACGGCCTGCCTGGCCTACGTCGAGGAGAACTGGACGGACCTGCGTCCGCAGAGCCTCATCGACGAGATGAACAAGCAGGAAGCCGCCGGCTGAACCTGGCCCACCCGACCATGACGACAAGACGGAGGTGTTATCTGTGGCCATGATGGGTGGCCCAGGGCCGATCATAATGAGAGGGGACGCGCCGGACCCCACGGCAGCCAGGCAGCAGGTCAAACGCGGCACGGTGAAACGGATTCTGCCCTACACGCATCCGCACCGCCGCAATATCGTCCTTCTGCTGGTGATGACGACGCTGAACGCCGCCAGCGCGGTGGCTCCGCCGCTCCTGCTCAAGTACCTCATTGACAACGGTATTCTCGTCCGCGATGTCTCGGTCGTCGTCTGGGCCGCGATCGCGGTCGCCGTACAGGCGATCCTGGCCGTTCTCCTGGGATATGCCGAGACCTGGTATTCGGCCCGTGTCAGTGAAGGACTCGTCTACGATCTGCGCACCAAAGTCTTCGACCACGTGCAGCGGCAGCCGCTCGCGTTCTTCACCCGGGCCCAGACCGGCGCACTGGTCAGCAGGCTGAACACCGACGTGATCGGCGCCCAACAGGCGGTCACACAGCTGCTCTCGACGGCGTTCTCCGCCGGACTCACCCTGGTGTTCGTGCTGGTCACCATGTTCTACCTGTCCTGGGTCGTCACCCTGCTGTCCCTGGCGCTGATCCCGTTCTTCATCCTGCCCGGCCGGGTCATCGGCCGCCGGATGCAGCGGCTCGTGCGGCAGCACATGCAGATCAACGCCGAGATGGGCTCCATGATGCAGGAGCGCTTCAACGTGATCGGCGCGCTGCTGGCCAAGCTGTACGGCCGCCCGGAGACCGAGACCGGCCAGTTCTCGAAGCTGGCCGCCAGGGGACGCGAGGTCGGCATCCGGCACTCCGTCGCCATGAAGATGCTCTTCCTCTCGACGATGTTCGTGGGCTCCCTGGCCACCGCCGCGGTGTACGGCGTCGGCGGCGCCCTGGTCATCAACGGCGCCTTCCAGCTCGGTTCGCTGGTGGCGCTGGCCACGCTGCTGACCCGCCTGATGGCCCCGGTCGGACAGCTCTCCAACGCCCAGGCGGACGTGATGACCGCGCTCGTCAGCTTCGACCGGCTCTTCGAGGTCCTCGACCTCAAACCGCTGATCGCCGAGAAGCCGGACGCGATCGCCCTGCCCGCTCCCGGCAGCGGCACGAAGGCGCCGGCCATCGAGTTCGACGGCGTGTCGTTCCGCTACCCGAAGGCGGCCGACGTCTCGCTCGCCTCACTGGAGACGATCGCCCTGCCCGTACAGGAGCGCACCGACAACGCGTGGACGCTGCGCGACCTGAACTTCACCGTGCCGGCCGGGAAACTCACCGCGCTGGTCGGTCTCTCGGGTGCCGGCAAGACGACCATCACCCATCTGGTGCCGCGCCTCTACGACCCGGTGGAGGGCACCGTCCGCATCGGCGGCCACGACCTCAAGGACCTGACCCTGCGGTCGCTGAACGACACGGTCGGCATGGTCACCCAGGACGCGCACCTCTTCCACACGACCATCCGCGAGAACCTGGTCTACGCCCGGCCGGGCGCCACCGAACAGGAACTGGTCGACGCCTGCAAGGCGGCACAGATCTGGAACCTGATCGAGCTGCTGCCCGACGGCCTGGACACCGTGGTCGGCGACCGCGGGTACCGGCTCTCCGGCGGTGAGAAGCAGCGCATCGCCATGGCGCGGCTGCTGCTCAAGGCACCGCCGGTCGTCGTGCTGGACGAGGCCACCGCGCACCTCGACTCGGAGTCCGAGGCGGCTCTCCAGCGGGCGTTGAAGACCGCGCTGGCCGGCCGGACCTCGCTGGTGATCGCCCACCGGCTCTCCACCATCCGCGACGCCGACCAGATTCTCGTCATCGGCGAGGGACGGGTCCAGGAGAGCGGAACCCACGAGGAACTGCTGGAGCTGGACGGGGCCTACGCGGAGCTGTACCGCACGCAGTTCTCGGGGCAGTCGAGGAACGGCGCCGCCCCGGCACCGGACCCCGAGCCGGTCGGCTCAGGACCGGTCCGGTTCATGGGGCCGGGCCCCGGCGGTCCCGGTGGCCCTGGTGGTCCCGGTGGTCCCGGCTTCTTCGGCGGTCCCGGCGGCCCGGGGCCGATGGGACCGGGGCCGGGGTGAGGAGGGCCGGGCCCGCCGCGGCGGGCCCGGTTGCTCCCAGCGGTGTCCGCGACGTCGTACGCGACGGACCGGGCACCGCTTCGCGTGCGCTCACCCGTCGGCGCGACCGGCCTCCACCGCGGACTCCCGCGGCGCGGCCGAGTCGACGGCACCGAACAGCACGTCGACCCCGGTGGCCCGCCGCGCCCCACCGGCACGGTCCGCCCCGGCCGGCTCGCCGCCCGGCTCCTCGCCGGCACCCGCGGCCGCCGTCTCCGGCGGAGCCGCCGCCAGGACCGTACGTTCCGGAAGCAGCGCCAGCACGGCCTGCCGGTGCGCCTCGCTCGTCGCGTCGTCGAACGGGTCGGGTGTGGCCGGGACCTGGAGGCGGAGCACCGGCCCGCCGCCGAGCTTGGCGTAGCCGCGGCCCGGCGGCACGTCGGACGTCGGCGTGGTGTGCGGCGGCGCCCCGAGCGCCGCCCGTACCTCCTCCGGGGCGGCCGGACCGAGCACGACCCGGGCCCGGGTGTGCGTCAGGACCGGCTCGGCGAGGAGCGCGGTGCTGTCGAGCTGGTCGGCCACCACCACCGTCACGTACGCCGCGCGGCCGTGCCGCAACGGAACCTGTAGCAGGTTCTGCGGGTCCTCCCGGCCCTCGGCCGCCGCGAGATGGGCCAGCGCCGTCGGCCGGTCCAGGATGATCCACAGGGGCCGGCGGGTGTCCTCCGGGGCCTGCTGCCCGACCTGCCGCGCGCGGTTGGCGGTGATCAGCCGCCGCTCGGTCTCGTGCGCCGCCCACTCCAGGGTCGCGAGCGCGCCCGACAGCCCGGTCTCCACGCCCATGACGCCCGCCCGCCCCGCCAGACACGCGTACTCGCCGGTGCCGCTGCCGTCGATCACCAGGACGTCGCCGTGCGCCAGCGCCTGCAGGGCGACGGACCGCAGCAGCGTCGTGGTGCCCGCGCCCGGCTGCCCCAGCGCGAGCAGGTGCGGCTCCGTCGAGCGCAGGCCGGTCCGCCACACCACCGGCGGCACGTCCCGCACCTCCTCGCCCGCCACCACCGGCAGCGTGCGCTGAACGGCGTCGGGGTCGGTGAACCCGAGCACGGTCTCGCCCTGCGTCGCCACGAACCGCTGCGCCGCGACGTCGGTCGGCAGCGGCGGCAGCACGGCCAGCACCAGCCGGTTCGCCTCCTCGTGCCAGGTGAAGTGGTACTCCCTGCCGCGCCCCGACTTGGCGTACAGCACCTGCTCGATACGGTCCCGGGACGCGGCCTCGCCGTCGGTGAAGTACGCCGGGTAGGCCAGGCACAGCCGGGACAGCCGCCCGCCGTCGTCGAACTCGTACTCGGTGAAGACGCTCTCCCAGTCCCCGTCGTGGGCGTACAGGGGACTGGGGTCGCCCTCGACCGCGAAGTACGGCACCAGCGCCTCGTACAGTGCCCGCAACCGGCCGGTCTCCTCGTCGCCAGGCCCGGCGGGCTCCTCCGGCGGCTTCTCCCGCCCCGCCCAGGCGGCCGCCGCCATCACCGTGATGACGGCGAGCAGCGGACCGTACGGCACCACCGCCATCGCCGCGACGCTGCCGCCGGCGACGAACAGCAGGGTGCTGCGCCGCTCCTTGGGAGTCGTGGACCAGCGCCGCCCCCCGGCGGCAAGCAGCCGCCGCAGCCCCCGGCTGATCGTGATCAGCGGGTGGAACACGTCGGCGGCGCTGTCGGCGGCGGTACGCGCGAACTCGCGGCCGCGCGCGATGGGCGCGCTGTTGCTCAGGATGCGGGGCAGTGGACGCCGGGCCACATCGTCTCCTGGTGGTTCGGGATGCGGGACATGCGGTGGGTGCGCGGGGCCTGGCCGCACCGGGCCGCCGGGGACGACGGACGGCCGGGGCGGGCCGCGGTCAGAGCTTGATGCCGCCCAGGAGGTTGGCCAGGCTCGCACCGCCCGCCTTGATGCTCGGCGCGATCGCGGAGCCCGCGAGGTAGAAGCCGAAGAGCGCGCAGACGAGGGCGTGGGACACCTTGAGCCCGTCCTTGCGGAAGAACAGAAAGACGATGATGCCGAGCAGAACGACGCCGGAGATGGACAGAATCATGGAGTTCTCTCCTCGGTGGTGGGGACGGTCACCATGAGTCCTTCCAGCCTCACAGCAAGTACCAAGCCGCAAAAAGCTGCGAACGGGTGATTCACCGCCGAAACCCCCCAGCTGGCGCAACCCAGCTGTCCAGCCGGCCACCGAGGCTCACATAATTGCAGGTCAGATACCTTCTTTCGGGGCCCGCCCGACACGCGGGACGGTCCGGCGGCCGGGCGTGTCGCCTCCGTTTCCGCCGCCGGTGTCCCTCGCTGCCGCAACCCCGGGCCGGCCCGCGCGGCCTCCGGTTTACCGCGGACTTACGGGCACGCTGTGCAGGATGGACAAGGCTTGGCAACTGCCGCGTGCGTTGTGGCATTTGAGGAAGGATCTGCCGTGCGGCTCTTCATCGTCCCGGTATCAGGTGCTGTGTCCGCTTCGCCGGATCACCGGAGCTGAGCGCCGTGACGTCCTCCCCCACCCGGCCGGCACCGACGGTGACCATCCCTCCGAAGCCCGCCCGGAGCCCCCAACCGCTTCCCCGCCGGGTGCCGTGGCTGCGGCCGACCATCCGGATACGGCTCACGCTGCTGTACGGCGGCATGTTCCTGATGGCCGGCATCGTGCTGCTCGCCATCATCTACCTGTTCGTGGCCAACATCCTCAAGAGCGGCATCCCGGAGTTCCGGGTCTTCGGCAGCAACGTCAAGCTCCTCAACCTCGGCTGCCCCGACCTGCCGTCGGTCGGCACGACCGACGAGATCAACGCGGGGATCAGCAACTGCCTCCAGAACCACCGCGCGGAGGCCCTCCGCGACTTCCTCAACCGCTCCCTGCTGGCGTTGCTGGGGCTGACGGTGGTGGCGTTCGCCTTCGGGTACGCGATGGCGGGGCGGGTGCTGTCGCCGCTGGGCCGTATCACCCGTACCGCCCAGCGGGTCGCCGGTTCGGACCTGCACCGGCGGATCAGGCTGGGCGGGCCGGACGACGAGCTCAAGGAGCTGGCGGACACCTTCGACGAGATGCTGGACCGGCTGGACCGGGCCTTCGAGTCGCAGCGCCGCTTCGTGGCCAACGCCTCGCACGAGCTGCGCACGCCGTTGGCGATCAACCGGACGCTGCTGGAGGTGCAGCTCGCCGACCCGGACGCGTCGGTGGATCTGGCGCAGCTGGGCAAGACGCTGCTGGCGACCAACGAGCGCAGTGAGCAGCTGGTGGAGGGCTTGCTGCTGCTGGCCCGCAGCGAGAACAAGATCGTGGACAAGAAACGGGTCGATCTGGCGGAGGTGGCCTCGCAGGCCCTCGACCAGGCGCGCGCGGAGGCGCAGGCCAAGGGCGTGGAGATCCGGGGCGTACGGCAGCAGGCGTTCGTGCAGGGCAACGGCGTCCTGCTGGAGCGCATCGCGCTGAACCTGGTGCAGAACGCGGTGCGCTACAACGTCCCACAAGAGGGCTGGGTTGAGGTGACCACTGAGCCACAGCAGGGGTGTGCGGTGCTGGTGGTCTCCAACACCGGTCCGGCCGTTCCCGCCTACGAGGTGGAGAACCTCTTCGAGCCCTTCCGGCGGCTGCGTACCGAGCGCACCGGCAGCGACAAGGGCGTGGGCCTGGGCCTGTCCATCGTGCGCTCCGTGGTGCGCGCACACGACGGCAGCATCACCGCCACGCCCCGCGAGGGCGGCGGCCTGGTCATGCGGATCTCCTTCCCGGAGTGAGTGCGCGTGCCCGCCGGAGCCCCGGGCCGTCGGCCAGGGGGCCGATCGAGTGATCGGCGGCTCGGTCCGGTGCTGCGGTTCCGGGGCGGCGGGCGGGTCTGGCACGGTGGGAGGGAGTGGCGGCCGGTGACCGCTGCGCCGGACCGCAGGAGCGTTTCGTGTCAGCTGTGCTCTCCGCGCTGTTCGCCCTGCTGACGGCCGTGGCCAACGCCACCGGCACCGTGTTGCAGCGGATCGCGGCCCGCCGGGTGCCGCCGGGCGACGCATTCAGCGTCCGGCTGGTCCGGCACCTGCTGCGCAGCCCGGCGTGGCTGGGCGGGATCGCCGTCATCGTCGGTGCCGCCGCGTGCCAGGCACTGGCCCTGACGCTGGGGTCGCTGTCGCTGGTCCAGCCCATTCTGGTGACCGAACTGCCGTTCACGCTGCTCATCGCCGCCGCGGTGTCGCGGCGGCCGCTGCCGGCGGCCGGCTGGGTGGCGTCGGTCATGGTGGCCGCCGGGCTCGGCCTCGCGCTGGCCGCGGCCGCGCCGTCCGGGGGCGACAGCGAGGCGTCCGCCGGGATGTGGGCGGTGACGCTGCTCGCCTCCGGCGGCGCCATGGCGGTCTGCGTACTCGCCGCCTTGCCGCGGGCCCGCGGCAAGGCACGGGCGGCGCTCTTCGGTTCCGCCTCCGCGATCGGCTACGCCCTGACCGCGACCCTGATGAAGGCCGCGACCGACACCTTCGAACGCGAGGGCGCGGGTGCCTTCTTCGCCTGCTGGCAGACGTACGCCTTCGTGGCGGCCGGGGCGTGCGCGCTCTTCCTGCTGGCCAACGCGATGGAGTCGGGCCCGCTGGTGGCCTCGCAGCCCGCCCTGACCCTGGGCGAGGCGCTGGTCAGCCTGGCGCTCGGGATCATGGTGTACGGGGAGCGGGTGCGCGGCGGCTGGTGGCTCGTGCCGGAGGCGGTCGGGGCGGTCATGGTCACGTGGGGCGTGGTCGTGCTGCCCCGGGCCGACACGGAGGGCACGGAACGGGCCGAGGGCGCGGCGTGAACCGGTCTTGTGTCCAACTGCGCTGCTAGCGTGGCCCGTTGAGTGAGGGGAGCGGGGCGTGACATCGAGTGCGGTTCGTATCGGCGGGGACCTGGAGGTGCGGCGGCCCGGGGCCGGGGCCATGCGGTTGCCGACCGAGCCGGGCGAGCCGACCGAGCCGGGCGACCGCGGCATCGGACAGGCCCGGGCCCACCGCGAGCGCCTCGGCGGGCTGCCGGAACAGGCACGGGACGCGGCGCGATGCTGACCTGGCGGCGGCTCCGCGAGAGCGATTTCCCGCTGGTGCGGCGGTGGCTGGCGCAGCCGCACGTCGCCCGGTGGTGGCATCACGACACCTCGGCGGAGGCGGTGGCACGCGACTTCGGCCCGGCAGCCCGCGGCGAGGAGCCATCGGAGGACCTGCTCGTCTTCCTCGACGGCCACCCCCTCGGCCTGGTCCAGCGCTCCCGTTTCGCCGACTATCCGGCGTACCGCGCCGAGGTGGCCGCCCTGCTCGCGGTGCCCGGCGAAACGGTGACCCTGGACTACCTCGTCGGCGATCCAGGGCAGGTGGGGCGCGGCCTCGGCGCGCACATGATCCGGGCGCTCGTACGGGCGACCTGGCACGACCACCCGCACGCTCCCGCCGTCCTGGTGCCGGTGCCGGCGGCCAACCGGGCGTCCTGGCGGGCGCTGGAGAAGGCCGGGCTGCGCCGCGTCGCGGAAGGCGAACTCGAACCTGACAGTCCCGCCGCCGGCCGCGCCCACTACCTCTACCGGGTGGAACGCCCGGCGGAGCCGGAGGAAGAGTGATCCGCCGGGCCCGGCAGGTGGCCGAGGAAGTCGAGAAGGGCGGCGTTGACCTCGGCGGGACGTTCCTGCTGGGTCCAGTGACCGCAGCCGGGGAGCACCACGCTGCGGTGCAGCTTCGGCGCGACCGTTTCGAGGGACCCGAGAAGTTCCTTGATGCCGTGCAGGGACATCACCATGTCGCGGTCCCCGCCGACGTACAGCGCGGGTACGTCGATGCCGCGGCCCTGGAAGGCCGTGAGCAGCTCGTGGTTCCGCTGGATGTTGCGGTACCAGTTCAGGGGGCCGGTGAAGGCGCGCTCCCCGTGCCCGGCGTAGTCGCGTACGAACGCGTCGATGTCGTCCTCGGTGAGCCAGCCGGGCAGCTGCCGCGGCTCGGGGATCGAGTCGATGAGCGTCGACCCGTCGGGGACGATCCAGGGGCTCGGTGGGTTGTTGGAGGGGCTGTCGCCCGATCCGCTGAACAGGATGCGCCGGAACGTCGACGCCGGGTCCCGTGCCAGTTCCGCGTCGGCGACGCCAGGTTGCTGGAAGTAGACCTGGTAGAAGCCGTCGCCGTACCGCCGGCGGGTGGCCTGCGGCGTCGCCAGGCCGGCGGGCAGCACCGGCGGGACGCTCAGTCCCGCGACGGCCCGTACGACGTCCGGGCGGAGCATGGCCGTGACCCAGGCGACGGGCGCGCCCCAGTCGTGGCCCACGACGACGGCCTGTTCCTCGCCGAGGGCGCGGATCAGCGCGACGACGTCACCGGCGAGGTGGAGCAGGCTGTACGCGTCGGGGTCGCCGGGCTGCTCGCTTCGGGCGTAGCCCCGCTGGTCGGGGGCCACCACCCGGTATCCGGCCTCGGCCAGCGGCCCGAACTGGTGCCGCCAGGAGTACCAGCTCTCCGGGAAGCCGTGCAGCAGGAGGACCAGCGGTCCTTCGCCCTGCTCGGCGATGTGCAGGGTGATTCCGTTGACTTCGACGGCGCTGTGCCGGGGTGTGCTGGTCACTTGTCCTTGTCCTCCCAGACGTACGAGGGCATCGGGCCAGGTGGGAAACCGATCGGTTTCCGCCAGGTGAACCGTAAGCCGGTCGGCCGCCGGAGGACACCGTTCACCATGTCGGCTTCATCACTCGCGACGGAACGGACGTCGCCCGGCCCGACCGGTGGGCCGGTAGACCGGTCGGTTTCTCAACCTTTTCCGCCGCGGTAATCTCCCCGTATGCCCAGTACCGGCAAGGCGTCCACCAGGGACCGGCTGCTCGACGCGGCGGCCGAACTCTTCTACCGCGAGGGCGTCTCCATCGGGGTCGAGACGCTGTGCAGGACGGCCGGGGTGTCCAAACGCTCCATGTACCTGCTGTTCGACAGCAAGGACGAGGTCTTCGCGGCCAGTTTGAAGAGGCGCGCCCCGGCATACGAGGAGCAGCTCGCCCTCCGTGCGGCCGAGCCCGGACCGCCGCGTGCGCGCATCCTGTACGTCTTCGAACGGCTGGAGAAACTCGCGGAGACGGCCGGCTACCGGGGCTGCCCCTTCCTCGCCGCGCAGGTCGAACTGAAGGACCCGGACCATCCGGCCAGCATCGTCGCCGAAGAGGTCAAGCGCCACCTGACCGACGTCTTCCGCGCCGAGGGCGAGCGGGGCGGCGCCCGCGACCCCGCCCTGCTGGCCCGCCAGCTGACCCTGGTGTTCGACGGCGCGAGCGCTCGCGCCGGGGCCAAGGTCGAAAGCCTGCGGGGCCTGGCCGTACACACGGCGGCCACCCTGCTCGACGCGGCGGGCGTGGAGTAACCCGGCCGGCCCGGACCGCCGCCTGCGCCGCCCCGGGGCGGCCCTTCAGTCCTTCAGGCGAGCCGCGATCCCGTCGAGGACGCACGCGAGCCCGCCGTCGAAGTGGTCGTCGCGGGCGCCGCCGGCGCTCTGCCCCCGCTGCGCGGCGTACAGTTCGCGCAGCCGCGGGTACGCCGACACGGCCTGTTCAGCGGCCGGCCACAGGCGTTCCACCCACTCCTGCTCGTCCTGTCCGCTGCGCGCGAGCGCCGTCAGGTGGGCGGCCTCGCTGGTCGAGATGCCGACGATGTACGAGACGAGCGTGTTGAAGGCCCGGTCGGCCGCTTGCAGCGAAAAGCCCGCGTTCTCGAACAGGGCGAGTGCGGCGTCGGTCATCCGCAGCATGTTGGGGCCCAGATGGGCGACCCCGGACTCGCCGAGCACGGAGACGACCCAGGGGTGCCGCAGGAACGCCGACCGCATGCTGTGGGAGCAGGCGACGACGTCCGCGCGCCAGTCCGCCGGGGCGCCGGGTTCCGGCACCGCGATCTCGCCGTACACCTCGTCCACGACCAGTTCGACCAGCTCGTCCTTGTTGGCGACGTGCGAGTACATGGAGGTGGCGCCGGCGTTCAGGCGCGTGCCGAGTTTCCGCATGCTCAGGGCCTCGATGCCCTCGGCGTCCAGCAACTCCAGTGCCGTGGAGACGATCTGCTCCCGGCTCAGCGCCGGCTGGTCCCGCCGCTGCCGCCGCGGCCGGGTCCACACCGACGGGAACGCCTGCTGTTCGTCCGGCATGCGGGCTCCTCTTTTTCGTCCGGGGACTGGCTCGAACAGTGTACGGCTTTACGTCCGCCGTTCGTTGGCCGTACAGTGTGCGGAGCGCCGCACGGTGTACGGCCGACTGGCACCGCACTGCGTCCCGCACGGCGGCACGGCTTCTCCGCGAAAGGGAAATGCCTGATGACATCACCCCGTTTCGACCTCGCCCGCTGGCAGGCCCGGCTCGACGAGCTGCGCGCCGCCCACCACGTCCCGGCCGCGTCCCTGGCCGTTCTCACGGGCGGCACCGTGTACGAGATGGCCGGCGGCGTACTGCACCGGGGCACGGGGGTGGAGGCCACGACCGACTCGGTGTACCAGCTCGGTTCGATCGCCAAGATGTACACCGCCACGCTGGTGATGCAGCTCGCCGAGTCCGGCGCCCTGGACCTGGACGCGCCGGTCGTGAAGGTTCTGCCGGAGTTCGCCACCGCCGACGCCGAAGCCACCAAGACGATCACCCCCCGGCAGTTGCTCAGTCACACCAGCGGACTGACCTGCGACTTCACCCATGACACCGGGCGCGGGGACGACTGCCTGGCCCGCTATGTCGAAGCCGCGAAGGACGTGGCGCTCGACGGGCCGCCCGGGACGTTCTCGTACAGCAGCGTCGGCTACAACGTGCTGGGCCGCATCGTCGAGGTGCTGACCGGCCAGGTGTGGGACGCGGCGCTCAAGGACCGGCTCGTCACCCCGCTGGGGCTCACCCACACCATGACGCTGCCCGAGGAAGCGCTGGGCTTCCGGGCGGCGATGAGCCACCTGGGGGAGCCGGGGCAGGACCCGGACCCGGCCCCCGCCTGGGACCTCATGCCGCGCTCGGCGGGCCCGTACGGCCGCGTCATCGCCAGCGCCGCCGACGTCGTACGGCTGGCGCGGATGCACCTCGACGGCGGCCTCGCGCCGGACGGCACCCGGGTGCTGGCCCCGGAGACCGTCGCGGCGATGCAGGGGCGGGAGACCGACTGCCCCGACAAGTGGACGGTGGCGTCCGACGGGTGGGGCCTGGGCTGGACGCTGTACGACTGGGCGGGCACCCCCGGGTACGGCCACGACGGCGCGTCGATCGGGCAGTACGCGTACCTGCGCGTGGTGCCGGAAGCCGGGGTGGCCATAGCCCTGCTGACCAACGGCGGAGGCGCGCGCCGGCTGTACGCCACGCTCTTCCGCGAACTGCTCGGCGAACTCGCCGGGGTGCGGATGCCGGAGCCCTTCGCGCCGGCCGCACAGCCGCCCGCCGTGGACATCACGCCGTACGTCGGCACCTACCGGCGCGCGGGTGTCGTCATCACCGTCTCCGAGCGCGAGGGCTCACCGCACCTGCTCTACACCTTCGTCGACGGAATGAAGGACTTCTCCCCGCCGCTCGACATGAACCTGGTCCCGGTCTCCGGGACCGTCTTCGCCGCCAACGGGGCCGGCCCCTCGTTCAGCGAGGACTGGATGCCCGTGGTCTTCGCCACCCTTCCGGACGGCACCCCTTGTGTGTACGCCGCCATGCGCGCCGCCCCGAAGGACCGCTGAGCCGCCAGGCACCGGCACAGGCTCCGGAGCGGGGGGCGGCTCGCGCCCCCGTGAAGGCCGGGCCGGGCGCCGGGTGCGAGCTACGTGCGCCCGGCAGTGCGCTCCCTTAACCACCGGTGACGGGGCACCCGATGGGTGTACCGCACCGACCCGGCCCGACAGAGGTGATTGCTGTGCCCCGTGGCATCGTGAAGTGGTTCGACCACGAACGAGGCGCCGGCCTGGTGGCCCAGGCCGACGGGGGGCCGGACGTGCTGGCCTACCGTTCGGCGATCCAGGGCGACGAGCAGGCCCGCACGCTGACGTCGGGGGAGAGCGTCTCCTTCAACCTCGTCGAGGACTTCGAAGGCATCCGCGCGGAGAACATCTACCGCCTTCCCGGCCGGGGCCGGCCCCGGGCCTGACGGCGGCTCCGTGACGGCACCGCCCGCGGCCCGGCACCGCCCGCGGCCCGGCACCGCCCGCGGCCCGGCACCGCCCGCGGCCCGGCAGTGCCGCGGGCCCCGCCTGCCGTGGCGGCATCCGCCAAGCGCAGAAAGACAAGAAACCGGCGGGAAATCGGCAACTCCCGTGCCAGGGGCATCCAAAAGCGAACAACCTCGGTGAGGCGGCGCCGCCCGTGCTCCAATATCCGCACCCTCGCAGAAAAGGGACGGCGAGGGACAGCGGGGACGTATCCGGGCCGGGCGCGGGACGCGTGACGGGAAGCCGTAACTCCTGCGCCCGAAAGCGGATGCGTCATGTGAGGTGAGGCACCAATGACGTCAGTGGAGGCCCTGCGGGGCGCCGCGGGTAAGCAGGAGCTCTTCCGGGGGCTGGTGGAGTGTTCGCAGGACGCGATCCTCATCAAGGCCCTCGACGGACGGATCACCTTCTGGAACGGCGCCGCGCAGCGGCTGTACGGCTACGGTGCGAGCGAGGTGGTCGGCCGGCACATCGGCCTGCTGATTCCACCGGACTTGAAGGAAGAGGAGGCCGAGCTGCTGGAGCGGATCGGCCGGGGCGAGCGGATCGAGCACTACGAGACGCGGCGGGCCACCAGCGACGGCCGGGTCCTGGACGTCGACGTGTCGCTGTGGCCGATCCGCAACCGGCGGGGCGTCATCAGCGCGGTCTGCTCGACCACGCGCGACATCACCGGACGCAAGAAGGCCGAACGGGAACTCGCCGAGCTGTACGCACAGCAGCGGCACATCGCCCTGGCCCTGCGCCTGATGGGAGCCTCCGAACAGACCCCCGGCGCTCGCGCGGCCACCCGCTACCTGCCCTCCACGCAGGGGCAGGGGGTGGGCGGGGACTGGCTCGACCTGATCGACCTGGGCGCCGGACGGGTCGGCGTGATCATCGGGGACGTCATGGGGCGCGGTCTGGACGCGGCCGTGGTCATGGGCCAGCTGCGGTCGGCGGCGCGGGCCCTGGCGCTGGCCGGGACGCCGCCGTGCGAGCTGATCCAGACGCTCGACACGTTCACGCGCGGGCTGCCGGAACAATTCGTCACCTGTACGTACCTGGAGGCGGACCCGACGCTGGGCGAGGTGACCGCCTGTTCGGCCGGCCACCTGCCGGTCTGGCTCATCGCCCCGGACGCCACGGTCAGCGCGCTGCCGGTGCCGACCGGCATCCCGCTGGGCGTGGGCGGCGTCCCGCACCAGGAAGTCCGCCTGCCCCTGCGTGCCGGCACGACCCTGGCCCTGTGCACCGACGGCCTGGTGGAGACGCCGCACAGTGACATCGACGTGCAACTGGGCCTGCTGGCCACCACCTTGGAGAAGGTCTTCACCAGCGCCGAAGATCTTGAGGACGCCGCCGACCAGATCATGCACGCGATGCTGCCGGACACCGCCACGTACTCCGACGACGTCACGCTCCTGCTGGTCGGCTTCCCCACGGCCCTGCTGGACACGGCCACGGCCGAACTGGCCGGCGAGGCGTCCTCCGTGCCGGAGGGGCGGCACTTCCTGCTCAGGACTCTGGGGGCGTGGGGCCTGACCGCGCTGGCCGACACCGCGCTGCTGCTCGCCTCCGAACTGCTGACCAACGCCGTCTGCCACGCGAGGGGGCCGCTGACGCTGCGCATCTGGTACAGCCCCCGCGAACTGGGCGTGGAGGTCACCGACCGCAGTACGCCCCGGCCCCGCGCCCGGATCGCGGACAACGCGGAGGAGAACGGGCGCGGCCTGATGCTGGTCGGTGCCCTCGCCGATGCCTGGGGCACCCGCGCCGAAGCCGTGGGCAAGACCGTCTGGTTCACCCTCCTGACGGCATCGGTGCACGCCGCCGCCGCTGCGCTGACCGGGTGATCGTCGCGGTGCCGGGCATGGCGGCCCGTGCGATGGGCAGTATCGACTCGCTTCGTTCCTCGGGGAAGACGAACGAAGCCCAGGCGGGCCGGGGGCGTTCGGCGGCGAAGAGCCGGTGACGACGGCGCCCCGGTCCGCCGCCCGCGCACCGCTCACCCGCCCAGGGCCGCCGCCATGCGGTCGAGGTCGGCGAGGAGGTCGGTCAGGCGCCGCTCCGGTACCGCCTCGATCATCTGCCGTTCGATGGCGTAGACGGCGGACCTGGCCGCTTCGAGCCGCCTGCCGCCCTCCGGGGTGAGGTGGGCGGGCAGGGCGCGGCCGTGGTCGGTGGTACGGGGCCGGGAGATCAGCCCCGCGTCCTGGAGGCCGCGCAGGACGACGTTCATGGACTGCCGCGTGACGAACGTGCCGCGGGCGAGTTCGGCGTTGGACAGGCCGGGCCGCTCGTCGAGAAGTTCGAGGCACGAGTACTGCGGCACCGTCAGGTCGTGCTCGCGCAGCGCTCTGTCCATGGCGCCGCGCAGCGCCGCCGCCGAGCGTTTGAGGCGGTACCCCACGTGCTCGGTGATGTTCTCGGCGGGGTGGGGCGGCGCCACGGGGTTCTGGTCTTTCATGTCAGGAGCTTGACACAGGGGGGTGGTGTGCGCACAGGCGGAGGCCGGGGCGGCGGGCCGCGTGGCACGTGATGGGCGCAGCATGGCAAGCAAACAAGGTGTTTGCATCGATGCGTTGACAGTGGATTGTGTGCTCGCGCATGCTGGTCCGCATGACGTCGAATTGCGAACAGGACAGTGCCGCCACCGGCTCCGACCCCTTCACGCTGCCGGACGCGCAAGAGGCACGGGCGCGGCGGGTGCACGCGTCGCTGTTCCGCATCGCGGAGCGGCACGCGGCCACCGAGGAGCAGCGGGGGCGGCAGGCGCACCCTTCGATGCTCGGGCCGCACGAGGCGGTGCGGCTGGTGTCGTTCCTGATGAGCGGGGCCGCCCGGTTGGAGGAGGGCGAGCCGGAGGTGGACCGGGCGGACATCACCGCCGCGCTGAGCCTGGTCCCGCTCGTACGGGGAGAGCTGGACGAGCTGGAGGCCGGTCTGCTGCGCATGGCGCGGGGGCGCGGCATGACCTGGCCCGAGGTGGCCTTCGGGCTGGGGCTGGGGACTCCGCAGGCGGCCCGGCAGCGGTACGAGCGGCTGATCAGCCGTATCCACGCGGAAACGGATACGGATACGGAAACGGATACGGAAGGGTGAACGGAGGGGCGCAAGGTGCCGGTGGCACCCCGGCAGGTTCGTCCGGGAGCTTCTCTCCCTAAAGCCCGGGGGCTGCACTAACCTGACGTGTCATCACAAGCCGGTACGGTCGGTGACGCCTCGGGGGGCCCGTGCCTGACGATCTCGGATTCGACAAGCTGCTCGATGACGACGGCTTGGTCGCCCGGCTGCTGGGGAAGACCCGCGCGGGACGCAATCGCAAGCCGCTGTACGGGCCCGACCTGCCCGTGGTCCTGCTCGTCGGCGGGCCCGGCATGGGCAAGGGACGGCTTCTGCGGTGCGTGCGCAACGAGTTCGGGCGCCATGTGCCGACGGCGCACGTCGACTGCGGCCTGACGGTCTACCGGGAGCAGGCCGCGCAGCATCCGCAGACGCGCTCGGTACTGACCGAGGTGCTGCGCGAGGTCGCCCTGCAGTTCGGCGCGTGGCAGGGCGACGGCGGGGCGATCGCGCTGCCGAGGCTGTACGCGGGGCTCGCGGCCGTCGCCGCGAGCGACCCGCTGGCCGACCCGACCACCCTGGTGAGCGAGGTGCAGCGGCACGACGAGCTGCTGCCGCGGGGCTCCTTCTGGCGCGGGGTGCTGAACCGGGCGGGCAGGGCGTACGTCGGTGTCGTCGCCGGGCTGGTGGCACACCCCGGCGCCGTACCGTTCATCAACGCCGTACTCGACGAACTGCTCGCCCGGACCTCCCATGAAGGCAAGGCCCTGCTGGCGGCCTGTTACGGCGAGTATCCGGGCGCGGGCGGGCATCCGAAACTGGGGCTGCATTCGCTGGCCTCCCACTTCCAGCAGGGCGGCGAACCGCGCGAGGTGGCGGAGGGTTTCCTCTTCCGCGCGCTGCGGGAGGACGTCGAGGCCGCCTACGTCTCGCTGGTGGGCCGGCTGTCCCGGGCCGGGCGCCCCGCCCTGCTGCTGGACCACGCGGACAACGCTCTGGGCAGACGGCTGGTCAAGCCGGTGCTGGAGGACCGCGAGCGGGGACTGTACGACCGGCTGGTCGTCCTGGCGACCGCACGGCGCGAGGACGGCGGCCGCTTCCTCCACCATGTCGGCGACGCCGGGGGCGCGGCGGACGACGCGCCCGTCAGCTGGCGGCCCTCCGACGGCGGGCTGCCGCGATGGAGCCGCCCGGCCGGCGGCGTACCGGGTCTCACGCCCTTGGCGCGGGGCGTGCTCCTGGTCCGTATGCCGGTGCTGACGCGGGACCAGCAGTCGCGGGAGACGGCCCGCCTACAGGTGCGGCGGGAGCGGGGCGACAACGCGGCGCAGCTGCGCATCGACAGCGGAATCCACCGGCTGAGCGGCGGGCGCCCCCGCTTCGTGACCCGGCTGGGGGAGGCCACCGCGTCACTGGCCTTCCGGGACTCCGGCGACGACACCGACTGGGCCCTGCTGGAGGCCCGGGTGCGCGCGGGCGAGGGCGCGGAGGGCCGGCCGGTGGCGGACCTCCTGCTGGACGACCTCGTCGGCCGGCAGCCACCGGAAGGGCTCCCGCCCGAGCAGCGCGGCCACTGGCTGGACCTGCTCAGCCACCTGTCGGTGGCGCACGACGCGGAGTGCGCACAGGTGCTGATGCGGGAGGTGCAAGGGGGCCGGGACGAGCGCCTGTCCGCGTACCGGATCGCCGAGCTGCTGCGGGACAGCGGCTGGCCGCACTGCCCCCGGCACTTCATCGGCGACCTCGGCCTGCGCCGCCTGCTCATGCGGCGCTTGTACCGCCTGCGGCCAGGCGGAGCGGCCTGGCGCGGCGACCAATCCCTGCTGCGGGACCACTACCGCGCACTGGACGACGACGCGGCCGACGAACTCTTCGGCTCCGCCGCCGCGCACGGCATGCACCACCACTTGGCCGCCGCCGACGCGGACACGGTCACCGACTACCTCGACCGTACGTTCCTCACCCGCAGCGCGCGGGACTGGTGCGCGGAACTGCTGGCCATCGCGGAGGCGCCGCTGCTCGGCGGTACCGACGACCGGCGCGCCCGCGCGCTGGGCGAGACCGAGGTGGCCGGAGACGTGCGGCGCAAGCGCATCGACCGGCTGCTGCACGCCGTACGGCTGTGTGAGGACCGTACGCAGCCCGTCGACGAAGCCGTTACCGACGCCCTGCCCAAGCTGCTGGAACGGCTGGGGGAGGAGCAGGCGGCAGGGGCCGGCGTCCTGACCCACACGGCGCGCGACTGGGGCGACCGGCTCGCCGGCAAGCAGCCGCTCAGGCCGTGTACGTGCACGAGACACATCGGGTAGGGGAGGGAGCGGCGTTGCTGAACTGGCTGTACAACACGTTCTGGGCCACCTGGATCCGCAAGGTGTGCACGGTGCTCGTCGTCCTGGCCGTGGTCGTACCCCTGGCCTTCCTCATCCCGGGCAAGATCGGGGAACCCGACTACTGCGCCGAGGGCGTCGAGCGGATCGGCGGTGAGTGCATCGGCGTCAACGGCTCCGGGTACGACTTCGGGACCCGGGAGATCACGCAGGTGAGCGAGGCGATCCGCGACGAGAACAAACGGGTCGCCGAACAGTCGGCGGACAGCGTGACCGTGGCGATGATGCTGCCGCTGCAACCCAAGCTCGCCGCCGAACGCAAGCAGCTCCGCAGCGAGCTGCAAGGGGCGTACCTGGCGCAGTACCGGGCCAACCGGACGGAGAACAAGCCATTGCTGCGCCTGGTCCTCGCCAACCCCGGCGACGCGTACGCGCAGCAGAAGAAGGTGGTGGACCGGCTCGCGGCGATGGCGGACTCCGGGAGCGACAACCTGCGGGCCGTCACCGGCTTCAACCTGAGCCTCGGAGCCACCAAGGAGGCCATCGCGCGGCTGACCGGCGAACTGCGGATACCGGTACTCGCCAGCCGGGTCAGCGCCGACGAGATCGCCAACCCCGACGACCCGCACGGCCGCCTCCCGTTCCCCGGGCTGGCCCGGATCATCCCGACCAACCGGCAGCAGGCGGACGCGCTCGCCAACTTCCACGGCGGCCTCAAAGACGGGGAGACCGTCCTGGTCAAGGACACCCGCCCGCACGACATCTACGTCGAATCGCTCGCCAAGGCGTTCAGCCGGCCGGAACCGGGACCGCCGGGGCCGAAGGACCAGGAATTCACGTCGCCCGGCATCACGGACCAGGGGGACACCGGAAACGACTTCACCATCATCGGCCACAACATCTGCGCCTCGGACGCGAAGGTGGTCTATTTCGCGGGCCGCCCGGTCCATCTGCGGCTGTTCGCCCTCAAGCTGGCCGAGGTGCCGTGCCACGGCAAGAAATACACCATTGTCAGCGGCTCGGGCGCGGCGACGCTCGACCGGTACATGGGCGAGAGCGACTGGCAGAAACTGGGAGGCGGCTCGGGCGGCTCCACGATCACCGTGCAGTACGCGGCGCCGGCCCACCCGGATTCCTGGGACGCGGCACTGCGCAGGTGGGAGAAGGAGCGGCAGGCGAGCACGGGCAAGAAGCCGGAGGAGAAGGACCGGCCGGCCTATCTGACGGAGCCGCGGGAGCAGTTGCGGGAACTCCGCCGTCTGATCGACCGGCAGGCCGCGGGCGATATCGGCCCGGTGGAACTGGGGGATTCCAGGACCATGCTGGTCCACGACGGAGTGCAAACCATCGCGGCCGCCGTGTTCCTGGCCAATGCGCAGTCCGCCGGCCCGGTCGTACCGACACGTAAACGCGTCGCCGACCAGTGGCCGCGGCTGGAGGCCGCGTACCGGGTGAAGGGCACCAGCGGCTGGATCTGCCTGACCAACGGCGGCAATGCGTACGACAAACCGGTGTCCGTGGTCCAACTGGAACCGCGGACCCGCCGGGTGGCGTTCGTGGGGCTGGGCTGGCCGGCGAAGAAGCCCCAGCCCGCCGACTGCGTCGTGCCCAGTGCGACCGGGTGATGTTCCGTCCGATGCGCGTCGTCTTGTTCCGCCATTGGAGCGGGGTGCCCGCCAGGGCGGTGTAGCGGGTGGTGCGGCGGGAGAGCATGCGGGACGTACCCCCGGCTTTTCGAACGGGCAGGTGCACACGAGCGGAAGGCGGCTGCCCGGAGCTTTCCCCCGCCGTGCGCCGCCGAGTGGGGAGTGACGCCATGATTTCGACCGATTCCGGTCCCGGAACGCGCGTCGCGCACACCTCCGGGGCTGGTGACTTCGCCCGCGAACTGACTCAGGAAACCCTGCTCCGGCTGGTCCGCCGGGATATCGCGGCCATTCACGTACGGAATTTCTGCGACCGGCGGATCGCGGCGGAAACGGCCCGCAAGGCCGTACGGCACGAGGCGTTGGGGAATTACCGCAAGAAGTGCACCAGCACGGTGAGGCGAGGCGGGTGCACATGCCGCACGTCGACACGGCGTGGGGCCCCGGACGCATTGCCCGCTACCACGACGCCGCTGTGGCTTCGATCCGTGATGTGCGCGCCCTTTTCGCGCCGCACCTGTCCCCGGTGGACCACGTGCGGCTGCTACGCGCGGCCTGACCGAGCCCGGCGCCCGCCCGGCCACCGTCGCGGACATGGCGGCCGACTACCTGGAACAGATCCGCACCGTCCAGCCGGCCGGCCCGTACCACCTGCTCGGCTGGTCCTTCGGCGGCGCCGTGGCCCACGCGATGGCCACCCGGCTCCAAGAACAGGGCGAACAGGTCGCACTCCTGGCCCTGCTCGACTCCGCGCCCCTACAGATCGACCCCGCCCGCGTCCTCCCAAGTCACACCGCGCGGGACGTCGCCGACCTGTTCGTCGACGCGGTGGGCCGGTCGGGCCGTGGCACGCCCACCGGCCTCGATCCCGCCGAAGCGGCCTAGACCCTGCGCGGCCAGGGCAGCGCGCTGGCCGCGCTCCTGGAAGAACCCCTCGTCACCGCCGTCGCGGAGACCTTGACCGACAACACCCGGCTGCGCTGGTACACCTTCACGCCCGGCGTCTTCGCGGGCGACCTGCTGCTGTTCAAGGCGGAGCCGGAGCGGGGCGAGCCGCACTGGCCGGCGGAGGCGTGGCAGCCGTACGTCTCCGGCGCCGTCCGCACCCACGACGCGCACTGCGAACACGGCCACATGATGCAGCCGCACGCCCTGGACCGGATCTGGCCGGTGATCGCCGCGGCGCTGGCGGAGTGACGGCCCGTCACTCGCCCCGCACCGGCGGGGAGTGGTCCTGCCCCGGGTCCAGCCCCAGCGCGTCGATCAGCATCGCCAGATCCTCCGCGCTCTCGGCACGGCCGGCCAGGACCAGCCGCGCCCGGCGGCGCTCCCGGTCGTGGGCGCGGCGGGCCGCGTCCGGTCCCGGTCCGGCGGTGTGGGTGTCCTCGTTCATACCGGCCATGATCGGCGATCCGGCCCCTGCGGCGCGTGTCGGACGAGTCACTCCGGTCACCTTGGCCAAGTCTCTTCTGCGGCCCATGTCCGTCGGTCACCTCTCCTTTCGCGGCGTCCGCGCCCGCATTCCCCCGCCCACTGTGAGACACGACTCGGCGGGACGGCTGGCCAGTGCCCGGAGCCGGTTGTTAGGGAGGGGACATGAGTACGGAGAACGACACACGCACCGACATACCCGCCACCCTGACCGTGACGGCGGTGAGCACGATCGAGCCCGCCAGCCCGGACGACCGGGGTTCCGGCTCGTGGATGGTCATCGAGACCGCCGAGCAGGGCCAGCTTCTCCTGAACCTGCCCGGCCCGCTGTACCAGGCCGTCAAGCAGGCGACCTACCTGCCCTCGCACCTGGCCGGCGACGGCCGGCTGCCGCTGAGCGAGGCGGACAGCGCCGCGTACCGCAAGCGCATCGCCGACCGCTACGGCAAGTAGCGTTCGATCGCCGCCGGGCCCTTCTCCGCGATGAGTTTGCGGGCCTCCTCGACGCGTTCCGGCGTCACGTCCAGTCCCCTGGCCATGACCAGGTCCTCCGGATCGAACGGGCGCTCACCGCCCGTGTACAGCTCCCGCCGCTTCGCCGTGCGGCCGTCCTCGGAATCCGGACTGCTGTCCTTGCCCATGGCGCCTCCCGAAAGATCGCTCGGGTCCGGAGAGTCCCGCCGGGCCGGCAGTGCCTCCGCTGCTTCCATCATGGGGCCGGTCCGGCACCGCCGCACGGCGTGCACGCCGCGCCGGCCCGCGTAACGCCTCGGCGGAGGGGCGCCCGGCGGGCAGTGCGCGCCACCGCGCCCGCGTCCGCCGGCACGTCCGGCCTGCGCTGCCCGCACCCCCGTTGACGGGCGCCCCTGGTCCCTTCCCGGCCCCGGATTCCGTGACGACCTTGCCGACCGGGGGCGCGTGGCGTCTACGGGCGGGGCCGTCCGGACTTGTCCGGGACAGCGGCGGAAAGCCCCCGGACAACGCGGCGCGCACCGGCGCCGCGCCACATCGCCGTGCGGATCAACCTCCAAGCCGGTAACGGGCGTCACTTACGCCACAGGGACGCAATCAGCTCCCACCGGCTATGGAGGCACCACTTCATGAAGCAGCGGGCTGTACGAACCGTCTTACTCGCCCTGGCGACCACCACCGCCGTGGGCGCCGCGACCCTCGCTCCCGCGTACGCGGCCGTCCCGGAGCGGACGGCCGGACGCGGGCACGAGGCGACCATGGCCGCACTGCGGCAGATGGTGGAAAAGCGCGGGCTGCCCGGCGTGGCGGCCGAGGTCCTGGACGGCCGGAAGCGGTGGTTCGGTTCGGCGGGCGTCGCGGACACCGCGACGGGGCGCAAGCGCTCGGCCGACGACCACTTCCGCGCCGCGAGCATCACCAAGCCGTTCATCGCGACCGTCGTCCTCCAGCTGGCGGCCGAGCGAAGACTGAGCCTGGACGACACCGTCGAGAAGTGGCTGCCCGGCCTGGTGCGGGGCAACGGCAACGACGGCCGGACCATCACCCTGCGCCAGCTCCTCAACCACACCAGCGGCCTGCCCAACTACACCCTGGACCCGGATTTCGAGGCAGAGTCCACCGGCAGCCGCTTCCCGGAGCACCGCTACGACAACCACACGCCCCAGGAACTGCTGGCCGTCGCGCTCAAGTACCCGCGGACGTCCGTGCCGGGCGCGAAGGCCGTGTACTCGAACACCGGTTACGTCCTTGCCGGCCTGGTCATCGAGAAGGTGACGGGGCGCTCGTACGCCGAGGAGGTCACGCGCCGCCTCATCGAGCCGCTGGAGCTGGGCGAGACGTCGTTCCCCGGCAGCGGCGTGACCATGCCGGATCCGCACCCCGTCGCCTACTCCCGGCTGCTCGACCCGGCGCCCGACGCCCCGGTCGTGGACGCCACCGAGCAGAACATGACCTACCTGGGCGCGGCCGGCGACATGATCTCCACCACGGGCGACCTCCTCCGCTTCCAGCAGGCCCTGATGAGGGGCGAGCTGCTGCCCGGCGCCCAGATGAAGGAACTGCTCACCGTGGTACCGGCGGCGGGCGGCTTCTCCTTCGGACTGGGCATCGGTACGACCACGCTGTCCTGCGGGGTGGAGGTGGTGGGCAAGACCGGCCGGGCCAACGGCTCGATGTCCGTCCTGATCGGCACCCGGGACGGCAGCCACCAGCTGGCGTTCAACACGAACAGCGACTGGGCGGACCCGTCACACACGAACGTGATGGAGGCGGAGTTCTGCGGCAAGGCCCCGGCACCGACCGGGTGACCGCCGCCCGCTCGTGTCGCGGCGCGGTCTTCTCAGCGGAGCCGGGGTGTGCTTCCCTGGTCTGCCCGTGCCGGTGTGAGCTGCACCTGACATGAGCCACCGGCCGTAACCTCGACCAGGGGCGGCCCGATGACCCAGCGCTGGGTGGTACCGCTGCTGGCGGTCGCGGCGCTGGCCCTGGTCGGGGTCCTCGGCTGGAGCGTGGTCTTCGCCTCCGACCCCACGGACGCGCCGTCCGGACCCGGGCCGGGACCGCGCCCGGCCGCGACCGCTCCGGCTTCCGGCTCCGGGAAGCCGGAGCCGGAAGCCGGGGCCGAGCCGCCCGGCAGGCCCGTGCCCGCGCTCTACCTCGGCGACTCCCTGGCCATGGAGAACCAGGACGTACTGGCCCGGTGGATCGACGCCACCGGCCGGGCGAAGCTGCACACCGCGCCGTACTCCGGCACGACCCTGTGCGACTACCTGGCGGACTGGCGGGGAAAGTCGCTGGTCCCCGCCAGGGACAAGGCGGCCGCGCTGGTACGGACGGTGCGCCCGCGCGTCGTGATCCTCCAGTTCTGGGGGAACGCCTGGGGTTACACACCGTGCATGGCCGGAGCCACGTACGGGGCTGCGGACTACTACGACCGGTACGCGGCCGACGCGCGGCGGCTGACCCGCGAGATCACCGCGGCGGCGCGGGACGCCGGCCTTCCCCGGCCGAAGATCGTCTGGGCGTCCCAGGCACCCGACGCCTTCCACCCGGACCGGGTCCGCCGCGTGAACGACATCTACGCGGCGCAGGCCGCCGCGACCGGCGACCTGTACGCGGACGCGGGCCGCACGCTCAGCCCCGACGGCGACCGCTACCGGTGGACCCGCCGGCTCCCGTGCGACGCCTACGAACGCGCCCACCCCGCGTACTGCACCCACCCGGCCCCCGGCGGCGGCACCACCGACCTGCACCGCACCGACGACGCCCTGCATTTCTGCCTGGCGCCGACGACCAGCACGCCCCGCCCGTGCCCCGTACGGTCGCCGGGCATCACCCGCTTCGCCCGCGCCGTGACGGCGGCGGTCGACGGCTGGCTCAAGGGCGCCACCCGCTGACGGGGGAGTGGCGGGCCCGCGGGGGCCACCTGCCGGGCGCGCTCCCGTAACCGTCACAATCTAGGGGTGTCGAGAAACAACGCGCGCCGGCGGCCGGCGATCAGTTCCACGTCCCCCTGCCCCTGCGGGCTGGAAGCGCCCTACGGGGAGTGCTGCGCCCGCTTCCACCAGGGCCAGGCAGCCGCACCGACGCCCGAACGGCTGATGCGCTCGCGCTACAGCGCCTTCGCGACCGGCGACGCGCCGTACCTGCTGCGCACCTGGCACCGGGCGACCAGGCCCCCGCACCTGGAATTCGAGCCGGCGCAGCGGTGGACGGGCCTGGAGATCGTCACGACGACGGGCGGCAGCGCCTTCCACAGCGAGGGCACGGTGCGGTTCCGGGCGCACTACACGCTGGACGGCGAGCCCGGCGTGCAGGAGGAGCACAGCCGCTTCGTGCGGGACGAGGGCGTCTGGGTGTACCTGGGCGAGCTGTGAGCGCGCCGGGGCGGCCGCACGTCACCACGGCGGCCGCCCCGCCGCCTCGGGCACGCTCTCTCAGCGGCCGCGCAGCTGCTCCAGCTCGCGCCGGTCGCGCTTGGTCGGCCGCCCGGCGCCGCGGTCGCGGTGGCCCACCGCGGCGATCTCCTCGCGGGGCGGCGGCGGAGGGCTGTTGTCGACGAAGCACTCCGCGGCGACCGCGGCGCCGACCCGCTTGCGCACCAGGCGCTTGACCACGACGACGCGCTCGCGCCCGGCGTGCCGCAGCCGTACCTCGTCGCCCGCGCGCACCGCCTGGGCGGCCTTCACCCGTTCACCGTTGACCCGTACGTGCCCGCCCCGGCAGGCCGTCGCGGCCAGCGAACGCGTCTTGGTCAGCCGGACGGACCAGATCCAGCTGTCGACGCGCACCGTTCCCTCGTCTGAAGCCATGGCACGACTCTAAAGCCCCGCGTCCTCAGGCCGACGCCTTCTTGCCGGTCCGCTTCGCCGTGGTCTTCTTCGCGGCGGACTTGGCCGTGGACGCCTTCGCCGCCGTCTTCTTGCCGCCCGAGCCGCCGGACGCGGTCTTCTTCGCGCCCGTACCTCCCGACGCCTTGCCCGAAGCGGTCTTCTTGGCGGACCCGGACGTCTTGCCCGCCGTCTTCTTCGCGCCGCCCCCGGACCCGGTCTTCGCCGCGGCCTTCTTCGCCGTCTTGCGGCCCCGGATCGGCGTGACCGAGGCCGACTCCTCGTCCTGCTCGTCCGCTGCCTGCCCGCCGCCCTCCCCGCGCGACTCGCGTGCCGCGCGGACGCTGTTCTCCAGCGCGGCCATGAGGTCGATGACCTTGCCGCCGGAGCCGGGCGCCGCCCTGGGCGCGGCCGGCTCGCCGCCCTCCAGCTTCGCGGTGACCAGCTCCTCGACGGCCTCCCGGTAGTCGTCGTGCAGCTCGGACTCGTCCAGGTCGCCGAGCGAGTCCATCAGGGTCTCGGCGAGCGTCAGCTCGTTCTCCCGGATCTCGACCTTGTCGCGGGGGGCCACCCCGCTCGCCGAGCGGATCTGGTCCGGCCACAGCAGCGTGTGCATGGCGATCGCCCCGTCGTGCGCCCGCAGCATGGCCAGGGTCTCCCGCCCGTGCATGGCCACCTTGCCGATCGCGACCTTCTCCTGGTGTTCCAGCGCCTCCCGCAGCAGGGTGTACGGCTTGGCCGCCGCGACGCCGTTGGGCCCCAGGAAGTAGGACTTGTCCAGCTGGAGCGGGTCGATCTCGTCCGCGCCGACGAAGGCCAGGATGGTCAGCGTCTTGGTCGTCGGGAGGGGCAGCTTGGCCAGGTCCTCGTCGGTGATCGGCACGATTGTGTCGTCGGCTGCCTGGTAGCCCTTGCCGACCTCCTCGTTGGGGACCTCCTCCCCGTCCAGCTCGCAGACCTTGCGGTAGTGGATCCGGCCGCCGTCCTTCTCGTGGATCCGGACGAACGAGACCGAGGCCGTGCGCTCGGTCGCGCTGTAGGTCTTCACGGGGATGCTGACCAGCCCGAAGGAAATGGAACCGTTCCAAACAGAGCGCATGTCTCATCCCCTCGCATAGCGTTATCTATGGGATTGTCATGGTATGTCGCCAATCACCGTCGTGGAGGGGCGGCGCCTGTCGCTCACCAACCTGGACAAGGTCCTGTATCCGCGGACCGGCACCACCAAGGGCGAGCTGCTGCACTACTACGCCACCACCGCGGGCGCGCTCCTCGCCCACGTCCACGACCGGCCCGTCTCCTTCCTGCGGTATCCCGACGGGCCCGGCGGGCAGACGTTCTTCACCAAGAATGTTCCGCCCGGGACGCCCGCCTGGGTGAAGACCACCGAGGTGCCCGGCAGCACGGCGAAGTCCCGGCAGCAGGTGCTGGTACGCGACGTACCGACCCTGATGTGGGCGGCGAACCTCGTCGTGGAGCTGCACACACCGCAGTGGACCGCCGACGCGCCGCGCGTCGCCGACCGCCTCGTCCTCGACCTCGACCCCGGCGCCCCGGCGACGATCGTGGAGTGCTGCGGCGTGGCCCGGTGGCTGCGCGAGCGCCTGGCGGCCGACGGACTGAACGCCTACGCCAAGACCAGCGGCTCCAAGGGCCTGCACATCCTCGTCCCCATTGAGCCGACTCCCTCGGACGACGTCACCGCGTACGCCAGGAACATCGCCGTCGAGGCCGAGCGGACCCTGCCGGGACACGTCGTGCACCGGATGACCAAGGCGCTGCGCCCCGGCAAGGTCTTCATCGACTTCTCGCAGAACTCCGCCTCCAAGACCACCGCCGCGCCCTACACGGTGCGCGCCCGCGAGCTGCCCACCGTCTCGGCCCCCGTCACCTGGGACGAGATCGAGGCGTGTACGGAACCGGAGCAGCTCACGTTCCTCTTCGAGGACGTCGCCGCGCGCCGCGAGCGCCACGGCGACCTGCTCGCGCCGCTGCTCAACCTCAACCGGGCCCGCCCGCTGCCCCGCTGACGCCACGGCCCGTGTCGGCGCCCGCACCTGCGTTGATCGCGGGTCGCCTACGTCTTTCTACGTAGGCGCCGATGACGCGGGCAGGTGCCACATTCCCATGCCACCGGCGTGAACGGCGTCGTTCACACCCCTTTCATCCGGCGGAAACCGGGGAGTTGCGGCCTCCGGAACGGGTGGGCGGGTGGGGCGATGTCCCGGTGCTATCGCCAATTGCTTTCATCCACGGGGTCCTTGGTTCCTCCACAATCCCGGTACCAAATCCCTCCCACGGATGAAGAGGACCCCCATGAGACCCACCCGTACGGCTCTGTCCGCCGTGCTCGGCCTCGGCCTGGCCGCCGCCCTCGGTACCGCGGTCCCGGCGACCGCCGCTCCCGCCGCCCCCTCCGGCGCGAGCGTCTCCACGCCGGCCTCCATAGCCAAGTACGCCGGTTCGGCCGAAGACGCGGCGGCCAGCAAGGCGTTCTTCCAGGCGGTCATGAAGTCGGCCGCCGCCAAGCGCGCGGCCAACCCCGGCATCAAGGCGGTCACGGTCGTCTACAACGCCTCCAGCGCGCCCACCTTCCGCAGCCAGATAGCGCGCAGCACCCAGATCTGGAACAGCTCCGTGAACAACGTGAAGCTCCAGGAAGGCTCCAGGGCCGACTTCACGTACCGCGAGGGCAACGACTCCCGCGGCTCCTACGCGAGCACCGACGGCCACGGGCGAGGCTACATCTTCCTCGACTACCGGCAGAACCAGCAGTACAACTCCACGCGCGTGGTGGCCCACGAGACGGGCCACGTCCTCGGCCTGCCCGACCACTACTCGGGCCCGTGCAGCGAGTTGATGTCGGGCGGCGGCCCCGGCCCGTCCTGCCAGAACACCAACCCGAACGCGCAGGAGCGCGCCCGGGTGGACGCCCTGTGGCGCAACGGCCTGGTCGCACAGCTCGCCCCGGTCTCCTGATCTCCCGGCGGTCGTCGCGGCGTGGGGCCGGTGTCCCTCCCGCGGCGGCCGTCCGCCGTCCCCCGGGTGGCGGCCGCGCCCGGCCGCGCGGCTCCTTCCCCGCCGCGCGACACCGTGCGCGCCGCCTTCCCCGCCGTGCGGAAACCGGTTGCCCGGCGGGCGGCCACCGCCCAGAATGACCAGCGCAATCAGGACGGACGAAAACACGGCCCGGTCGGTAGTCCGGGCGCCCGCTGCCGCCTTCGCGGGGCGGCGGGTCAGTAACCTCCCTCCCAGGGTGTCCGGTTCGTCCCCTCACGCACCACCATGGGAGGACATCATGCCGAGCACGTTCACCGTGTTCTTCGAGGACCCGTTCTGGGTCGGCGTTCTGGAGGTCGCCGCACCGGACGGCGTGCGGGCCGCCCGGCACGTCTTCGGGTCCGAGCCGACCGGGCCGGAACTGCTGGCCTTCGCGCTGCGCCGGTCGGACGAGCTGATCGCGCGGGCGCTCGCCGCGCCCGCCGTGGAGGCGGCGGCCGTCGGCCGGCCGTACAGGGCGAACCCGAAGCGGGCGGCCCGCGCCGCCGAGGCGGAGCACCGCGGGTCGCTGGCGCGGGCCAAGGCGAAGGCCCGGCACCGGGGGCGCTGAGCGGCGGAATACGGTGCGGGTGATGCGTAGCGATATGCATCACATCGGGCGGGTTTGGCGGTAGGCCGTCCGGTGGTTTATCGTTCAATTGATCACGGGCTTAGATGGACCCTGCACCTACAGGTGGCGGGCCGCCGCGCCCGTGGACGGACCGCCCCGGCCAGCTCCCCCCGTCTGGCCGGGGCTTTCTGTGTTTCTCCCGCGCGTGTCGGAATCCGACCGGGTGCCTTCGCCCGGTGACCGGCGTAGTAATGACCGTGGCGGCGATCCGTCCGGAGACCCGGCGTCCCCCCGGCCCGTAGAACCCGCTCCGGTGGGCAGACGAGACACGGGTGCGCCGCCGGTGTGACCGGACGCGGTGCTCGGCGGGACGGGAGGAAGCCGGCGTGTACGACACGGAAGTGGCCGTCGTGGGCGGCGGCGCCGCGGGACTCTCCCTCGCCTACCGGCTCTGCGCCCCGCTGCCCGGCACGCCCTGCCCCGAGGTGACCGTCGTCGACGCGCCGCCGGGGCCGCTCAGGCCCCCCGAGCGCACCTGGTGCTACTGGGAAGGGCCGGGCGGCGAGTTCGACGGCGTACTGGCGGCCTCGTGGGACCGGCTGCGCGTGCACGGGGCCTGCGGCCCGGCGCTGACGGGGGACCCGGGGCCGCTGCGGTACAAAATGGTGCGCTCCGGCGCGTTCGAGCGGCTGGTGGGCGAACGCCTCGCGGCGGCACCGGCCGCACGCCGGGTGACGGCCGTCGTACAGGAGGTGCGCGGGCTGCCGCACGGTGCCGAGATCCGCGGCGTCGGCGAGCGGGGCGAACCGGTGCGGCTGCGGGCCCGCTGGGTCTTCGACTCCCGGCCGCTGCCCGCACTGCCGCCCGCCCGCACCACCCTCCTTCAGCACTTCCACGGCTGGTTCGTGCGGACCGAGCGGCCCGTGTTCGACCCCGCGACCGCCGACCTGATGGACTTCCGCACCCCGCAGCCGCACCACGGCCTGTCGTTCGGCTACGTCCTGCCGCTCAGCCCGTACGAAGCACTGGTCGAGTACACCGAGTTCTCCGCCGCCCCGCTCGACGAGGCCGCCTACCACCGGGCGCTGCGCCACTACCTGTCCGAGGTGCGCGGCCTGGGCCCGTACCGTGTCACCGCCTCCGAACAGGGCGCCATCCCGATGACCGACGCGCGCTTCCCCCGCCGGGCCGGCGCCCGGGTCTTCCGCATCGGGACCGCGGGCGGCGCCACCCGGCCGTCGACCGGCTACACCTTCGCCGCCGTCCAGCGCCAGAGCCGGGCCATCGCCGCCGCCTTCCACCGCGGCCGCACGCCCGTACCGCCACCCGCGCACTCCGCACGCTCACGGCTGATGGACGCGGTCCTGCTCCGCGCTCTGGACAGCGGGCGGATCGACGGCGCCGACTTCTTCACCGGGCTGTTCCGCGGCGTGCCGACGGAACGGCTGCTGCGCTTCCTGGACGGCGGCACCCGCCTGCGCGAGGACCTGTCGATCGGCCTGCACACCCCGGTACTGCCCATGCTGCGCACCGTCGCCGAACTGCCGAGGCTGCGCCGCGCCCGCCCCGCCCGCCCCGGACAGGAAGAGACCGCCCGATGACGCTGCCGCGCGACACCGCACCACCGGCCGCCGCCGGGCGCGCCGCCCGCTCCGGCGTACCGCGCCGGGGCCGGGACCGGCTGGCCCGCGTCCTCGCGCCGCCGCCCGGGCGGCCCCGGATCACCGGCGAGGCACCGGACGCCGCGGTGATCGGCGGCGGCATCGCCGGGCTCGCCGCGGCGACCGCGCTGGCCGAACGAGGCGTACGGGTCACGCTGTACGAGCGGGAGCCGGTGCTCGGCGGCCGCCTCGCCGGCCGTCGGATCCGGCTCGCCGACGGTTCACGGGCGACCATGACGCGCGGCTTCCACGCGTTCTTCCGCCAGTACTACAACCTGCGGGGCCTGCTGCGCCGGGCCGATCCGGCGCTGGGCATGCTCACCGGGCTGCCCGACTACCCGCTGCGCCACAGCAGCGGCCTGCACGACAGCTTCGCGCGCGTCCCGCGTACGCCTCCGTGGAGCGCGGCCGGCTTCGCCGCGCTCAGCCCGTCCTTCACCCTCCGGGACCTGGCCCGGATGAACCCGCGCGCCGCGCTGCCGCTGTTCGACGTGCGGGTGCCGGAGGTGTACGAGCGCCTGGACGGCGTCAGCGCGCGGCACCTGCTGGACCGCATCCGCTTCCCCGAAGCGGCGAACCACCTGGCGTTCGAGGTGTTCTCCCGCAGCTTCTTCGCCGACCCGGAGGAACTGTCCGCCGCCGAGATGGCGTTGATGTTCCACATCTACTTCCTCGGCTCCAGCGAGGGCTTGCTGTTCGACGTCACCGGCGAACCGTTCCCGCAGGCGCTGTGGGAGCCGCTGGAGCGGTACCTGACCGGGCACGGCGTCACCCTGCACACCGGCTGCGCGGTGGAGGCCGTGGAGACCGGCGCGCACGGGGGCGGCGTGACCGTACGGGGCGGGCACGGCGCGGCGCGCCACGACGCGGTGGTCCTCGCCCTCGACGCCGGCGGGCTGCGCAGCCTGGCCGCCGCCTCGCCGGGGCTGGGCGGCCGGGACTGGCGCGAGCGGGCGCTGCGGCTGCGGGCCGCGCCGCCGTTCCTCGTCTCCCGGCTGTGGCTCGACCACCCGGTGGCGCCCGGCCGGCCGGGCTTCCTCGGTACCAGCGGCTTCGGTCCGCTGGACAACGTCAGCGTGCTGGAACGCTGGGAGGGGGAAGCGGCGCGCTGGGCCTCCCGCACCGGCGGCTCGGTGGTCGAGCTGCACGCGTACGCGCTCGGCACGGACACCGGCCGCGAGGTGCAACAGGAACGGCTGCTGGACCAGTTGCACCGCGTCTATCCGGAGACCTCGGAGGCGAAGGCGGTCGACGCGCGGCACGAATGGCGCGCCGACTGCCCGCTGTTCCCGGTCGGCGGCCACCGCGACCGCCCCACCGTGCACACCGGCGACCCGGCGGTGGTGGCCGCCGGCGACCTGGTGCGCACCGACCTGCCGGTCGCGTTGATGGAGCGGGCGGCCACGACGGGCTTCCTCGCTGCGAACGCGCTGCTGGCGCGGTGGGGCGTACGCGGCCAGACGCTGTGGACGGTGCCGGACCGCGGCCGGTCGGCGGTGCTGCGCGCGCTGGCCAAGGTGGCGGGCACCTGATCCCAGCGGGCGCAGCGCCTCAGCCGGGGAAGCGCCCCGTGCTCCGCAACTCCCAGCGGCGCTCCGCGTACGCCATGTCGTCCCGCCACAACCGCCCCGCCGTGGCCCGCATCAGAGGCCGCAGCAGCGGTGCCGCCGCGCGGGCCACCGCGAATCCCGGGCGGCCGGAGACGGCGACGACCGCTTCGACGACGGCGGTACGCGGGTGGCCGGCCGCGTCGGTGCCGAGCGGAGTCGCGTGGGTCTCCACCACGGACCCCGCCCCCTCGCCCTCGGTGATGCGCATGACCACGGTGCGCGGCCCCGGAGCGGTGAACTCCGCGCGGACCGGGACGACCAGCCGCCCCGCGGCCCTGAACGAGACGTCCACCGTGAACGCGTCCGCCCCGCCCGCAGGCGTGTCCGTCACGGTCAGGTCGACGAAGGAGTACGGGTGGAACCACGCGCCGTGCCACGGGTCGAGGCGGTTGGCGACCACGTCCTCCGGCTCGCAGCGCCCGGCCCCGGTGTGGACGGCCGCGACGGCGCCGGCCGGCCGCGGGCGCTCCGGCACCCGGGGCCGGTCCAGCGGTTCCTCACCGCCCGCCCGGTCCAGCCGCACCCAGACCAGCACCCCGTCGTCGTAGACGGGATACGGCTCCCACCCGGCGGCCGGGCCGCCGTCCAGGGCGAGTCCGTGCCAGTGGCAGATGAGCGTGCCGCACCGCACGGGGCTGTCCCTGAGCGGCGCCCCCAGGTGCGGGCAGGCGCCGGGTCCGCCCCGCAGCCGCCCGTCGGCGGCGCGCCAGAGTACGACCTCCGTCCCGGCGACCGTACGGCCCAGGGGCCGGTCCCGGCCGACGTCCCGTGAGGCGCCCACGGCGTACCAGTTGCCGGACGGCCGGGCCTTGGCGCGTGCGAGCGCACTCGCGATCACGGCGGGCGATGCCTCCCGCCAGGTGGGCCGCTGGCGCTCCCACGGCACGGGGCGCCGCCGCACCCGCAGCGGGTAGCGCCCCTGGCCGGACGGGCGGGGAGCGTGCACGGCGCCACCTCCGGCTCGCAGTGGGGTCGAGGGGCGCGCGGGCTCTGCTGCCACCGGCGTGCGCGCGGGCGCCGGCGCCGTGTGACCGCCCCTGGCCCGGGTGCGCGCCGCGGTGACGCGTACCAGCCCGTCCAGGGCCACGGTCGCGCGGACCGGGCGCGACACGACGGCACGGCGGTGCAGGACCGCGTAGCCGTCGGCCTCCACGGCGTCCAGAATGCCGCGGTAGAGGATGAAAGCCGTGCGGATGCACGGCCGGGAGGCCGGGGCGAGCATGGCGACGCCGGGAGCGGCCTGGCGGTAGACGCCGCGCGTGAGGTCGGCGGCGGCCCGCAGCGCCGCGGTGATCCGCGCGTCCCCCGCTCCGGTCAGCCGGCTCCAGTGCAGCATCTCCCGGTCCACGCCGTGCGCGGCCAGCAGGTCGGCCGGCAGGTACACCCGGCCCCGGTCCAGGTCCTCGCCGACGTCCCGGAGGAAGTTGGTCAGCTGGAAGGCGGTACCGAGCGCGGCGGCGTGCGGGGCGGCCTCCTCGCGCGGTGTCACCGTGCCGAGGACGGGCAGCATCTGGAGGCCGATCACCGCGGCCGAGCCGTACATGTAGCCGCACAGGTCGGCGTAGGTCGGGTAGTCGGTCACTACCAGGTCGGCGCGCATGGAGGCCATGAAGGCGGTGAAGTAGGCCGGGTCGATGCCGTAGACGGCGGTGGTGTGTGCCAGCGCCCGCACCACCGGTTCCTCGCCGCCGCCCCGGGCGAGTCCGGCGTCGAGCTGTTCCTCCAGAGCGCGTAGCGCCGTGGCGCGCTCCCCGGGAGTGGCGGTGGCGTCGAGGCTGTCGACGATGTCGTCGGCCCAGCGGGCGAAGCCGTACAGGGCGTGTACGGCGGGCCGGCGGGCCACCGGCAGCAGCCGGGTGGCCAGGAAGTAGGTCTTGCCGTGGCGTGCGTTGAGCCGGCGGCAGTGGGCGTAGGCGGCGCGCAGCGCGGGTTCGGTGATGCCCGCGGCGTCCAGTTCCCTGGCCGTCACGCGATTTCCTCCGGCGCGTGGGAGGGACGGCGCGCGCCGCGGCCGGTCACCTTGGCGGGCCGTGCCGTTGCGGTTCCGGTCACCCGGGCGGCGGCGAGCTTGCCCGAGACCAGCACGGTGGGCACCCCGACGCCCGGGGTGGTGCCGCACCCGGCCAGCACGGCGTTCTCGGTGCCGCGCACGAGGTTGCGGGGGCGGAACGGGCCGGTCTGCGCGAAGGTGTGGGCGGCGGAGAACGGCGTGCCGGCGCCGTGCCCCTGGCGGCTCCAGTCGGCCGGGGTGACCAGGCACTCTTCCTCTGCTGCCGCGTCGGGGCCGGTGAAGCCGCGCCGTGCGAGCTCGGCGCGGAGCGCGGTGCGGTACCGGGGGCCGAGGTCGTGCCAGGCCCGGACGCCGGGGCCGACGTCGGTGTTGGGGCAGGGTGCCAGGACGTAGTGCAGGTGGCGGCCGGGCGGTGCCAGCGAAGGGTCGGTGGCGGTCGGCCGGGTCAGCAGCAGCGAAGGGTCGCTCATCAGGGCCCCGGTGCGGGTGAGTTCGTCGAAGGTGCGGTGCCAGGCGGCGCCGAACGAGATGGTGTGATGGCCCGGTTCGGGCCAGGTCGTGGTGGTGCCCGCGTGCAGGACGACCGCCGAGGGGGAGCGGCGCAGCGGCAGCGGCCGTAGCGGGCGGTGGCCGAGCAGGCGGTACGCCTCGGGCAGGTCGGCGGTGAGCACCACCGCGTCGCACGGGATGCGTTCCGTTGGGGTGACGACGGCGGTGACCCGGCCGCAAGAACGTTCCAGCACGCGTACCTCCCGCCCGTAGCGGAACTCCGCGCCCGCCTCGGCCGCGGCGTCGGCCATGGCGCGCGGCAGGGCGTGCATCCCGCCGCGCGGGAAGTACACGCCGGCCACCGTGTCCATGTAGGCGATCACGGCGTACGCGGCCAGAGCGCGGGCCGGCGGCACGCCCGCGTACAGCGACTGGAAGGAGAAGACGCGGCGCAGCCGCTCGTCGGCCAGGAACCGGCCGATGCGGGCGTCGAGGCGCCCGAAGCCGCCGAGCGCCGCGAGCCGCGCGAGGTCGGGGTTCAGCAGTTGCAGCGGCGAGTCGAAGTTGGCGTCGATGAAGCGCCGCATCTGGACCGCGTACAGGCGGCCGAGCCAGGAGCGCAACCGCCGGTAACCCGCGGCCTCCCGCGCCCCGGCGAACCGTTCGACCTCGGCTTCCATGGCCTCGGCGCCGGTGTGCACGGCGAGCGTGCTGCCGTCGGCGAACCGGGCGTGGTAGGCGGGGTGCAGCGGGAGGAGTTCGAGACGTCCGGCAAGCGTGGCGCCGACCGCGGCGAACGCTTCCTCCACGAGGTCCGGCATGGTCAGCACGGTCGGCCCGGTGTCGATCAGATAGCCGTTCCGCTCCCACCTGCCGCACCGGCCGCCGGGCCCGTGCGCACGCTCGACGACGGTCACCCGCCGTCCGGCGCCGAGCAGGTGCAGCGCGGCGGACAGCCCGGACAGGCCCGCGCCGATGACGACGACATGATCGGTGGGGCCGGGTACGGCCCTCGTCGTACGGCGCATCACGCGTCCTTCCGTCGGCCGTCCGATGGGCGCCGGCGCACGCTGACCGGGACCGCAGTCCACCACGGGGCCCGCGCGGCGCCGGGGCGCCACGGCCGTGCCTGGTCTGTTCGGGCGATACCGGAGCCCGCCGCGCGGTACGGGAGCGGCGACCGCCGGGTCCGGCGCCGGCATGAGTACCCGCCACGGCCTCCGGCAGTCGTCGGAGGTCCGGTTTCCGGCTAGGTGATGTTGTCCGGATACCGGTCGTCGGCGGGGTGCGAACCAGCCAAAGCGGACGCACCGGCACCGGTTCCGCGGAACGGCAGGGCCGTCAGCCGCTGTTCTGCGCCAGCTGGAGCCGCACCAGGTGAGCGAGGGTCGGAGCGGGGTGCTTGGCGCGGATGCGGCGCAAATACGTACTGACCGTGTGGACGCTTATCCCCAGACGCCTCGCCGTCTGGTCGTACGTCAGGCCGTCGGCGATGTGCGACAGCACCTCACGCTCGCGGGGGGACAGCACCGGCGTCATGGGGTGCGCGCTGTGGTCCGGCATCTCTTCTCCAAAAGGGGTGACGGTGGAGCAGGGAGTGTTCGGCGGCCCGCGATCTCAGGACGATCGGTCCGGCGCCGCGGGCGGAGCGGGGCGCGGCCGTGGTGCGGCCGCCGCGCTGCGGGATGCCCGCCGACCCGTCGGCCCGGCGCCGGGAACGGCCTGCGAAGGACCGGCCATGGTGCGCCCTCCCGCGCGTACGGGGCAGAACTGCCGACGGTGTCCAGGAGGCCGCATATCCCCTGTGACATGCGGATTGATCTAACCACGGACACCGCAAAACGCAAGGAGGCGGCGGCCGGACCGGCGCGACCCCTACAGGTCGGGTAAAGCACGGGTCAAGTCACCGGATGTCGCGTCTCCAGGCGCCCCGCGAACCGGGTGACTGTAAAGACGTCCGCCGCCGCACGTGCGGCGGCCCGCAGGCCGGCCAGGGCGCTAGGGGGGATCAGGGGTGGGGCACTTCCGGCTGCTCGTCGTCGGCAACGCCATCTCCGCGTACGGCAGTTACCTGAACATGGTGGCGCTGAACGTGTTCGTCTACCAGGTGACGGGCAGCGCGCTGGCCGCGGGCCTGTTCATGGCCGTACGCCTGATCACCAACGTACTGTCCGGGTTCGTCAGCGGCCGGCTGGTGTCGCGCCGCGACCGCAAGCGGCTGATGGTGTGCGCTGACCTGACCCAGGCTGCGGCCCTGGTCCTGCTGCTGCTCGCACCCGACGGCGCGCGGGTACCGCTGCTCTTCGCGCTGGCGGTGGGCACCGGGGCCTGCTCGACGCTCTCCCAGGTGGCGCTGCGCAGCAGCGTCCCGGAGATCGTCGGCGCCGACCTGCGGACCCGGGCCAACGGCCTGCTGGTGACCGGCCGTTCGCTGGCCATGATCGCCGGCTTCGCCTCGGCGGGCGTGGTCGTCGCGCAGTTCGGCTACACCACGGCCTTCGCCCTGGACGCCGCCACCTTCGCGATCTCGGCGACCGTCCTGTTCCTGCTGCCCATCCGCACCCGCGCCGCGTCGGACGACCCGGCCGGGGGCGCCGCGGAACCCGGCCGCTGGGCCTCGCTCGCGCTGCTGCGGGCCGCTCCGCTGCTGGCGGTCATGGTCGCCGTCCGCGCGGCCGACGGCCTCGGCTCCTCCTCGCACAACGTCGCCCTGCCCGTCTACTCCAGCGCCCTGGACCCCGCGCACCCGGCCACCTTCGTCAGCCAGTTCTGGGCCACCTGGGCGATCGGCAACATCGTGGCGCAGCAGGTGTGCTCGCGCCGCACGGCCAAGACCGGGCGCTCACCGGGGGAGCGCGCCTTCGCGATCGGCTCGTGCGTGATGTCGGCGGCGTTCATCGTGGTCTTCAGCGGACTCCCGGCGATCCCCGCCGCCATCGCCGCGCTCGTCGCCGGCATGGCCGACGGCTTCACCGAGATCGCGTACGTCTCCCGGCTGCAGGCCGCCCCCGACGACCAGCGCGGCCGGCTCTTCGGCCTCTCCGCCTCCGCCGAGAACGCCGGCTTCGGCCTGGGGATGATCGTGAGCGCGGCCCTGCTGGAGCGCTACTCGCCCCTCCACGTGGTCGGCGCCTTCCAGGGACTGGCCATCGTCCTGTGTGCCGTCCTGCTCGTCGTGCTGTCCAGAAGGCGTGCGCGGCCACCGCACACACCACCGGCCCGGGAGAGCGGCGGCCCGGCGCCCGGCAGGGAAGTCCCCGCCGCGGAGGGCGGCACCTCGTGAACGCACCGGCCGGCTCGCACGTGGCGGTCATCGGCATGGCCTTCCGCTTCCCCGGGGCGGACACCCCCGAGGAGTTCTGGCGCGTCATCCGCGACGGACGGGACTGCGTACGGCGGTTCACCGAAGGGGAACTGGCCGCCGCCGGCATCCCCGCGGAGAAGTACCGGGCGGCGGACTTCGTCGGCGCCGGCGGCATCCTGGACGGCATCGCCGGGTTCGACGCCGCGTTCTTCGGCATGAGCGGCCGGGAGGCGCGGCTCACCGACCCGCAGCACCGGATGTTCCTGGAGTGCGCCTACCACGCGCTGGAGGACTCCGGATACCCGCGCGAGCGGGACGGGCTGCGCACCGGCGTCTTCGCCAGCACCGGCTACCACCTGTACACCTTCGAGAACTACTTCCTCAACAACATCCTCAAGGACCACGTCGGTGACGACTGGCCCGCCAAGATGCAGGCCCTGGTCGGCAACGTCACCGACTTCACCGCCACCCGCACGGCCTTCCGCCTCGACCTGACAGGACCGGCCGTCAGCGTCCAGACCGCCTGCTCCAGCTCCCTGGTCGCCGTGCAGCTCGCCGCGCAGTCGGTCCTCGTCGGCGACAGCGACATCGCGCTGGCCGGCGCCACGGCCGTACACGTGCCGCAAGTGGTCGGCTACC
Source organism: Streptomyces sp. NPDC017056 (assembly GCF_044332485.1). Lineage (NCBI taxonomy): Bacteria > Bacillati > Actinomycetota > Actinomycetes > Kitasatosporales > Streptomycetaceae > Streptomyces > Streptomyces sp. NPDC017056. The sequence continues at coordinate 111,917 of NZ_JBIRPD010000022.1, read as the reverse complement.
GGTACGTGAAGGGCTCGATCCTCTCCAAGAGCGGCACCCTGCGCGCCTTCGACGCCGGGGCGGACGGCACGGTGGGCGGCACGGGCGTCGCCGCCGTGGTCCTCAAGCGCCTGGACCGGGCGCTCGCCGACGGCGACACCGTGCACGGCGTCATCCGCGGCTGGGGCGTCACCAACGACGGCGCGGACAAGACCACGTACACCGCGCCGAGCGCGGCGGGGCAGCGCGGCGCCATCCGCCGCGCGCTGCGGCACGCGGGGATCGGCGCGGACACCGTCGGCTACCTCGAAACACACGGTACGGGCACGTTGAAGGGCGACCCGATCGAATTCGACGGCGCCACCTCCGCGTACCGCGCGGACACCGACCGGACCGGCTACTGCGCGATCGGCTCGACCAAGGCCAACATCGGCCACCTCGACGTCTGCTCGGGCCTGGCGAGTCTCATCAAGGCCCTGCTGGTGCTCAAGCACGGCGTCATTCCGCCGATGGCCAACTTCGACCGGCCCAACCCCGCGCTCGACCTGGACCGGAGCCCCTTCTACATCCCCGAGTCCGCGCATCCCTGGCCGCGGGGCGGCACGCCGCGCCGGGCCGGGGTCACCTCGCTGGGCGTCGGCGGCACGAACGTGCACATCATCCTGGAGCAGGCCCCCGAGCCCGCTCCCCGCACCGCCGCCCCGGCCCCGCCGGACGTCCTCGTACTGTCCGGCCATTCCGAAGCAGCCCTCACCGCGAACGCCCACGCGTTACGCGACCACCTCAAGCGGCACCCCGACGCGGACCTCGCGGACCTGGTGACCACCGCGGCGGGACGCGTCCACCACCGCCACCGGCTGGCGGCCAGGGGCGGGTCCCCGGCCGCCCTCGCCGCCGCCCTCGACGGCTGGCTCACCGGCGCCGACGGCACGGGAACCGCAAACCCGGCCGTGACGACGGGAGCGTTACCCCGGGACGGCCGCGTGAACGCCGGTTTCCTGTTCACCGGCCAGGGCAGCCCGTACCCCGGCATGGCCCAACCCCTGTACGAGCGCTACGGCGTCGTACGGGACCTGCTCGACACCTGCGAACGACACCACCAGGAGCTCTACGGCACCTCCCTCCTGGAAGTGCTGCTCGACCCCGAGGCCGACCGCGCCGCAACAGAGGACACCCGGACCGCGCAACCGGCTCTCTTCGCCCTGCAATACGCGCTCACCGGCCTCTGGCGCCACCTCGGCATCGTGCCGGACGTCGTGGCCGGGCACAGCGTGGGCGAGTACGCGGCCCTGTGCGCGGCCGGCGCGCTGACCGCAGCGGACGGCCTGCGGATCACCGCCGAGCGCGGCAGGCTGATGCAGGACCACTGCGCGCCCGGCGCCATGGCCGCCGTATCGGCGGACCTGCCGACCGCCCTGCGGCTCACCGCCGAGATCCCCGGCCTCGAACTCGCCGTCGTCAACGGGGAACAGCGGCAGGTACTCGCCGGCCCCGCCACCGCCGTGGACCGGCTCCTGGCACTGACGGCGGAGCGCGGCGTCACCGCGCAACGGCTGCCGGTGACACGCGCCTTCCACACCGCGCTCGTCGACCCGGTCCTGGACAAGTTCCGTGACCTGCTCGACGGCATCACGTTCCGCCCCGTCACGACCGGCTTCGTGAGCTGCCTCGACGGCCGCCGCCACGCGCCGGGCTGGGTGCCGGACGCGGGCTACTTCGTACGGCAGACACGGGAACCGGTGCGGTTCGACGCGGTGCTGCGCACGCTCGGGGAGACGGGCACCGACGCACTCGTGGAAATCGGCCCGCACACCACCCTCAGCGGACTCGCCCGCGCGGCACTGCCCGGCGTGCGGGCGGTGCCGACGCTGCGCCGCGGTGCCGGGCCGAGCCCCCTGTGGGGCGCGGTGGCGCACCTCCACTGCGCCGGGGCGCAGATCGCCTGGCCCGCGCTGACGGAGGGATGCCAGGGCCGCAGAACCAGCCTGCCCGGCTACCGCTTCCAGCACGAGCACTACTGGTTGGGGCCGGAACCGACCGCCGTCCTGGCGGCCGGTCCCGGCGGGACAGCACACGCATCAGCGAGAGAAGAGGAAGACGTGGCACAGGACGAGGCAGTGTTCGAGCGGGTACTCGGGCGCGTCATCGAGTTGGTCGCCAAGCACCTCGGCCACGACGCGGGCGTGATCACCGGGGACACCTCCTTCTTCGATCTCGGCGCGGACTCCCTGCAGATGATCAGCGTGCTGCGCGAGCTGGAGCAGGAACACCGGGTCAAGGTCGCGATGCGGGAGCTGTTCGAGGAGGCGAGCACGTCACGGCAGCTCGCGGAGCTGATCGTGGGACGGATGGGAGGCGAACCGGCCGCGCCCGCGGCGCCCGCCGAACCCGTACCGGCTCCGGAGCCCGCCGAGCCCGTACCGGCTCCGGAGCCCGCTCAGCCCGTACCGGCGCCGGCACCCGCCGATCCCGTACCAGCTGCGGAGCCCGCGGTGGACGAGCCGGGCCGGGTGACGCGCGCGGAACTGGCCGACCTCGCCCGCCAGGTGCGGCAGCTCTCGCAGCTCCAGCTCCAGATGATGTCCCAGATGGAACAGCTGTCCCGGCTGCTGACCGGCGGCGGTGCGGTGCCCAACGGAAAGGCGGGCGGCAAGTGACCGGGCTGAGTGCCGCGGCAGCGGCGGTGGACCAGGACCTGGCGGCCATGGCCGACCTCGCACGGCGCGTCGCGCAGCGGATCGTGGCCGCCACTCCGGACGAGCCGGCGCCGCCGCGGGACGAGCAGCCGGCGGCCGAGCGGCAGCAGGCCGTGCACGGCCCCCGGGTGACCGTCCCGCGCGGCTCGGGCATGGTGGGCGGCTCCGCGTCCGCAGCGCAGCAGGCGCACCTCGACGACCTGGTACGCCGGTACACGGCCAGGACCGCCACGTCCAAGGAGATCGCCCAGCGCTACCGCCGCGTGCTGGCCGACAGCCGCGCCGTCGTCGGCTTCCGCAGCAAGACCAAGGAGATGCTGTACCCGATCGCCGGGCACCGGGCGAGCGGCTCCCGGCTGGAGGACGTCGACGGCAACCGCTATGTCGACATCACCATGGGTTTCGGCGTCCTCCTCTTCGGCCACGAGCCGGAGTTCGTCAGCGAGGCTGTCCGCGAGCACCTGTCCCGGGGCATCCAGCTCGGCCCCCGCAACGTCGAGACCGGCGAGGCCGCCGAGCTGCTGGCGGAGCTGACGGGCATGCAGCGGGTGGCGTTCGCCAACTCCGGCACGGAGGCCAACTCCGCCGCGATCCGCCTGGCCCGCGCCGCCACCGGCCGCCGCCGCATCGTCACCTTCCACGGCGCCTACCACGGCCACGCCGACAACGTACTGGGCCGCTCCACCGGCACCGGCGCCGATCGGGCCACCGTCCCCGTCTCCACCGGCATCCCGCACAACAGCGTCGCCGACCTGACGGTCCTCGACTACGGCAGCGCCGCGAGCCTGGAGGCCATCGCCGAGCACGCGGACGACATCGCCGCGGTCATCGTCGAGCCCGTACAGAGCCGCCACCCGTCGCTGCGGCCCGTCGGGTTCGTACGGCAGCTGCGCGAGCTGACCCGGCGCCACGGCATCGTCTTGATGTTCGACGAGATGCTGACGGGATTCCGCCCGGCGCTCCGCGGCGCCCAGGAGCTGTACGGCGTCAGCCCCGACCTCGCCACGTACGGGAAGCTGCTCGGCGGCGGCTTCCCCATCGGCGCCATCGCGGGCCGCGCGGACATCATGGACGGGGTGGACGGCGGCTTCTGGCAGTACGGGGACGCCAGCTACCCGCCCGCCGACACCACTTTCTTCGGCGGTACGTACATCCAGCACCCGGTGTCGATGGTCGCCGCCCGCGCGGTCCTGGCACACCTCAAGGAGCACAGCCCCCGGCTCCAAGAGCAGCTCAACGCCCGTACCGGCGAACTAGCGGGCACGCTGAACCGCTTCTTCGAGGACGAGGGATTCCCGCTGCGGATCAGCCACTTCGGCTCCCAGTTCCGCTTCGAACACCGCGCGGACATGGAGCTGCTGTACCACCACCTCATGCTGCGCGGGGTGCACGTCTGGGAATGGCGCAACTTCTTCCTGTCGACCGCCCACTCCGACGAGGACGTCGAGTTCGTCGCCGACGCGGTCCGCGGCTCGCTCCGCGAGCTGCGCGGCGCGGGGTTCTTCCCGGGCGGCCCGAAACCGGCACCGAAACCGGTGCCGGTGGCGGTGGCGAAGCCGGCCGCCCGGGCGGCGGACACCGCCCCCGGCGTGGCCCTGAACACGGCCGCCGCGCGCACCACCAAAGCCACAACCACCCCGGCCACCCCGGCGACCCCGGCCACTCCAACCACCCGCCGCGCCCCCGACTTCAGCATCTACTTCTTCGGCGACTACCCCCAGGCTCCCCAGGACTCCCAGGCTCCTCAGGACGGCACCACCGCGCCGTCCGCCGGCAAGTACGACCACATCCTGGAGACCGCCCGCTTCGCCGACCGGCACGGCTTCCACGCTCTCTGGATGCCCGAACGGCACTTCCACTCCTTCGGCGGGCTGTTCCCCAACCCCGTCGTGCTCGCCGCCGCCCTCGCCCGCGAGACGCGGCGCATCCGGCTCAACGCGGGCTCGGTCGTCCTGCCCCTGCACGACCCGGTCCGGGTCGCGGAGGAGTGGTCGATGGCCGACAACCTCTCCGGCGGCAGGGTCGGCATCGGCTGCGCCGGCGGCTGGCACGCCAACGACTTCGTCTTCTTCCCCGAGCGCTTCGGCCGGCACAAGGAGATGATGTACGAGCAGCTGGAGCAGGTGCGCCGGCTCTGGCGCGGGGAGGCGGTGCGGCGCACCGGCGGCGACGGCGAGACCGAGGTACGGCTCTTCCCGCGCCCCGTCCAGGACTCCCCGCCCGTGTTCACGGCGGTGGTGGGCAACCCCGCTTCGTACGCGGCTGCCGCACGGAACGACGTCGGCGTGGTCACCAACCTGATGACCCAGAGCGTCGAGCAACTCGCCGAGAACGTCGCCCTCTACCGCCGTACCCGGGCCGAGCACGGCCTCGACCCGGACGCCGGGCGGGTGGCCGTCCTGCTGCACACCTACCTCGCGGCCGACCACCGGACCGCGCGCGCCGAGGCGTACGAGCCGCTGTCGCGCTACATGCGCGCCTCGCTCTCCCTGTTCGGCAACGTCGCCAACAGCCTCGGCCACCACGTCGACCTGGCCACGCTCACCGAGGACGACCTCGACGTGCTCTTCCGCCGCGCCTACGACCGCTACTGCGACCAGCGGGCGCTCATCGGCACGGCCGACACCGTCGCCTCCGTGGTGGACGCGGTGCGCGACGCGGGCGCCGACGAGATCGTCTCGCTCGTCGACTTCGGCGTCTCCCGGGACGCGCTGCGCGACGGCCTGACGCACGTCGACGCGCTGCGCCGCCGGTACCACGAGCCCGTGGAGAGCGTCCGCGTGTCAGCGCCGCCCGCCCGTACGGCGCCTCCCGAACCCGCCCAGGAGAGCGCCGCGCCGCTCTCACCCGGACAGCAGCGCATCTGGTTCCTCGAACGGATGCTCCCGGGTCGCACCGCCTACAACGAGACCAAGGCCATCCGCCTGGACGGCCCGCTCGACGTGTCCGCGCTGCGTACGGCGCTGCGCGGGCTGGTGGCCCGGCACGAGGGGCTGCGCACCGTCTTCCGGGAGATCGACGACGAGCCCTGCCAGCTCGTACGGCCGCCGTCCGAGCCGGACTTCGCGGTGCTCGACCGCACGGACGCGGGCATGGCCGGCGAGGACGCCGCGATCCGCGCCGTCCTGGAGGAGGAGAGCGCGCGGCGCTTCGACCTCGTCAACGGGCCGCTGTTCGTCACCCGTCTGATCGAGCTGGGTGCGGAGCGGCACGTCCTGGTCTTCTCCCTGCACCACATCGTCGTGGACGCGGCCTCCGCCACCGTCCTGGCCCGCGACCTGTCCGCGCTCTACCGCGCCGCCCGGGACGGCTCCGACGCCGACCTGCCCGCCCTCACCAGCACGTACGCCGACCACGCCCGCGCTCAGCTGCGTACGTTGGAGGAACCCGGCAGCGCCGCGGACCTCAAGTACTGGCTCGGCACGCTCGGCGGCGACCTGCCCGTGCTGGACCTGCCCCGCGACCGCCCGCGGCCCGCGGAGATGACCTCCAACGGGCGCGCCGTGTTCCACCGGCTCGGCCCGGAGCTGTCCGGGCGGCTGCGGGACCTGAGCAAGCGGCGGCGCGGCACCCTCTTCATGACCCTGCTCGCCGGCTTCACCGCGATGCTGCACCGGGTCACCGGGCAGCGGGACATCGTCGTCGGCACCCCGATGTCCGACCGCCCCCAGGGCGCCGAGGACCTGCTCGGCTTCTTCGTCAACACGCTCGCGCTCCGCTTCGACCTGTCCGGGGACCCGGGGTTCGCCACGTTCCTCGACCGGGTGCGGGGCGTCGCCCTGGACGCGTACGACCACGCGGACGTTCCCTTCGAGACCGTCGTACGGGAGCTGGCCCCGGCGCGCACCGCCGACCGCACGCCGGTCTTCCAGGTGCTCGCGGAGTTCGAGAGCAGCGACCCGTTCCGCTTCGACCTGCCCGGCGTCCGGGCCACCGTGATCGACGCGGGCCCGGACAAGGCCCTCACGGACCTCAGCGTGTACTTCACCGACCAGCCCGAAGGCATCCGCTGCCACCTGGAGTACAACACCGACCTGTTCGACGCGGACACCGTGGACGGGTTCTTCCGTACCTTCCGCGACCTCCTCGAAGCGGCCGTGGCGGCACCGGAGACCCCGCTGTCCCGCCTCGGTACCACGAAGGCCCGCGACGCCGGTGCCACGCGCGCCGGGGAACCGGTGCCCACCGCGTGGCTCCACGGCCCGATCCGGCCGGTGTCGCGCGCCACCGTCCACGGCATGGTCGCCCGGCGCGCGGCCCAGGCCCCGTACCGCACCGCCGTCCTCTGCGGCGACGACCGGCTCAGCTACCGCCAACTGGAGGCCAGGGCCGGGCAACTGGCCGACGTCATCCGGGAGCGGTCCGCGCCGGGCGGCGGGACGGACGACGTGGTGGCCCTGTGGCTGCCGCGCTCCACCGACCTGGTCGTGGCGATGCTCGCGGTACTCAAGTCCGGCCGGGCGTATGTGCCGCTGGACCCGTCCCTGGGGCGCGCCAGGGCCGCCGCGGTGCTCGCGGAGTGCGGCGCCCGCCTCCTGCTGAGCACCGGCTCCCGGGCCGACGACCTCACCCTTCCCGACGGCCTGACCGTCATCGACGTCACCGGCCTCGACGGGAGGGAGCACGCCGTCACCAGCCGGGCGAGGAAGACCTCGCCGGCCGGCGCGGGGCCCGAGTCCCTGTGCTACGTCATCTACACCTCCGGCAGCACGGGCGCACCCAAGGGCGTCGCGGTGCCGCACCGCAGCGTCGTCGACCTCTGCCAGTGGCACCACAAGCGCTTCGCCTTCACCTCGGCCGACCGCAGCGCCCTGGTGTGCAGCCAGAGCTTCGACGCCTCGGTCCTGGAGATCTGGCCCGCGCTGACCGCGGGGGCGTCCGTCACCATCGCCGACGACTCGGTCCGCACGGACCCGCTCGCGCTGGCCCGCTGGTACGCGCGGGAGCAGGTGACCTTCTCGATCCTGCCCACCGCGCTGGGCGAGACGCTGCTCGCGCTGCCGCCCGCCGAACAGCCGCCGCTGCGGCACCTGCTCCTGGGCGGTGACGTGCTGCGCGCCCGGCCGCACCCGGACGTGGCGTACGAAACGGTCAACGTGTACGGGCCCACCGAGATCACCGTGCTGTGCACCGCGCAGTCCGTCGGCCCGCGCACACCGGAGGCCGGCTCCGCGCCGATTCCGATCGGCCGCCCGGTCGACAACGTGTGGCTGCGGGTCCTCGACGCGTCGGGCACGCCGGTGCCGCGCGGCGGCGTGGGGGAGCTGTACGTCGGAGGCCCTGGCGTGGCCCGCGGCTACCTGGGCGCCCCGGCGCCGACCGCAGAACGTTTCGCGCCGGATCCGCTGAAATCCGGCGCGCACGAACCGGCGGCAGGCCCGTTGTACTACCGCACCGGTGACCTGGTGCGGTGGACCGAGACCGGGGCGCTGGAGTTCCGTGGCCGGGTCGACGACCAGGTGAAGATCCGCGGATACCGGGTCGAACCGGAAGAGACCGCCCGCGCGCTCAGCGGCCTGGACGGAGTACGCGAAGCGGCCGTGCTGGCCCGCCGCGACAGCCGCGGCGAGGCATACCTCGCCGCCTATGCCGTACCGGCCGGCACCGGCGCGGAAGCCCTGACGGCGGCCGGCCGCCAGGCGTTCGCCGACCGCCTGGCCCGCGACCTCACGGCCCGGCTGCCCGAGTACCTCGTACCACGGGCCTGGGCGGTCCTCGCCGAACTGCCTCTCGCGGGCAACGGAAAACTGGACCGCGCCGCGCTGCCGGCCCCCGGGACCGTCACCGCCGCGCACCCGGGCCGCGGCGCACAACAGCCCCACCGGCCGGAGACCCCTCCCGAGCAGACCACCGCCGCCCGAACCGGCTTGGAGCGCCGCCTGCGCGCCCTCTGGGCCGACGCATTCGATCTCACACCCGACGTCATCGGCCCCGACACCTCCTTCTTCGACCTCGGCGGTCACTCGATCGCCGCGATCCGGCTGGTCAACCGCGCCCGCGAGGTGTTCGGGCGGGAATACCCGATGGTCCGCTTCTACCAGGAGCCGACGGTACGGGCCATGGCGGACTACCTGGCAGGCGACGAGCCCGCTGCGGACGGGGAAGCGGACGAACCGGCGGGCGGCGCCACCGGCGCGGCGGCCAGGGCCCCCGTCACCCTCCAGCAGCGGGCGTTCATCGACCAGCACCACCGCCACGCGCTGCCGCAGGTCTACAACATCGCCCTGCGCATCACCCTGACAGGGGACCTGGACATACCGGCCCTGCGCACCGCGCTCACCCAGCTCGCGGCCCGCCACGAGGCGCTGCGCACCCGGTACGTGAAGGACGGCGAGGACTGGTGGCAGGAGGTGTTCCGGCCGCGGCCGGTGGACCTGCGGGCCGAGGACCTGACGGGAGACGCGGACGGCGCCGAGGTCGAACGGATCAGCGCGGAGGTCGCGGGCACCCGGTTCGACCTCGCCGAAGGGGTGGCGCCGAAGTACCGCCTGCTGCGCACCGGCCCGTCGGCCTGGGTGCTGTTGTGCCTCCTCCACCACTCCGTCTGCGACGGCTGGGCCGTCAGCATCCTGCTGAGCGACTTCGCCGCCCTCTACACGGCCGCCGTGACCGGAAAGCCCCACGAACTGGACGACACGGTGCCGCAGCCGACCGAATACGCGCTGTGGCAGCAGGGCGGCAACCAGGAGAAGCCCGAGAAGCGCGTCCTCGACTACTGGGCCCGCCAACTGGACGGAGCCCCCTTCCGGCACGCGCTGCCCCTGGACCGGCCGCGCCCGGAAACCCTGAGCGGACAGGGCCGCGCCGTGCTCTTCACGGTGGACGCGGACGTACGCGCCGACGTGGAACGGCTGGCCAGGAAGTGCGACACGACCCCGTACGCGGTCACCGTCGCCGCCCTGGGACGGCTGATGGCCAAGCTCTCCGGAAGGCCGGAAGTCGTCCTCAACATCTCCTACGCCAACCGCGAGCGCCGGGCCTTCGAGTCGCTGGTGGCCTGCACGGCCGTGGGCTTCCCGCTGCGGATCCGGCTCGACGAGGCCGAGACCTTCACCCGGCTCGTCCGCCAGGTCGCGTACGCGTCGACCGAGGCCGTCGACCACATCGTGCCGCTGCGGCGGCTCGCCGAGGCGCTGCGCGAGGAGACGGGGGCCGACATACCGGACCGCGTGTCCTGCGGATTCCAGTACCAGAACTCGCTGAGGACGGACATCGACCTGCCCGGCCTGGACACCGCGGTCGAGGACCTGGCCGTGCCGGCGTCCCGCGCGGAGTTCAACCTCGGGCTCGTCCCGGCGGGCGACGCGCTGGCCGGATACGTCGAGTACTCGACCGACCTGTGGGAGCACGGCACGATCGAGGGCTGGACCGGCGAGTACGTACGGCTCCTCGCCGAGGAGGTGCGGGCCGCCCTGGCCGCCGACTGACCCGGTTGCGCGCCCCCGCGGCCCGCCCGCGTACGCCGTGAGCGTGTAAGGCGGGCCGCCGGGCTGGACGTTCCGCCGTCGCTCGGCAATAGTATGGGCGGGACATCCACCGAATCGTCCCCGCCGTCGGCGAATGCCTTTACCGGGCGCCGGGCGGGAACGGCGCCGCCGGGAACGGCGGCGGGTGTATGCGAAATGTGCGGGCAGTTGTGGAATTGGGGTTTGGGGCACTGTGATGGTTTCGGGCAAGGTCATTCGGTTTGACGAGGTGCGCGGCTACGGATTCGTCGTCCCCGACGACGGTGGAGAAGACGTCTTCGTGCACGTGAACGACCTCGAATTCGACAAGGGCCTGATGGCCCCCGGCGTCAAGGTCGAATTCCTGGTGGACGAAGGGGACCGGGGCCCCAAGGCTTCGGAAGTGCGCTTCCTGGAAGCCGCGCCCAGCCGGTCCGGCGGTATCCACCGCTCCCACGGCGCGGGCCACGACGGGAATCTGGAGGACGGCGTCCTCTGCGACACGCTCTCCGCCCAGGAGTTCCTGGACGAGGTGACCGAAGTGCTGGTCTCCGGCGTGCCGAGCATGACGGGCGAGCAGATCCTCCAGGCCCGCCAGCGGCTGCTGAAGCAGGCCCAGTCCCACGAATGGGTCGACGCATAACCCTTCGCATCGGTTTGCGGGCGCGCCCGGCCGCGGGGTGAATCCCGGCCGGGCGCGCGTGCGGCGGTCGGCCGTCGCCGCGCCGCGCCCGCGAAACCCGCCAGGAATGCCGGTCGCCCTTTCAGGAGGCCACCCGCAGCACCAGCTTCCCGCGGGTGCGGCCTTCCTCGCCGCGGCGATGGGCCTCCGCGGCCTCGGCGAGCGGCAGTACGTCCTCGACCTCGACCGTCACCGCCCCCGCGTCGACGAGCCCGCCGATCCGGGCGAGCGCCGCGCCGTCCGGCTCCACCAGGAAGCCGCTCGCCCGCACGCCCTGTGCGCGGGCCGCCTCCACCAGGTCGGGCGAGACCCCGGAGGGGACGGCGATGAGCGTGCCGCCCCGCCGCAGCGTGCGCAGGGAACGGGTGCTGGTCCGGTCGTGCTCGTCCCCGACCAGGTCGACGACCACGTCGACGTCGCGGACCACGTCCTCGAAGCGCTCCTTGGTGTAGTCGACCAGCTCGTCGGCCCCGAGCGAACGCAGCCAGTCGTGCTTGGCCGCCCGGGCCGTACCGATGACGTGCGCGCCCAGATGTTTGGCGAACTGCACCGCGAAATGGCCGACGCCGCCCGCTGCCGCGTGGACCAGGACCCGCTGCCCCGCCTCGACGCCGGCCGCGTCCACCAGCGACTGCCAGGCGGTGAGCGCGGCCAGCGGCACGGCGGCCGCGTGGTCGTGGTCGAGCGCCGCCGGCTTGCGCGCGAACTGCCGGGCCGGCGCGGTCACGTACTCGCCGTACGCGCCGGCCTGCCGCGGGAACCACGGCATCCCGTACACCTCGTCGCCCACCTCGACCGTGTGCACGCCAAAGCCGACCTCCTCGACGACCCCGCTGACGTCCCAGCCCACGGTGAACGGCGGGTCCCCGAGGACGCCCGCCATACCGCCGCCCGAACGGGTCTTCCAGTCCACCGGGTTCACCCCGGCCGAGCACACCCGCACCAGTACCTCGGTGGGCAGCGGCTCGGGCCGGGGCACCTGGGCGAGGTGCAGCACCTCGGGGCCGCCGAAGGAGTCCTGGGTGATCGTGCGCATGGTGGGCCGGTCGCTCATGCCGCTCTCCTGGGGACGTGCCGGGCCGCGCGAGGACGGCCCGGCCTGTTGATCATCTCCGTACGGAAATTACCGGCTCTGTACGCTGAATGGTCTGCAAGACGCGGCCGATTCCGGGGGAGTGGCATGGGCCAGAAGGAAGCATTTCCGCCCGCGGGCAGGGCGAGCCGCGCCATGGGGAGCCGGCAGCTCGCCGCGCTGCTGCCCGACCCGTCGGCAGCCAGGCCCGCCTACCGCCGGCTGGCCGGTGCGATCAGCGAGCTGATCCTCGACGGGCGGATCGCGTTGCACGTCAAGCTCCCCGCCGAACGGGAACTGGCCGCGGCCCTGGGCGTCAGCCGCGCCACCGCCACCGCCGTGTACGACCTGCTGCGCGAGGGCGGATACGCGCACAGCCGCCAGGGCTCCGGCACCTGGACGGCCCTGCCCGAGAGCCGTACTCCCCGCGGCGTCACCCGGCTCATCGGATCCCGGGACACCGCCATCGACCTGGCCAGGGCCGCCCCCGGGCTGCCGCACCAGGCGCTCGCCGAAGCCCTCACCCGGATCTCCCCGCAGCTGGCCGAGCACGTCCACACACCCGGCTACCACCCCTACGGCCTCCCGGAACTGCGCGCCATCATCGCCGAACGGTTCACCCGCCGGGGCCTGGCCACCGTGCCCGAACAGATCCTGGTGACCTCCGGTGCCCAACACGCGCTCACGCTCGTCCTGGGACTGCTGTGCCGCCCCGACGACCGGGTCATGACCGAGAACCCGTCCTACCCGAACGCCCTGGAGGCGATGCGGCGCGCCCGCCTGCGTACGGTGACCGTCCCCGTGACCGACGGCGGCTGGGACACCGGAATCATGGAAGCGGCCCTGCGCCAGGCCGTGCCACGGCTGGCCTACCTGATCCCCGACTTCCACAACCCGACAGGCCGCCTCATGCCCGGGCCGCAGCGCGCCCGCGTGCTGCGCGCCGCGCAACGCACCGGCACCTGGCTGGTCGTCGACGAAACCCTGGCCGACCTTGCCCTCGACATCCCCCGCCCGGCGCCCTTCGCCTCCCACGCCACGCCGGGAGCGGCCGCCCAGGTCATCACCACCGGCTCGATGAGCAAGACGCACTGGGCGGGCCTGCGCATCGGCTGGCTGCGCGCGCCCGCCCGGCTGGTCACCGAACTCGCCGGCCAGCGGGTCGCCACCGACATGGGCGGCTCGGTCCTGGACCAGCTGCTGGCCCTCGAACTCCTGGACCGCGCCGGGGAACTGCTGCCGCTCCGGCTGGAAGAGCTGCGCGAGCAGCGCGCCGCCCTGGCTGCGGCCCTGTCCGAGCGGCTGCCGGAGTGGACCTGGCAACTGCCGCCCGGTGGCCTGTCCCTGTGGGTGGACCTGGGGCGCCCGCTCTCCGCCGCGCTGGCCGACCGGGCGCTCGACTACGGGGTACGCGTCGAGGGCGGCGCCTGCTTCGCCGCCGACCCCGGCGTCTTCGAACACCGCCTGAGAATCCCGTACACCACCCCCGCCGACACCCTCCGCGAGGCCGTACACCGCATGGCCGCCGCCCTCGCCGACGGCCTCACGCCCGCGTCCACCCCGCGGCGTACGCACTGGATCGCCTGACCTCCCGCATTTTTTACTTGCCCAGCGGGAAAGTCAGCGGTAACTTTCCTATAGGGAAAGTCGGCGGCATGGGTGCCGACTGCCGAAGATTCGGCACGTCAACGTCTTGGGGAGGCGATGTGCATGACCACACCCGTGGATGCCGAGCGCGCATGGGCGGATCTGCAGCGGATCCGGGTCCCGCAGGAGCGGGTCTACGACGAGCTGGAGCGCTGCGCGGGAAACGGACGGCGGGCGTATCTGCCGATCGCCGCCGCCATGTGGGTCTACCTGGCCGTCAGCGGTCTCGACCTGCCCGGGTGGGGAACCTGGGGAGTGACGGCGCTCTACATGGTCGTGCTCGGCGCCATGGCCGTACGGGCGAGCCGCAAATCCCGTATGCGGCTGCACCGTTCGCACTACACATGGCGCTCGTCGGTCGTCTTCGTCGCCGCCGCCGTGGTGAGCGCGGCCAGCATAGGGCTCTCCGGCTGGCTGGTGGAGTGGGCCCGACTGTCGTACGGCAGCCTTGTCCAGGCCACGCTGTGCTCCGGCCTCTTCCTGCTGGTCACGGCGCCCGCCAACCGATGGGCCCTCGCCCCGGTGCGCAACCACGACGGGAGCCGGCGATGAGCACTCCCGCGGGATTCGACGAACTGATCCACCCCGCCACCCGACTTTCGGTGGTCGCGCTGCTCGCCGCCACCGAATGGGCCGACTTCCCGTTCATCCGGGACAGCCTCTCGCTCAGCGACTCGGCGCTCTCCAAACAGCTCCACACGCTGGAGGAGGCCCACTACCTGGAAATCCAGAAGGAAGGCGGCGGGCGCAAGCGCCGCACCAAGGTCCGGCTCACCGCACAGGGGCGGGCCGCGTTCGAAGGACACGTGGCAGCGCTGCGCGCGATCGTCGAAGGCGCCGCCGCGAGCCCGACGCGCACGGAGGCCCGCCGATGAGCACGACCGAAACCCCTGTCACCGAAACCCCTGTCACCGAAACCCCTGTCACCGAAACCCCTGTCACCGAAACCGTCGTCCATGTCCGCGACCTGCGCATGACCTACGGCTCCACCGAAGTGCTGCGAGGCGTCGACCTGGACATCCACCGCGGCGAGATCTTCGCCCTGCTCGGCCCGAACGGCGCCGGCAAGACGACCACCGTGGAGATACTCGAAGGCTTCCGCCGGCGCTCGTCCGGCGACGTACACGTGCTCGGCACGGACCCGGTGCGCGGCGGCGACGCGTGGCGCGGCCGGCTCGGACTCGTCCTGCAGTCCTGGCGCGACCACGCCCGGTGGCGGGTGGGCGAGCTGCTGGGGCACTTCGCCGCGTACTACCCCGACCCGCGGGACCCGGCCGCGCTGCTCGACCTGGTCGGCCTGACCGCCCAGGCGGACCAGCAGGTCAACAGGCTGTCCGGCGGGCAGCGCCGCCGCCTCGACGTCGCCCTCGGCATCGTCGGCCGCCCCGAGCTCCTCTTCCTCGACGAACCCACCACCGGCTTCGACCCGGAGGCGCGCTACGACTTCCACGCGCTCGTGGAGAAGCTCGCACGCGACGAGGGCGTCACCGTCCTGCTCACCACGCACGACCTCGTCGAGGCCGAACGGCTCGCCGACCGCATCGCCGTACTGGTCAAGGGGCGCATACGGGTCTGCGGCACCCCTGCCGAACTGGCCCGGCAAGCCGCCGCCCGTGCCGAGGTGCGCTGGACGGCCGGCGACGGCACCCCGCGGCGGGAGCGCACCGACGACCCCTCCCGGCTGGTGTGGGAACTGCACCGCGACACCGGCGGACCGATAGCCGACCTGGAGGTGCGCCGTCCGACGCTGGAGGACACCTACCTGCACATGGTGAACACCGAGAACCGAGAGGACAGTGCCGCATGAGGGGGACGGAAACGCGGAGGTACCTGCGCGCGGGTACCCGGCGCGGGGTCATCGAGCTCCGCCAGCTGCTGCGCAGCGGCAAGGAGATGGGCGGCCACCTGGTGAACGTCCTGGTGCCGATCGTGCTCGCCGTGACCGTCAACGACGCCGTCCCCGGAACCGAGCTGCCCATGGGGCACCTGATGATCGCCGGGTTCTCCGCCTATCTGCTCTTCCAGCTCGGCATGCTGAACATCCCGCAGATGCTGGTCACCGAGCGCGAAGAGGGCGCCCTGCTGCGGCTGCGGGCCACGCCGGGCGGCATACCCGCCTACCTGATCGCCAAGGCGTTGCTGATCGTCGGCATGGCCGTCGGCTCCCTCGTGCTGCTGCTCACCGCCGGCGCGCTGCTGGCCGACGGCCCGCTGCCGGCCGGCCCCGCACAGTGGCTCACCCTGGTCTGGGTCGCCGTCCTCGGACTGCTCGCGGTCGTCCCGCTCGGCGCGGCCATCGGCGCCGTCCTGCCCAACCCGCGCGAGGCGCTCGCACTGATCATGCTGCCCTCCATGGTGCTGCTGGTGATCTCGGGAACGATGTTCCCGAGCACCCGGATGCCCCAGATCGTGCAGCAGATAGCCGCGCTCTTCCCGCTCAAGTGGATGGCGCAGGGCCTGCGGTCGGCCCTGCTGCCGGACAGCGCCCTCGCCGCCGAGGCCGCGGGTTCCTGGGAACTGCCCATGGTCGCCCTGGTCCTCACCGCCTGGGCCGTCCTCGGCTTCCTCCTCGCCGTACCGCTGCTCCGCAGGACGACGCGCCGGGAGTCCGGTTCCCGCCTGGCGGGCCGTCAGCGCAAGGCGGCCATGGGAGGCGCGGGAGCGCCGGTGGCGTAGGGACGGGAAGGGGCGCCGCGACACCCGGCGGGATGATTGCGCCCGCCCCCGGTGTTGAGACAAGGTCAGGTCGTTCACGGGTGGCCGACGGGCCGCGACGGGGCCGTGCGAACCGACACCGAACGCACGAGCGACGATGGGACGGATGCCATGCCACTTGAGGGCGAGTACGAACCGAGCCCGGAACAGTGGGTACGCGACCAGGTCGAGCTGTACGAGAGCAGCGGCGGCACCGAGGGGACGACGATAAGGGGTCTGCCGGTCGTCGTGCTGACGACCAGAGGAGCCAAGAGCGGCAAGATCCGCAAGTCGCCGCTGATGAGGGTGGAGCACCAGGGCACCTACGCCGTGGTCGCCTCCCTGGGCGGCGCGCCCAAGCATCCCGTCTGGTACCACAACGTCGTGGCCGATCCGCGGGTCGAGCTCCAGGACGGCCCCGTGCGCCAGGACCTGGTGGCCCGTGAGGTGACGGGCGAGGAGAAGGCCCTGTGGTGGGGGCGCGCGGTCGAGGCGTTCCCCGACTACGCCGACTACCAGCGGAAGACCGACCGCGAGATCCCGGTCTTCGTCCTGGAGACCCCGGAGCAGGACCACAGCTGAGGAGAGCCGGTACGTACCGGCGGCAGCACCCGCACGGGCGGCAAGGGGCCAGGCCGTCACCCCGGCCCCTTGCCTGCTCCCCGCACCGTTCCGAACGGCCGTTCCGTTCCGAATGAGCGCTCCGAACGGCCGTTCCGTTCCGAACGAGCACGCCGAACGGCCCTCCGCACGGGAGTTTCCCGTGCGGAGGGCCGTTCGGCGTGCATTCCGTCATCCGCCACGGAGTGCTGGGATCCGTGGGGCAAGCGTGCGTGTGGCAGCGTCCGCCGTCGAGGCGTCTGAACGTGAAGGGGAAGGGCGGCCGACGATGCCACGGGTCCGTCAGCAGGAACCCGTACGGTGTGGACGCGCCCCCGCGCCGTGCGACGGACGCGGGGCGCGGCGGTCGGGTGTGCCGAAGCGGTCCGGGCCGGGCTCAGTGCCAGACGGCCCGGAAGTAGTGGCCGTAGTCGAACGAACCGCTCGCCTTGCTGTGGGCGTACGCGGCACCCGTGGAGGTGACGCCGGAGGGGCCGCCGACGTTGTGGTGCCGGTAGCCGGCGAGCGTGTTCTGGGACGAGTAGCCGCCGGAGGCGTACGTGCCGCCCGCGGCGCCGCCGCCGCCCGGGTCGGCGGCAGCGGGCCCGGCGGCCAGGAAACCGGCCGCCGTCACACCGGCGAGGGTGATCGCGACGTTACGAAGCATGTGACTCTCCTGATCATGTAGTGGAGCTGACGAGATGACCTTGACCCAGCCCCCGCCGCTCCGCACGCCGGGACGGGCGAACGGGGGGACGGCGCCTGCCCGGCCGGGTGAACACGCTTCGCCGGGTGGCTCCGGCGCGCGCGAACTCATCGACGCCGGCGCGCACTGATGCCCGGAAATCAGGCCCGTCCGTAACTCCAATGGGTCTGCTTCCGCCGGATCGGGTCCTGTATGGGGCCGGCCGATTCTACGGTGCCGTTGTACGCACACGGCAGGGGAGGATCGCGATGACCCAGTCCATCGACCTGGAAGAACTGGCTTTTGTTGCGGCCGTCATGGAGCGGGCGCACCGACTGCTCGTGGCCGAGGAGAAAAAGCTGCCGCCTCGGACGTCCGACGGGAACGAAGGGCCCGGCAGCCCCAATCAAACGCTTCTCGGAGCCGGGGAGTTGACGCGCGGAGCGGACGACGCGGTACGGCGGATCGCCCTGGCGATCGGTTACGCCTGCGCCGGTCTGCACCCGCAGGCTCTCCGGGCGACCAGGATCGCGCATTTCACCCCGCGCAGCGTGCCCGGTGGTGCCGATCGAATGGCCAGGCCCCTCAGCTCGGGCACCATCGAGGCGCTGAAATTGGTACGACAAGTCGCCGAATTCTTCGGAGAAGGTCTGCGGGAGGCAATCGACAAGGCACTGGCGGCGCCCGGGGCGACGTGGCCGCCGGCGAACTGGAAGGATTACGACGAGGAACGCATGAAATCCGCCGCCACCGCGGCTTCCGCGTCCGCCGGCCTGCCCGGCGCCTCCGGCAGCCGCACGGTCCGTACCCCCTCCGGCGGTTGCGCGGCCCCCGGCCACCCCGCCGCCGGCCACCCCGTGGTTCCCGGTCACCCCGCGGCCTCCGGTCACCCCGCCGCCCCCACGACCTCGACGTATTCCGCCGCGTCCGGGGCGCCCTCGCCCTCCGGCAGCCCCTCGGCCCCCGCGTACCCCGCCGCTTCGGTCCGGCAGGAAACCGGGTAGGTTGGCCGACCGGCCTTCGCCGGACGCCCGGCCCGCGCGCCGGCAGGCCCTGACGGCTCCGCGAAGACCGCCGGTGCCGGTGCGCGCGTCGACTGAGGAGCAGGAGCAAGAACGTGGATCCCATGGCCGAGGACGGGCGCGCGCTGCGCGGTCTGGTGGAACAAGTCCTCGAACCCGGTGAGCGGATGATGGACATGCTCCCCGTGGACGTCGGTGCCTGCCGCCTCCACACGACGCCCGCGCCACCGAAGGAACTGGACATCCCCGTGTTCGGCGCGCCCGCATGGCAAGGGGATTCCGTCTCGGACCGCGTGTTCGGCGCCGTGTTCAGCTTTCTCGGTGCGAGTGATCCGCCGCGCGGAGACTACGGCGACCCGGCGCGGCGCCAGAAGGCCCTGCAGAAGAAGGAACCGTTCTGGGGGCCGTGGGACAGTCTCGCCGGCGGGTTGCTGCGGGGCCTGCGGCCGCTCGGCCCGGTCGCTCACAAGATCCTGCTGATGACCGACCGCCGGGCTCAGCTCGTCTACCTGGGATCAGAACACGGGCTGGGCAGGAACGCGGTGCTGCGCCCGGAACCGGGCTGGCGTTGCACACCACAGGAACTGGTCTGGGTCCGCGACTGCAAGGACCACTCGAAGGGCCATTACCAGTTGGGTTTCCACGACGGTTCCTGGATGCCGGTGTACTTCGCCCGCAAGGTACGTGACCGTTTCGACGCGCTCTTCCCGCAGGCCCAGCATTGGAAGAAGCCGCTTCCCGACGTGTGGGCCGACCTCCGTTTCCAGCGCCGGGCGTAGTCACCGGCCGGCGTTGGCGTAAGCAGCCGGCCGGAGGCGTCCGGTCAGCGCGAGGAAGGCGACGAACGCGCCCGTGGCGATCCAGCCGGGCCAGCCGGTCATCCCCATGTGCAGGGGGTCCAGGGTGGCTTGCGGCGCGGCGAACGCCTTGACCGTCCCCACGCTCGCCGTGCTGACGAAGGTGTGGCCGACGACCGCGGGGACGACCGATCCGGAGCGCAGCCGCAGCCAGGTGAAGACCGGCAGGACGAGTACGCAGCCGATCACCATGGCGGGTACGGTCACATACCAGGGCCGGCCGGGGTACTGCCCGCCCATCAGCAGTGTGGGCAGGTGCCACAGGGCGAAGGCGGCGCCGGTGCCCACGTACGCCCACACCAGGCGCAGGCCGGTGCCGTCCCCTGCCAGGCGGGGGAAGAGGTAGCCCTGCCAGCCCAGTTCCTCGCCGAAGAACAGCGGCAGCGAGATCGCCATCTGGAACAGCATGGTGACCGCCCACGTCCCGAGTCCGCCCCAGTGCGGGGCGAAGGAGTAGCGGCCCGCCGCGGCGGCGATGCCGAGCGCGGCGACGGTGAGGGCGGCGGGCACCGCGAGGGCCAAGAGGCACGAGCGCGCGGTACGGCCCCAAGGCCGCGGCCACCGGAGGGCGAGGACGTCCCGTATCCGGCCTGCGCGTTCCACGTACCGGACCACGAGGAGCGCGGCGAGCGCCGGTGCGAACATCGCGGCCGCAATGCACAGCTGCTCCAGAGCGCCGATCTCGGCGCGGGCGCTCTCCCGCTGGAAGCCCTTCACCAGAAGGGGAGACATGGCCGCCCACATGCCCAGGTAGGCCACACCGAGGTATACCGGCACTCCGCGGCTGCGCAGACGTGGGGCCGGTGGCGGGAGCACCCGCATTGAGTTGGTCATGGCGAAGACGCTATGAGCGGGCACGGACGGAGGTAATCCGGCCATCCCCCGTCTGCTGCCTGCGTTGCCCCCTCCGCCCCGGTGCACCCGGCCGCACCACGAAGGTGTATCCACCCCCCTGTACCGCACCCTCGTACCGCACAAGACAGCAAAAAGGGCCTGCCCGCGACCGGATGCCGCGGGCAGACCCTCGATGTCCGCTACGCCTTGAAGCCGTAATCCAGCAGCTTCTTGGCGTCGGCGGTGCGGTTGGCCGCCGAGGACGAGGCCAGGACCGTACCGATGACCGTCTTGCCGTTCCGGGTGGCGGCGAAGACCAGGCAGTACTTGGCTTCCGGGCCCGAGCCGGTCTTGACGCCGATGGTGCCCTGGTAGCTGCCGAGCAGGTTGTTGGTGTTGGTCCACGACATGTAGCGGTAGCCGCCGCTCTTCGTGGTGACCTTCTGCTTGGTCGTCTTCGTCTGCACGACCGTACGGAACGTGGCGTTCTTCAACGCGCTGGAGGCCAGCTTCGTCAGATCGCGCGGCGTCGAGTAGTTCGCGCCGTTGCCGATGCCGTCGAAGGAGTCGAAGCGCGTGTTCTTGAGGCCCAGGTTCTTGGCCGAGGTGTTCATCTGGCCGATGAACGACTTCACGCGCGCCGCCCGGGTGGACCCGGTGCCGAACTTGTCGGCGAGCGCGTACGCCGCGTCGCAGCCGGACGGGAGCATCAGCCCGTAGAGGAGCTGGCGGACGGTGACCTTGTCCCCGACGATGAGGCGGGCCGACGAGGCGGTCTTGGCGACGATGTAGTCGCTGTACGCCTTGTCGACCGTGACCTTCGCGTCCAGGTTGAGCTTCTTCTGCGACAGCACCACCTGAGCGGTCATGATCTTGGTGGTGGACCCGATCGAACGGCGGGTGTCCGCCGCCTTGGTGAACAGGGCCTTGCCGGTGCCGTTGTTCATCACGAAACCGCCCGGGGCGGTGATCGCGGGTGCCTTGGGAGCCGCGGCCTGCGCCGCGGGTGCCTTGGGGGCCGCGGCCTGTGCCGGGGCGGCGAACGCCCCGGTCATCAGGACGGCTCCCGCGGCGGTGACGGCAGTCGCGGACAGACGACGCACGCCCTTAATGCGTGATTTCAATGTGTTTCTCCAAATACCCCTGGGTTGCAGCCACATGGGGAGGTGGCTTACTCGTGAGACGTAGGAGGCGCACCGATGGATGCGCGTCCCGCGAGAGAGATTTCGCACGTGCCCCGAGGGCTATGGGCCGGGAGAAAACAAGTGCCCCCTCGCCGGCCCCGGCCTGCCTGGTCACGGGCCTGCAAAGCCCGTCGGGGCACGCGGTGCCGCCCGCGGGACGCCGCCCGCCACCCCGTATCGTTTCGCTCTCATGAACGAATCCGACGGATGATTGCTCGATTTCTGTTATCGGCCCGGCCCCCGCTGCATCTCCTGAGTGTGGGACGGAACAGGCCCGAGTCGAGAGAGAGTGGACAGAGCGTGAGCAGCGAACTCGACCCTGCGGTGATCATGGCCGCACAGGCGGGGGACGGCCAGGCCAGGGAGCGGCTCGTCACCGAGTCCATGCCCCTGGTGTACAACATCGTGGGGCGGGCGCTGCACGGCCACGCGGACGTGGACGACGTGGCGCAGGAGACCATGCTCCGGGCCATCAACAGCCTCGGTGACCTGCGCGACCCGGCCGGATTCCGGTCCTGGCTGGTGGCCATCACGATGAACCAGATACGGGCCCACTGGCGGCAGGACCGGGCCGTACCCGTGGACGGCGGCCTGGACGACGCGTACGACGTCCCCGACCCCCGTGCCGACTTCGTCGGGCTGACCATCGTCCGCCTCGGCCTGTCAGGGCAGCGCAAGGAGGTCGCCGAAGCCACCCGCTGGCTCGACGAGGCCGACCGTGAGCTGCTGTCCCTGTGGTGGCTGGAGGCGGCCGGCGAGCTGACCAGGGCCGAGGTCGCCGCCGCCCTGGAACTGACGCCCCAGCACACGGCCGTACGCGTCCAGCGGATGAAGTCCCAGCTGGAGGCCTCCCGCGTGGTGGTGCGCGCGCTGTCGGCGCAGCCGCGGTGCGTCCTGCTGGAATCGGTGGTCGAGCAGTGGGACGGGGCGCCGTCCGCACTGTGGCGCAAGCGCATCGCCCGGCACGCCCGCGAGTGCACGGTCTGCTCCGCGTTCTCGTCCGGGCTGGTGCCCGCCGACCGGCTGCTCGTCGGCCTGGCTCTCGTACCGCTGGCCGCGGCGCTCGCCCCGGACACGGTGGAGAGCCCGGTCCTCGCGGCGGCCACCCGGCAACCCGCCGCGAGCCCCGCGGCGAGCGGGATATCCCCCTCCGCGGGCGGGCCCGTGGTGGGCGGCGCCTCCTCTTCCGCGGGCGGACGGGCCCAGGCCCGCGACGCGTTGCGGCAGGACCGCCGTGTCCGCCGCCGTCGCGCCGTCACCGCGGCGGCCGTGGCCGCCGCTGCCCTGGCGACGGTGGGCGGCGTGCTCCCGCTGATCGGCTCAGGGCCCGAGGACGAGCCGGGCGCCACCCGGGCCGCCACCGAGCCCGAGTCGGCACCCCTGACGGGCCACCCGGCGAACACGCCCCCGGCGAGCCCTTCCCCCTCCCGGACCAGCCAGAGCCCGAGCCCCACCCCCTCCTCGTCGCCCTCCAAGGAGCCGCACACCCCGCGCAAGAAGAAGGCGCCCACCGAGCCGGCCCGTCCGGCGCCGCGCCCCTCCTCGGCCGACCCTGTCCCGGCCTCGGGTTCCGCAGGCGGCCACTCGTCCTTCGCCCAGCAGGTCACCGCGCTGGTCAACACCGAACGCGCCAAGCAGGGCTGCGGGCCCGTGAGCGAGAACTCCCAGCTCGACACGGCCGCCGCGCGCCACTCCCAGGACATGGACGCCCGGAACTACTTCGACCACACCAGCCCGGACGGCAGGGACCCCGGCGACCGGATCAAGGCCGCCGGATACCAGTGGAGTACGTACGGCGAGAACATCGCCAGGGGCCAGCGGACGCCCGCCGACGTCATGAAGAGCTGGATGAACAGCCCGGGCCACCGGGCGAACATCCTCAACTGCGCCTTCAAGGAGACCGGCGTCGGCGCCCACGACGGCCCCGGCGGACCGACGTGGACCCAGGTGTTCGGCGCGCGGTAGCCGCCGGCCGGGGGAAGCCGGGCCGTCCGCGACGGCCGGCCCGGTTGTCCTACACCGGCCAAGCTGTTCGCCATTGTTCGGATTTGGTCCGGTGCCCCCGCCTGAACAGGCCGGACAAGTCCCGGACAAGTCCTGTACAAGGAGCCTCTTCCCTGGTCCGGCGCACCGTCTCAACATCGCAGCACGACGGCATCTCCACGCCACGTGCACAGGGGTCCACAAAGCCCACCGTGATCCGGGCGGGATGCCGTACGACCACAGTCACCCGGCGGCGACCGGCTGTGGCGGTGTGGGGGAGCCACCGGGCGTGGGGACGGACCGGTGGCTCCCGGCCCGCCGCGCCGAGCGCGCGCCGAAGCGGGGGAGCGGGCATGGAACCTGGGCAGGCGCAGGTCGATATGCGAAGGGTCGTCGAGGTAGAGATCGGCGCGTTGTCGGTGAGCGATTCCCCGAGGGTCGCAGGGGCGAATCAGGACCACGTCGAGATGCTGGCGGTGACGGACACGCCGCTGCCGCCCATCATCGCCCACCGGGACACGCTGCGGGTGATCGACGGCATGCACCGGCTGCGCGCGGCCGAACGGCGCGGCCAGAGCACCATAGGCGTCAGATTCTTCGAGGGTGACGAGGCGGACGCCTTCGTCCTCGCCGTCGAGTCCAACGCCGCCCACGGCCTGCCGCTCACCAAGGCGGACCGCAAGGCCGCGGCCGCACGCATCATCAGCTCACACCCCCTGTGGTCGAACCGGATGATCGCCTCGACCGTCGGCATGGCTCCGGCGACGGTGGCCAAGATCCGCCGGCAGCTGCCGAGCGCCGCGACGACCGGGGACGGCAGGCGAGGCCGGGTCGGTCAGGACGGGCGGTTCCGGCCGCTCGACGGCGCCGAGGGCCGCCGGCTCGCCGGTGACCTCATCGCGGCGGACCCGGGCCTCTCGCTCCGGCAGATCGCCCGCGCGGCGGGCATCTCCCCGGAAACCGCCCGCGACGTGCGCAACCGGGTCCGCCGCGGCGAGGACCCCCTGCTCAGGGAGCGGGACGTGCGGGAGAGGGGCGGCAAAGGAACCGGTCACCGCGGGCGGGCAGACGCGACGGGCCGGGCCGCGGTGCCGCCCGGGGAGACCGACCGGGTGGCGGCTTACGCGCGGATGCCCGTGCCGGACCGGAAGGAGGCCGTCAACCGGCTCAAGGGCGACCCGGCCCTGCGGTACAACGACACCGGCCGCACCCTGCTGCGGCTGCTCGGCATCCACGCGATCAGCACCGAAGAGTGGGACGAGATCTCGGCCGGCATACCGCAGAACTGCCGGACCGTCGTCGCCCAGCTGGCCAGGGACTGCTCGGACAGCTGGTCACAACTGGCTCGGCGGGCCGCCGAACACCACGCGGCCGGATCGGTCGGCGCGTAGCCGGGGCCGGAGAGAGGTCTTCCGGCCGCGCGTCCGGGGCCCGATGACAGACTGCCTCCGTGAGTGAGCACAGTGCGTCAGGTACGGCAGGAACGGGCCCGGCGGGGCGGGGCCCGGCCGCCGGGGGAGGGGCGGCGCGCCGCGGGCGGCCGGCCCGGCTGTCCCGTGACCGGATCGTCGAGGCGGCCCTGGACATCGTCACCCGGGAAGGCAGCCGGGCGCTGACCATGCGGCGGGTCGCCGAGACACTGGGCAGCGCCCCCATGAGCATCTACCGGCACGTGCGGGACAAGGACGAACTGCTGCTCCTGCTCCTGGACCGCATCGTGGCCCGGCTGCCCCGGCCCGTGCTGCCCGAAGAGCCGCGGGCCCGCCTGCTCGCCCTGCTGACCTGGCAGCACGACGAACTGGCGGCCCGGCCGTGGATCGTGGACGTGCTGGGCCGGGGCGATCTGCTCGCTCCCTCGATCCTGTGGCTGCTGGAGGAGATCTACGCCGCGTGGCAGGCCTGCGGCCTGTCCCTGGAGCAGGCGGCCACGGCCAACCGGATCGTCTGGAATTTCCTCCTCGGCGGCCTCGCCCAGCATGCCGACCGCCCTGGCGATCGGCCTCCGTACCAGGTCAGCGTGCCCGCCGAGGCCGACTCCGCCCGGTACCCCACGGTGGCCGCGCTGCGTCCTTACTGGCTCTCCCCGGACCGTCGCGAGCGCTTCGCCGACGACCTCGCCGTGCTGGTCGACGCCCTGACGGCGCGGCGCGCCACGCGGCGGCGGGCTGACGATTGACCCGTTGCGTACACGTACGCAAAATGAGGTCATGGACTCCGCCGAGCACCTCTACCACCGCTGGATCTCCGACCTGTGGCACGGTGACTTCTCCGTGGCCGAGGAAATCCTCACCCCCGGCTTCGTCGGCCACTGGCCCGCCTTTGACGTGCACGGACCGCAGGGCGCGGCCGAGCAGATCCGCCAATCGCACGGCTACTTCACCGACATCCAGGTCACAGTGGACGTCGGTCCGATCGTCGCCGACGGCCTGGTGGCCGCGCGCTGGACGTTCCACGGCTCGTACCGTGGCGGTATCCCCGGTGCCACCGCCGCGCCCGGCACCCGGGTCTCCTTCGCCGGGCAGGACATCTTCCGCGTCGCCGACGGCCGTTTCGCCGAGTACTGGGTCGTCTCGGACGGCCTCGGGATGATGTCCGCACTCGGTGCCCGCTGACGTTTTCACGTCGGAATTCGATCACCTCGTGCGCGCTGTATGACGGCGGTTTCCCCGCTCTGTGAGCGGGAGATGACGAGGCCCGAAACGGCCCGTGCGCCGTGCTTACCTCGACAGCATGCACAGCACGAACAGCGGGAACGTTCCGCCCCTCGCACCCCGGACCGACCACGTCACGACGTCCGCGGCCCCGGCCCGCCGCCCCCGGCGGCGCAGGGCCCCGATGACGGCCCTCGGAGCCGTCCTGGCCGCGGGTGCGACCACGCTCGCTCTCACCGGTTGCGGCCAGCCGGCGTCCGGCGGCGACGCCTCCGCCGCCACCCCGCCGGCAGGAAAGGCCGACGGGAAGAAACTGTCGAAGATGCTCTGGATGGGCGACTCGATCGCCGAGGCCGAGGCCCCGGCGCTCGGCGCCGCCATGAAGGCGAGCGGCGTGGAGTTCAAGTCCGTCGCCTCCGCCGGCGGCGGCACGGTCGTCAAGGGCGACGGCCCCACCGGCACGTTCGCCGAGAGCACGTTCAAGGACCTGGCCAAGGCGGTCGGCTCCTTCCACCCGGACGTCATCGCCTACCAGGTCACCACGTACGACTGGGGCACAAAGGCCCAGCAGAGCGACTCCTACGCGCAGCTCGCCGAGGCCGCGAAGGACGCCGGCGCCGAACTCGTCCTCGTCTCCGCGCCGCCCTTCAAGATCGACGACTTCTACAAGGGCCACGAGGCCGCCGTCGCGTCAGCCCCGAAGGCCGCCAAGGAAGTCGCGGACAAGAACGCGGACCGGGTCCGCTTCCTCGACGCCTCCGAACTGTGGGGCACCGACAGCGCCGCGGCCAAGGCCCAGCGCAGCAAGGACGGCATCCACTCCTGCCAGCAGGGCTCGGCGGCCTTCGCCAACTGGTTCGGCGGCCGGCTGAGCCGGTACTACGCCTTCACGCCGGCGCCCGCGGACCAGTGGGCGAAGGGCTCCTGGACCGGAGACAAGGTCTACGGCCAGCTCAAGTGCGGCTGACGCCCCGATGCCCGTGACCTCACCGACACCCGCACCCGCCCCGCCAGGGACCGCGCCGCCCGCCCGCCGCCGCGGGCACGGCCGCCCGCGTACGGGCGGCCGCCACATCACACCACTGGACGGTCTCCGCGGCCTCGCCGTACTCGGTGTCCTGTTCTTCCACGCCGGACACTTCGGCGGTGGATTCCTCGGCGTCGACCTGTTCTTCGTCCTCTCCGGCTTCCTGATCACCGGTCTGCTGCTCAAAGAAGCGGGCGACCGGCGCGGTGCCATCGACCTCTCCGCGTTCTGGGAACGCCGGGCACGCCGCCTGCTGCCCGCGCTGACGGTGCTGATCGTCGTCACGCTGCTCCTGGCGTGGGCCGTCGGGCCGTCGTACCTCCTCGGCTTCGCCCTGGAGGACGGCCCGTGGGCAGCGCTCCAGGCGACGAACTGGCACTTCGTCAGCGAGCAGGTCGGCTACTGGAACGACGCCGACACCCGCGTCTTCGGTCACCTGTGGAGCATCGGCGTCGAGTGGCAGTTCTACGTGGTCTGGCCACTGGTGGTCGCCGCCCTCGTCCGAAAGCGGGCCACACGCCGGCTCGTACCCGTGGTCGCCGCCGTCGGTGCCCTCGCGTCCCTGGCGCTGATGATCGCCCTCACCCAAGGGCCGGACACCACCCGCGTGTACGAGGGCACCGACACCCGCGCCTTCTCGCTGCTGCTGGGCGCGCTGATGGCCACCGACCCGGTCCGCCGGGCACTGTCGAAGACCGGCGGCCGACTGGCCGGGGCGCTCTGCGCCGCCCTGGCCTGCGGGATCGGAGCGTACTGGTTCCTTACTCACGGGCCGAACGCGCCGTTCCTCTTCCGTGGCGGACTCTTCCTCCACTCCCTGGCCGCCGCCCTGCTCATCGCGCTGCTCGCGCACGCACCGTCCAGCCCGGCGGGCCGCCTCCTGGGCAGCACGCCACTGCGCTCCCTGGGCGGCGCCTCGTACAGCCTTTATCTATGGCACTGGCCGATCTACTTGTTCCTCTCCGAGGAACGTCTCGGCTTCGGCGGCTGGGCCCGTACGACGGTTCTCGTAACCCTCTCACTGGCCGCCGGCTTCCTTTCCAAGGCGCTCGTCGAGGACCCCGTACGCTTCAAGGCCCGCTGGGCCCGCGGGCGTAAGGGGACGGTCTCCCTCGCGGTCGCACTGGCAGTCGTAGCGGGTGCCTGCATTTTCCTCCCCGCGCCGCAGCAGGGCGCCGACTCGGTGGATCTCACCCGACTCGGCTCCGCTCCCTCCGCCCGTCCTTAATACCCCTGCGCACGGGCGTTCTTAACGGCGCCCGTGCGCGGTTTTCCTGTGGTTGACGCTCCGCGTACCGATCGGTACCATCTACCGCGTACCGATCGGTACGCGGTGTGTTCGTACACGACCGAGGGGATCTCATGACGGACGGGGAAGCACGGCACTCGCCGGCGGGACAGCGCGTATGGGAGACCGCGTGCGAACTCTTCTACCGCGAAGGCATCCGCTCGGCAGGCGTGGCGGAAATCGCGGAGCGCTCCGGCGTGGGAAAGCCGAGCATCTACCGCAACTTCGAGTCCAAGGACGGCCTCGCGCTGGCTTATGTGAAAGCGAAGGCCGTGCCCCCGCGCGTCTGGCTGGAGGCCGCCCGCGCCGCCTGTCCCGACGATCCGCTGGCGCAGCTGCGCCATGTGATCGCCGAGATCGCGGACCAGATCAGCGAACCCGGATACCGGGGATGCGCGCTCGCGAACGCGTCCGTCGAATTCCCCGACCGCGGCCATCCGGTGCGGGTGGCCGTCGGCGAACTGAAAGCCGAGTACCTGGGACTGCTGACCGACCTGGTCGCCCAACTCCCGGTCCGCGACCCCCGGTCCCTGGGGTACATGCTCCAGATGCTGGTGGAAGGGGCCAGCATCACCACCCAGATCTACTCGGCCGAGAGATCCGCGGCCGCCCTGAAAGAGGCGGCGGACCGCATCATCGACTCCCACCTCTGCGAAACGAGAACGCCATGACGACGGCCGAGCTGCCCCACCACGCCGAGGCACTCATCCGTGGCAGGCGCGCGACCCGCGCCTTTCTTCCGCGCCCCGTGCCGGAGGAAACCCTGCGGGCCGTATTCACCCTCGCCGGTGCCGCGCCTTCGAATTCCAACACCCAGCCCTGGCACGTCGAAGTCGTCAGCGGCGCCGCCCGGGACCGGCTGAGCGAAAACCTGCGAGCCGCACACGCGAGCAAGCGCATGTCACTGGATTTCCCTTACCGGGACGACATGTACAGCGGTCCTTACGAGCAGCGGCGCCGTTCGGCAGGAGCGGCGATGTACGGCGCACTGGGCATCGGCAGGGAAGACCACGCGGAACGTGAAGCGTTCAACGCCGAGAGCCTGGACTTTTACGGCGCACCGCATGTCGCCTTGCTCTTCATGCCGCCCAACGCCGAAGAACGCATGGCTGCCGACGTCGGCATGTACGGACAGACGCTGCTTCTGGCCATGACGGCATACGGCATCGCCAGTTGCCCGCAGGGACTTCTGAGCTTTTACGCCGACACCATCCGGGAATCGCTGGGCGTCACGGACAGGAAGATACTCTTCGGTGTCTCCTTCGGTTACGCGGACACCTCCGCGCCCGTGAACGGCATCACCGTCCCCCGCGCCCCCTTGCACGAGACGACCCGCTTCCACGCGTGACCGCGAAAAGTCCGTTGCGGGCCGGTCCTTCCGCGCCGGACAGTTCTCCCATGACCCAGCCCATGGCCCCGCCGCCCGGCCTGACCGTGCGCCCGGCGGCGCTTGAGGACGCGGCGGCGATATGCGCGCTGCTCAACGAGGTCGACCTGCTGGAAATAGGCCGCCCGGACACCGACCTGCACCTCGTCCGGAAGGACCTGAAACATCCGGAGGTGGACCTGGAACACGACTCCTGGCTGATGTTCGATGGCGACCGGCTCATCGCGTACGGCCTCTTATGGGACGAGTCCGGCGGCGAGCGGATCGACATGGACCACTACACCCTGCCCGGCCGGCCATTGGGCGCCCTCCATCTGTTCGACCTGATGGAAGCGCGGGCCGTGGAACGAGCCGCCGCCAACGGGGCGGCGCGAGCGGTCGTACACCTGCATCTCAACACCAGGCCCACCATGGACCTGCACGGGCTGCGCGGACGTGGTTGGCGCGCGGTACGGCGTTATAACGTCATGCACCGCCGCCTCTCCACCACCACTGACCGGGTCGCGGAGCCGCCCCCCGGCGTCACGCTGCGCCCTTGCCTGACCGAGCCGGACCGCCGACGCGCTCACGCCCTTTTCCAGGAGACCTTCGCCGGTCACTTCGACTTCCAGCCGCGGACGTACGAACAGTGGCTGGACGACATCGACGCCGACAGCGCCGACTGGTCGCTGGTGTGGATCGCCCACGTCGAGGGCGACGGCGACGTCGCCGCGCTGTACAGCCGCAACGATCGTGAGGCCATGGCCTGGATCAGCCGGCTCGGCGTCCTGAGCCGGGTCCGGGGCCAGGGCCTGGGCGGCCACCTCCTGCGCCACGCCTTCGGGAGCTACGCGGCGCTGGGCCGCGACCGTATCGGTCTCGGCGTGGACACCGACAACGGCAGCGGCGCACTCGCACTGTACGAACGGCACGGCATGACGCTCGACTACGCCGTCGACGTCTGGGAGCTGATCCTCCCCGCCTGACGCCGCGTCCCACCGGCCCCCGCCACCGTGTAGCCCGGTTCGGACTACACGTGATCAGGAACGTAAAGTGCCGATCAGCATCAGCAGTCACAGGGGACGGGGAACGACATCGTGCTGGAACGGGGAGAGGAACGCACCGGCGCCGAGGCGCCCAGCGGCAACGGCAACGGCGGCCGCAGCGAGGACGCAGACGCGAGCTACGTGGCCGTCTGCCCCGTCACCCCGGACCTGGCCCGGCAGATCGTGAGCCTGACGGACCTGCGGTGGGACGGGGAAGGCGCGTGGGAGGCCGGTGACGCGGCGATGCGCGCCTTGGGCTGGAGGGACGACGCGGAGACCGAGCTGTCGTTCATGGCGCGCTTCGTCACCGGGACCGGCCACCATGTCTACGACGGCGACCGCGCCTTCCTGATGCCTTTCACCGAGCTGTACGAGGTCGGCCCTGACTGCGCGTTCACCGAGGACTCCTGGGGCGGCCTGCCGGGCTGGACCAGCCGCAAGGGCGCCGGCCGCGCGGAGTACGACGCGCACTTCTCGGACGCTGTCGGCCGGTTCCGTACGCTGCTGGGCCCGCCCGAGCTGGATGCCGTCGTCAGGGACCCGGACGTCCCCGGCGGGCAGCACCGGTATACGGGCTGGCGCCGCGGCGGCAACGTGCTGCTGCTGGGCCAGGGCACGGAGCCGTGCTCGTACCACAGCAACGAGGAGGCCCGGGTCGTCATCAGCCCGCTTCCGGCGGACGGCGGCTTCCCGCCCGCCGGAAACCTGTATGCCTTCTGCCAGTTCTGAGCTGCACCCACAGTCACCGGCCGGGGGCCTGCCGCAACTCGCCCGGCCTGCCCCTACTCGGACACCCGGACGGCCCCGGAAGGGCACAGGGCGCCGGCATCGCGCGTGGCCTCCCGGTCCTCCTCGTCCGGTTCGGACACCAGGACCGTGACGAGACCTTCCTCGTCCTGGTCGAAGACCCCGGGTGCGGTCAGCGCGCACATGCCCGCGCCGACGCACACGGAACGGTCGGCGGTCACCCGCATGGTCGCTCCCTTCGCCGCGGTCACCAGGTGACCGGGAGTTCGTTGACGCCTTGGATGGTGGTGCCGGGGCGCAGCGTCAGTTCGTCGACCGGTACGGCCAGACGCAGCGTCGGAATGCGGTCGAACAGTGCGGTGAGGATGATTTCGAGTTCCAGCCGGGCCAGGTTCTGGCCGAGGCACTGGTGGACGCCGTAGCCGAAGGCGAGGTGGTGGCGGGCCGAGCGGTGCACGTCGAAGGTGTCCGGGTCGGCGAAGACCGAAGCGTCACGGTTGGCGATGGAGTTGGTGACGATCACACCCTCGCCCGCCCGGATGAGCTGCCCGTCGATCTCGATGTCGGCCGTGGCGAGGCGGGCGCCCGCGATGTCGGCGATGGCGAGGTAGCGCAGCAGCTCTTCGACCGCGCCGGGCACCAGGCCCGGGTCGGCCCGCAGGGCCGCGTGCTGGTCGGGGTGTTCCAGCAGGGTGATCACGCTGAGCGAGGTCATCGAGGCCGTGGTCTCGTGACCGGCGACGAGCAGCAGCAGCGCGTTCGAGATGAGTTCCTCGCGGTCGATCGCGCCGTCCGCCAGCTGCCGGGTGACCAGGCTGCCGAGCAGTCCCGAGCCGGGTTCGGCCTCCAGCTTGGTGATCAGCTCGTCGAAGTAGCGCTCCATGTCGTCGCGTGCCCCGGCCACTTCCGCGGCGGACGTCGACTGCACCAGGCGCCTGCTGGCGTCCTGGAAGAAATCGTGGTCGGCGTAGGGCACGCCGAGCAGTTGGCAGATCACCATGGAGGGCACCGGCAGCGCGAACTGGCTGACCAGGTCGGCCGGCGGGCCGGCGGCGAGCATCTCGTCGATGAAGCCGTGCACGATGCGTTCGACGTCGGTGCGCATCCCCTTGATGCGCTTGACGGTGAACTCGCTGATGGTCATGCGCCGTCGGGGCCCGTGCTCCGGCGGGTCCATGCCGATGAACGCGGGGCGCCGGTCGCGCAGGCCCTGCAGGCGCGGTGAGGTGAGCGGGAAGTCGTCGTGCCTGCGGTCGGACGACAGCCGGGGGTCGGCGAGCAGTTTGCGTGCCGTCTCGTGCTTGGTGACCACCCATGCCTGGCGGCCGTCGTAGAGGGTCACCTTGTGCAACGAGCCCTGCTGGTCACGTAATTCGGCGTACTGCGAGGGCAGTTGGTACGGGCAGGTGCGGTCGCTCGGGAAGGCGGGAGTGCCGTGTGCGTGGAGTGTTGCAGCGGTCTCGGTCATGAGTCCCCTTGAAGGCGCTGACACTTAAAGAACGGTCAGTTCTCTAACTGGCAGGCTAGGCTGCCCCCCTAGAGAACGCAACGTCCTCTCGGCAAACTTTGAGGAGTCATGCAGTCACCGAGCGACGACCGGATCGCGGAATCGGCCGTTGACCACCGCAAAGGTCCCCGCCGCCGAGGCGAGGAACTGGAGAACGCCATTCGCGCGGCCACCCTGGAAGAACTCACCGAGGCGGGCTACGCCGCGCTGACCATGGAACGGGTGGCCGCCCGGGCCCGTACGAGCAAGGCCGCCCTCTACCGCCGCTGGTCCGGCCGCGCCGAACTGGTCCTGGACGCCTGCAAGGTGCGGGGCTTTTCCGAGGTCGACCTCCCCGACACCGGATCGCTGCGCACTGACACGATCGCCCTGCTGCGGCAGATGTCGGCGAAGATGACCAGCCCGATCGGCGGCATCCTGCGCGGCCTGCTCGCCGAGATGACCCGCGACCCCGAACTGGCCAGGCTGATCCGCGAACACGTCCACAAGGTCGGCCCCGCGGTGATCCGCACCGTCCTGCAGCGGGCCGTCGAGCGCGGCGAGGTCGAGCCGTGGATCCTCGGCTCCCGGCGGGCGACCGTCGCCACCGACCTGTTGCGCAACGAGTTCCTGCTGTTCGGCGCCCCCGTCGGCGACGACACCGTCACCGACATCGTCGACAACGTCTACCTCCCCCTGGTCCTGGCCCCGGCCCCGAAGCCCTACACCGCCCCGCCAGACACCACCGGCCCCAACCCCTGCTAGCCGGCGGCGGCCCCGCCCGCATCCCGGGGCTCCTGTGTCGGAAACAGAATGGCGCTCAGCAGGTAGGGGCGGCGCCCGGGAGCCGGCTTGTTGCCTGCCCCCGACCCGAAGGCCTTGCGCAGTACGTCGATCAGCTCGCCGAGCTCCTCGGGGTCGAGCCAGAGCGTTCCCTGCCGGTAGCCCACCGAGTCGTTGTAGGGGTCGGCTCCGTCCTGGTCGAGGTAGGCGTTGAACTCCGCGTGCAGGACGGCCATGGCGGAGGTGAACCCGGCGCGGTGGTCGTCCGGGGACATCGACGCGGCCGCGTCGGCGTCGATCAGCGTGCGCTCTTGCCGCAGGCGGTAATGCCTTTCGACGGCCCCATGCACGCGCTGCTCCCCGACGACTTCCAGGACCCCCGCCTCGGCCAGCAGCCCGACGTGCCGATAGAGGGTGGTCTTGGGGACGTCGGGCAGGCGGGCGCAGAGGTCGGAGGTGGTGCGGGTGTCTGCGCCGGACATGGCGTGCACGACGCGCAGTCGGACCGGGTGCAGCAGCAGGTCGAGGGTATCCACGTACTCATGATCCCACTCCTGGTACTGTTCCCAAAAATGGGAATAGATGGAGGCGCGGAGATGACCGACAACGCATCCACGGTCCGGCTGAGCGGCGCGGCAGTGCTGCCGCTGCGGACCCTCGATCCGACCGGACCATGGGAGGACCTCGGCTGGCTGGACGAAGTGATCGGCGACGCCCGCGTGGTGGCGATCGGCGAAAGCGCCCACTACAACCGCGAGTTCTTCCAGTTACGCCACCGGCTGCTGCGCTACCTGGTCGAGCGGCACGGGTTCGGCGCCTATGCGATGGAAACCGGCTTCGTCGAAAGCCGGCTGGTCGACGACTGGGTGCGAGGCGGTGCGGAGCCCCTCGGACAGGCCATGGCGCACGGCATGACGTCGCTGATGGGAATGTGGACGCAGATGCGGCGGCACCTGGAGTGGATGCGCCGGCACAACGCCACCGCCGAACGCCCCGTCGGGTTCTACGGAATCGACCTGCCCGGCTCGGCGGCCTCCCTGCTCCCCGGCCTGGACGTGGTGTTGTCGTTCCTCGCCCAGGCCGACCCCGAGTTCCGCCCTGACCCGGGCATACGGGAGACGGCCTCCTCCTACGCGGCGGAATCCGCGTTCTCCGGCCCGGCCGCCTTCGCCTCCTACGGCCAGCTCGCCCCCGAACGCCGTGACGCGCTGACGGCGAACCTCGCCGACCTGGCGCAGCGCATGAGAGGCCGGCGCCTGGACTACGTGCGGCGGACGACCGTGGAAGCCTACGAGCGTGCGCTGCACGCACTGCACCTGACCATCTCCCTCGACTCCACGGTCCGTGGGATGACCCGCGGCGACCGGTCGGCGATGTTCTTCCACCGCGACGCCGCCCTCGCGGACACGGTCGCATGGGCGCTGCACCGCGAGGACAGGATCGTCCTGGCCGCCCACAACGGCCATGTCCAGCGTTGGCCCGTCTCCATGCCCGGCCTGCCGCCGGCCACGCAGATGGGTATGCACCTCGCCGACCGGCTGGGTGCCGATTACCGCGTCATCGGTACGACCTCCGGCACCGGCCACATCCTCAACACGGGCCCCGACTTCTACACCGGCACACTCTTCACCGAAATGGAGGCACCCCGGCCCGGCAGCCTCGACGCGCTGATGGCCGCGAGCCACGACGGCCCCTTCGCGGCCGACCTGCGCCGACTGGCCCCGGCCGACGAGACGTTGGTCCGTACCGTCACCCAACAGCGCGCCGGGATGGGCGCCTTCTACGGCGACCAGAGCCCGCTGGACGCTTACGACGCCATCATCCATCTCCCGCACGTCAGCCCGGCCGACCCCGACCCGACCGCCCTTACATACGCACCCGGGGAAGTGCAGAAGCCGTTCGCCCAATGGAACGGCGGCGGCTGACAGCACGCGTCCCGCGGGCGCGCGACCGCACGTGAGACCTGTTGGGTCACGCGCCCGCGGCGAGTGAGGTGAACGAGACCGGGGGCACCACGGCCGGCTGGGTCAGGCGAGGCCGGTCATGATGCGGCCGACGAGCTCGCGATTGCCCTGGGGGACCGCGGCGAAACCCGAGCCCGGAGTATCGACGTAGGTATTGGCCGCGGTCTTCGGCGCGCCCGCGGGGCCGTCCACGGCCTCGGCGGCGGTTGCTACAGGAACAACAGTGACGGCAGCCAAGACCGCACCGGCCAAGACGAGACGTACGCGCATGCTGATCACTCCTCCGAAACAGGCATCCTGGGCTTACCAGCACACCCGTTCTAGCCGGAGTCCGCATTCCGCCTGAGGCACCCGGGTGGTCCGCGGCTACCGGCCGCCTGGGCTCCGGTCTTCGCCGGCACCGTCGTCGGGGAGGGGAATCCGCTGAGGACATGGGCCCGGTCAGCGGCGTGTAGGCGCCCCCCTGCGGCGGCGCTCCGTGGGGCAGACAGGTGATATTTCGCGTGCCCGGGTGCGGCTTCTCATGGCCTGCGGATAGTTTTGCGGCATTCGGCCCCTGAGGCTGTCGCTCCGCCGTGGGTACCTGCGACGTTCCGGTCCCACGGCTCTTTGCCGTGGACGGCGACCGCCGATGCGGCGCACATGATCCCGGACCACCAGCGAGGCGCAGGAGTGCCATGACGACGACAGCCGACGACGCGCCACAAGAGGAGAACCCGCTCCTGGCGGGGGAGGAGAGCGTCAGCTTCGCCTTCCCGCCGTCCGACGCGACGGAGGAAGCGGCCCAGCGCGCCGTGCTGCGGGCCGCGGACCACTTGCTGGCCCGGCAGGCCACCGAGGGCTGGTGGAAGGAGTTCTTCAGCACGGATGTGAGCTACGACGCCCACGACCTGTTCCTGCGACACCTGCTGGGCGTACTGGACGAACAGGTGGCCGCCGCGAGCGGCCGGTGGATCCGTTCACAGCAGAGCGCTGACGGCTCCTGGCCCCTCGTTTTCGACGGGCCCGGTCATCTGGGCACCACCGTCCAGGCGTACGTGGCGCTCCGGCTCGCCGGGCACCGCCCGGACGAGGAGCACATGCTCCGCAGCGCGGCCTGGGTGCGTGAGCAGGGCGGCGTCACGGAGGTCCAGCTGGAGCCCCGCGTATGGCTCGCCATGCTCGGCCTGTACAGCTGGGACGGCCTGCCCGAGGTTCCGCCGGAGATCATCGCGCTGCCCAAGTGGGCGCCGCTGAACATCTATTCCTTCGGTTTCGTGATGCGCCAGGCACTCGTCTCGCTCAGCATCATCAGCGCGCACCGGTTCGTGCGGCCGGTCCCCTTCGGCATCGACGAACTCTTCACCCCGTCCGACGGCACCGACACCGGCCGTACGCCGGCTCCGGCCATCAGCTGGGAAGGCGTTTTCCAACGCGTCAACACCCTGCTGCGCGCGGGCCGCCGGATCATCCCCGGCCCGGTGCGCAGGGCCGCCGTGAACGCGGGTGCCGGCTGGCTCCTCGAACGGCAGGAGGCGGACGGCAGCTGGGGAGCGTGTACACCCATCACCACGTGGGTGATGCTCGCCCTGCACCTGAACGGCTTCCCGCCCGGCCACCCGGTGCTCAAGGCCGCGTTCGGCTTCCTGGACGACTGCGCCTCCTGGCCCGAGAACGACGTACGCAGACTCCAGACCGTGCACAGTCCGGTCTGGGACACCTGCCTGTCCACCACCGCACTGCGCGACGCCGGCCTGCCCGCCGGGCACCCCGCGCTGGTCAAGGCCGCCGACTGGCTGCTCACCCAACAGGCAGACCGGCCCGGCGACTGGGCCGTACGGCGGCCCCACCTCGCCCCTGGCGGGTGGTCCTTCCAGTTCCACAACCAGAACTACCCCGACCTCGACGACACCTCCGAAGTGGTCCTCGCGCTGCTCCGCGTCGACCACCCCGAACAGGCACGCCTGGACGACGCCGTGCGCAGGGCGGTGCGGTGGAGCGTGGGAATGCAGAGCGGGAACGGCGGCTGGGCGGCCTTCGACGCCGACAACACCAGCACCCTGCCCGGCAAGCTCCCCTTTTTCGACTTCGGTGAGTACTGCACCGACCCGCCGACCCCCGATGTCACGGCCCACATGGTCGAGATGCTGGCAGCCCTCGGCAGGCAGCGCGATCCCGCCACCCGGCGCGCCGTGCGCTGGCTGCTCGGGCAGCAGGAGGACAGCGGGGCATGGTCCGGGCGCTGGGGCGTCAACCACGTCTACGGCACCGGCTGCGTCCTCCAGGCCCTCGCCGCCGCCGGCACGCCCGGCGACCACCCCGCCGTCCGGCGTGCCGTCACCTGGCTGACGTCGGTACAGAACGATGACGGCGGCTGGGGCGAGGACTGGGAGTCCTACGCCGACCCGGCGCTCCTCGGGCGCGGCCCCTCCACGCCGTCCCAGACCGCCTGGGCGCTGCTCGGGCTGCTCGCGGTGGGCGAACGCGACAGTGACGCGGTGCGCTCCGGGGTGCGCCGGCTGACCGGGCAGCAGACGGACGACGGCACCTGGGAAGAACCGCACTTTACCGGCGTGCTCGTCCCCCGGGCCGTGGCCTGCCGCTACGGGTACTACCGGCACGTCTTCCCCCTCATGGCCCTCGGCCGCTATGCCCGGCACCAAGGCCGGGAAGGCGGCCACCGGGGCCCGGAAGGCGGCTGTTAGAGACGGCCGGGCGGCCCCGCCGCGGTCACCGGTGCGGGCACCCCGGTGGCCGCACCGGCCCGGCCCGCGCAGTGGGAGCGCGTGCGGAGATGGAGGACGAGAAGGGCCAGGGCGCTGGTCCCGGTGGACCAGGCGAGTGAGAACAGGCCGTACGACCAGGGGGTACGGGACGTGAACGACGCCGCCAGCGCCAGCTGGTTCGCGCCGTACAGGGGCAGCGCTTCGAGGCCGGACAGGTCGACCACGGTGAAGACCGGGTTCTGCAGGCCGGTGTCGACCAGGCTGAGCATGATGACGAGGAAGAAACCCTCCAGCTCACCGCGGACCAGCGACCCCAGCAGCAGACCGATGCCGCCGTACGCGAGGCCGGCGCCGAGAAGACCGAGAGCCAGCGGTCCCCACTGCCGTACGGGCACGGAGGCCCACAGCACGGCCACGGTGTACAGGGCCAGCACCGTGGTGATGAGGGCGACCCCGGCGGCCTTCGCCAGCAGCATCGGGACGCGCGGGTAACCGGCCAGCAGCAACCGGCGGTCCATCTCCCCGGCCTTGTACGTCTCCATGAACGTCACGAACCCGGTGACCAGGGTGACGGCGGCGAGCGCATTGACGATCTGGCTGATGTCGCTGGCCGGCGCGACGGCGGTCGTGCCGAGTGAGCCCATGGGGAAGCGCACCGCCTGATCCGAAGCGCACAGGCGGGCCACGGCAACCCACGCGGGGATGAAGGCGACCGCCAGGAGCAGGGCCGTACGGTTGCGCAGCTGGCCGAGCAGCGTACAGCGCAGCATCTCGGCGAACGCCGCCGGGTACGGCCTCACCGGGCGGGCTCCTCGATGTGCAGGCGGCCCTCGCGCAAGTGGCCGACCGCGTCGAAGTGGTGCAGGTCGTGCAGCAGGTGCGAGACCACGACGATCGACCGGCCCGCGTCCCGCAGGCGGGCGGCCAGTGCCCAGAAACGCTGGTGGGTGTCCCAGTCGAACCCTTGGTACGGCTCGTCCAGTACCAGCAGCTGCGGGTCGTGCATCAGGGCGACCAGCAGATTCAGCTTCTGCCGGGTCCCTCCGCTCAGCTCCCCTGTCCGCTGCCGCCCGCAGTCGGCGAACGCCAGCTCGTCCATCAGCTCGTGGGCCCGCGCCAGGTCGGGCATCCGGTAGGCCACCTGGAACAGCCGCAGGTGCTGGGGCACGGTGAACGAGTCGTTCAGTACGGCGCGCTGCGGGCAGTACCCCACCGCGCCGGCGCGGACCACCGTGCCCCGGTCGGGGGCCAGCTGCCCCACCGCGATGCGTAGCAGCGTGCTCTTGCCCGCGCCGTTCTCGCCGACGACACCGACCAGGGCACCCGGGGGCACGTCGAGGTCGGCGCCACACAGGACCTGTCTGCGGCCGTACGACTTCCAGACACCGTCGATCCGCAGCCGTGACTGCCGTTGCGTTGCCTCTGGCGGCACATCGGGCCCTTTCGTCAGCGAAGTGTGTAGATCGAAGCGGCGAGGGCGAGGGTGTACCACTGTTCCACCAGGCGGTAGCTGCGCTGATCGTGCTCGGGGCCGTGCAGGAGCAGCACCCGGGCGGCCAGCAGCAGGCTCAGACCGCACAGGAACACGTCGGTGGTGACCAGCCACCAGTGCGGGCCGGCGGGCGCCATCAGGAAGGAGTGGATGAACACGGGGCCGACGGCGAAGCCGGCGCACAGGAAGATCCGGGTGGGCAGCTCGCCGAAGACCAGGGGCATGGTGGAGCGGCGGACCGCGCGGTCGCCGTGCATGTCACGCAGGTCCTGGACGGACATGAGGAAGGTCACCGTGATCGTCAGCGTCCAGATCCAGCGCCAGGCGTCGGGCGTGAGCACGGTGACGATCTCCCACGCGGCGGCCAACTGGGCGATGACCCCGATCCCGGCGTACAGATTCCTGCCCAGCCAGTGGCGGCCCCAGCCGTACTCGTGCTGGAGCAGCGAGAGGATCTGCCACATGAGTGCCCACTTCAAGACGCCCAGGCAGTAGCCGTACGCGGGGAAGGCGATGCGTACGGCCATCAGCCGCAGCCGCGCGCCCCGGACGGTGCTCTCGCCGGTGACCAGGGGCCGGAAGGGCTTGTTGAGGCGGTCCTCCTCGACGCCGACCAGTTGGTTGGCGAGGGTGTGCTCGTAGATGAACAGCCAGAAGTACACCGCGCCGAGCGCCACGGTGACCGCCGTCTCGCGCGGGCTCAGCCGCGCGTGGACGGCGGCCGCCGCGACGAAACAGGTGCCGGGGAAGACCGTGGTCCAGCGGTCGACGCGAATGAACAGCCAGCTCAGGCGGATCTCCCGCCAGACGGTTTGCAGCAGCGCCGCGGGGGCGCTCGTCGTCATGGTCGTCATTGCTCGGTTCCGTACTCCTCGGGCCGGCGGGTCACGGTCCGCTCATCTCTTCGTGCCGTTCGGTGGACGGCCCCTCGGGCTCAGGCCGTCCGGTGGACGGCCGTCTCCGCGACAGCCTTGAGAGTGCGGACCGCGCCGTGCGCGAGGGGCGCCGCCGACAGCGCGTCCAGGGCCTGCCGGTACCTTTCCTCGATCATCCGCTCGACCGCGGCGCGGGCCCCGGTGCTCGTGAGGATGTCGCGGACCTCGGCGGCTTCCCGTTCCCCCAGTTGGGGGTCGCCGATGAGCGTGCGCAGGCGGGCGGCCTGGGCGGGAGCGGCGGCGCGCAGGGCGTGGGCGATGAGGCTGGTGCATTTGCCCTCGCGCAGATCGTCCAGATGCGACTTGCCCATCACTTCCGGGTCACCGAACACCCCGAGCACGTCGTCCCGCAGCTGGAACGCTTCGCCGAGGGGCACACCGTAGGCACTGCAGGCGTCCATGACCCGCTGCCCCGCACCGGCGAGCGCGGCCCCCACCTGCAAGGGGCGTTCGACGGTGTACTTGGCCGTCTTGTAGCGGACCACGGTCAGCGTCGTCTCGATGCTCACATCGAGGTCGCTGGTGGTGAGCAGGTCCAGGTGCTGCCCTGCGATCAGCTCGCTCCGCGCCATGTCGACGCAGCGCAGCACGGCGACGCGCCGGGCGTCCGGCATGGGCGTGGTGTGCAGCAGTTCGTCGGACCAGACAAGGGCGAGGTCGCCCACGAGAATGGCTCCGCTGATACCGAACCACTCCGCCAGCGACGGCAGGTGATGGTGTTTGGTCAGCAGCCGGTGGACCGTGGGGCGGCCGCGGCGGCTGTCGGCCGCGTCCATGATGTCGTCGTGAATCAGGGCGCAAGCGTGCGCCAATTCGATCGAGGCGGCCAGTCTCAGGGCCGGCGCGGGATCTCCCTGCCCTCCTGCGGCGTGCCAGCCGGTCACGCTCAGCAGTGGGCGGATCCGCTTGCCCCCGTCGAGGAAGTCACGCAGCAGAAGGGCGAGAGCCGAGTGGCCGGGCACCGAAGCGGTGTGGGCCTTTTCCGTGAGGAACGCACACAGAAGGTCGTCGATGGCTGCGCGTGGAGCGAAGAAGTCGGACTCGGCCGTCAGCGTTTCAGCATTCATGGCAAGAGCGCGCCCCAGCCCCGGAAGCTGCCCCGTACTGCCCGGTGAAACGGAGTTCCCCGAAGGGCGTGCCGTCGGCCGCTGGGCCGTACGCGGGGGAGACGGCCCCGTAAGCCGTCGCCGGGCCGTCCGGCCAAAGCCGGTGCCGGTGTGCGGGACTGCGGCGGGTGTCGCCCGGCGAGGCCGGTGTCCTACGGACGGGTTCGTTGACCATTCGTCCGATCCTTCGGTTGGCGCCCGCACCTTTTGTAGGAGAGGGCAGGCGGAAGTGGATTTGAACCGAAGTTACGCTGATTCGCCATCCATGTCCATTTATTGAGGGCTTGTGGGAAGTGTTAATTTAATTAGCATATGGGTGTATTGATGCATGGGGCGGTTTATCCGACTGGTCGGTGTTTTTATGCGACCCGTTGGGGGAGCCTCGGACGAGAAGAAGCGACGCCCCCTGAAACCGGCTCGCATGGAGGCGAAACCAGCTCGCGGCAAGGCGAATTCGGCGGGCCGACATATATCCGCGCCTCAAATGCGCGATCCCCGTCCGGCCCGCTAAGAGCCGCCGAACCAGCCCGGCACGTCAAGCAGGAACGGCTCGGCGGAGGTCATCTTGCGAAGGTCGCCCTCCAGAGCGCGAAGGCGGTCCTCGCCGAGAACTTCGGCCCAGTTGGCCCGCAGGCGGTCGAAGATGCGCGCCGACCGGTCCAGGCAATCCGTGCCGCGATCCGTGAGCCGTACGGTCTTGCGCCGCGCGTCACGCGGATCCGTGCCGCGCTCCACATAGCCGAGGCGCTCCAGTGCGTCGATCGTCTTGCCGGCGGCTTGTTTGGACACGCCGAGCCGGCGGCCGAGCTCGGCGGCGGTGGTGCCGGCCGGGCCGATCGCCTGGAAGACGAAGCCGTGCATCGGTCGGACGTCGGCATGTCCTTGACGTGCCAGTTCGTCGTGGAGGTCGTCGATGAGCGTGCGGAAGGCCAGGAACAGGCGCAGTGGCAGCTCGAATCCGGGGGAGGGGTCACTTGACATGATGGACAACCAGGTTCACTATCTCGACAACCACGTTGTCGAGTTTAGGGGTTCCCGCGATGCCTGTCATCCGCCGCGCCGAGAGTCGCCGTACCGAAACACCCAACGCCGTCATGACCACACTCGCCTCGCCGACCCTGGGCGGCGCCGGGCACGCCGTATGGCGCGTCGACATGCAGCCCGGTGCCAGGGGACCGCTCCACACCTTCGACGCCGAGCAGGTGTGGACCGTTGTGGGCGGCCGCGCAACCGTCGAACTCGACGACGAGCAACTCCTCGTGGAACCGGGGGACACCCTCGTCATGCCTGCCGCGGTGCCACGGCGCGTCAGCGCCGACCCACAGGAAGGCTTCGCCGCCATCGTCGCCGCCACGCCGGGCGCATCCGCGTCTGTTCCCGGCAGCGCCGACAAAACTGTGCCGCCCTGGACCGTATAGGCAGGACGCCACCGGGCCGTCCAGCCCGACGAAAGGGCGCACACCGCCCGCGCGGCCGCAACATCGACTCCCGCCCAAGGCGCGCGCCCAACCGGCAGGTTGCCGTCTCCCCGTACTACTTCCCGTGCTGCTTCCCGTCCTCCTCCACGCGTCTGTTCACACCTTGCACATGCACGTGCCCACTCGACGTAGGACTGAGTGCACCCGGCGCAGGTGATGTTCACCAAGGGCACTGTGCCAACTGCACAGCGACAGCCCATACGCCTCACGGACACGGAGTCGCACATGGACCGCAGATCCCTGCTCGCCGCCGGCGGAGGCGCTTTGGCAGCCACCGCCGGCTCCTCGCAGGCCCACGCCACCCCGGCCGGGGCCCTGGGGCGGGGGCGCGGCCGGGATACCGTACGGTTCAACGTCATCAGCGACATCCAAGGAGACCTGCGCGACTTCGGCCGGGCCCTGGACGACATGGCGGCCGTCAACCCGCACAGCGCCGGGCTCGCCGTCGCGGGCGACATCACACCGCGCGGCTACGACGCCGAATACGCGCAGGTCAGCACGGAACTGGAACGCCACTCCCACCCGCGCGACGTGGCCTGGGCGATCGGCAACCACGAGTTCTACGTGCCGAAGTGGCGTAACCCCGACACGCTGTCGCAAGACACCTGGCCCAACAACACCACCGAGGATTCACTCTTCCGCAGCTTCTACCGCTTCGCCAAGCGCGGCACG
Organism: Streptomyces sp. NPDC017056; assembly: GCF_044332485.1. NCBI lineage: Bacteria > Bacillati > Actinomycetota > Actinomycetes > Kitasatosporales > Streptomycetaceae > Streptomyces > Streptomyces sp. NPDC017056. The sequence continues at coordinate 67,791 of NZ_JBIRPD010000022.1, read as the reverse complement.
GTCCACGCGGAGACCTCCTTCGGCGGCATCCCGGTCCTCACCCTCGGCACCGAGCGGTACGCGCACTACCACGACGCCAAGCTCTGGGACGAGGTCTGGATCAGCGAGGCGCAGTTCACCTGGCTGGAGAACCGCCTCTGGTACTGGTCACGCCGCCGCAAGCCGGTCATGGTGATCACCCACCACCCCCTCCCCAACACGGTCTCCGGCACCCGCAACAAGCTCTACGCCGGCGACTACCTCCAGGCCGACCGCCTCTTGAGTCTGCTCGGCCGGCACCCCGACGTCTTCCTCTTCTCCGGCCACACCCACTGGGACCTGGAACTCTCCGACTGGGTGGTGCGCCGCGTCGTGCCGGGCACCGCGAATCTCAACGGGTTCACCGTGGTCAACACGGGCGCGATCCAGACGGGTTACCGGGACGACGGCAAGGGCGGCGAAGTCGCCGTAGGAGGAGCCTTCAACCAAGGACTACAGGTCGAGGTGCACCAGGACGCGGTCGTCATCAAGGCCCGCGACTTCGCCCGCCGCGCCTGGCTGAAGGAAATCACCGTACCGCTGTCCCGCTGATTTCCGGCCCGAGTGCTTTCCCGTACGGATGGTGAAGGGCGCTCTTGTACGGGCCGTTGCAGGCAACTTTGTACGGGCCGTTGCCGCCAGAGCCCGGTGTTCGTGGTGATCACGCGTGTCGTATACCGGCGGTTGTCGTTAAGCGCATGGGCAGTTTCCCCGAATAGCGCGCCGTCGACACAAAGGATTCGTGATGCGTCCGTCCCGTGCCACAGCCCTCTGCGGGCTACTCCTCGCCCTTGCGCTGCCTCAGAGCGCGGCGGTGGCCTCCAGCGGCCAATTCGTGTGGGAAGGCCCCGATCGGCAGACCTACTCCGTAGAGAACCCACCGGACAAGAGGTGCCTCGCCATGAACCAGGAGGCCCGCGCACCACGCAACGAGACGAACCGTCCGCTCACCGTCTACACCCGAAAAGGCTGCAAAGGAAAGAGCCGCCGCCTCGCTCCCGGACAGGTGTCACCGCGTAGCGTCGTCTTCAAGAGCGTAAGGTTCAATACGCGCTGAGAAACTAGAAACGGCGCGATGGCCGGCCGGCTGTCCGACCAGTCAACTGCCCGGCCGGTCAACTGGTCAGCTGGCTATCGCGAAGGTGCCGACAAAGAAGACCATGTAGAGCACCACGGCCGCAACCGCGACGCCCACCACAAGAAGAACAGCTTTTATTACGTTCTCTGCGGCGCGGTGGTCGCGGGCGGTCCCCGTGGGGCCTTGGCGGTGACTCTCGTGTCCAGTCATGAAGCCATCCTGCTGCTCATGGCTGCCGGCGGGCCATCCGTAGATGTACTCATCCGCGACGGCCATGTCCTCAGGGCCCCTGCCCGGGACAGCCCGGAGGCAGCCCGAACGCAGGTCGTGAGCAGCGCGCAGGAAGCCCACGAGGCGGCCGGGACGGCGACCGACTCACAGGCTGGTTCCACGGGCTCCCGGCTGACAGACTCCGGGATCATGGCTAACAGTGCACTGTGGGTCGGCATACTGACCGCGCTGACCGCGCTCGCATCCAGCTATCTCACCGGACGGGCGACCTTGCGCGCAGGGCTGGCCCAGGCCCGAACAGCCGCAACTGCACAGGCTCTTCGTGAACAACGTGACCGACGCCGGTCCGCCTACCGGGAGATGATGAACTGCGTTCACGCGTTCAATGTCGTCACCTGGCAGATCCTTGAGGCCGACGCGGCGCGCGACCGTGAAAGCAAGGACCGGATCCTGACGCGGATGTACGAGGACATCGGCCCGGCCGTCGGGGACATGAACAGGGCGAACCACGAGGTCCGGCTCGACGGCCCTGCCGAAGTCTCCGCCGAGGCGGAGCGGGTGCGACAACTGGCGCGTCACCTGCAACCTCTGCTCAAGGCACTCATCGGTGACGGCAGTCCCGACCGGCGGCGCGACTATGACGATGCCTACCGACAGTTCCGGGAAGCCTACGTCACGTTCATCGGCTTGGCGCGAGAGGCGCTGGAAATCAGGGATGAGGGTAGGTAGCCCTCACATAAGCCCCGTGAGATGGAAACGCACCGACCACGCCACTACCAACACCGATACCACCGCCACCCCCGTCACCGACACCTATACCGACTGAGAGGCAGGACATGCACGACGTACGCCGGGCCCGTACAGCCGACTACCCCACGCTCGTGGAGTGCATACAACAGTGGTGGGGCGACTCCCGGACCCCGGAACAGGCGCGCGAGCTATCGCTGCTGCTGCCACGGCTGTTCCTGCAACACTTCGCGAGCACCAGCCTGGTGTTGGAGGACGAAACGGGGATCCGCGCGTTCCTCGTGGGCTTCCACTCCGCCGACCACCCGCACGAAGCGTATATCCACTTCGTCGGAGTGGACCCGAAGCTGCGCAAGCAGGGAGTGGCCCGCCGCCTTTACACCGCCTTCTTCGAACGCGCCGCAGCGGCCGGCCGCAGCGAGGTGCGTGCCATCACCTCGCCGCAGAACACCGGATCCATCGCTTTTCACCGTGCCATGGGCTTCGAGCTGGATGCGGGGGACCGGGAAATTGACGGCCTGCCGACACACAGTGACTACGACGGACCAGGCCAGGAACGGGTGGCCTTTCGTAAGAAACTCGGCGCGCCACAGGTCCGCACATTGGAACCCTTCACCACGCGCGCGGCTGTACCGCAGGACTTCGACTCCCTCGTCGCGGTGGTCGACGACTGGTGGGGCCGCGCTGCCTCCCGCGACCTGACCCGAGTGTTCGTGAACCACTTCTACGACACCAGCCTGATAGCCGAGCGCGACGGCGAGCTGGCGGGCTTCGTCATAGGCTTCCTTTCCCCGTCCGTCCCGGAGGAGGCGTACATTCACTTCACCGGAGTTGCCCCCGCGTGGCGGCGCAGCGGCTTGGGCCGCTTCCTGTACGACCGGTTCTTCGACATGGCGCGCGCGAACGGCCGGACGGTCGTCAAGGCGATCACCTCACCCCAGAACGACCGCTCCATCGCCTTCCACAGCGCCCTTGGCTTCACCCCCTCCGCCCCGATCGCCGACTACGACGGCCCCTCGTTGGACCGGGTAACCTTCCGGCGCGAACTCTGAGTCGCCCTCCGGCGCCCGGCACCCCGGGCGTGCGCCGTCCTTGCGTAACAGCGGCAGCACCAGCGAGCGGAAGGCTCCGGCCCGTTCCAAACAGGCGCCCTTCGGATCATCACTGTGGGTGATCGTGGGGCTGGGGTCGAGCGGGCTAGGGTCGCCTCCACCGCAAGAACATCGAGGGGGAGCGTCCATGGTGAAGAAGATGTTGCGAGTCGCCTGTGTAGCCACGCTGACCTGCATGGGGTTCGCCCTGCCGTCGGCAGCGACGGCCGCGCCACGGGCGTCCGAGCCCGCCCACCGGGCAATGGTTGCCGCCCCTACTGCGGTCTACGGCCCTTATGCGAGCTATGAAGTCTGCTGGGTTGCCGGAAACCAGGGGCAGCAGGCGGGCCAGTGGCAGTCGTTCTTCTGCGCACAGAACGGCACGACCTCGTGGTGGCTGTTCACCACCCCGTAGCTCACGGGGTACGGAATGCTCGCCGGGCGGCACCGCCGCCCGGACGGGCCAGCTGACAGAGCCCCCGATGCGACCATCGGCGGGCTCTGCCTGCACTTCCGGCTACGGCATCGTCCTCCCCGCCCCACCACCCGCAGGCAACACCCCTGTAGAGCACGACCCCACATCCGAACCTTCCTTCCCGGGGTGCCGAGCCCGCGGTGTCGAGGGCTCTACATAACCAGCACTCCCACTCGCCGGTCGTTCGTAGCGGGTGGTCGTCCAGAGGCCCCGAAGCGGCCCCGGGAGATGAACCTTCCGCGAAGACGGGCCTTGGCCTGGGGTGGCGGCGTACCGTACTGGGCTGGAAGGAGGCCTACTGTGGACGCCACCCTCAAGACCGTCATCGACGGTGAGATCGTGGAGCTGCCCGGCACCATCGCGGCCATCCGCGCCCGCTTGGACGACGACCGGGCCGCCCAGTTCGACCGCGACATCGAGCACGTCGCCGCCACCGAGCTCCCCACCGCTTTGGTGCGCTGGGCCTTGGCCGGCACCAACGCCGAAAAAGAGGACGAGGAGCTTTTCGAGCGCCTGGCCCGCGACGAGGACATCGGTGCCACCGACGCCGGCACACCCGGTTCGGAGGTGGCGTGAGCCACTACCGACTCCAGTACGCCCCGCCCGCCGACCAGGCCTGCCGCGCCATGCCACACGCGTTACGGGTCGCCTTCGACGCCGGGATGCAGCGCCTGGCCGCCGACTCGTACGGGCACGGTTCCACCGCCGTCAAAGCCGACGAGGACCGGCGCGAGGCCGTCGTCAGCGGTGTGGTGGTCCGCTACTACGTCAGTGCCACGGTACTGACGGTCACCGTCGTCCGCCTCGTCTACACCTGACAGCTGCGCAGTGAGGCTCAACACCCTGCCCCCCGCAGCCTCGTCCGGGCCGGCCACCTCATGTGGCAGGGCACAGCGCAGGATGGCGCCGAATTCGGAGCCGGGGCTGCGTGTGGCGTGGCGGGGCTTCGACGCCGAGTTCGGCTGCCTGCTCAGCCGTCCAACTCGGTACGGCACAGGCGTCGTCGTCCAGGCCAGCCAGGAACCGGCCCTCTGGGGCCAGCCGGTAGCCCACCGAGATCACCGCCCGCCAGGTGGGGCGTGGCTCGGCGTATCGTGCCTGGTCCCAGTGCCCCGAGTGTGGCCGAGACTTCGAGATGACCGTCTTCAACCGCGTCCGACGCAGTGGTTGCTCCTTTCCCAGGATTGCCGCGGAGCTTGTTCCGGAACTCGACGAGGGCCTGGCCGCAGTGCAGGTGAGCGCGCACTCAAGGCGCCGCCTGCGGTGGACGTGTAGCAGGTGCGGACGTACCTGGTCTGCCGTCGTCTCCAACGGGACCCGCTCGCACCAGGACCAGCCCGGCTGTCCCCTCATGCAGAACTGAGCTGTACCTCTCCATGCCTGGCCCCGGAGAGACGTGCACCGACCTGTACCCGAAGCTAGCTTGTTGCGGAGCGTGCCCCGGACCCCCCTTTCACGCTCGGATAGGTGAAGGTAGGGAGCCAGCAGCGCGCCACCTGGATCTGCCGCACGCGCCAACACCGCTGGGAGTGCTCCGTAGCGCAGCGCGCCAGCCGGGGCACCGACTGTCCTGCCTGTGCAAAGGCCACTCAGAGCGAGCGTGGCACGGGGCCGCGCAGACCACGGGGCACCGTTGACTGGCCTCGCCCGCGTCCCGATTGGGTGGGCGAGGTTGCCGGGAGCGCGCCAACAAGAAGGCCGGGACCGACAACAAATTCGCAGTCCCGTGCCCGGGCATCGCCCGAGGCCGGGACTGCGCCAACAACCCCGACACCCCGCTCGATATCGTGCCCGGTTCGAGCCACTCGCGCTGGTGGCACTGTCCCCTGGGCCATAAAATGCGTCAGCGGGTCGCGCAGCGGGTGAAGTACGGCTGCTCGAAGTGCGTGCTTGCGCAGTCCTCGGCACAGGAGATCGAACCCGGACTGGTAGCCCAATGGCACGATGCGAACCCCAAAGGCCCGCATGAGATGACCCCGGGCAGCGGTTACCGCGCCTTGCGAATTCGCAAGCATCGTCACGTATGGCAGGCCCAGGTACGCCAGGGCTCCATTACGCCCGGCGCCGCAAGGGTGCCAGGCCGCAAGACCGTGCCTTCGAGCCGACGCCACGGGGACCAAACACCTCCGCTGCGCTTGGCCGATGCCCTGCGCAAGTAGGTGCTGCCACTGCTCAAGCAGAGTGGAGCAGCCAGTCGTCGAAGCGGGTAGCGGCCAGTCGGGCGCGGCCCTCGTCGGGGACGAGGCTGCGCTCCGTCAGCTCGGAGCCGAAGTAGAGGGCGTGCGGGTCGGCGACGACCGTGCGTGGGTCTTTCCACGCGCGCAACGCCTCGGCGAGGAGTTCGTCGAAGCGGAACAACTGAGGTCCAGCCACCTCCGTGATGCCTCCCAGCGGTGCCTCCGCAGCCGTTCTGGCTACCGCTTCGGCCACATCGTCGGCCGCCATCGGCTGGAAAAATACGGGCGGGACGCGCACGGTGTCGCCGTCGGTGGCGGTGTCGGCGATGCCTTTGACGAACTCGAAGAACTGCGTTGCCCGGACGATCGAGTAGGGGATCGGCCCTTGTCTGACCAGGCGCTCCTGAGCCACTTTCGCCTGGAAGTATCCGTTGTCGGGCAGCCCGTCGATGCCGACGATAGACAGTGCCAGGTGGTGCGTCACCCCCGCCGCTTCTTCGGCGGCCAGCAGGTTGCGTGTGGATGTGGTGAAAAAATTCAGTACCGCCTCCTCCTCGAAGGAGGGGGAGTTTGTCACGTCCACGACCACCCGGGCTCCGGCCAGCGCGGTGGCGAGACCTTCGCCGGTAAGGGTGTCTACGCCCGTGCTGGGTGCGGCCGGCGCCGCCTCATGCCCAAGGTCGTTGAGATTGGCGACCACTTTCCTGCCGATGAGGCCGGTTCCTCCGATGACCACGATCTTCACGTTGCGCACTCCTTGCTTCGATCGCTGCGACAGCTCCCATGGCGGTTTGATGCCCACACTTGCTGATCTATCGGCGAGAACGCGTCAGGTCGGCCGGGGCGCACGCAGATGCGCGCGCCGCTTGAGCTCATCGTCGTCGACCAGGACGAGCATGGGCTGTCCCGGCACGCAGTGCATGGTGACGAGAAAGCGCAGGGGAGCGTCGGTGCGGGCGTTGCCGTCCTGGTAGTGAATGACGTCCCCGCCAGGCTCCCAGAACGTCTCCCCGGTTCGGACGATGCGCTGCGGTTCGCCTTCCAACTCGAAGCGCATCTCACCCTCCAGTACGTACCCGAAGGCCGGACCGGAGTGGCGGTGCGGCGGGGTACCCGGGTCGCCAGACGGGTACTCGATCTGGACAGTCATCACGTGCGCGCCCTCCGGAATGACGGGCGGGGCGACCTCCTGCAGCACAGTGAGCGCGGTCTTCCATACCTCTGAGCGCGGCTGCTCGTGTGTGTCGGTCATGGTGGGCCTCCGCTTCTGCGTCGGATTCGGTCCTGTAGCCGATGTCGGTGCAGTCACACTCCTGGCACATACTCCTGACACATAGGGGAACGCACCCCTGCCGGTAGGTCTGGCGCCAACCCTTCAAGAGCCACGACTGGCGGACCTTGGCGCTCAGCCTGATGGCTCGCGGGGCATCTCGAAGAGGAGGCCCATTGTTCAGAGCCTCCAGCCTGCTCGGTGAGGGCCCTGCTCGGTGAGCGCCGATCCGGACACGTCCTCGACATAACACTGCGCTGGAGGCGGGCAGCCAGGGAGCCGGTCCCTCGTGCAAGTGGCCCACCTCGGTACTCACAGGCAGTCGTCGGTTAAAGGCCGGGCCGACGTGGCTCCGTCGGACTGACAGAGACTCGCGGATGGAACATCACCTGGCCTGGTCTGGCCTGGCACAGGTACTACTCGCCCTGCGTCCCCCCTCAGACGCCGACTACCCCTGACAGAAAGTACAACTGTTACAACCATTTGGCATCCCTGCCAGTCCGATCACGTATGAAGGGAACTATGGCAAGTACGCGGGGGCAGCGCCTGGTCGGGGCCGGGGCGGCGGCTCTGCTGTTGGCGCTGGGCACGGTGGTGGCGGTCGGTGGCACTACGCCGGTGGCCGCCGTCGGCGGCGGGGCACAGCAGGCCACGAGTGCGCAGTTGCAGGCCGAGCACATGATGAACACGTACTACATACCGAAGTATCAAGCGTCGGCTCCCGACGCAGGTCCAACCGAGTATCAGGTCAGCCTCAAGGCGACCGGACATTCAGCCGACGGTGAGCCGTTGACGGTCAAGAACGTCAAGGTGAATATCGACCTTGCCGCCTTCAAGGGCAAGGTGCGCGTCGTCTGGGAGAACACGGGTTACGGCTGCAAACGCTCGGGCTCCCTGATGACCTGCGCGCTGGGAGACATCGACTCGGGTGCGCTTTTCACCCCGTTCCGCCTGACGCCGGAGCCGGGTGCGACGCTGGGCCCCGCCGGGGACATGAACATTACCGTGACCAGCGCCAACGCTCCCACCATCCGGCACACCACCCACATCGTCATGGGGGCGCCGGTCCTGACCGCACGGCAGAACCAGCCGCTGGCCGGGGTAGAGCCCGGCTCCGCATTGCGGCTGACGCCCGCTTTCGGCAACAAGGGCGACACGGCGATCGACGACAGCTTCTTCGTTTTGCTGTCGACGGAGGAAGCGACGCTGCGCAGGCAGTACAGCAATTGCCGCTACGACAAGGCCGTATCTCCCACCAAGGCGCTGTGCGAGCTGCCCGGTCCGCTGCCGGCCGGGGCGGCGTACGAGACCGACGGGTCGTTGACGGCCGTGGTCGACAAGACGGCGATGTACGGCAAGGTCTTCTACTCCGTGCTCCGGGCGCACGACCCCCTCAACAACACGCTGTTGCCCGCCTCGGCACCGCGCGGCACCGGGGGGCCGCTGGGCTTGCGTCCTGTTGACGGCAGCGGGGACGATTTCATTTCGTCACCGTCTTGGAAGGCGGAGATGTCCAGCAGCAACCTCACGTTCAGCACGAACCAGATCAACGACGTACAGGCCATCGGATTCGCCATCAAGGGCAAGGTCGGCCAGGTGGTCGAAACGCAGGTGCCCTCCCCGCGGAATTACGATGGAGGCGTGCTGCGGCTGCAGTTGCCCGAAGGCGTCAGCTTGGTGCCGGTGAAGCTCGGAGACCACCCGAGCGAAATCTCCTACTGCTGGTACGCCGAGCAGGGAAATGGCTTGGTGCACTGCGCCGGACGTCTCGACGGCAGTTCCTGGCTGCGGGCCCGTATCGACAAGCGCGTAGAGGGTGCCCAGGGAAGCATCTCCGCTACGTCCGATCCGGAGATCGACCCCAATCAGGAGAACAACACCGCGCCGGTGAAGGTGGAATACCTCGGCTGATACCCGAAGCCGAGGGCGCGCATACCCACGTTACGGCTTGAGGCGTTATGCGCTGCACCTAAAGGGTAGTCATGAGACGTTGTCTCCCGGCCAGCGGGAGGCAACGCCTCAACTACCTAGTCCCACTCCCGTTCTAGGCAGCCTCAAGGGAACGTGCGATGCGGAAACCCACGTCGTCGACTTGGAACGTCGGGTGACTGCGGCGCCGCGCGGAAGCCCGGCAGCTCCAGTGCTCGTCGAACCAGCCACCGCCGCGCAGCACTCTGTAGTCACCGTAGACCTCGGCATCGTAGATGTCCCAGCACCAGTCCCAGCTGTTGCCGAGCATGTCGTGGAGGCCCCACGGATTGGGGCGCTTGCCGCCCACAGCGTGGATTCGCTCGTGCGAGTTGCCTCGATACCAAGCGATCTCGTCGAGCGCCCCGTAGTGCGCTCCGGTCGTACCGGCATGGCAGGCATGTTCCCACTCGGCTTCGGTCGGCAGCCGGTAACCGTCGGCGGATGCATCCCACTCGATACCTTCGTCGTCGGCAGTGCGGTGGTATGCGGGCGCGTACCCGTCACGTTGGGAAAGGGCATTGCAGAAGCGGACCGCATCCCACCAAGAAACGCTCTCGACAGGCAGTGTGTCTCCCCGGGCGGTGCTCGGCTGCTGCCCGGTGACCTGCGCGTACAGTGCCTGGGTCACCGGAAACGCCGCGAGTTCGTAGGGCTCCAGATCAACGGACCAGCTGTGTTTCGTCCGCCGGTCGGACAGTGTTACCCGCCCGGGCGGGATGGCGATCATCTCTTCTGCGCTCATATCCATGAGTGAATGATCGTAGCGGCACCGCGCAGCGCCCGAGGCTGTCGCCCTCCATCGCGGGCCGCGGCCCCGTACTGCCTGGTCGGTGGTAGTCAAACGAGTCCGGCAGGTCACTTGCGGCGGGGCACCGTGAAGTAGTGGTACGCGGTCGAGCCCCAGTGGTCGAAGCTGAGGGACAGGACAGTTCCATAGCGGGCTCGCGCGGCCGTCATGCTCATCGCGGTCTTCGGGACGGTCGAGCAGCGTTGGTAGATTCCGTCGGATCCGGCCTCGGGACACGGCGTGGGATCTTCGATCCGGTAGTGGAGTGGCAGATCCGGCCGGTCCCAGTCCATCCGCAGCCCTGGGGCTTCGAGTTGCGGTTCGGACATCAGGCTGCCGTCCGGGAACCGTCCGTGATCACGATGGTAGGTGAGCGCGTACGTTATGGTGCCGGCCGCGTGCGGCAGGTCGTGCCCCTCATCGTCCTGCAAACCCCAGGCCGCGATGTTGGCTGCGCGGACGCGGGGCAGAACGTCGGTGATGTCTCCCCGGACGCCGAAATAGACGTCAGCCTGCATGCTGCACGTCAGGGCGTACGGTGACCGGTTGCTCTCGAACACCGACCCGTTGTAGGGCTTGGCACAGGAGTCAGCGAAGCGCGTGAGCACGTGCTCCAGGCCCTCCACAGCGGTCAGTCGCTCGATCAGGGTGCGTATCTTCTGCTCCTCCACCTCCCTACGAGAGTTCGCTACGGGCGAGGTGGCCTGCGCCCGCAGCTTCTCCTCCGAAGGCTCGCGCGAGCACGCCGCAGTCAGCCCCACCAGGGCGAATGCCAGCAGCAACCCACCTGCCTGAATGCACCGCCTGCGAACTCTGCACAACGAAGCCCTCACGGCCTCCTTCATCCCGCACCTCCGCCCCCACCTTTCGAGAAGGCGAGGGCTGAGCGCATGAGTACACATACTCAACTTCCCTCCGTTGGCAGGGCAAAGGCGGCGCGAAAGACCGGGGCGATCGACGCAGACTTGCTGCTCGCGGTTGCGGTCCGTTTTCGACGGCCTGTGACGCCCGGCTGCCGACCGGCAAGACAGGGCGCCGAGCCTTGGTACGAACTTTGCGGGACCTTCTTGATGAACACGATCTCAACGACGAAAGCCACGCACAGCTCCTCAACGACCAGCAAACCCTGCAAGCCGTGGAGAGCGCCATCCGTGATGTGGGGCCGCCCGCCGGAGCGTCCGAGCCCGAGGTGCTTACCGGACCCGACGGCATGTTCATCGGGTCACTGGCAGACAAGCTCGGCATCCGGCCCGCGACGCTACGCGCATGGAAGCGCGCCGGGCTGGTACGCCCGCGTCGCGACCGGAAGACCGGATACCAACGTGAGGGTGAAAGAGCCTTGAGCAGTCAGTGCCGAGGCAGCCTCCCCAGGCCAGACACACCCGTTTGGGCCTTGGTGACACAGTCTCTACGCCGTCGCCCGTCGCCCGTCGCGAAGGCGGTGACTCGCCTTCCGCCGGCAGTTGCTAGCGTCCGAGGACATGAACGACGGCGTCTATGTAGGCAATGCGGGCAAAGATGCGGTGCTGGACAAGGGGTGGTTGCTCGGGCATTTCAAGGATGCTGACGATCCTCGCTACAGCGGGACGGTAGAGATCAAGTGGGGTGTCCATCCGCGAGGCGATGAGCGAAGTCAATGGGTGACAGGCGAGCAACGAACGGCTCTTCTAGTACTCATCAAGGGACGCTTTCGCGTTGAGCTTCCCGACCGCAGTGTTCTGCTGGAAGAGCAGGGTGATTATGTGGTGTGGGGCGTGGGATCGACCATTCATGGACAGCGGGGGAGGAGTCCGTGGTCTTGACGGTGCGATGGCCGTCCCTACCTGGGTATGCAGTGGTGCAGGGGGATTAGGTGCGGTATCGGAAGTGAGTGGCCCGCCGTTGCGAATCCGGAGCCCTAGCCGCAGCACTCGTTACTTGACTAAAGTCAGAGAATGGATGCTGTGCAGATCAGTCAAGTGCGGCAGTTCAACCGCACCGTCACCGAACGCGTGGGAGTGCTCCACGACCGCTACCTCGGCCGCGACCGGCCCATCGGCGAGGCCAGGCTTCTGTGGGAGGTCGGGGCGCAGGGCCAGGACGTACGGCAGTTGCGTGAGCGCCTGGGTCTGGACTCCGGTTACGTGAGCCGGCTGCTCCGCTCCCTGGAAGCCGACGGCCTGGTAACGGTGGAACCTCACCCTCAGGACCGACGGGTGCGCACCGTCCGGCTCACGGATGCGGGACGCGTGGAGCACGCGATGCTTGACGATCGCAGTGACGAGTTGGCCAGCTCTCTGTTGGAGCCGCTTAACACCGCCCAACGTGCCCGGCTCGTCGCGGCCATGGCCGAGGTCGACCGGCTGCTGACCGCCACGACGGTCGCGCTGGACGTCGTAGACCCGGCGCACCCCGACGCTCAGTACTGTCTGAGGTCGTACTTCGCCGAGCTGCACGAGCGGTTCGAGTCCGGTTTCGACCCTGCTCAGAGCCTGTTGCCTGACGCGGGCGAACTCCGACCGCCGAGCGGTCTGTTCCTGGTTGCCCGGCTGCACGGCGAGCCCGTTGGTTGCGCTGGTCTGAAGCTGCCGGCCGGTGCAGCGGCCGAGATCAAACGCATGTGGGTGGCTCCCCACACTCGAAGGCTCGGCCTCGGTCGCCGACTGCTGGCCGACCTGGAGGGGCGGGCCGCCCGTCACGGCTGTGGCGTACTCCGCTTGGACACCAACAAAGCTCTCAGCGGCGCGATCAGCCTGTACCGCTCCTACGGCTTTCAGCAGGTCACAGCCTTCAACAACGAGCCGTACGCCCACCACTGGTTCGAGAAGCGCATCACCACAACATAAGGACTCTTCGCGGCGAAACCGGGGTCATTCGGATGCCGAGCGGCCACGGATCGCGTCAGTAATGCGCCATGCAGATGCGTGGCCCGCAGCTTTCGGAAGGCGGGAGGCCCAGCTATGGCCTGACGGGGATTCCTCACGAGTCGGGCGACGGCGGGGGTGTTCAGTTCGCGCCGAAGCCCCGAAGGGGCCCTATCGCGGGTGTCGGGCTATCGCAGGTGTCGAGCCTTCGCCTGGCCGCGGGGCATGCGCGATGCGTGCGCGGTGTTGCGGGCGGGTGCGATGATCGGGCCATGACACGGGGCACGCGAGAGACTGCTGGCGAGGGGTACCTTCTGGACAATCGGCAGGCCGAGGCGGGGGAGCGGTTCACCGCGCTGTCGGAGCTGTTCGACCCGTCGACGTTCCGGCACTTCGATACGGTCGGGGTCGGGGGTGGATGGCGGTGTTGGGAGGTCGGCGCCGGAGGCCCCACCGTTCCGGCCTGGCTGGCTGAGCGTGTCGGCCCAGCCGGGCACGTGGTGGCCACCGACATCGACACCTCCTGGATGCGAAAGGGGGCAGGCTTCGAGGTGCTGCGCCACGATGTGGCCACCGATGCGCCGCCGACCGGAGGGCCGTTCGACCTGATCCATGCCCGGCTCGTGCTGGTCCACGTCGCCGACCGCGACAAGGCTTTGCGGTCCATGGTCGAAGCGCTTCGCCCCGGTGGGTGGCTGGTGCTGGAGGATGGCGACCCCGCGTTGCAGCCGCTGATTTGCCCCGACGAGTGCGGGGCTGAGCAAGAGCTGGCCAACAGGCTGCGCAGCGGCTTTCGCGAGTTGCTGCGGCAGCGTGGCGCGGACCTGTCGTATGGGCGCAAGCTGCCGCGGTTGCTTCGCGAGGCAGGGTTGGTTGACGTCGAGGCCGATGCCTACTTCCCGATCAGCTCGCCCGCCTGCACCGTGCTGGAGAAAGCCACCGTCCACCAGGTCCGCGACAGGCTCGTTGCTGCGGGGCTGGCCACTGACGAAGAGATTGACCGTCACCTGGCCAACGTTGCCGCGGGCGGTCTCGACTGGCAATCTCGCCGATGATTTCCGCGTGGGGCCGCCGCCCGGCGGCCTGAGCCGAACCGGCCGTATCGGCCTGGTGGCCGCCAGGAGGGAAGCCGTCGAGGTCTGCTGGCTAACTGACCGGCCACCTCAAACAAGTCTGTGACCGCCTCGGTATCGCCGGCGCACGCTGGGGGCTCCACGGGGCCGAAGTTGCCCTTCAAGTCCGCGCAACACTGATCATGAACGGCGACTTCGAAGACGGCTGGACGTTCCGCACAGTCCGCGAACATCAACGCCTCTACCCCAGCACCAACCAGCGGGACTGCGCCCTCACTGCTTGATCCCAACCGCCACCCGGGCCAGAGCCATCCGCGCCCGAGCCTGCTGATCGCTCTGGTCCGTCCGTCGAGTTCGTCAGGCTTCGGTCCGCTTCTCCAGGCGGCTGCCGCGCTGCACGGTGACGGACATGATGTCGCTGGGGGCGCCCAGGACGATGCGGTGCCATCGCCCGCGCGGCACAACAACTGCTGTCCCGGCGGTCAGCTTGATCTGTTCCTCTTCGTCTCCCGGCTGCTGCGGGCGCAAGCAGAGGCGTATCCCGCCGGTGAGGCAGGAGACGACTTCGTCCGCGGCGGTGTGGACTTCCCAGTGGTCGCCGTGGACGTCGGCGTCGGTCTCCACATGGAAGGTCATCACCTGCCAGCCGTCCCGCTCAGGGGCGAAGACCGGCTGCTCGGCGCGGGCCTCGCCGCCTTGCCGAAGACGGATGCAGGAAGCGTAGAGATCGATCGGAGTAACGGTCATGCCGGAACTTCCCTTCTGCGAGCAGCCTGTTCTGGGCTGGGCTCGCTGGTGGGTCTGTCGTGGGCGTGCATGAGTCGTGGTGCGGCCCGCGGCCGTGAGTCGTACGGTGCAAGGCCAGGCCTGCGGGCGCGCATGCCCCTGCCGAAGTCCTTGAATGTGTCAGCTGACGGCCGGTCGGCGGTTTACCCAGGGCAGTTCGTGTTCGAGCGTGCGCGACACCTGCAGCAGCAGGTCCTCGCGCCAGGGCCCGGCGACGAGTTGGACGCCGACGGGCAGACCGGTGGCGGCATCGTGGTGGACAGGCAGTGAAACCGCCGGCTGGCCGGTCACGTTAAACAGCGAGGTGAATACGGCCAGCGGATAGCTCTTCCGCAGGGGCGTCAGCGGGTCGTCGCCGCTGTCCGTGCGCCAGAAACCGATGGGCGGGGGCAGGCACGCCATCGTGGGCGTGACGAGTAGATCAAAACTGTCGACGAATGCTTCGACGACGCGCCGCGACAGGCGCTGGGTGCGTTGCAGAGCCTCCGCATAGGCCCAGGAGTCGACGGCGCGTGCCGCCTCGCGCAGAGCCCGATTGTGCGGCTCCACGCGGCTCGGGTCGGCCAGCGGAAAGCCCGCGGCGGCGACGTTCCAGATCGTCGTGAACGCAGAGATCAACTCGTCTGTCGGCGGCAGCGGTAGGGGCACATCGACAACGTGATGGCCCGCGGCTTCCAGAGCCCGTAAAGTCGTGTCGACTGCCGCCAGACACGCCGGGTCCACGCCCATGCTAGCGATCGGAGGCTTGACGAGCACTCCAATCCGCAACCCGGTCGGCGGGGCCGTCGTGAGCGCGTCCGCGAACGGGCGTCGCGGGGCCGGCGGTGACCACCACGCAGCGGGATCATGACGGGCAAGTACGTCCAGGGCGGCCGCCGAGTCGGCCACCGTACGGGTGAGCACACCGCTGGTGGCCATGCCCTCACAGCCGACGGTCGCGTCCGGGACCAGGCCGCGGGTGGGCTTGAGCCCGACGAGACCGTTGCACGACGCGGGGACCCGGATCGAGCCGCCACCGTCGGCGGCATGCGCGATCGGCGCCATGCCGGACGCGACTGCGGCGCCCGCACCGCTCGAAGAACCGCCCGGCGAGCGGTCCGGTCCCACGGGTTGCGGGTAATACCGAGAGCCCCGCTTTCGGTGAACGACACGGAGCCGAACTCGGAGAGGGTGGTTTTCCCGAGCAGTACGAAGCCTGCGTCCGTGAATCGGCGAACCACCGGGTCCGACGCCGCGACCGGTGTCGGGTCGGCGCCGGCACTTCCGTAGGTTGTGGGCCAACCGGCCACGTCCAGGTAGTCCTTTACCGGGAGTGGCACGCCGTGGAACGGCGGCAGGTCGTCGGGCGACGCGGCGCGTACTACCGCGTCGGCCGCCGCTGCTGCGGCTATGCGGACGTCGTGGTCGGCACGGTGGCAGAACGCGTTGAGCTGGGGATCCAGCTCATCCATCCGTTCCAGGTAGCTGTCGGCCACCTCGACTGGGCTCACCTCCTTGCGGCGAATGGCCACGGCGAGCTCGACGGCCGATGTGAACGGGTCGATCGAGTAGCGTGTCACAAGCAGTCCCTTCCTGGGTAGTTGGCGGAACGTCAGTGTTGCCGCCCGGACGAGGGCGCGTCTTGTACGAATGTCGCGTCGACTCGTGAATCCAGAGGAGTTGACCCGTAGCCTGAAACTACGCGATCTGCCGGGGGAACTGCTGAGGTTGCCGCGAGGTGGGACATCAACACTTGGACATGACCCGGCCGGCTGCCGGGGGTCGTCGGGTCGTCATGGACGGATTCCGCGATCGCAGCACGGATTCCCTGACCTCCAGGTGATCCCCTACCCGGCTGTCACACTGGCCGTCGGCTTGAGGGACGGGCTGATCATCGACAGCGTCCGTGGCCGACAGCAGCGCGGCGGCGTCTTCGGCCTCGTGCCCGGCAGCGTTCGCGTGCGCGGCCGAACACCGAATGCCTGCAGATACGGTTGTCACCAGTGATCGCGCATGCGGTACTGGGCGCCTCTCTGGAGCCGGGCGGAGAGATGGTCGCCCTCGACGCGCTCTGGGGCCGGGGCGCCACACAAACCCGTTGACCCGGAAGACGCCTACGCCTGGCTGCAAATGAAGATCAGCCGAGGGGCAGATCCGCGTGGAGCCGTTGGCAGCGGAGGTCGGATGGAGCCGCAAGCGGCTGTGGGCACGGCTCCGCTACCAGATCGGCCTCACACCCAGGTGCGCAGCGCAACTGGTCCGCTTCGACCCCGCGGCCCACCGCCTCGCCGCGTGTCTCAGCCCCGGCTCGGTCGCAGCGGAGAGCGGCTACGCCGACCAGTCCCACCTGCACCGGGACGTCATGACCTTTACGGGATGACTGTACGTGCTGGCTGGGCGGCGAGGGGAGGAGCTGGCGTGACTGGCGTGGGGGACATCGACCCGGCAGCCGAGCTGGGCCTGCCGTAGGCCAGGGGGAGTTGATAGGCGGGCCCCGAACTCCTGCTGGCCCCAGCGACGACGTCCGATTCGGTAGGTGCAGACTCCGCTGCCCCCTGATCAGTCGTGCGGAGGTAGATGTTTGATTTGGTGGTCGGCGACGCTGAGTGCCTCGGCGACCAGGCGTTTGAGGTGGCCGTGCTGGAGGCGGTAGACGACGCGGCGGCCGTCTTTGCGGGTGGCGACCAGTCCGGCCAGGCGGAGTTTGGCCAGGTGCTGGCTGACCGAGGGGCGGGCGGCACCGCTTCGGGCGGTCAGGGTGGCGACGTCTGCCTCGCCCTCGGTGAGCTGTTGGAGAAGGGCCAACCGGGTACGGTCGGCGAGCAGCGCCAGTACGGCCGCGGCAGTCTGCAGCCGCTCGTCGTCCTGTTGTTGCGCGGGGTGCGCAGTTGCGGCGTGCACGCGTGTGCTCATGCGCACATGGTAGACGTCCCCGACTTGCCCGCCCCGGTACGAGGGGAGTTCAGTCGGGGGCAACCCGCGCCGGTCAGCGGTGATGCAGGTCGTCGATGACGTAGTCGTGTGCGTGCCGCCATCCTTCGCCTGCCCGGTGGGCGCCGATCAGGTGTGGGTGTCCGTGGTCCAGGGCGGTGTGGACGTGGGTGAGGCGCTGGGGGTCTGCGGCGGGCCACAGGCGCCAGCCGGCGAGTGCTGCCCCAAGAGCCACCGCGCCAAGGGCGAGGGCGGCAACGGGCAGGCCGGCGATGGTGCCGAGTGATCCGGCGAGCGGGTAAGTCAGAAGCCAGCAGCCGTGGGAGAGGGAGAACTGGGCGGCGAAGGCGGCGTTGAGGGTGTCGGGGGCGGCCGAGCGGCGCACCAGGCGGCCGGTGGGGGTCGTGATCAGAGACTCCGTGGCGCCGAAGGCGGCCCAGGCAGTCAGCAGTGCCGGCCATGCCCAGCCGCCGGGCGCGAACCGGGTGGCGGCGGCCAGGGCGAGGAGCAGGCCCGCGGAGGTGAAGGCGGCGGGCAGCATCAGCGCACGGTCACTGGTACGGGTGAGGAGGCGGGGTAACAGGAGGGCAGTGAGGATGGAGCCGGCGCCGTAGGCACTCAGGGCCAGCGGTACGTCCGAGGTGGCGCGGCTTAGGTGGTCGCGTACGTAGACGATCGTGTTGACCATCACCATCGCGCCGCCCGCGGCCACCGCCAGGGTCAGCGCGAGCAGGGCGCGCAGGCGCGGGGTGGTCAGGAACAACCGAGTCCCTTGGGTGGCCCGACGCAGGAACCCTGGATCGCCGCTCGCCAGGCCGTCGTACGCCGGGCCTCGGGAGGCCGTGGGGAGGGCAGCCGACAAGACCAGGGCGGCGGAGGCGAGGAAGCCGGCCGCAGTGCCTGTGAAGAGCCAGTCGTAGGTGATCCAGGACAGCAGCGCGGCGGCCAGAACCGGGGAGCAGAGCATTTCCAGGTCGTACGCCAGGCGTGAGAGCGACAGGGCCTGGATGTAGTCCTCCTCGGCGGGCAATACCTCGGGGATCAGGGTTTGGAAGGTGGGCGTGAAGCTGGCCGAGGCTGCCTGTAGCGCGAAAATCAGGACGTAGATTTGCCAGACATCCGTGATGAATGGCAGGCCGCACGCCACCGACGCGCGGATCAGGTCGGCGCCCACCAGCAGCGGTCGGGGTGGCAGCCGGTGCGCGAGCGCGCTGATGACCGGCGCGAGTCCGACGTACGCCGCCATCTTGATCGCCAGGGCCGTACCCAGTACCGAACCGGCGGCCGGGCCGGCGATGTCGTAGGCGAGCAGGCTCAGAGCCACCGTCGCAAGCCCGGTCCCGACCAGCGCGACCACCTGAGCGGTGAACAGACGACGGTACGTGCGATGACGCAGTACGGACAGCATGCACACCCTCCCGCCCATCCGAACGCGCGGCCACACTCACCACTCACCATAGAAACAAGTGCGCACGAATGCACGTGATGACGAAGCCACGCTGCCCGGACACAGCTGCTACGGCGGGGCGATCCTCGCTTCGGGTGGCGAAACCTTGGAGGTGCCCCCTCGTGACGCGTCATCGCAGAGGCCCCACGTGCTGATGAGTCGCCGTACGGCGCCGATGAGATCCGTACGTTGCGGTTCCTCCCGGAGCGTTTGGTGGCCGCTTCGGGCACATGGCCGTAGAGGAACTATGCACCTTGAGTTGCGTGCCCGTGCCTGGCGGTACTGCACGTAGGGAAGGGCACGGGGCGCCTCAGGCTCGGGGCCGGCCCGAGTGCTCAGACCCGTGCATAGGCACGCTCCACCTCGGCAGTCACCTCCTCGTCGGGCGTCCGTACCACGCACCGGCCGCCGAGTTCGACCAGCCCATCACCGGCCGGGGAGGTGTGTATGACCGAGCCCTGGCCGTGCAGGACCCGCAGCGGGCGCGCGTGCTGGAGGGTGAGCAGCATCGATGCGCTGCCGCACGCCTCGTCCTCGCCCTTTCCGATCCGCGGGGCCCACAGCCGCGCGCGGACCTCGCCGGCGTCCTCGTCCGTCCAGGCCCAGACCTGCGTGAAGTCCTCCCCGTCCGGCAGCTCGGTCAGCGCCTCGATCTCCGCGGCGGACGCCATCCGCAGATGGCGCCACGGCTTGGACCAGGCAGCGGGGGCGGTCAGCCAGCAGATGCCTTCCGTATCGCGCCGGCAGGCCACCGGCCCGGCCTCTGGGACGATCTCGTCGACCGTATGCCCCAGGTGGTGGAGGGCTTCGAGTGTGCCGAGCACAGGGTGGCCCCCGAACCGGATCGGCAGCCCGTACGAACCGTGAATGGCGATCGACGTGCGTCGTGCGGGTGGAGAGCGGACGAAGGCGACTGCGGGGATGCCGAGCCGGTCGGCCAACTGCTGCCGTTGGTCCTGGGGGAGCCCGCCGCCGTCCGGTTCAATCACTACGAGTACGGGGTTACCGAACTCCCCGCCGTCATCGACGAAAGCGTGTGCCAGTAAGCAGTCCACCATAGCTGTCTCCTCGTGCGTCGATAAGATCGTGCGTCCTGGCCGAGCATGCCGCATAGCAGGTCCGTACGCGTTACCGGGTGGGGGGAGGCCAGGGGTGCCGCGTACGGGTTCGGGGCACCCGGCAGATCCCCCCGCGTCGAGCGATCTTGAGGCTCTTGGGCAGACGTAGCGGCGTCTGTAGACCGTCGCAGGTCACGTTCGTCTCCGTAGACGCGGACATCGGTAGGCAGAGCCTGGGCATGACGAATGTGTGGGTGGTCGTCGGCAACTGGAGCGCCCCAGCCATACCGCCAGGGCGCCAAGGCGGCCGGTGTCAGCGAGCGGTGAGTCCGCGCAGGAATTCCTTGGCCAGTTGATGGGTGTCGATGCTATTCGCGCTGCGTCCCGACAGGATGTGGAAGAAGGGCGGGCCCAGGAGAAGTGCCGTTGCCTGTTCGATCGACAGCGCGCTGCCGCTGGTGTTGAGTACTGGTTCGATGACTGTTGCGGCGCTCTCGCTGAGGATGTCCTTGGAGGAGAGGAGGGCCGCGACAGCAGTGTCGTGCTGGGCCTCGCCGATGAGTGCCCGGTAGGCGGCTCCGGCGTGGGAGTTCACGAGAAAAGTCACGAACGCATCCAGATAGGCCGCGAGGTCTGTTGACGGTTCGCCGCTCAGGGGCACCGAAAGTTCCTGCTGGGCGTCGATGGCGCTGGCCTCGTAGAGAATCTCTGCCTTGTTCGACCACCACCGGTAGACGGTCTGCCGTCCCACGCCGGCTCGCTCCGCGATGCCCTTCATGGTCAGTGCCGCGTAACCGACCTCGACGAGCAGGTCGTCGGCTGCGTTCAAGACGGCCGCTCGGGCGCGCTCGCTGCGAGGCCGTCCACTGCGGCCGTGTTCCTCAACCATGACACCACTATAACGAGTCACCATGCCTCGCATGTGTTACGGTTGCGAGGCATGGTGACTCGAAAGTGTCGCCGCCTGTGGTGTTGTGTCCCCGGCCATTCCTTCCCATGCGCGCGCCAGGCCGAGTGCGCCAAGCCACCTGAACCCTGTGTGCGCCAAGCCGTCTGAGGCTGCGCGAGCCAAGCCGCCTGAGGCCGCGTGCGCCAAGCCGCTTGAAGTCGGCTCTCGCCCCGGGCCTCGCCGCGCCTTCAAAGAGCATTCGAAAAGGAAACAAGATCAAATGACTTTCACGGTGGAACGCCCTGTCAGCCAGGCGCAACGGCCTGGCCTGGTGCTCGCCGGTATGAGTGTGTGCACCGCTTTGGTCGTCGGATTCGTCGCGGCAATCAACCTTGCGGTACCGAAGCTCGCGGCGAGTTCGCTGCATCCGACGTCGTCCGGCCTGTTGTGGATCGTTGATGCCTACGTTGTCGTCTTCGCCTGTCTGGTCATCCCCGCCGGCGCCGCCGGTGACAAGTTCGGCCGCAAGGGAACGCTCCTGACGGGGTTGGGTGTGTTCGCGGTCGGCGCCGTCTTCTCGGCCATGGCGCCGAGCGTGCCCGTCATGTTGGTCGGGCGTGCCATCACCGGTCTCGGAGCGGCGTGTGTGCTGCCCAACTGTGTCGGCGTCCTCATTCACGCCACTGCGCCCCAGCGCCGCGCCCACGCGCTGGCGGTATGGGCGGCGGCTACCGGCATCGGCGGTGTCGTCGGCAACGTCGGCGGCGGCGCCCTGCTGAGTATCGGCTCCTGGCGCGTGCTGTTCGTGGCGGTGGCGATTGTTGCGGTCTGCTGCCTGGGGTGGGTGGCGGCCTGCGCGCCGCTCAGTGCACGCCACGCCCGCAGTCTCGACCCGGCCGGTGCGGTGCTGTTCGTGGCCGCCGTCGTCGCACTGCTGACCGGCATCATCGAGGGCCCCGAGCAAGGGTGGGGCAGCGCTGTCGTCCTTGTCGCCTTCGCCTGCAGTCTCGTGCTGGGTCTTGCCTGGTTTCTGGTCGAGCTGCGAGTGCCCCATCCCATGCTGGATCCTCGGCTGTTCCGCAACCCTTCGCTCAGCAGTGCCGGCATCGGCATGACCGTCATATTCTTCGGCAGCTTCGGCCTCTTTTACGTCAACGCCTCACTGCTCCAGTACGGTCGTGGGTTCACCGTCCTGCAGGCGGGCCTCGGAATTATCCCGCTGACCCTCCCGCTCCTGTTGGGCACCCGTTACGTCCCCGGACTCATCCGTCGTACCGGGCTGCCCGCGGTCCTCGTGGCAGCTTTTCTCCTCGTGAGCGCCGGCCTGTTCGGGTTGTCCTTCACCTCGGCCATGCCCTATCCCCTCTACGCGACGGCACTGTTCGTCATCGGCCTCGGCATCATGCTCGCCGGGCCGTGCCTGACCGCGGAGATCGCCGCCGGCTTGCCTGTCGAACAGGCCGGAATCGCCGGTGGGCTGCAGTCTGCAACACGAGAATTGGGGAGTGCGCTGGGGGTTGCCGTCGTCGGCACCGTCCTCACCGCCGGCTTCACTCAACATCTGCCGGCAAGTCTGAGCCACCACAGCCCAGTTCCGCACACCGTAGCGGAAGCGCTGACCCTGGCTCCGGCCGAACGCGACGCTATTGCTGAGGCGTTCATCAGCGGCGCGGACACCGCTTTGCGCACGGCTGGCGTCCTCACCCTGATTGCCGGGGCTCTCGTCGTGGCCGGGGCGACACGTGCGCGCCGAAACGGCGCCACGGGATAGGTGTACGGGCTCAACAGTCAGCCTGGCTACGCCCTCCCGGGGCTGGGGAGGCGTCCACCCGCACCGCCCTCTCCGGTAAGTAGACACGGTGTCTCGTATCTGCTAATTTCAAGGCACAGTGTTCCGTAATTGGGGGCCCGGTCGGCAAAGTTCCTACCTCGGCCCGGCCCGAACCCCCCTCTCTCGAACTCTTGCGCATCTCATTCCCTGTACAGAAATACGAAGGAGACCACGCACATGCGTGCTTTTGTGACTGGAGCGACCGGCTGGATCGGCTCCGCTGTCGTGGACGAGCTCACCGTTGCAGGCCACCAGGTCGTCGGACTCGCCCGATCGGACGCGGCCGCACAGACGCTGGCATCGAAGGGCGTCGACGTCCTCCGCGGCGACCTGGACGACCTGGACTCTCTCCGACGGGGTGCCGCACAGGCCGACACGGTCATCCACATGGCCAACAAGCACGACTGGGGCAACCCGGCCGAGACCGACCGCTCCGAGCGCGCCTCGGTGCACACCCTCGCCGAGGCGCTCGTCGGCACCGACCGCCCGTTCATCGTCGCCGCGCCCATATCCGGCCTTGTCCAGGGCCGGCCCGCCACGGAAACCGACGTCTCCCCGGCCGTTGGCCTGGACTCGAACCGGGGTGGCAGCGAGAACCTCGCGCTGGACTACGTCTCCCAGGGCGTGCGAACTGTGATCGTCCGCTTCGCGCCGAGCGTCCACGGCGTCGGCGACTGGGGGTTCGTCAACTTCCTCGTTACTGCCGCCCGTAAGCAGGGCGTTTCCGGCTACGTCGGCGACGGCTCCGCCACCTGGTCGGCGGTGCACCGTGGCGATGCGGCCCGGCTCATCCGCCTCGGCATGGAGAAGGCCCCGGCCGGGACACGGCTGCACGCCATCACTGAGGAGGCCATCCCCACCAAGGTGATCGCGGAAACCATCGGCCGGCACCTCGGCATCCCGGTGGCCTCGATCGCCCCGCAGGACGCCACCGCGCACTTCGGAGCCGTCGGCAGCTTCTTCGCAACCACCATGACCGCATCCAGCGACCTGACCCGTCAGATGCTCTCCTGGAACCCCACCGGACCGACCCTGGTTGAGGACATCGAAGCCGGCGCCTACACCACCGCCTGAGACAACGCTCCGCCCGGCCCGCCACACACAGGCGGGCCGGGCGGCCTCAAACGCTGCCTAGCAACAACCAGAAACCGCAGAGGAGCCAGAGCCATGGCAACGCAGCTACACACGCTTTCTGACCCCCGAGTCGCCACTGCCTTGACCCGCATGTTCGAGGGCGCTACACACGACAGCGAAACCGCGACGCGCGCCAGGGCGCGACGGTCCTCCGGCTACGTACCAGCAACTCCACAGGAGCAGGCCGACGCGGCAGAAGAGATCTACATGCCGATCTCCGCCGACGGCGGCAAGCTGCTCTACAACCTCGTCAGGGCCATCCACCCCGCCACCGTCATCGAGTTCGGCACCTCCTTCGGAATCTCCACGCTGTACCTGGCCGCCGCCGTCCGTGACAACGGAGCCGGAAAGGTTGTCACCACGGAGATGAGCCACAACAAGGTGGCCGCCGCCCGGCGAACCTTCGCCGAGACGGGCCTTGAGGATGTGGTCACCGTGCTGGAGGGCGATGCCCGGCAAACCCTCGCCGACCTTGCCACCCCGGTCGATTTTCTGCTCCTCGACGGATGGAAGGACCTGTACCTGCCCGTCCTACAACTCCTCGAACCCCGCCTGGCGCCCGGCAGCATCGTGGCCGCCGACGACGTTGAGTTCGAGACCGTTCAGCCGTACCTCGACTACGTGCGTGACACGGCGAACGGGTACGAGAGCGTGACCTTCCCGGTGGAAGACGGAATGGAGATCAGCTGCCGGCTGTAGCCGCATGCAAACGGGCAAACGGGCAAACGGGCAAACGGGCAGACGGGCAGACGAGTCCGCGACGCCTCCCTCGACGCATAACGCCCCGCCAACCGCGCAACCGCAACCCGCTCACCACGGTTTCATGCTGATGTCATGTCATTCCACCAGCTCCCGTGCCTGTTGGTACAGCTCGCCCACGGCGTGGTGCCAGCGCACTATCTGGCTCCCTGCCTCGAACCACTCGTCCGCCGCCTTCCGGTCACTCCACTCCTTCACCTTGGCCACGAGCGAAGCGCAGTCCCCGGCCAGGTCCCGGTTTCCCAGAGCCCACCGAACCTTGCGGGCGCACTCGTGCACCCGGTGCGCCGCACGGTAGTAGGCGATCTGCGCCTCGGTCAGACGGCGCGTCGCGTAACCACCGCACTTGCTGCACGGGTCGAATCGCTCCGCGTGCAGCATCTCCTTCACGGTTACCAGGTCATAGCCCCTGGTCAGGCCGCGATCGTCGCGCTGGTGCGCGCAATCGGGGGAGTGGGCCCTGCCCTGGAACTTTCCGGCGGCGTCCGTTGTGTACAACTGCACCCGCGCCAGAACTCCCAGCGGCAGGCCCGACCCGCCACGCGACCCGTCTTCGGGAACCGTCCTAAAGGGCGCGAGGTGCAGTTGTTCCATGGCCAACAAGCCATGCCACACGTCATTAGGGAAAACATTCCGGCGGTAGCCGATCTCGTCGTACGTGCCTTCGAGCACTCGCAGATCCGTCACTCCGCGCGCGAGAATCAGGAACCGCAGCGCGACGTCGGCGTCCCGGCTTCTGCCGCCGAGGCTACTGAGCCGCGCCACCACTTGTTCGCCCTCGGCTATGCCGAGGCTGCGACCGAAGTCCGGGTGTTCCGGATCGGAACTGCGCGATGGCCAGACCGATCCGGGTTCCGGAGAGTCGGCTGCCTCGACCTGCTCGTGCCATTGGGGCAACACCTCCTCAGGCAGGCCGCCGGCGGCTGCGACGATCACGTATCGTTCGCCGCTGCTCACCCGCCGCTCCAGCTCCGACAGGGACATCACCTCCGGCCCATTCGCAGCGGACAGCACCAGATAGAGCTGATCGGCATCCCGCGAGACGGTGCGCAATGCTTGAAGGTGGCCCGCGGTCACCGGTCGCCGCTGCGCGATCGGTCCGTCGTCGAACACCCCGGGTTCCACCGACTGTGCAGGCGCAGCCACCGGTTCGGCAACGGCATCTTCGGGCAGGCTGCAGGGCAGGGCCGAGTCGGAGGACGTCAGGCGAACAGCGACGGGCTCGGGTACCCGCAGCGTGACGGTCAGCCGCTCCCAATCCGCGTCCACGCCCCAGGAGGCGAGCACGGCCAGCTCCCATTCGCTGAGGTCATGGAGGAACGACTCGTCGTGGCCAGGTCGGCGTTCCGGACGCCGCTCAGGGAGGCGAGCGATCAGGGTTCGCTCCCCGTACTCACCGACCGCGGCAGCCTCAGCTGCAGCCGTCCACGTGGACACCAGCTGGTACGCGCATCTGAGTACGGCGTCCCGCCCCTTCCGCCGCCCGCTCATCCCGTCCGTGAGGTGGTGCGCCACGTAGCGATGCTCCCGGGGGTGCTCCCAACTGCTAGCCGCGCGCCCGTTCCACCGCCGCCACAGCGACGCCAGCTCCGACCGGACCGTCGCTGATGCGCCCAGCGCGGCGAGCGCCGGGTCCTCCACCGGCAAGTCCGGAGGCTCCATGGCCCCCGCGCATGCAGCCACCACCAGTGCGTCCCGGCTGACCAGCTGCCCGGCCTGCCGTTGCAGCAATGCGACGTAGGCAGCCTTTTGCCGCAGGCCGGCGTCGGCCCAGGGCCGTAGCCACGGAAACGGAGCCAGGAGCTGGTGCGCCCGGTGCAGGCTCGCAGCTGCGTCGCGCCACTGCTCGAAGATCAGGGCCCGCTCGCTGTGGGCCTCCTGCACCTCGTGCCAGTCGTCCTCGTCTTCTGCCAGCTCTTCCGACCCGTCCGACTTCTCTGACCCGCCCAGCTCTTCCGACCCGCCTGACTCTCGCGACCCGCCTGGCTCTTGCGGCCCGCCCTGATTCTCATGCTCGCCGCGAGGCAGCCGATTCAGCAGGGCGGCTGCCTGCCGCACCTCGTCATCGCTGCGCGTGTCCTCGTCCGCCCCGGCGTAGCGCTCCAACTCGTATAGCAGGCCCAGGCCGGTCAAAGCCTCAAGAAATATGCCCGCCCCCGTGCCAGGCCGCGCCCACTGCCCGTGCTCGGCACAACGCGGACACATCCGCCTGGCCGCCTCGCCGAGTGGCAGTTCCGAAGCGGCCATACGCCCGGTACGGGCCCGGGAACAGTGCTCCGAGGCGTGGAGCTTGGCCGCCTTGCCCGGCGTCGACCAGACCTCGACGGGTGCATTCGCGAAGGGCCCCAACGGCACCTCCGGCGACAACCGACCGTACGTCATGCAAACCCCCTCCCTATCGCTCTCCGAGACTAACCCGGGCCACTGACAAGCCCGCCGCACAGGCGGCCTGCCGCGGAGACAGCCCGCCGCACGGACAAACCACCGGCGGTGTCACAGGGCTGGGTTACGCTGCGCGGGTGACCATCCCCGTGCCTTCTCAGGCAGACATCGACTTAGCCATAGCCACCACCTCAGGTTCTGGACGTACAACGGGCGCGGATACCGAAGGGGTGGCCGAACTGGCGGCAGCACTGGGTGTGTTGCGCCGGGTGGAAAGCGGCGAAGAGGTTCCGGACGCCGCGGTTCAGGACGCGCACGACCTGCTCTACGCGAGCGCGGCTCGCCACCCTGGCGGCGGGTGTCTGCGACGGCTGGCCGAGGAACTGGTCGGCCGGGGAATCGTTCCCAAGCCGTGGAATTACGACGGTAAGTGGTACCTGTGGTGGCCCAAGAACGGCCGCGGCCCATGCCGTGACTGTGGGCAGACGCGTTCCCTGACCCGCTATTCGGCGCGCTTCGGCAAGGAATACCGCTACCTGTGCGCGCGGTGCCGCACTGCGGAGAGGGAGCTGGACGTTCAGCAGGCCGAGGAGTTGCGGACCATGCTCGGTAGCTCTCCAGCCCATACTCACGCGGACCGCGACCAGCTGCCGACGATGGCCGGCATACCTGCCCACACAGGGACGCCGTCATCCGCGGCAGGGAACCGCCCTACGGACCACCAGTGGAGCGACTTCGTGGACCGATTGCACGACCTACTGGCGCCGCTGGAATGGGCGGGCTTCGAATTGCCAGAGGAGTGGGACGGCGAATTCGATCCTGAAGTGGGTGCTGTGCTGTTCTCGGAACTGTGGCGTGGTGACGGCTGTTTAGTGGCCGAATACCGGCCCCAGGTAGGAGCGCTGGAGCTGCAGCCGTTCGACGATGTCACAGGAGACTGGCCCGAGTCCTACACCATGCTGGACGACGCCATCGAACTGTCCGTGGGGACATCCGGGGAGGATGGGGTGATCACAGTTGCCCGTGCCGCAGGCCATGCGGGACTTTTGGATGCCACGCATGTTCGTGTCGCCGATACCGCTCCTGAGGAGGCCAAGCAGGAGTTCGCCCTCGCCCGTATCCGCCGAATATTTGAGCCGGCCGCCGCTTTCCGACGACTGCCGCTGGTCGAGATCCTGCGGGAAGTCAGCGAGCACGAATGGCTGAGCACGTACCTGGAATGGGTCGTCGGAATGGCGGGCAAGGACGTCGCGCCCGACATCGTGCCGGACGCGGCGGCGCTCGGCGTTGCCGCCTGGTGCTGGCGGAACAACACCGCGGTGGAGCAGCACCACCTGAATACCGACGTGCTGATGGCGCGCGTCAACATTGCCGTCACCCGTATCGTCCAAGAGTACGTCTGCCCGCTGGAAGGCATCGACTGGGACGGCATCCGCTCGGCGCTGATGGACCCGCACTGGTCCTTGCCCGACGGCACCCCGATTCACTCGCTGTTCGGTTCCGGCTGGAGCGAAGTAGC
Source organism: Streptomyces sp. NPDC017056 (assembly GCF_044332485.1). Lineage (NCBI taxonomy): Bacteria > Bacillati > Actinomycetota > Actinomycetes > Kitasatosporales > Streptomycetaceae > Streptomyces > Streptomyces sp. NPDC017056. The sequence continues at coordinate 39,315 of NZ_JBIRPD010000022.1, read as the reverse complement.
CTCCACTGTCACCGACGAGCTCTCCCGCTGGAAAGAACTCGACCACCAGGTCCTGGGGACGGAGACGACTCTGATCCTGATGACCATCGGCGGTTCCACGAGCTACACGGACTCATGGTGGGGGCAGGGGCGCTGGCACAGCATCTGCCAGCGCATTATCGAGAGCGCGACCGCTGCCGAAATAGCCCTGCCGACGCCTTATAACGCCCGCGGCCAAGCCGCCTTTCTGGCCGACTTGGACGATCCCGACCAGCTTCCCGACCATGTTCTCGACTGGCTCATAGACCTGCCGCAAGCAAGCTCCGACGGCCCCTACGGCCTCCGCTTCCATCCTGCGACCAGACCGCAACACAGATGCTGGGACCCGTTCTGGCTCAGCGAAGACCAGTCCTGAAGGTGAAGATCAGGCCTGAAGAATAGGCAGGACGGACGGCACCCGAGCGGAAGGGAGCCATCCTTCCGCCGTTCCGGCGCCTGTTCATGGGGCGTTGGCCCGCCGCACCCGGGGTGGCGTGCAAGACGACGCCGCTCAGTCGGTAGGTGGTCTCCGGTGCGAGCCTGGCGTGCGGGCAGCGCGCTTGAAGACGGTGCACAGATCGGTGGTCCAGGCACTGGGCACCGTCGAGTCCTCGCCGTGGGACATGGCCGGCCATTCGAAGTGACGTACCGCCCTGGTGTAGCAGACCACGTCGGTCTGCAGCCGGTGGCGCTGCGCGGCGTTGGGGGAAGAAGTCGGCGACCTCCACGAAGTGGTCCACCGCATTGGCCTCGGTGTGCACCGCTTCTTGGACTTTGTGGTACGAGGTGGCGGCGGTGGCCAGGACGAAGGCGAGGATCAGCATGGTCAGGTCAGTGTCTGTACCGGGCTGATCAGGTCCTGCACCGACAGGCCCGAGACGTCGGCGTCGCTGTCCCGGCGGCGCAGAAAGTGATGGGCGATCACGCCCAGGAGCAGGGCAACCAGGGCCACCACAATGGTGACGATCATGAGCGCGTCTCCGGGAACGGGGGCAGGGCTCGATGCCGGTGGTTACTTCCCCGAGGACTTTGCCTGAGGACGACGATCGTCATACGAGTTAGGCTGCCCGTTCACCCGGTTACCCGTTCGGGCGGCAGTCCTGGACCTCTTGGAGGTATCGGTCGCGACACGGCGCCGAGGTCGTGGGCGGGTGAGGTGCAAGCGCTTGGCCGCGCGAGGAGGGAGGCAGGCCGTCGGACCCGTCGAGACGTACCGACAGGCGCCGCCAGAAGAACCCTCGCGTGCTTGTACGGTACGTCGTCGTCCACGACATCGACGCCGCCGCCCACCTACCACCCGGCGCGACCTCGACCCTGGAAAAGCGGTGCAGGACCTGTTGCGGGCGTAATAGGAACTGGAACAGGAATACGAACAGGGGCAGGGGAGCGTAGGAGTACGGCGAGATGGCGGCGCGTTCGGCGACGGGTTACAGCGGAGGTGGCCTGGCCGGGCGGGCAACCGACTGCGGAGTAAGCCTGAGCTAGCGCAAGGCGATGAGCCCTGCGTCCGTCGGCTTGAAGCCGCACGCGTCGAAGTAGAAGGGGCGCAGATGCTCGTCGAAGTCAACGTGGAGCCATTCGCAGTCCGCTGCGCGAGCCCCCTTCACGGCGGTCGACACGAGTCCGGTCCCGACCCCGGTCTTGCGCACGTCCTGGGCGACCATCGTGTCGAGAATGAAGGCATGGACGCCACCGTCCCAGGCGACGTTGACAAACCCCACAAGTCTGCCGCCTTTCCGGGCGCACACCCAGCCGAGGCTGTGGCGGTGCACTTGCGTGTGCCAATCGATGGGTATCTGGACGTGATCGAACGCCTCCGCGTGGAGCGCGTTGACGGCGGCGTTGTCGAAATCGCCGCGCCACTCATACGTGACAGTCATGGGCCGCATCGTAGGCTGTGAGACGTACGGTTCAGCCGCTGAGGACGCCTGTCCGCAGACATCCGGCAGCAGCCGGCCGCGTGAGCTGCCGTGGCCGGGCCGAGATCACGGGTTGGCCTTGAGTTCCTTCATCGTCAGGTGGGATTCGAGGCGGAGGACGGCCGGCAAGCAGCTGAGCTTGCCGGTGAGGAAGGCTTCGTAGGCGGCGTGGTCGGCGACGGCGACGCGGAGGAAGTAGTCGGGGCGCCCGTACATGCGACGGAACTCTATGACCTCTTCGTAGGAGGCCACGGTGTTCTCGAACTCTTCGAAGCTCTTGCGGTCCTGGGCGTAGATCTCGACGGCGACGAGAACGTCCAGGCCGCGGCCCACGGCCTCGGGATTGATGACGGCCCGGTACCCAGTGATCACGCCGGTCTCCTCCAGCCGCTTGACCCGGCGCAGGCAGGGCGGCGGGGTCAGGCCGACCCGCTTGGCCAGCTCGACGTTGGTCAGCCGCCCGTCCTGACTGAGGTGAAACAGAATGTCGCGATCAACGGAATCAAGGGTCACTTTATTGCTCACAACGCCATCCTAGAGCGATAAGCGGTAACCATATGAGGCGAGAATCTTTCTAAAATTTCGCCATGCGAGAAAGTCCTGCCGCTGTCGAGAGCCGCTCTCGGCCACCCATGTCCACCTCTCCTTCCACGCCCACCTCTCCTTCCACGTCCGCCCCTCCCTCCGTAACACCGTCGCATGCGCGTGCGGCGCTCAAGGACTCAGCCGGTGCCAGCCTGGGGTTCGTCGTGGTCGGGCTCGCCTTCGGGGCGCTGGTGACGCAGTCGGGTCTGGACTGGTGGTGGGCGGGGCTGTCCGCGACGCTCGCGTTCGGCGGATCGTTCGAGTTCCTGCTCATCGGCATGGTCACCGCCGCAGCCCCGCTGGCAACCATCGCGCTGTCCGCGTTCATGGTGAACGTACGGCACGTCTTCTACGCGCTGTCCTTCCCCCTGCACCGCATACCCGGCCGCCTCGGCAAGACGTACAGCGCCTTCGCCCTGTGCGACGAGGCGTACGCGCTGGCCACCGGGGAACAGGCCCGCTCCTGGTCCAGTCGGCGCATCCTGTGGCTGCAGTTCTTCCTGCATCTGTACTGGGCCGGCAGCGCGACCGCCGGAGCCCTGCTCGGCTCTCTCATCCCGGACAGCATCACGGGGCTGGACTTCGCCCTCACCGCTCTGTTCGCCGTCCTCGCCCTCGACGCCGTCCGGGATCTGCGCGGTGACCTGCCGACCCCCGCGCTCGCCCTGCTCAGCGCTCTGGCCGCCCATTTCCTGTTCCCCGATCAGATGCTCCTGGCAGCCTTCGCCCTGTTCGCCGCCGCCCTTCTGGCCCGCCAACTCACCACCGGCAGGAAGCCGACCCATGCCTGACGCGCGCTACGCCATCGCCGCCATCCTCGTCGCCGCCGCCATCACCTGGGGCCTGCGCGCCCTGCCCTTCGCCGCCCTCACACCCCTGCGCGCCAGCAAGACCGTCCAGTACCTCAGTTCCCGCATGCCAGCCGGCGTCATGGTGATCCTCCTCGCGTACTGTCTGCGCGACCTCTCCTTCACTCACGCACGCAGCTTGGCTCCGCTCGTCGCTCTGGCCGTCACCATCGGCCTGCATCTATGGCGCCGCAACGCGCTGTTGAGCATCCTTGGCGGCACAGCCGTCCACGTGATTCTGGCCAGCACGGTCTGCGCCGCCTGAAGCCGCAACCGCTACGGAACCGTGTCGCTACGGAGCCGTGTTGCTACGGAGTCGTGTTGCTACGGAACCGTGTCGCTACGGCACGAGTCAGCCAGTCAGTTCGGCCATCAGCCGGCTCACCACTGGCACTGGAACTCCGTGCCGTTCGGCTGCCCGCAGCACCGCCCCGCCGATCGCATCGAGTTCCAGCGGAAGGCCCGCCTCTGCGTCGCGTTGCATGGACGACTTGCTGTCGGCCGGGAACGTGTCGTACAACGCCAGAGCTTTTGCGGGATCGGTGGGCGCACCGCAGGCTCCGCTCACCGCCGCGGCTTCTTCGACGAGGGCCGCCAGTTCTTCGCGTCGCTCGGTGCGCACTGCGCCTATGGTGAGTGCGTACCGGGTGGTGAGCAGGGCAAAGGGCGCGAGGAAGGCCAACTTTGTCCACAGTGCGGCAGTCTCGTCATCGGACACGCGCGTGCGCACCCCGGCGTCAGTCAGCATCGCGGCCGTCGGGGCAAGGCGGTCATGCGCTCCAGCCAGGTCGATCTCCGTGAACGGGCTGCCGTGCTTGATGATGCCCGGAGCTGTACGGGTCGACTCGACCCGGATCACACCCGCCGCGACTTCCTGCGCGTCGTAACGCCGGCGCAGCACCGACAGATGCTCGACGCCGTTGAGCAGGGGGACGACCAGCGCGTCGCCGAGTGCCTGTGCCGGTATCCGTTCCAGAGCCGCGTCAAGCGCCGTGTGCTTGACCGTGATCAGGCACAGGTCGACGTGCTCGCGCAGTTCGGTGTCCGCTTCGACGCGCGTGGTGAAGTCGCCGAACTGCCCGCTGAACACTCGGATGCCGTCCTGGCGCAGTGTCCGGACGGTGTCCTGCCCGGCCACGCAGATGACCCGGTGCCCGGCCCGGGAAAGCACTCCGACCAGAAGGCCGCCTACTCCGCCTGGGCCGAGTACAGCAATGGTCCGCTGGTGAATGGAGGGGAGGTTGGTGAGAGACGGGGACGTGGGCACGCGTGGGTTCCTCTCGTGTACAGGGCAGGTTGCCGCCCCGAAAATCATCGACGCCTTGCAAAGCCAGAGTCAACCCTCGGGTTTTATGAGCCTCACCCAAGGGATAGCTTGGGGATCATGACTCTCGACGATCTGCGCGTCTTCGTCGCGGTGTGCCAGGCCGGCAGCCTGAGCGCCGTGGCCCGGGAACTTTCCTGTACGCAATCTGCAGTGAGCCAGCACGTGAAACGGTTGGAACGGGAGACGGGGGTGCAACTTCTGGAACGCCACCCACGAGGGGTGGCTCCCACCTCGGCGGGACAGATACTGCAAGCGGCGGCAGCGGACGGCATCGCCGGTCTCGACTCGGCCCTTCGCAACCTCAAAGAGCTGGTACGCGGCGACGCAGGCTCCGTACGGGTGACAACCGGAGCCACCACCGTGCGGCACTTCATGGCCGAAGCCGTGGTGGACTTCCGCAGACGCTTCCCCAAGGTGAGCCTGGAGTTCCAGACGGAGACCTCCAGTCGCAACTGTTTCGACGCGCTTGCCTCCAGCGCCCTCGACCTTGCCTGGATCACCCTCGGCAGCCCGGTCCGCGGCATCGAACAGCGTTCTGTGGTCGAACTGCCCTGGGTGCTGGCCGTACGAGCCGACGACCCCCTCGCGGAGCGATCGCATGTCGAAGCCGCCGATCTGGCAGGCATCCGGCACATCAGACTCCCGGAAAGCTCCTCCTCCCGAGCCCACTTGGACACCGCCTTCGCGAAGCTCGGCATTCAAGTAAGGTCCGACACCAGCGTCGCCGACTGGGACACCGCCATCCTCCTGGCGGAACTCGGCCTCGGCCACGCCGTCGTGCCTGCCCTGCCCGACCAGCAGGCACCCGAGGAGCCCGGCCCGCTTCGTTTCCTGCCCATTCCCGACCTGCCTGAACTGTCGGTGGGCTGGGCAGTACGTCGCTGGGACGCACTCACCCCACTCGCTCGCGCTTTCGCCGACGCTGTAGGTTCCACCTGCGCGCGCCGACGCGAACAGTGAATGTCGCACTTCGAACGGGTTGAACGCCGCCATGGGTCTCGCACCACTGAGCGCTCCCTGAGCAACGTGCGGGGCCCGGCGCGCGCCGCGACGCGTTAGTCGGCACCTGGTCAGGCATCGTGGAACGGGGCTTGCCGTCTCCGTGCCCGGGCAACCTGACCGGCCCTTGTCGACCGACGGGCGTCCACTGCACCGTCGCGTGAGCCTGCCTGGGCGTTACGGCTGCGAGGATGGTGGCGGGAGTGGCTATTCCAGCAACCTTCGCCTGATCAGCTCCATCACTTCCGCGCGGCTGCGCTTGCCGTTGTCGGCGGCGTTGAGGTGGTTGCCGATGCGCACCGAGACAGCGATCAGGCAGCGGACCTCGACCTCGTCCTCGTCGGGGCAGAAGGAGGAGAACAGGGAACGCAGGTAGTCCACACGGCGGTTGTCGACGCGGCGCAGGCGCTCGGCGACGGCCGCGTCGCGGCGGGCCCAATCGCGGATCGCGATATCGGCGGTAGTGCCCCGCACCGGCCCGTCAGCAGCGGCGGCGGCGATGGCGAACAGTCGCTCCAGTCTGGCCCTGGCACTTCCCCCGCCGCTCTCAACCTGCTCGATCACACTCTCCGTGACCTCGTACTCCCAGGTGTCGAGCATTTCGGTGAGCAGCGCATCCCGGTTGCGGAAGTACCCGTAGAAGCCACCCTTGCTGACATTGAGCGCCTGCGCCAGTGCCTCGATCCGGACTGCTTCGGGGCCGCCCGCGACGAGGGCCCGCAAGCCTTCCTCGATCCACTTGCCCCGTGGCGTGCGGATCGCGCCCATAGTGTGTGCCTCCTCACGCCCCTGCCGAGTATACGCGGGCGTATAAATGGTTCTACGCTTGGTCTATACGCCACCGTATAGGAAGGGGTTTGTTCATGAGACTTCCCCGAACCGCCCACACCTACCGCCCCTGGCGGATTCACGAGATCGCCGGCGACTTCACGGTTGAGGATGTGTGGGCACTGCCCACCCCCGGCGGACCCAACGACCTGGCGTGGCTGGTGCGCCAGCTCGCCGATGGCATGAGTGGCGGGGTAAAGGGAGAAGGGCCCGTCTCGCGCGTTCTCTTCGCCGTCCGCTGGAAGCTCGGAACACTGCTCGGCTGGGACAAGTCCGGCACCGGCGTTGGCGCCCGGCTGCCCTCCCTGCGCGACCGGCTGCCGACGGACCTTCGCGAGGGCCCCCAGGGCCCCGACCTCGGCTCGTCCCCCTTCATCTCCCTTTACCAGACGGACGATGAGTGGGCCGCCGAGATGGGCAACAAGACCGTACACGGGGTGATGCACATCGGCTGGGTGTCGGACGGGTCCGGCGGCTACCGCGGCCAGATGGCCGTCCTGGTGAAGCCGAACGGACGGTTCGGAACCCTCTACATGGCCGCCATCAAGCCCTTCCGGTACCTCGGGGTGTACCCGGGCCTGATCCGCTCCCTCGGCCGCAAGTGGCAGGCGAACGCCGCCAGACGAATCTCGCACTGACGGAACCCCGCACGGTACGACCACACCGCCAGGCCGGTGCCGCACGTACCGCTGTGCGCAAACTTTGGCCCAACGCCGTGCATTCCAGGAAAGCATCCGCTGACATCGCGGACACTGAATGGCCGGAACTGGTTCCAACAATGGTGGTCACCACGGTGCGACGGTTGCAACTAGCGTGTCCTGGCACATCTGGAGCTGGCTCCTGTCCCTCCGATTGTGATCGGAGGGACAGGAGGGAGAGGCAGTGCCTAGAGAAGACGCAGCCATCACGCCCAGCACCGCTGGCTAAAACACTCGGCGTCGCCAACTCAGGTGCTCACCCGCCATGTGAAGCGCTCAGCCGCAGCCCCCTGAGCAATGTGCGGGCAATAGGCGTAACGAAGGGAGCTACTTTTCTGCGGCGGCTTGACGCAGATGGCGACTCACATCGCCGACGAGGTTGATGCAGACCCGCCGTTCCACGAAGCGCCACTGCCCTTCACGGCGCTCGAAACGGTCGCGGTACCGACCGCCGGCGATGGGTTGCAGCGGCAGGTCGGGCAGCGCCTGCAATACGGTGACGTACGAACGCGCAACCGCCGTGCCGGCCTGTTCGTCGACCTCGATGGCGACGTTGGTCGTGACATGCTGGGTCCGCGGCGTGCCGTCGGCGTAGACGATCAGAGCGTCCTGAAACAGCTGCTCAATTGCGTCGCGGCCGCTCACTGGCTCGCCACTGCCTATGAAGGTGGCGTCAGCGAGAAGGACGCCGAGACCTGCGAAATCGCCGTCGTCCACGAGCTCGGCGTAGCGTGCGATCAGATTCTCGACGGCCCGGTAGCTCGGCATCGGATCGGCAGGCAGGTGGGGGGATATGGACATGGTCTCCTCCAAGTAATACGGGCGATATTCAGCGTTCAGCGCGCTGCCCGGTGACGACAAGGCTGCGAATGCGAATGCGAATGCGGATGTAGAGGTGGAATCAGGTAGCGGGCCCACCATCCGGGTCAGGCTTGCGGGTGGTCCGGCATGGCGTCAGGCCGACGGTGCGATGTGTCTGGATGCTGATAGCCGGAACAGGCAGGAGAGAACGTGGACGATCCCAGCCGTCAAGGAGCCCGGAGCCCGGCATTCACCAGTGTGAGCCATGAGGCTTCCGGTCAGCCGGGGGTTATCGTCATCGCGCTCGCCGCCGTGCTGACAGCCGCACTCGCACAAGGTTCGTGGCAGTGGTTCGCCACGTACATCGGGGTGACGCTCCTGGCGGTGATCTTCTGCTATTACCGGCTGCCGACGTGGGCGCCCGGCCTCCGATCTGCGTACGTACGGAGTTTGGCGGCGTTTTCACTGGTCGTCGGCCTGTGCATAGCGATCGCACTCGCTCCCATGCTGCAGCGTTGGGCGTGGCTGTTTCCGATGCCGGGCACGCGTGGCAAGTGTCCCGCACTGGGCACCTACGAAAGCCTTCGAACTGAGGCAGAATTGGCGAATCCGGCCGGTCGCGACGCTGCTGCCTTGGTCCATGCACAAGACGTTCACCGTCATACCGCGGTTGCTGACTGCTTGTCCGTCACCACGACCCTGTGGTTGCCGGTCTACGCCGCCGGGGCGGCCGTGCTGGTGGGGCTGGGCGCTTGGTCTGTCGATCGAGTCCGGGCTAGGAGATAGGCGACTGTAGCAGCGCACGTACGACCGTCTCGGGCAGGCCAAGGTCGTGGCCGTAGCGCGTATCTTCGAGAGATACGTGCAGCAGCTCAGCCGGGCCGTTGCCGAACAGGAGGGGGCAGATCGCAACGGGGGTGAAGAGTTGCCAGGTTTGTGAGGAGCTGCCTTGCCGCGTCACGCCACGACCCGTCATTACTTGATGTGCCGCCCCACGTATTTCGAGGTCACTGAGGCCCGCACCCCGTGGATGGATCCTGACGAACCGGTGAACGCTGCCGTGGCCTGCCGGCAGTGGGAGCAGTTGCGGGATCGTCTTCGTGCCCTCGGGCATACCGTGGAGGAGTTGCCGCCGCGCCCCGGGGCACCGGAAATGGTCTTCGCGGCCAATGGCGCCACCGTGATCGATGGGCGTGTGCTGGGTGCGCGCTTCACACACCGCGAACGTGTCCTGGAGGCAGCCGTCCACCGTGAGTGGTTTCTCTCGCACGGCGTCACCGCGTATCGAGAGCCGGAACACCTCAATGAAGGCGAGGGCGACTACGCGATCACCTCTTCCTGGCTGCTCGCCGGCCACGGTTTCCGCACGGATCTGTCCTCGCACGCCGAGGCGCAGGAGTTCTTCGACCGCCCTGTGCTCGCCCTCGAACTCGTAGACCCTCGCTATTACCACCTCGACACGGCTTTGGCCGTCCTGGACCCCGCCGCGGACGAAATCATGTACTACCCGGGAGCCTTCTCTGAGGCCAGCCGCGCCGTGCTGCGACATCGCTTCCCCGACGCGGTGCTCGCGGACTCCGCCCACGCCGAGGCCCTGGGCCTCAACGCCGTCTCCGATGGGTGGCACGTCCTGCTCCCCGAGGCCGCCCATAAGCTGTTTCCCGCCCTGCGCGCCCGCGGATTCGAGCCGATCGGCATCGATCTGAGCGAGCTCGCGAAGAGCGGCGGCGGCGCGAAGTGCTGCGTACAAGAACTTCGCGGCCTCGCTTCGCACTGACGCACGGGAAGCAGGAACAGCACGCGCGCATGTGACCTCCGAATTCACGAAGCTGCCTCGCCGACCGTGTTGGCGGCGCGCGACCTGCTTAAAGCAGTCTCCGTCGAGGCCCGCTCACCACCACGCGGCACAACGGCATGAGCTATTAGAGGCAACGTGATCCGTCTCTGGCCATCGCCTCCCGCTTCACGGCAGCCGAACCGGACATGATGGGCCATATGATCTCCATGCGGGTGCTGGACCTGACGCACGCATTCGGCCCTGGACAGCCGCGCGAACCGGAATTCGACGACGAGCAGCGTCACCGGGAAATGACCATTGAAAGAGATGGCTTCGACGCGGTCTACCACCGCATCGCCGGCTCATGGGGAACACACGTGGACGCCCCAGCCGAGATGGTGGCCGGGGGCCGCACCATTGATGCCTTGCCGGTCGAGGACCTGGTCCTTCCCCTGACCGTCCTCGACATCTCCCAGGCCGTCACCGACAACCCTGACCGCTGCCTCGGCCGGGTTGACGTACTCGATTGGGAGCGACGCCATGGCCCGGTCCCCGCAGGTTGTTTCGCCGCCTTGCGTACCGACTGGTCCCGCAGGTGGCCCGACATCGACGCGATGCGCAACGTCGACTCGGACGGCATCTCCCACACCCCAGGCTGGAGCCTGGACGCTCTTCGCTACCTCTTGGTCGAACGTTCCGTCACGGCCATCGGCCACGAAACCATCGACGCCGACCCCGGGATGTGGACCACCGCAGACGGCCCCGAGGGCGCGACCGCGGCGGAGAACGCACGCCGCCGGTACGCCTGCGAGGCCTACGTACTCGACCACGACAACTACCAGGTCGAACTACTCACCAATTTGCACGCCCTGCCCCCGACCGGTGCACACATCGTGGTCGGCGTAGGCAAGGCCAGAAACGGTACTGCTTTTCCGGCCCGCGTTCTGGCCTTGGTCCCTTAGGAGCCTCTGACGGACGCGGAATGCGGAATGCGGAACGCGGGGGGCTACGGGGTGCGAGGTGCGATAGGCGGCCGGGGGAGTGGTGCTGGGCATGGTTGGGCACGGGCGGGCACAGACGGCGCATGCTTGACGGAGGTCGCGCGTCCTGGGGCCGTCACGGTGGGATGTTGTCAGGGTGCACGGAACCGCCGTCGTTCGAAGAAGACCCAGCTCGTGCACGAAGCGCGCCTCGACCGACCGGGCGGGGAGGCTGGAGCCGTACGAGTCGCATCACGTGAGCGGTGTTGTCTTCGCTGAGCTGGGTGTGTCTGGGGCGCTGTCGGCTCGCTGCGACCAACCTGCCGTTCATCTGTCCGACGAGGTGTGAGGGCGACACCGGGTCAGCGGTGCGCGAGGCCGTCGATCATCAGGGCGAGGGTGAAGTCGAACCGGTCGTGGCCCTCGCCGGCGGTGAGTTCGGCGGCGTGGCGGGTGGTGTACGGGAAGGTGGCGGCAGGCAGGGCGGTGAACCGGCGTAGCAGCTCGTCGCGGTCAAGAACCCAAGCGGCGTCATCGGATGCCGATCGTTGACGCGCGATCGACGTTTCCAGGCAGTAGGCGGCCACGTACAGCAAAAGGGCGTCGATGGCCCAGGCGGCGGCCTGCGGGGCGACGCCGCCGGCGAGCAGGATCGCCAGCATTCCTTCGCTGACGCGCACGATTTCAAGGTCGGTGGGGGCCATGGCGAGCGCGGCGCGGGAGATTCCGGGATATTTCAAGTACTGGTCGCGTATCTGTGTGCATACGCCGCGGACCTGCTGCCGCCAGGCCGCGGGGTCGGGCTCGGGCAGTACGAGCTCGGCGCACAGTCGCCCGATGAGCAGTTCGTCCAGGTCCGCCTTGTTGACCACGTGGGCGTAGAGCGAGGCGGGGCCGGTGTCGAGCGCGCCGGCCAGTCGGCGCATGGTCAATGCCTCGTAACCCTCTGTGGCGATGATGTCGAGCGCAGTGTTGACGACCTGGTCCACGGTGATGGGTGCCTTGCGGCGCCGCGGCCTGGGGCCGGCTTCGGCGCCGGGGTTCGGTGGCTGGTGGCGCGCCGCGCGTCGTTCTCTCGGGTTCACCGAACCATCATAGCTTGACGCGAACGCTGTTCGTTTGTAGAACGCTGTTCGTGACAACACATGTGAAGGACCAGGACCAGGACCAGGGTCAGAACGGGGACGTGGGTGTGAATGTGGACGTGACCGTGGTCGGAGCCGGGCCGGTGGGCCTTGTGCTCGCCGCGGAGCTGGCGCTCTCCGGGGCGGCGGTGCAGGTGCTGGAGCGACGGGCCGAGCCGGACGAGGCGATGAAGGCGGGGGCGATCAACGTGCCGACGGCCGAGGCGCTCGATCGCCGCGGCCTGCTGCCTGCCGCCGAGCAGGTGCAGCGCGAGATGCTTGAGCGGGTGGGATCGTTCGCTCGCGTGGTCGACGACCAGCAGCCCGGTGGCGGTCGGGGAGCGCGCGAGACGCGGTTCACCGGGCATTTCGCGGGCATGATGCTCGACGCCGACCTCGTGGACTGGTCCGATCCCGACCTCGCCGCCCACACCGCGGTCGCCGGAGCGAGGATGGTGCCGCAGCGCGAGCTGGAGGAGCTGCTGGCCGGCCATGTCGCGCGACTCGGCGTACCGGTGCGTCGCGGAGTGGAGGTCACCGCGCTTGAAGACACCGGCGACGGCGTGCTCGTCGGCACTACTGCCGGCACGGTGCGCACCGGGTGGCTGGTCGGGTGCGACGGTGGGCGCAGCACCGTGCGCCGCCTCGCGGACATCGACTTCCCCGGCACCGACCCCGAGCTCACCGGGCACCTGGCGGTCGTCGACATCGCCGACCCGGAGAAGCTGGCAAACGGGTGGGCGTGGTCGGCCCGAGGGGCGTACCGCTACGGTCCGCAGCCCGGGCGGGTGGTCACCGTGGAGTTCGAGGCTCCGCCGGCCGACCGCTCGACGCCGGTGAGCCTGGAGAAGTTGCAGGCCAGTCTGCGCCGGGTCTCGGGGACCGACGTCACTCTGACTGCGCTGCGCGGCACCGCGACCCGCTGGACCGATAATGCCCGACAGGCGGCGACCTACCGTTCGGGGCGGGTGCTGCTGGCTGGTGATGCGGCGCACGTGCACTCGCCATTCGGCGGTCAGGGGCTCAACCTCGGTGTGGGCGACGCGATGAACCTCGGTTGGAAGCTCGGTGCCGTGGTCGCCGGGTGGGCGCCCGCAGGACTGCTCGACACCTACGACATCGAACGCCGCCCCCCTCGGTGCCTGGGTGCTGGACTGGACGCGGGCCCAGATCGGTGTGATGCGCGGGGACGCTAAGTCGGCCGCGCTCCGGGAGGTCGTCGCCGATCTGCTGGGCACCCGGGCGGGCACGACCTACGCAGTCAAGAAGATCTCCGGTGTCACGCAGCGTGTCGATCTGCCCGGCGACCACCCTCTGGTGGGGCGGTTCGTCCCCGATGTGTGGCTGGGGGACGGCTCCCGTCTGGTGGACCACGGTCACGACGGCGGATTCCTGCTGCTCGACCGCACTCCGGACGGCGCGTTCGCCCACCTCGCCGCGGCCTGGTCCGGGCGGGTGAGCAGCGTGACCGACGCCCCCGCGACCCCAACCGTGATGTTGGTACGCCCGGACGGGGTGGTCGCCTGGGCCTCAGACACCGCCGGCACCGCCGCCGCCACGAGCCTCGAAGCTGCCTTGCACCGGTGGGCCGGCGTGCCGTCGTCCTCACCCAAGGGGGAGCCGGTGGGCTGAAACCGTCCGGATCTTTCTCGGCTGGTGTACTGCCGGATGAGGTGGCGTTGGTGAGATGGACGGTGACCGCGCCGACGGGGTCTGCCTCCGAAAGCGGCTTGCCCCAGTGGCCGTCGCTCTGGACGCAGCATGGACCCCGGGGATCCGCTATGGCATCCCCGGGGCCTGGCGGCGTTGGTGCCGGCTGTCCGCGACTGTGCTGCTCGACTTAGCGGATGTTGACCGTCACCGGGTCGGAGGTCCGCTGGCGTATGGGGTGGCGGTCGGTCGGGCTGGAGAGGCCGTAGACCACTGCACGGTATTGCTGGGTGCCGCGCTGCGCGGCCTTGACGTGTGCGGTGACCTTGGCACCGTTGCCCGTCCAGGCCACGTCACCGCAGGTCACCTGGTGCCACGCCTGCGCGCCGCTGCGGTTTTCCAGGCATGTTCGCAGGTAGAGGGAGGCGTCGTCGTCCCCTTGTGCCGAGACCGTGAAAGTCTTGCCGACCTGCACAGTGGAGGGCGCCGTGATGTCGGCGTTGCCCTTGGCGAACGCCGGCGCGGCGGCCAGAGCCACCGAGGCCAGGCCCAACGCACCGATGACGGCCACACGACCGCCCTGCGCCTTCATACCGGTCTTCTTCGTACTGATCATGCACTTCCCTCGCTCGTACATATCTTCTGGCTCTTCTTCGCGTTGCGAGCTGGTCTCGCTTCTGAGCTGTTGCGCTCAGAGGAGCTTTTGCCTGCTGTCGCCGACGCTACGTCCGGATACGTCCGCCCCGCGCCGTTCATCTGCGATCTACGTAGCGCATTACGTAATCCCCACCTACGGGGCGCTTTCCGGTGCGGCGGGAGGCGGGAGGCAGGGGCGCCGGATGTGCTTCGCCGCCTGCAGGACCGGACCATCCTTGGCTGCCGCACCTGCCTGGTTGGGTTTCCGTGCAGCCGGCCGTGTGCACGCTCGGTGTGGCGGCGGCTGTCGTACCTGCAACCTCCGGCAAGTCCTGGCGGCCCCTGACAGGGAGGAGCTGGAGTGGCCAGCCCTCGCACGCCTTCGAGCTGGTCACTGTGCGCCTTCGGGGTGGCGGCCGCGTCGCGGGCTTGCCGACGACACCGCAGGCCAACCAGCCCGTACGCAGAACTGGACCCACGGTCCGGGTTGTGCGGGAGGCGATGGTGGGAACGTGGATCACATGACTGACGCCGGTTTCTTCGCCCGCAGATACGGGCCTTCGCCACGCGAGGACCGCCCAGCCATGGTGCTCGTACACGGACTCGGGCTCTCGGGGCGGTACTTCACCCCGCTTGCGCGTCGGCTGGCCGCGAGCGGGGCGACCGTGGTGGTGCCGGACCTGCCGGGCAACGTGCGTTCGCGGGCCGCCGCGCGTCGCGCACCGACTGTCGGACAGCACGCAGACGCCTTGGCTCGCCTGCAGCGGCGACTGTCCTTGGGCCCGAGCCTGGTGGTAGCCAATTCGGTCGGCTGCCAGGTGGCTGCGGCTCTGGCCGCCCGCCATCCTCAGCTGGTGAGCCGCCTGGTGCTCATCGGTCCGGCACTCGAACCGAGGGTCCCCGCTTGGCGCCAGTTCGCATGGCTCGTCGCGGACGTTCCCCGCGAGCCCCTCGGTCTGCTGTCACTGGCCGCGTTCGACTACCTGGTGACCGGCCCCCTGCGCTGCGCCGCCTCCTTCCGCCACTCGCTGCGGGACGCGGCCGAGTCATTCGAGGTCAACCTCTCCCAGGTCCGCGCGCCCACACTCGTCGTACGGGGAACAGGTGACACCATCGCCTCCGGCACATGGACGCGGCGCGTGGCTGACCTGGTTGCCGACGGGCATGCAAAGGACATTCCGGGCGCGGCCCACGCGGCTCACTACAGCGCGCCAGACGCCATGGCCGCACTGATCGAGAAATTCACGGCGGGAGAGTCCGGATGAAGTCCTCGAAGACGTCCGGCCAGGCATCGTCAGGGCACACGGAGCGTCCGTCCCCCTGGCTGCGCCTGCTGCCCGGCATCTCCCCGAAACGCCGGGGCTTCATCCTGGCCTGGTGGGGCTTCGCCCTGACCTTCGGCGGGATGCGTCTGCTGACCTGGCTCATCCACATCGACGTGGCCGGGGTCGGCGACGTGCAGGCCGGCGGAGTACATCTGCACCACTACGTGTGGGGGATTCTGTTGCTCGCGGTGGTGGGCGCGGCGAGCCTGGCCGAACGTTCGGCGCGGGCACGTGCCTGGCTGGGGCTGGCCTACGGGGTGGGCCTGGCCCTCGTCGTCGACGAGGCGGCGCTGTTGATCAGCCTGGAAGACGTGTACTGGGATACGGAGGGCGGATTCAGCATCGCCCTGGCCATCGCCGTGATCGCCGTCGCAGGCAGCATCCTCGCGGTCACGCGGGGGCGCCGGGCCTCCAGAAACGATCAGGACGACGACGGCTGACACCCGCGAGGGTTCGGGAGAACCGGGTCCGGGGGGCAGCCGAACAATCCAAGTGCTGCTCCAAGGGGGGAGGCTGCCCGGACGTGTACGAGCGCGTCGAACCAGTCGGCCAGCGGCCCACTGGAGGGGTGGTGGGCGGTGTGTCGCCCCGGGCGTCGTAGTGCGGACCGACAGACGCAGCCTGGCCTGTGCGGCGAGCCACTTCTGTACGGCAGGCGGGCTGGGCGGGTGCCAGCACCGCGCGCGAATCGCCCGCCCCGGTCCGTACGTAGGCGTCGAGCCCGAGCCGTACGGTGCCGTCTCCTCCGGGGGGCAGGGGCAGGGGCAGGGGCAGGGGCCAGGGGCCAGGGGCAGGGGCCAGGGCCGGGGGCCGTGCTGTTCGACCAGGCACCGGAGGATCCGGTGGGCGATCGCGGCCAGTTCGTGCGACAGCCGCGTCGAGGCGCCGAGTGCGACGATCCGCGCGTCGCGGACACGCACCGTGCCTACGCAAACTCCCTGTAGCCGGTACGGCATTGGGGACATGAGCGACCGCAGTTGAACTGCGGCACCTGACAGCGCGACGATCGGCAAGCCGAACTCAGTCAGCCGCGTCATCGCCGCCTTGACCTACGCGCGGGATACCCGAAGCCACGCCGCCGTCGCCGATTGCCTGGCAGGCACTACGCACCCGTGACCGCGGCCGGGGCTGACAACGCGTACGTACGCCGGGCACGTTGCACTAATACTGACTGCTGCGGGCGGGCCAGCCGCGGCAGCTGGATCACACCAGACCCGACTTCCCAGCGCCGAGCCGTGTCGCATCCCAGACTCCGACCGGCTGCGCGCTGCAGTAGACCGGCCCTCTCGCTGTGGGAACTCGCGCCGCATCGCCCTTCGCCGGCGGCCGCCGGGTTGCTGCCGCGCGGTCGGCTGCGAACGGCCGTAGACCGACTCGGGCGCGGCCGGTGTACGGGGCGCACTGGCGACAGCTGCGGTAGCGCGCCGGCACGTGCGAGAAGCGGTGAGCGTCGGTCATGCGTACATTCATCATGATCACGATGTGGTAAAAACCGCACATGAGGGAGCATCGGACGACACCCGTGACGGATTGGCCGAAAATAGGCGCTTGATGGCCACTGGGCAGGCCCATCACACGAGACGCCGCATGCTCGTGCGACCCGCCGGAACGGCTCTAGTTCGGGATGCTCGGGGCCGACCCGCAAGGCGAACCCGCATCCATGGAAAACCCCTCAACGTAACGCAGAATGAACCCTCCGCTCAAAACGGGCAACGACTATACATGCGTAGATAACAAGGTATTTACCCTTTATGCCCCAAGAATGGCCTTGTTTGCGGCGCATTTAGGTGCTGCTTATGCTGCCGTTCGCCCGGCTCCGCCTCACTCAAGGCGTACGAAACGGATTGACCGCTATTCCGTCCGGCACGCCGCAAGTCAGAACGGCGCGCCGGCGGTGGGCATTCCGGTTCGTCGCCACCGTTCCCTCCGCGCAGCCTCCATGAACAGCCGTCGGGTTGGAGGCTGTGCGCACACAGAAGGACGTCATGAAGCTCTCCGGCATAGCCCGCAGGTGCACCCTTACCGTTATCGCCACGACGGCCCTGGCTCTGGGCTCTGTGGTGACCACCGCGCCTGTCGCGAGCGCCGACACGTCGTCGACCGCGCCCGACGCCCGGCAGGACCACGGCGGGGGTGGCCAGGGCGCCGTCGCCCCCGTGCCGCAGAAGGAGGCCCGAGGGCTCGTCGCTGCGGCTGCCGCCGCCAGCGCCAAGGCATCGCTCACCCGTGGCGAGGCCCTTGAACGCGCCGCCTCCTGGGTCGACCAGGGCCTGAATTACAACTGGGGCGGTTCGTACCAGGGTTATCGCACGGACTGCTCGGGTTATGTCTCCATGGCATGGGGCCTGGACCGGTCCGAGACGACGGACACGCTGGTCCCCACCGGTCTCGCCAAGTGGATCTCCAAGAGCGATTTGAAGCCCGGCGACGCATTGCTCAACGATGCCACGCTCGCCAGCGGACATGTCGTCCTGTTTGCGAAGTGGACCGACGCGTCCCAGGACGCCTACTGGGGTTACGAGTTCACGCCCAGCGGCGTTCACTACCGCCAGATCCCCTACCCGTACTTCAGCGGACACGGCACCTTCAAGCCCATTCGCTATGTCAACATCCAGGACGCCGCCACGCACGACGCAACGGGTGACGGCAAGGCGGACCTTCTCGCGTTGGAGAAGGACGGCAGCATCACCCTTGCCGAGGGAACCGGTAATGGCTTCGCCAACTACCACAACGTCACCAAGGGCTTTGGGACCTACCTCGACGACGACCGTCTCAAGTACGCCGACGTAACCGGCGACGGCAAGGCCGACCTCCTCGCTCTCGAAAAGGATGGCACCGTCACTCTGGCCGAGGGCACCGGTAACGGCTTCACCAATTACCACACCATCACTAAGGGCTTCGGTGAGTACGTCAGCGATAGCCGGCTCCAGTTCGCGGATGTGACCGGCGATGGTAAGGCCGACCTCCTGGCACTGGAGAAGGACGGCAGCCTCACTCTGGCCGAGGGCACCGGTAATGGTTTCGCCAATTACCACACCATCGCCAAGGGCTTCGGGACCTACCTGAAGGACAACCGTCTGAAGTTCGCGGATGTGACCGGCGACGGCAAGGCGGACCTTCTCGCGCTGGAGAAGGACGGCAGCATCACCCTTGCCGAGAGCACCGGAAACGGCTTCACCAACTACCACACCATCGCCAAGGGCTTCGGCGGATACGTCAACGACGACCGGCTCCAGTACGCCGACGTCACGGGTGACGGCAAGGCGGACCTTCTCGCGCTGGAGAAGGACGGCAGCATCACCCTTGCCGAGAGCACGGGTAACGGCTTTGCCAATTACCACACCATTGCGAAGGGCTTCGGAGGCTACGTGGACAACCACCGGCTGAAGTTCGCCGGCTGATCCTCAACCCTCTCCGCACACGGGCTTCAGTTTGCGGCCGCCGCACTGAAAGCCCGTGTGCGCCTTCATGCTCTCCCCCTTCCCAACAGAACGGTTCAATATGACCTCGCACAAGAAGCGCTCCCGCCTGCTCTCGTTCACGGCAACGGCGGCGACCGCCCTCGCAGCGCTCTGCGCCACCGCCCCCCCCGCCGGAGCAGCATCCGTCAGCACCTGGGACAAGGTCGCCCAGTGCGAGAGTGGGGGGAACTGGAGCATCAACACCGGAAACCGCTTCTACGGCGGGCTCCAGTTCTCACAAAGCACATGGGAGGCGTACGGAGGAACTGGTTACGCGCCACGCGCGGACCTGGCGACGAAGAAGGAACAGATCCTCATAGGCGAGAAGGTGCTCGCCGGACAGGGACAGGGCGCCTGGCCCACCTGCGGTCCGCGCGCCGGCCTGGGACAGGACCATGCGAATCCGTACCCGCCCGGCTACGACATGACCGGTGACGGCAAGGCCGACCTCCTGGCACTGGAGAAGGACGGCAGTATCACCCTGGCTGAGGGCACCGGTAATGGCTTCGCCAACTACCACACCATTGCCAAGGGTTTCGGCACCTACATCGACGACGACCGCCTCAAGTACGCCGACGTGACCGGTGACGGCAAGGCCGATCTTCTCGCTCTCGAGAAGGATGGCAGTATCACCCTGGCCGAGGGCACGGGTAGCAGTTTCGCCAATTACCACACCATCGCGAAGGGCTTCGGCTCCTATGTGGACAACAGCCGCCTGCAGTTCGCGGATGTGACCGGTGACGGCAAGGCCGATCTCCTTGCTCTCGAGAAGGATGGCAGTATCACCCTGGCTGAGGGCACCGGAAGCGGCTTCACCAACTACCACACCATCGTCAACGGTTTCGGCACCTACCTTGACGACAATCGCTTGAAGTTCGCGGATGTGACTGGAGACGGGAAGGCAGATCTCCTGGCGCTGGAGAAGGATGGCAGTATCACCCTGGCTGAGGGCACCGGTAATGGCTTCGCCAACTACCACACCATTGCCAAGGGTTTCGGCACCTACCTCGACGACGACCGCCTCAAGTACGCCGACGTGACCGGTGACGGCAAGGCCGATCTCCTTGCTCTCGAGAAGGATGGCAGTATCACCCTGGCCGAGGGCACGGGTAACGGCTTCGCCAACTACCACACCATCGCGAAGGGCTTCGGCTCCTACCTGAACGACCACCGACTCCAGTTCGCCGGCTAACCGTTCCAGTTGGTCCCAACTCAACCCCAGCCCCCTTGCCTCAGCCCTGCCTCAGCGCCGTAGCCGTCACCCCCGCCCACGTCAGGGGATCCAGGTGCACCGGGGCAGGAGTGTGGGGTGAGGGAGGGGGCAGGGGTGCGGGTCTGGAGGTGCTGGTGCGTGCTGACGCCCTCCGCCAGCTTGCCTGGCAGATGAACAGCCCACGGTCAGTCCAGTCCAGGAGAAGGTCGAGGCGTTCCACGACCTGGCCGCCGACGAGCAGGTGCGGCGCGGCAGCGACCGTTTTCCTGTCCTGCCTCTCGGTCGCCTTCCAACCAGCACTCGACGACACGGCCAGGTGCCTGTTCGGCAATGCCATGCCCAGGCCCAGCGGGCTTGGCAGTTCGAGTAAGCCCCCGAGGGCTCGGCCGCCTGCGACTGAGGCGGGCACGCGGTCTCTACGGGCGAGACCGACAGGGACGAAGAGCCGACTCGCCTGCTGTGGGGCATGTACCCATGTCGTGCCGCATGGCTGATGCAGCCCGAAAGCATGCCAGGCACATCTGCCGCATCCTGCGGCCTCACCCGCCACCAGATGCGTGCCGGACTGGCCGTGCTGCGCGACACCGTAACCCAACGCGGCTGGTCACCCCAGGTCAGCAGCCGCCGCCTGCAATCGCCACACCGTCACACAGATTTACGCGGTCCCGGTCGGACATCGAATTCTTGCTCCCGCCGCCAGCGCGGACCAGGTTTCGCGCTTCGCTCGGCAGCGGGAAGCCTCTGCCAGTCCGGTCGTTGGCCAGGTTGTACCGATCAGCGGATGTGGAAGGCCGAAGGCATCCGCTGCTGAGGCGGTCGGCATCTGGGCCGCTGAATGCCGTAGGTCTGTAATGCAGTCCAAGCCGTCGGCGTTCGGTGTGAACTCCTTACGTCAAGCTCGTCGGTGGGGCCGCCCGGGGGGCCTGCTCCCGGCCGCGGGGCAGAGATCCGCTCCGGGCGGTGCAGGTCACATTGATGGCGAGAGCTTGAGCGGTCGCGTGAGCGGGTGGCGGGTGGCGGGTGGCGGGGACGAGTGTCCGGTGTGTTCACCTTTACGAGTGGAGTGGTGCACCTGCGGCATTGAGGAGGGTCGTCGCTGGGCAAGCACCTGTCACGGGTGGTGAATTGGGTGCCCGGGTGACGTCCCTCGGGAAGGGCGTGCGGTGAGCGTGAGAGAAATGCGCCGGTTCCGGCGTGATCCGCTTTATTACATCGAAGACTGCGCACGCCGGAGTCCGGTAGAGGTGTTCCGGCTCCCGTGGGGCGCCTGGTGTGTGAGGGACACCGAGCTGGCGCTCACAGTGCTGCGCGACCCGACCTTCCACAGCGGCATGTCCACTTTCTTCGGGAGCATGCTGCCTTCGCGAACCGCCCAGGTCGCCCTCGGCCGCGCCGTCCGGGACCTGCTGCGGGTGCACCTGCCCAGCTACCGCCGAACCATGGCCGAGGCAGTGGCCGGGCTGGGCCCGGTCAGCCAGTGGCCCGGAGCCGGGCCGCTGTTGGTCTACCGGTGCACGGCAGACGTGCTGCTGCACCCCGAAGCCCCGCCGGCACTGCGGCGGCAGCTGGCTCAGGCTGTGACGGCCGGCCTGACCGCCCGCCAGCCGTACATGCGACAGCGGGCGCGGGCGGAACTGTTGCGCCCCAAACTGTTGGCCGCGATCACCGGACATGTCCGCAGCCGCCGGAGACAGGGCTTCGCAGCGGCCGAGCCGCAGGACGTGTTGGACGCCGTAATCGGAGCCAGCCCCGAGGAGCTTGCCGACCGGACCGTGGCAAACCTCTACGTCCTGCTGTTCCAGTCGATCGTGGGCAACATCGGCTACGCGGTGGCATGGTCGCTGCTGCTGGCCTGCCTGCACCACCCGCCCGGCCCGCCGTGGCCGTGGCCTGCCGAATGGCTGGTGCGCGAGGCCGCACGCCACCGTCCGTTCGTCTGGATGGTCGGCCGACTCGTCCCCCGCCCCCTCGAGTTCGGTGGCCTGCCGTTCGCAGCGGGCACGGTCCTATCGGTCAGCCCCTACCTGCTGCACCACGACACGCACCACTGGGACCGACCCGAAGCGTTCCGACCCGAACGTTGGAACGAACCGGGCGGGCAAGGCCCCTACGTCCCCTATAGCGCCGGCCCTTTCACCTGTGCCGGCGCGGCCATCGCACAGAGCCTGATCACCGAGGCGGTCACCGCCCTGGCACAAAACGCCCGCCTGACCGTCGGCGGCGGAGATGCCCGGCCCCTGGTGTCCGGTTCAGTTCTCCCTCGCTCCTTCACCTTGCACCGCGCCCTTAAAGCCCCCGCCAAGCCTGTGCTGACGAAGGGAGGTGAATGACATGATCGCTGCTATCCGACGCATCATCTGGAACAAGCCCGCCAGTTACTGGGAGCCGGATGTCTGGCTCTGACAGGCCCGGTTCGTCGCGGTGGCCCGCGCGCCATGGCCAATGGCGCGCGAGTCACCTGGCCCTCCCCAGCCTCCCTTATCTCTCCCGAGCCCGCCGGCGCAGCAGGTCGTGGATGGTCACGGCGGCCCCCTGGTCAGGCCACGGGCCGATCGTGTTCGTACTCGGCGGGCGGTACGTAGTAGCCGGAACGTCGCCTGACTCGGCGATGACGCCACATCTGTCGCACCCGCTACGGTCGCGCGTACCGGCACTGCTGCACGAAGGCGCCACGGTCGGGCGTGGGGCGGTGGTCGGTGCCGGAACCGTTGTCACAAAGGACGTGCCTCCCGACACCCTGGTGACCGGACTGGCCGCGTCCGCACGCAAACGATGGAACGACTGAGCCAACGAGGGTGCCGGTACGCGCAGTCAGTACAGCCGCAGGCAGGTCCACGTCGACCAGCGCCTCACCCCGCCGGGAGCCTGGCCTGTGGAGACTGCGATCCACGAGCTTGGCATAGGCGATGACGCTGTCCCAGCCTGGTGCGTGAAGGGCGGGTGCCGAGACACGGCAGCCCCGCCCTGGCGGCCTGGGCCGCCGGCATTGTGCAGGTGGCCGGAACCGCCGGTCAGCGCGGACGGGCGGTGATCGGGATTACTGACGACGATGCGCTGCCGGGCCCCGATCTCTCGGAGGCATGCCCGGACGCCGGCAGCAGGGACTCGCTCCTCCCAGTCGGCGGACTTGTGGTCCATCGGCGTGGAGCGTCCTATGGCTCCAGCGTCGGGCAGCCATCCTGGAGCGCGACCGGACTGGCGGCACGCCGCCGTCGGCACGTGGCTGCTTGCTGCCCGTTCGAGTGATCTCCTGCCGTGGGCCGAACCACCGGGCCGTCCCGGCGGTCTGCCTGTGTATGAAGGCGATCAGCGAGGCGCACTTCGCCGGGCGGGCCTGAGCGCGGTAGAGATGGTGGCTGATGACGAGGAGATCGCGTCCGCAGCCCCGTGCAGGCCGTGTGTTCCCTGTGGTGGTCCAGCGGACCGTCACAGCCGTGGCCTGACCCGGGGAGCCCGGCGCACGGGTGCGGGTCTACGCGGGCATCCGGCGCGCCCCGGACGGGACACTCACTACCTGATCAACGGCCGAGGCTTCT
The DNA here is from genome assembly GCF_044332485.1 of Streptomyces sp. NPDC017056. Lineage (NCBI taxonomy): Bacteria > Bacillati > Actinomycetota > Actinomycetes > Kitasatosporales > Streptomycetaceae > Streptomyces > Streptomyces sp. NPDC017056. The sequence goes on along the minus strand of NZ_JBIRPD010000022.1, from coordinate 15,590 downwards.
CAGGAGGGGAGGAGCGGGGCAAGCAGTCCTTCTCGCATCTGGGACAGCACACTCACTGCGCCCTGGTCATCCCACCAGCACGTCCCTTCCGTTTCACCGGGAGGGTGCAGTTCCTGCTCGAACTGTGCCAGGACTTCCCAGCTATCTCGACCATTGACGCTGCGGCGTCGGAGGTGGGGCCTCCAGGGCGGTTAATCGGGTATTGGAGGCGGTGCAGGTGACGGCTACGGCTTCCATGGCCTCGTGCAGATGCTGTTCCACGTCCTCGGAGCCGGTGTCCGGATCGGCGAGGGGCCGTACGAGTTGGCCAACCTCAACCAGCAGGCGCAGCCTGGGGCGAGCGGTGGCAGCTGGTCCCGGGTATCCCAGGCGGCCTGCAGGGCAGCGATGCCGCGGTAGAGCTCCTGCGCGATGCTAGTCTCGGCCGCGGTTGCCGGACGGACCAATACGTCTCGTCAGTCTCGCTTCGTCCACCGCCTGCTGAGCCGCCCGCCGCCGCAGCTCCCACTCGATCGGCGGGAATGGGCGTGCTGGTGCCGTCCCCCAATTCGATGCCCACCCAGGGACCGTGCCAGGTGGTGGCGGGGCGGGGGAGTGGAGCCGCGGACGGGGTGGCGGGCGCGGGTGGCGGTGTCAGGTGATGCGGGTGTAGATGGGAACGACGGCCCTTTGTAGCAGCTTGGTCTGCAGGCTGGCGTCGGTGCAGCCCCAGACGTAGCGGTAGGGGTTGAGTTCATCGGTGGGCACGGCGTGGGTGATCTGTCCGCTGGAGTTGAGGTCGCCGAGGGGCTTGTGGACCGTCTGGATCGTGTGGTGGTGAGAAGCTGCGGTCCGCCGGTGGTCTTCGTGGGCGTTGTACCGCTCCAGGGCGCTGGTGACGCGGATGTCGGTGGCGTTGGGGTCCCGGACGAGGCCCACATTCCGGGAGGCGGCGACCTCGGCGCTGACCTCGGTCTCGGTCGCCGAGGCGCGGCGATGGTGATCTCGGCGAAGGATTCCGGATGGTGCCCGATGACGCGGCGGTCTCCGGTGCTGTGATGGCGGCCGGTGTGCGGATGGCGCAGGGTGCTGCACCTCAGGCCCTTCATCGACGCGGAACGAACAGCACCTGGCGGCCGTGGACGCAGGCGCCGGCCAGCAGGCTGCTGCCGATGCGTTCATCGGCACCGAAGATCCATTAGAAGGTGTAGGCGCTGAGCCGGTCCGCATTCACCTTGGCGAACAGCGTCACCAGGACGTCCGGCTGCAGGCCCGGATCGTCACGGAAGTTCTCCCGTTCTTCGACCACGATGGTGAAGTGGTCGTTGATGCCGCGACGCAGCAGACTGAGCCAGTCCTGCGCCCGGTAGGTGCCGGTATGTTTCCAGGGGGCGTCGCCGCTCTCGCTGTCGCGGTGGTGCGCTGTGCCCCGGACCCGGCCGGTGACCTGGCACGTGCCGTCGCTGTCCGGCTCGTTGATGTCGACCAGCAGGCGGACGTCCGCGCGCCGGCGGCCCACCGCGTTGGAGCCGCCGGTACGGTGCCGGCCCACCCGCGCCCGATCCTCCGCCGGATCGCACAGGCGGATCACGCCCGGCTTGGTCGGCTCCGGCGCCTCGGTCGGCACCACCGCCTCAGCGCCGTCCTTGCTGGGCTGCGTCTGCGTCGTCATGGTCTCTGGCACGTCCGGCAGCCTCCGGGCCTTGGTGGTCCGGTGCCGCGGACGCGTACTGGCTCGCCCGCGCACGGCCGCGGCCCGCCCGGGGACCGACATTGGCCTCCCGATAGACATCGACAACATCGACTTTCATGAAACCAGCAGGCGGGCCAGGGCCCGCACGCGTTCCGCCTCGGTGAGTGGAGCGAACTCGTGTACGTCTTTATCGCCGTTCTCGATCTCGCGGACGCGGTCACGCCTTGTCGGCGTACACCTGAGTGCGGCCCTGGCAGGTACAGCTATGCGTCCCCACTGTGAAGTTGGTCGAGCACAGATGGAGACCCGGGGCCGTCGCAGCTCTCAGGGCTACGGGGTGCGACAGCCTGTCAATGGCGCCTTACCCTTCAGCGCGTTGCAGAGAGGCGGGTGTGCGTCCGATGAAGTCCCGCGCAGTGCGGGTGAGGTGGGCCTGGTCGGCGAAGCCTGCGGTGGCTGCGGCCAGGGCGGCAGTCGAATCCGGCAGGTCGGCGATCGCGGTACGGAGCCGGCCCCATCGGCGCAAGCGGGTGAGCGCGATTCCCACGTCCTGGCGTACCAGGGCGCGCAGCCGCGGGGCCGACAGGCCGACCTCGTCGGCGATGGAGGTGATGGGCATGTCCGGATCGAGCGACGTGCACAGGTGGACAGCGTGGGCCACTCTCGGATCGAGCGGGGCCGGGTGCCCGGCGAGTGTCCGCAGCTCGGCATACCCGGCGGTCAGGTCCACGCCGGTGTCGGGGCCGTGGGAATCGGTGGTGCCGAGCGCGGCGAGCAGGCGGCGGACCTCGCCTGCACCGAGCCGTATCGGCTCCGGGCCGGAAGGCAGCAGCCATGGGTCGATGAACAGGGCGATGTAGGGCGAGGTCGCCGCACAGGCATGGGCCAGCTGGGGCGGAACGATCAGCCCGGACGCCGCCACCATGGGCCGTCCCGGCTGGAGGAGCTGGGCGTGGCCGCCGATCGGCAGCACGGCTTTCCACGCGGGCAGTTGGTGTTGGGAGACGCTGAACGGACGGGACTCGGCGAACATCGTCGCCTCGGTGCCGGAGGCGAAGACGATGCGGCGATCGTTTTGTTCAAGCGCCCAGGCGCGAGGTGAACGGATCATCGTGCCATGCACGCTACCGCTGCCGCCGCCTTGGCGGTATTCCTGCTCGTCACGGGGGTCATGCATTTTCTGGTCCCCGGCTACTTCCGCATGCTGATACCCGCATGGCTGCGCCGGGAGCGGCTCCTCGTGGCCGTCAGCGGGGCGGCGGAGGTCGTGGTGGGTGCGCTGGTGCTGGTTCCGTGCAGCAGACTGGCCGGGGGCTGGGCCGCCGCCGCCCTGATCACCTGTTACCTGACGTCCCACGTAGACGCGCTGCGTCGCGCGCGGCCGGACCGGCCCCGGCGGCTGGAGCGGCCGGCCGGTGCGGTGGCCCGGCTAGTCATGAACATCCTGTACATCGCCTGGGCGGTTGCAGTGGCCAGATCCTGACACCGATGAGTGATGGCCGATTGTCCGAGGCGGCGCCGAAGCCGCCCGTAGTCCCCGTAGTCACAGAGGAAGTCATGCTATGAGTCATCGCCTCGTTGTCGTAGGTGCCGGCTACGCCGGTCTGCTGGCGGCCAAGCGCCTCGCCCGCAAGCTGCGCCGCAACGATGTCACCGTCACGCTGGTCAATGCCTCGGACCGGTTCGTGGAACGGGTCCGGCTCCACCAGCTCGCCGCCGGGCAGCGTTGGACGGAGCTGCCGTTGCGCCAACAGCTCAGCGGTACACCAGTCCAACTGGTTGTCGGACACGTGACTGCGATCGACACCACTGGCCGGACTGTGTGTACGGACGTCGCGCCCCGCACGATCGGCTACGACACCCTGGTGTACGCGGTGGGCAGCCAGGCGCGGCTCGACGATGTTCCGGGGGCAGTCGAGCACGCGTACTCTGTCGCCGGTCCTGAGCAGGCGACGCGGTTGCGGCACAGAGTTGCCGAGATGGCGTCCGGCGGCACTATCGCGGTGGTCGGCGGAGGGCTGACCGGGCTGGAAACCGCCTCGGAACTGGCCGAGAGCTACCCCGACCTGAGGGTCCGGCTGTTCACCGGTGCCGATGACGTTGGTGCCGGGCTCGCGCCGCGTGCCCGGACCCACCTGCGGCGCGCTCTCGACCGACTGGGCGTCTCGGTGCATCCGCAGACCGTCGTCGCAGCGGTGCGGGAGGACGGCTTGGACACCCGCGATGGCACGTCGTTCGCCGCTGACGCCGTTGTGTGGAGCACCGGGTTCCGTGCGCCGGAACTGGCCCGCGCGGCAGGCATCGCCACGGATGAGAGCGGCCGGGTGCTCGTCGACGCCACTTTGCGCTCGGTCTCGCACCCTGAGGTGTACGCCGTCGGCGATGCGGCTGCCGGGCTGTCGGTGGGCGGGGCATCGAGCCGAATGTCCTGCCAGGCAGCCCTGCCCATGGGCCGGGGCGTGGCCGATGTCATTGCGGCTCGGTTGGCGGATCGGGAACCAGGGCCCGTTCGGATCGGTTACGCCTTCACCAACATCAGCCTTGGCCGTCGTGACGGTGTCGTCCAGTTCACCCACGCCGACGACCGCCCGCGCAGAATCGTCCTGACAGGACGCGCCGCGGCGGCCTTCAAAGAGGCTGTCGTGCGAAGCACGGTACGCTCCGGGCCGCGCGGCGAGCCGGGCAGCGATGAGCGGAACTCCTGAGCCAACCCGTCTTCCGCAGGGGCGATCCTGCGACCTCACGAGGCCCGCTCATGACCCGCGTACCAATGCCTGAGGACGTTCACCTGTACACGGCTGGGGAGCCAAGACTGGCAGCCGCAGATAGGTGAGGGCTGTGGCCGGAACGGTGTGAAGGCGGTAGCTTCGCGGCGTGGGCGCGTACGCGGTCAGGGACCACAAATGGACGGTGGTGGGCGACGATGTGCCCGAGCACTGTGGCGGCTGCCCCTTCCGTATCGGCCGCCACCGCTTGCGGAGCACCGTCATCGCCGAGCACCAAGGGCGTGTCAGCGCCGGGCCCGGCCACGCCCGCGGGGCGAATGCCAGTCAGCGAGGGTAGCGATCCTGTACGCTGCCCTGTTTCTGGAGCGACAAGGCGCAGTCCTCCCAGCGGATCAGCGACCAGCAGCTGACTGTCGGCCCCCTGAAGGAGGCACTGGGCGCCAGCTGGGGAGCCGTGTTGTACTCAGATGGTTGCGTCCAGGAACGCTGTTCGGTGAAGGGACGGAGGTAAGCGGCGAGGCGGCCGTTGTCACCGAGTGCTGCGGCGTGCAGCAGCGCAGCGGGCTCGGCCGGGCTGTGATCGGTCGCGGTGAGCTGGGGCGCTGCCGGCGCCAGATGCGGCGGGCCCCGGCAGGCAGCGGGAGGCGTTCGTCGTCCATCGCGGCCGTGAGGGCACAGGTCGGCCCGTAGACGTGGAAGCCAGGGTCGATCAGCAGCTGCTGGTCTGCTGCGGTCGACTGACCGCCCGTTTCGTGAAGCGCCCGGTCGAGCACACGCTCGCGGACGTCAACGGGAGCCTGCGCCCAGTCGGGTCGCCCGCCGGTAGTCCTCGGTACGGCCGCCATGAGAGTCACGAACCCGATGAACACCTCGCCGACCGGTTGGCGACCGGCGGTCGGCTCCACCTCGATGACCTCAGCAGGGTGATCAGCAAGCAGACCCGAGTTGCCGACTTCGACCGCGGCTCGAACGTGGGGGAGCGCCGGCAGGGACCCGAGCAACTCGGTGACGAGCGTCACCGGATCGGCTGGAGGCAGATCGGGCACGCCGGGTCCGGCTCGGTGCAGGTCAGGCACGATGACAAGCGTCGGCCGCTGGTCGCCGGCGACCCGGTTCAGCAGACGGTCCGGGGCAGCGGTCCGTAGCCCCGCTGCCGGCCGAGATCCCAGGCTAACGCGTCCGCGGGCAGCCGGGCAGCCGGGCAGCCGGGCAGCCGGGCAGCCGGGCAGCCGGTCGGCCGGTCGGCCGGTCGGCCGGGACGGTGGCATGGACCGTCACACCAGGGCGGCCGACGGCGGATGCTCCCGCCAAGAACCAGACCAGGAGACGGCTCTTGCCGCTGCCTCTCGCGCCGCGCACCAGAGACACTGGCGGGTGGTCTGCGTCGGCATTGACGGCCCAGTCGAACAGTTGCTGCTTGTCGGGCGCCCTCGACGTGCAGTCAAGCGGAAATGTCCGGCGCCGGAAAGACAGTGGCCGCGTTTCCCTCTCCCTCTTCCTTGCCCGTGGCGTTACTGTGGCGGCTGCTCAGCAGCGGCCACTCGCAGCTGCTGGATGCTTTCGGCCCGTGAGTCGGCGCTCTCTCCGTACGGGAAGTTGTACGTGAACTGCGCGTCAGGGAACACCTCACCCAGCCACAGTGAGCAGTAGTGGCTGGGCATGAAGCACGCCTCCAGCTCCGTGTGGATCCTCAGCACCCGTTCCGGCTCCACGCCGGCCTGTCGTAGCTTCCGCCACAGCTTCTCCTCAGGATGGATTCCGACGCTTCCGGGCTCCGTGAAGATCTGCTTCTCACCTCGGACGTTGACGACCTCGAAGGCCGCGAACCATTCGGTGCTCGCCGTGTCCGTGATGTCGTCGAGCACCAGCGGTCACCAGTTCTCCCGCTCGGCGAACGCGGTTGCGTCGATGGCCCACAGCCGCTGCTCCAACTGCTCGAACGCGGTCTTGGCGGCTTGCGGACTGTCCACGGTGAGGATCGTCCGCAAGGCCTGATCCAGCACTTCGAGCGGCTACGCGAAAGCCTCATGCGTCGAGTTCACCGAACGCACCACCTCGTCCAAGCCCAGCAGCACCGCACGCGCGGACCCGTCCTGGTCGACGCAGATTTCGAACCCGCGGTCCGACCCAGACGCGCCCACGCCCGGGTGTTCTCGTGCACCACCCGGCGCCCGACGAGCTCCGCGTACGCGTGCAACTGGACTGGCTCGTCGCGAGCGTTTCGAAGCACGGCCCCACCTGGAGAGGAACCGCGATGTCCGCGATTTGCTGCACGCTCGGGAGTTCGCTGGCGTCATCAAAGACGTCCTCAGCCGTGAAGCAGCGCACGGCATTCTCCGGGATTGTCATGGGTAAATCCGCCTAGCCAACCGACTCGTGAACGTCCCAGAGCACACGATCCCACGCGGGCAGTGCTGGAGCGTCTTCGGCGTCCCAGTCGAAGTCCTCCGACCACGCTGGCTCCACCCCCTCGAAAGGACGCGGATCGACGCGAATCATCCGTTCCCTGAGGGACACCGCCACATCCTCCGAGTGATCGACGTCTTCCGACACCGAGAAGTCATAGTTGGGACGCTCGGACTGCAACAAGTACAGGAAGTAGACGAAGGAGTCGAGGTTCTGGTTCAGTGTTCGTGCCGTGTACTCGCCGTCCGGCAGGCAGTACACCGCCCCAGACACCGGATCCAGCACCACGCCGTCTTCGTACATGCCCCCGATCACCAGCCAGTTCCCCCAGCCCTCGGGCATGTCCCGGTACTGCGAGAAGTAGGGGAGCTCCGCACAGCGGGAGAACTCGCCGACAGGCTCCTCGTTGGTAAGTCGCCCGTCGACGAAGAAGAAAGAGCTCCGGTCATCCGGAAGGCCGACGCTGGTCAGTATTGACCGGGACGTTTCCTCGAATTCTTCCGACAGGTTCTCTTCCCGCAACGTCACGAGCTCTTCCGGGGGGAATGCCGACTCCATCAACGAACGGGTGGTGAGGCGTGCCATATTCCATCCTGTCGCGTGCTAGCTATTGATACTCGCCACCTCATCGGAAGCGGCGTCATGAGGTCAATATCTACTTCTTTTTTGGTTGATTCCGTCAAGGTATTACTTCATCTGATAGTTGCCGCATTTTTTGATTCCTCGATTTACTCGTACTCGACGCTACGAGAAACTTGAATCCCCTCAGGCGGATACTTGGACATTCAGGCGCTGCGGTCCGCCGACCCCTTCCCCGGCGTGCATGGCTCGCGCTCCGTGTAAAGCTCTTTCATCCCATGAATCGTGCCTGTATCTAGGAGAGGAATACCGATCTGACGCTCCGAGTGCGCCCCAGGTCGCTTACTGTGCCCGACGAGGATGAACTCATCGACGGCGCCCTGCTCGGCTCACCATGCCGGGCCGCAGCATAGTTCCGGACCAAGGGCCCAAAACGCCCTTCAGGCGACCGAGCTGGCATCGTCGGCAGTAAGCCTCATGTCGTCGTACTTGACGACCAGCGTGACCTGGTCAGGCTCAGTGCGCTCCATGCGGATCTGGAGATCGCTCACAGGCTGAGAGGGGCTGCGGAGCGCTGATCTCCGGCGCTCGTGACGGGCCGCCTCTGCCCGAAGAGAACCACCGGGTTGACGCCCGGTGGGCCTGCTCGAGCCCGGCATGGGGCTGCGGGGCTGGTTCGGTGCAGCGTGGTGGTGGGAAGGGCCCGCGGGCCCCAAGGGCTGGGCATGCTGTGCCTGATAGCGCACGTGGAGTCAGTATTCGTGTACGGTCTTCCCCTTCGGGGCCTGGAAACACGCCGAGGTCAGATCCACGTAGATCAGTGCCGTGGGAGCGCCGGGCTCGGTCCGTCCAGTCCCGTCCAGGAGCCGAATACTGACCGAGTACTTCTCCTTCACGGAGTCTGCGGTCAGTTCAAGGCTCTTGCTTGGGCTGCTGTCCGGGCCGTAGCTGGTGATTGCCCAGTCCTTTCCGGGCAAGCCCTCCCTGAGCCGTTTCATGGCTTTCTTCATGTAGCTCACCGGCACACCCGTCAAGGACCAATGGTGGTGAATTGCATAGAACTTACCCGGATCCCTGTCCCCGCACACGGCGACACCCGGCCCAGGTTTGCTGGTCTTGCCACGCAGACCGATGATGCTAAGGATCTCGATGGAAATGCTCTGCGCTTCACTCTTTGCGGCAGAGACTTCTCGGCTGTCCGGCGGGGGGCCAGCTTCTCTTCCCGGGGCGCTCATTCCTGAACATCCGGTCAGTGTGACCGCAGCCACCATGGACAACAGGACGAAGAGGGCACCTGCACGTCGCGGCCGAGCGGGATAAGGGGTATGTGGCACGCTTGACCTCTTCATGCCCTTAAGCAGCAGCTTTCTCATCCTGAAGGATCCCTCAAGGATGCCCGTCACATTTCCAGCAGTCACTGTGTCCCGTCGTGTCCGTTCTCTTCTGATTGGCGTCAAAGAGGTCATCGCTTGGCGCGACGCAAACGCCGCCTGTGTGCTTTCCTTGTCTATCTCCATGCCCCGCCGTTCTGATCCCCGCGATGCGCGACAACAATCGACATACGTTGTCAGTTCAGGTGCAGACATGAGTACTTGTACTCACATCGCTCATCAGCAGCGCTGCGCCCGTGGATTGGAGTTCAGCCACCCTGTATCAAAGACCGAAGCAGACCTGGGGCAGGCTCCAGCGCAGCCGGCGTCCACCGCTGTGTCGGAGCCGGTCCGCCGCTCCCGCGTGGGGACCTTGCGTTGAGTTACCCGGCATCCGCAGATTCGCCCGATGGGTTTTCGCGACAGACTGACCGGCACCAAGCGTCCGGCCAGGTGTGCCGTGCCGCGGTCTGCTGAAGAGGTGCGGGCGGCGCTGCTCGGGCTCAACGGGCCGGAGGTGCCGTACGTGGGGCGCAGCGGTTCCCGAAGAGTGCCGACCTGGTGGCGGACGGTATCCCGGCGCTGGACGGCCGGGCGGGGGCCGACGGCGGACTTGAGACAGAGGAGGATTTCCGCTTCGTCGGTGCGGAGAGGAAGGACCTCCTGCGCGACGCGGTCCTGAGAGCGGGATGGACGTGGCGCGGGGTGGGTCCGGTACGCACGGGCCTGGTCGGCTGACTCCCGGGGGCTGCCAGCCCCAATGCAGTTGCTCTAGACAGTGCTTCACTTGGTGAGTCAGCTGCATCGTGATGCTGTCTGCGCCTGCTTGGTGCACAGAGCTCCTCTGCGTTTCGGTTTCACTGCCGCAGGCGCTCGCCGCCCTCACCCGCAGCTGCCAGGCCCGGGATACACTGCTTCGCCCCATCCCGACCGGAGGTCTGCTCAGTGTTTCCTCGACGGGTACTTGCCGGTGCCCCGTTGGCTCTGGTGATTCTCGCCCTGTCCGGCTGCTCTTCCTCCTGGATTTGCACCGACACGACGGCGAAGCGCGGTGAGGCCAGGGTGAGAGTGCAGGTCGAGGACACGTACGGGCAGCGCCCCGGCGTCACCGCCGAAGTCGTTGACTGGCGCCTGGAGCCCCACCCGCAGGAGCCCTCCGCCGGCGACCAGGTCCACTTCACCTACCGCTTCGACGGCACCAGCGAGACATCCGGCCCCGCAGTGCAGGCCTGCGCGGTCGATAAGAAGCGCGTGGCCTTGGACTGTCAGACGATCTACTCCGGCCAGGCACGGCAGCAGCCGGACCGCACCCGCACCGGCGATGACTGGCTCACCGTCGAGCACCCTGGGCAGGTTGCCGGAGTGCTGTTGATCCCCAATGACCGGTCCTACGACCCGCGAACCTGCGATCAGGACATCAGGGACGGTGGCGGGACGCATCCTCCGAAACCAGCCGGCAGGGGGGAGCAACTGTAGGAGGCCAGACGGCGGAGCCCGCGGCGCGGGCCTGCCGGCACCCCGGTGTCTGCGCTCACCGCCCGATGCCGGCGGCGTCGGGAGCGTTGCGCCACCGACGCTCGTCGAAGCCGGACGGGAGCTTGCCGCACGGAGCGCGGACGGTGATGGTGAGCACCCCGGTAGTTCGGTACCAGTTGACGCCGACTGTCTGGCCGCTGTCCGGATGCTCGTACTGGGACCACATGTGCCCGTCGACTTCGCTGATCAGCTTCCACCCCTGCTGCTGCAGGCGGTGGCGTACGCGCTGGCGTCCGGTGCGAGCGGCCTCCTTAGACGTCATCTCATTTGGTGGCCTCGGTAGGCTGTCGGCGTGGTGGGGATCGTTGAGCGGCTGGTGCCGGATGAGTTGTGGGAGCTGTTCCAGCGTGTGGTGCCGGAGGCGCCGTCGCGGCCGCAGGGCGGTGGGCGGCGCCGGCACGGTGATCGGGAGGTGCTGGCAGCGATCGTGTTCGTGGCCACGTCGGGCTGTACGTGGCAGCAGTTACCTTCCGCCTACTTCGGGCCGTCCGGGGCCACAGCCCACCGGCGTTTTGCGGAGTGGACGAAGGCGCGGGTATGGGCCAGGCTCCATCGCCTGGTCCTCGATGAGCTGGGCTGCCGTGGTGAGCTGGACTGGTCCCGCTGTGCGATCGACTCGGTGAACATGCGGGCCCTGAAAAGGGGGACCTGACAGGCCCGAATCCTGTGGACCGGGGCAAGTTCGGCTCGAAGATCCATTTGCTCACCGAGCGGACCGGTCTGCCCCTGTCCGTCGGTATTTCCGCGGCCAACCTGCACGACAGCCAAGCCCTGATTCCCCTGGTCAAGGGCATACCGCCGATCCGCTCCCGCCGTGGGCCCCGGCGACGCAGGCCGGGCAAGCTCCACGGTGACAAGGGCTACGACTACGACCACCTGCGGCGATGGTTACGCCGACGAGGTATCACCCACCGCATCGCCCGGAAAGGCATCGAGACCTCAAAGCGACTCGGCCGCCACCGCTGGACCATTGAACGCACCATGTCCGTCCTGGCTCGCCGGCTGCCGCCGCCTCCATCGACGCTATGAACGCAAAGCCGCACACTTCCTCGCCTTCACCAGCATCGCCTGCACCCTCATCTGCTACCGCAGAATCGCCAAATGAGATGACGTCTTAGCCACAGTGCGGCGCGGCCCCGGACGCGGCGGCAACAAGCAGCGCGCCAGCAAGGACCAGCACCGGACGCAGGAATCGTCGTCTGGCCGTCATCCGCTGTTCTGCTTGAATGCGGCTGCGGAGGAGGCGGCATGGTGAACACACTGGCCGCAGCGGTGGGGGAGGGGCATGGTGGGGGGCGTAGAGGCGCGACGCGGCCCCGCCTGAGACCGGCTACTCACCTCAACCTGAGGACGTGGCGGTGCAGCACTGGTCCACGAACGACGTACGACGCGCCCGGCGCGCCAGAAAGCTGAACGGTCCGCCACGCAGACAGAGGGCCGTTCTCGGTGGCACCTGCACCGGGGCGTCGGCGGTCGCAGCTTCCACCACGGTGATCAGCTGCCGCGGGCCGGGCGAGCCGGGACGTGAACGTGCCGGCGTCCGCAGCGAGAAAGGCGTCCGTTGTGGCGGGTGCCCTGACCTCGCCGTCGTGTGACCGGTCAGTCCGGCAGCGGCGGGCCGGTCAGCCGTGCGAGTCGATCTCCTTCGGGCCGTAGAGGGCCGCGGCCTTCCCCGTGATCAGAGCCCAGTAGCGGTCCCCGAAGGACCAGTGCCACCACTCCGTGGGGTAGTTCACCAGCCCCGCAGCCGTGAGCACAGCGCCCAGCAGCTTCCGGTTGGCGCGGGCCTTCTCACTGATGTTGGCAGCATCGGTGTAGCAGGCGCCCTCGCTCTCCTCAGGGTCTGCGTCCATCCGCGTGCCCAGATCCAGCTCGTGCCCGCCTGCGTCGGCCAGGGTGAGATCGACGGCTGCCCCGGCGCTGTGCGGTGCGATCTCGGGCGGTGACACATACCGGCTCGCCGCCGCGTGGACCTGCGTGGAGGACCACTCAGGGTGGACGGCTTGCAGCTGACCGGCGTACTCCTCGAAGTAATCCCGCTGAAGGGCAGGAGGCCGGTATCCCTCGACGAACAGTAGTCTCAAGCCCGGCGAAAGCATCGACTGGGCCTTGTGCAGCCGCTCCAGCACACCTTCCCGCAGATGCGCGAAGGCACCGTCTGGATCCTGCTTGCGCACATCGACCAGTAACGAGTCACCACGTCGGACATCCACGAGACGCTCACCGCATTCCGCAACGGGTATGGCAGCGACCCTCGGGTCCGACATCAACACGATCTCACTCATGAGGTGATCATCCCGCAAGGCTCACACCGGCGAACCTATGCGGTCACAACACTAGTGAGGCGTCTACCCGACGCAGCCAACTTCGCCGGGTCCAGGGCGGCCCTGCTTCAGCGTCTCAGTGGCGACGAAGAAGCACTCCAGCGCCTCCGGGGGCTCGACGAGCTCGATGTGCAGCGTCTTGCCGCCGTTGCGGTGCGCCCACGGATCCCGCAACTCCAGCAGCCGCACCAGATGGTCGGCGAGCGCTCGGTGCCGCGGCGGCCCGTACAGCACCCGGTGGTGGACCAGGGCGGGGTGCTGGGCCACGGCCGTCTCGATCAGTTCAAAGCAGTGATTGCCGGTGGCCGCGGTGCCGCAGTATTGCCCCGACTACGGCGACGAGGCAGATACCGCTTGCCGTGAACAGTACGGTCACGGTCGGTGCGATCCACTCGGACACCAGGTCGATGACGCCGTGACCGGTGTCGCGGACTTGGCGGACGGGCAAAAAGGAGACGGCCTCGCCCTCGTCCGCGAACACGCTGGCGGCGCCGTAGAAATTGACCAGCCAGCCCGTGCTGGCGAGCAGGAGTGCGGCCTCCAGCAAGTTTCCGACGAGCCCGGAGGCCAGAAAGACTCTTCTGGTGAAGAAGATTCCGATTGCCTTGGCGATCAGGACACCTGCGGCGAGGACGGTGACGGCCAGAACGACGGCGAGCATGGGACGTCTCCTTTCCCGGCGGGCAATGCCCGGGTTGCGCTGCTGGTTGGCGAGGTAGGCGGACTATATGCGAGCCTCCACCCGGGTGTGGTTCCCCGGAACCGTCCAAGCTGGACGCCTGGTGGCGTGAGGCGGGTGCCTGACACCGGCCTGGTCGATTCAGATGAAGCCGTTCGGCCAGGCGGTGACGGAGCGCCTGACTGCGGCGTATCCCGAGCTGGCCGTAGTAGGGCCGCCGCGGCGGTCGCGCCCCTTCGCTTCCTGGTCCTCGGGCCAGCCCACGGGTCGTACTACGGCCTGCTGACCGCGTCGTTAAAGACCGGCTGGCTCGACGTCACCCAGCTGTACGGCATCACGTCCTCCCCTCGTGTTCGTACACGTGCTGGACTGCGCCCTCGGTACTCAGATGGCTGTCTGAGCACGGTTCGCCGGGCACAGCGACGAGGGGCATGCTCCCGACTGGGAAACTTGCGGGCCCGGTTAACCCGCTGACGGCCCGGAACACCGCGTACAGCGGGCAGTCCGGACGACGTTCTGTCGGACCGCCGAACGCCTGAACCGGCAGATGACCGAGCTGGGCGCCGACATGGTCCTTGCCCTTGTCCCAGCCGATCCGGCTGCAGTACGCGCGGACCGCGCAAGTTCCGGTGTGGGAAGTCCACGCGCCCACTGGGCCATCGCACAGCTTGCGATTCGGTGCACAGGCCTGGCCGAAGGCCGGCTCAGCGGCCATCGCGCCGCGTGGCCCGCTGTCCGTACTTGTGCCGGTTTACAGCGTGATCACGATTTTGCTGTGGACATGTCTCTGGGCTTGTGTCGTCACGGCTTCGCGGATCTGCTCAACTGGGTAGGTCGCCGCGGTCGGAACCGTGATCTCGCCGGAACGGATTGCTTCGGCGATCCGTTCCAGGGAGTCCGGCCCCGCATCGAGGGCGCCCGTCTTGCGCACCCCGGGCGGCGGGGCGGGGCCGTCGGCCAGCGCCAGGCGGCGCAACCCATCTCGCCGCGAAACAAGCGGCCGCCCATGCCCCGGAGGCGCCGCCTCAAGCCCTCAACCTGCCGGATTGCGCCGTTCCCCCAACCGTATGGGGAGCTCCCCTTTCCCGGCGAGAGGCGCGGTGGACTGCCCACTGCGGTTCCCCGGCCAGTACCACGACGAAGAGTCAGGGCTGCGATACAACTACTTCCGGTACTACTCGCCCGACACCGCTTCATACCTGAGTCCGGACCCGCTCGGCCTTCGTGCGGCTCCCAACCACCATGCCTATGTAGTCAACCCGTTGTCCTGGGCGGACCCGCTGGGCCTGGAGTCGTGTCCCGATGATCCCAGCCTGGAGGAGGCCAAGAAAAAGGCATTTCGCGATGCCGGGGACCCTTGGGGGCAAGAACCGGTAGCTGTAGATGACTGGGTGCCGGCAACAACGCCCGAGTGGCAAGGAAGCAAGCAGCTGTTCGACAAAGAACACAACCCGATCTACTTCCCGGAAGAAACCCACCTGAACGACCGCGGAGATTTCGTGGTATTCCAGAATCACTGGACGGGGCACCGCGAGCCGGGCGAAAATGGCTATCAGCGCCCGCATATTCACATGCGCCCAATCGAAGACACACGAAATTCAAACTATGAGGGATGCGAGGAGCACTATTACTATGACCCGAACCTGGGGTGAACTGCTACGCAACAAGGAAAAGATCGAAAAGTTTTACCGGGAGCTGCCTACGCTTGAAAAAATCACTCTGAGATCCGTTCATTTCGACCGGTACGGTCCCACGATCATCCTGCGGCTGGATCTTCCCGTTTTTCCTGACTTTCCGCTGCCTGAATGGGCGGAAGAGGGGTGTGATCGACTCCAGTTCCACCTGAAGTTTCTGGCCGTCGAGGACGTCTCCATGCACCAGTGGAAACCTCCGGTCACTGCAGATGTGACCATGACGGCCCTGGAGCGTCGGCGCATCAACGTCGCCGTCACTGGTGAAGGGGTGAACCTCACCTTCACCAGCAGCGATTCCCTTACGGTGGACAGGATCAGTGCTTTCCGGGCCCCCGGTACCGGGCCGGATCGCGAGAAGCACCTCTACGCAGGAAAGGTGGATAGCATGCGGTTTAGCGAACTCCCCGCAGTTGACAGGAAATTATACTATGAATAATTCGGAATCGAGCTGGGTTGGCCTTCTGGAAGATCCACGAGTCGCCAATCGATACTTTGACGAAGCGCCGGACCTAGACGAGTAGTTCCGATGTGGCTTAGTGGTCGTAGGCGGTCAGTGACCTGGTGGTGGGTGCGCCGATGGTGCGGTTGTGCCAAATCGCGCAGG